>DATAKE010000106.1:0-166477 GCA_036261745.1 Opitutaceae bacterium
TGTGAAACCAGCCGACGTTGGCCGCCGCTCTCAACTCTAGACTCTCAGCTCTCAGTCGGACTCAGGCAGTTGAAAGGTGAAAGTTGAAGGTTGAAAGACGGGAGTTCGCGCTGCGCCCGTAGATCGGTCTTTCAACTTTCACCCTTCAACGTTCAACAGCGTTAGCGTGAGCACGAGCCTCAGCTCACCGCCGGATAACTCCCGAGCCACTTCACCATCGGGCAGAATTTCCGGAGTTCAGCCAAAGCCTCTTTCATCGGCGCGTCGTCGAAGTGCCCGGTCACATCGAGGAAGAAATAATAATCCCACGGACGCTTTTTGCTCGGACGCGACTCGATCTTCGAAAGATTGATGCCCCGGCTCGCCAGCGGGTTGAGCATCTTCAGCAGCGAGCCCGAATGCGACGCGGCTTCGTCGCCAAGCGACACGATCAAGCTCGTGACATCCTTGCCGCCGCCCACCGCGCCCGAGGGTTTCCGGCCAAGCACAAAGAAGCGCGTGGTGTTGTCCGCCTTGTCCTGGATGCTTTTTGCGAGCACCGGCACGCCGTAGAATTCCGCCGCCAGTTCGCTCGCCACCGCGGCGACACCCGGCTCCACCTTCGCGATCTGCACCGCGCGCGAAGTACTGGACGCGTCCACCAGCTGCGCATGCGGCAGGTGACGTTGCAGCCAGTGACGGCATTGCCCCAGCGCCTGATCCTTCGACAAAACTTTTTCGATCTTCTCGAGCGGCGTCGCCGAAATCAGCGCGTGTGTGATCTCGAGGTAGATCTGCGCGACGATTTTCAGATCGCTCTCCACAAAGCTGTCCAATGCCTCGCGCACCGAGCCTTCGGTGGAATTCTCGATCGGGATCACGGCGTAGTCGGCCTCGCCCTTCTCCACCGCGGTGAAAATATCGCTCACCGTCGCCATCGCGTGATAATTCACGCTCGCGCCGAATTTCTTCATCGCGGCCGCATGCGTGTTGGTCGCTTCCGGCCCGAGATACGCGATGAGCAGCGGCTTCTCCAGCGCGATCGCGGCCGACATGATCTCGCGATAGATCGCGTGCAGCGCCTCGTTCTTGATCGGACCTTTGTTCTGGCCGCTGACTTTTCGCATCACGGCATCCTCACGCTCGGCAACGTAGATTTGCCCGCCCTGGCTGCGCTTTACCTTGCCGATCTCGGCGGCAAGTGCGAGGCGCTGGTTGAGCAGCTCAACCAATTGGTGATCGAGCTGGTCGATCTTTTCGCGAATCGGGCCGAGGTCCATGGTCAGGTTTGCGCAGAAGTTTCCGGGGCGCCCGAGGGGGAGCCAGCGCCTTCCAACGGCAGCTGCTCGTCGGAGAGGCCCATGTCGGTGTCGGTCGGCTTGTGCGCTGTCGAAGAATTTTTCAGCCACTCGTCGATCTGGCGCGACGACAGCACGTCCGACGCCGGCAGCTCGTCGATCGACTTCACGCCGACAAATTCGAGGAACTGATCCGTCGTCCCATACTGAATCGGCCGGCCCGGAAGATCCGCGCGACCTACGATGTAGATCAACTCGCGCTCGAGCAGTTTGTTGATGCCCGCTTCAGCCGACACCCCGCGAATCGTCTCGATCTCTCCGCGCGTGACCGGCTGGCGGTACGCCACGACCGCGAGAGTCTCGATGGACGACTGGCTGAGTTTAACCGGCGGCGGCTCGGCGCGCAGAATGCGCACCCAGCGGGCGAAACGCGGATGTGTCACGAGCCGGTAGCCGTTCGAACCTTCGATGAGCAACAGCCCGTCGTCCGCCGCGCGCAGCTCCGCGGAAATCTCGTCGATCACCTCGCGAATCTGGGTCGCCGTGATCAGCGAAGGCACGTCCTCGTAAAGCTCGGGGTCCTGCGGCGCTTCCGCGATCTCCTCCACAGGCTCGGCGACGGGAATCTGCGTCGTCACCGCCACCGCGCCAGCCGCTTGGGAATCAGCCGGTTTCTGCTCCTCGCCTGCGGGGACCTCGTCCGTCACCGGCTTGAGCAGCGCGGCTTCGTGAAAGCGCGTGAATGCCGCCTGGATGTCCTTGATCCCCAGCGGCTGGTTGGAGGAAAGCAGCAATGCCTTCAGCACTTTTTTCAGATTGAACGCCATGCGGGTAAAGTCCGACGAGTGAATGCGCCGCGCCTTCGCCCACGCAACCCCGAACTTCCACCCCCGCCGCCGTCATTCCGAACCTGTCACTTAGGGCATGTCGTCAAAAACGGCTTTGTCTCCCTGGTTTCATTCTGAGCGCCGCGAAGAATCCCGGTCGCATCGTAGCAGCCGAGGTGACGAGGCTTGGTTGTACTTCGGTCAGCCTCGTCACCTCGGCTGCTACGCTTGACGCGCCATTGGATTCTTCGCGGCGCTCAGAATGACAGGCGAATTTGAAGACGCGCCTGATAGGTGGCATGTATCGCGCCCGCCGCCGGAGGACGAAACCAACATGTCACTTATTAAGTGACACTCTCCGAAAGCGGGTGTGGCGATTCAAGGGACGGCGAATCGGGAGGAGCCCTGTAACGTTGCCCCGCGCGTGCGACTGGCGGGGTCCGGCCGCAAACGCGCTTGCCCGACCCCGGAGCGTTTGGTCTGCTGCGCGCCCGACTTTCCCGTTCGATCCCTTTCTTCCCCTTCTCCCCTCTTCCTCTCTTTCTCTCAATCCATTCATGAGCGCCCCGAAACCCGACTCCATGCGTCAATTCTCCTCCATCGTGAACGATGGCCCCAGCCGCGCCGGGGCGCGCTCGATGCTTCGACCGGTCGGTTTCACGGAAGATGATTTTAAGAAGCCCGTCATCGGCATCGCCTCCACCTGGAGCATGGTCACGCCCTGCAACATGCACATCGACCAGCTCGCCCGCGAAGCCGAGGCCGGTGCCAACGCCGCCGGTGGCAAGGCGGTCATCTTCGGCACGATCACCGTTTCCGACGGCATCTCGATGGGCACGCCCGGCATGCGTTACTCGCTCGTGTCCCGCGAGGTGATCGCCGACTCGATCGAGACAGTCACCGGCGCCGAGGGCTTCGACGCCGTGGTCGCGATCGGCGGCTGCGACAAAAACATGCCGGCCTGCGTGATGGCCATGGCGCGGCTCAACCGCCCGAGCGTCTTTGTTTACGGCGGCACGATTCTCCCCGGCATCCATCCCGATTCGAAAAAAGAATGCGACGTCGTCTCGGTTTACGAAGCCATCGGCCAGCACGCCGCCGGCAAGGTCGACGACGCCGGTCTCGCCAAAATCGAAGCCTGTTCGATCCCCGGTCCCGGCTCCTGCGGCGGCATGTACACGGCCAACACCATGGCTTCCGCCATCGAGGCACTCGGGATGTCGCTGCCGAACTCCTCCGCGCAGCTCGCAATCAGCACCGACAAAAAGGAAGACTGCCGCCGCGCCGGCGAAGCCGCGTACGCGTTGCTCAAGGCCGGGATCAAGCCCCGCGACATCATGACGAAAAAGGCGTTCGAGAACGCCATCACGGTCACGATCGCCCTCGCCGGCTCGACGAACGCCGTGCTCCACCTTCTCGCGATCGCGCACTCGGCCAACGTGAAGCTGAGCATCGATGACTTCACGCGCGTCGGCAAAAACGTCCCCGTCCTCGCCGACCTCAAGCCTTCCGGCAAATACAGCATGGCGCATCTCTCGCGCATTGGCGGACTCCCGCCGTTGATGAAGACGCTCCTCGATGCCGGCCTGCTCCACGGCGACTGCATGACCGTCACGGGCAAAACCCTCGCGGAAAATTTGAAGAACGTCGCGCCCTACCCGGCCAATCAGGACGTGGTCCGCCCGCTCTCGAATCCGATCAAGGCCGACAGCCATCTCCGCATTCTCTACGGCAACCTCGCCCCCACCGGCTCGGTCGCAAAAATCTCCGGCAAAGAAGGTCTCCTCTTCACCGGCAAGGCGATCGTGTTCGAAGGCGAAGAGAAAGCGCTCGACGCGATCCTCGCCGGCAAGGTCAAGGCCGGCCACGTCGTCGTCATCCGCAACGAAGGCCCCGTCGGCGGCCCCGGCATGCGCGAAATGCTTTCACCCACCAGCGCGATCATGGGCCGCGGGCTCGGCAAGGACGTCGCGCTCATCACCGACGGCCGCTTCTCCGGCGGCAGCCACGGATTTGTCGTGGGCCACATCACGCCCGAAGCCGCGAAGGGCGGCCCGATCGGCCTGATCAAGAACGGCGACACCATCACGATCGACGCCGTGAAAAACGAACTCACGCTCGCCGTCCCCGCGAAGGAAATCGCCGCCCGCAAGAAAGCGAAAGCACCCTTCAAGCCGAAGGAAACCCGCGGCGTCCTCGCCAAATACGCGAGCCACGTCACGAGCGCGTCAGAGGGTGCGGTGACGGATAAGGATTTGGGCTGAGAGGGAGGACTGGCTTCACTCCTGTAGCCCAAGAAATCACCGCTCCTACCAAAAGAAGAACAAACCTATTGGCTAAATCAGCACATTCGGACGCGTTTCTATGCGGCATTGGCAAGCAGGCGCGTCATACGCGAACTGCAAAAGCAGGTGGAAAGCGATCCCGAGAAGCACGGTTATCTGGAATGCGTTTTTCATGCAACGTGAGAGGGCCATCATACCGCGATGTGCTGGCTGATTGAATTCGTCGGTGTTGAGCACTCCAAAGATTCTGATGCAGTGACAATCCAATGCTTTGATGGCGGAAAGCCCATAATTCTGGGCAGCAGCGAATATGCGGAGCTGAAACAAATTTGGATCGGGTGTTCAAAAGCCACCAGTCATCCGACAAAAGGAAAACATCCCGATATCTCAGAACCAACTCTTCACAAAGCCGCAACGATGCTAGTTAAACATCCGACCGGGACGGTTTATTTGAAAGCTGGTATACCTTTGTGAGGTCGTTGAGTCACCGATGACACACGCCTACCTTGCCAGGCCGAGGAAATCTAACCACGGTTTCGCTCATGAATCCCGCGCTCGCCACTGAGATCAGCCGTCTCACCCCGACGGAAAAACTTCAGCTCGCGGAAGAACTTTGGGACGAAATCGCGGCGAATGAAGACCGGTTGTCCATCCCTGACTGGCATCGGCAAATCCTGGCGGAAGACGAAGCGCGTTATCAGGCGAACCCGACTGAAGGCGCGTCTTGGCCGGAAGTGAAGGCCCGGCTACTTCGCAAGCCGTGAGCTTGCGGCTGATTGTTGCACCCCAAGCGGAGGACGATCTCCGCGATAATTTCGTTTGGTATGAAAAGCGCGCGCCCGGGCTCGGCTTTGCGTTCGTCCAAAGCGTCGAAGCGAAACTGGAGGGAATCGCCAATTCACCGCAGATTTTCCGCAAGCGCGTCGGCCCTTACCGGCTGGCTGCCACGAGGCGATTTCCTTACGTAATCTATTTCATCTGGGACGCAACGAGTGCGGTTATAACGATCCGTCGCATCCTTCATTTCAAACAGGACAGACGACCTCGGCTACGCGGCTGAATCCGGTTCTTCTTCACAAGCCGGAAGGGCGCATGGACGAACGCTTGGTCGCAGCCAGCGATTCGGTGGCTCGCCAATTAAACCGCAGCCTTTCCCGTTCGGCAGCGTCGTGCGGCGTTGCTGCCATGATCTGCCCCGCCCTGTTCCGCTCTCTTCGGTTTCCTGTTTTCGTTTTCGCCGGGCTCGCGGTGGGTGCGAGCCTGCCTTCGCTCCGGGCCGCCGGTGCGCCGGTGGTCGCGAAGCTCAAAGCCACCGCTCCCGTGACGGTGAAGGACGAGGGCGCGATGTGGATTTTGGACAACGGCATCGTCACCGCGCACATCAACAAGCGGAACGGCGATCTCGAGAAGCTCCTCTTTAAGGGCATCGATACCATGGGACACGACCAGGGGCGCGCGGGTTACTGGGAGCAGGATCCCTCCGCGGCGGCGAAGGTCGGCGGGTTGTCGCAGAGCATCACGATCGATCCGGCGAAAAACGGCGGCGAGCGGGCCGAGGTTTCCATCAAGGGTGTCACCAAGGGCGACCCGGCGGCCGGTCTCACGCCCGGTTCGCCGGGCGCTCCGGCGTACGGCACGATCAATTGCGATCTCGAGGTCCGCTACGCCCTCGGCCGCGGCGAGAGTGGCGTGTATGCCTACGCGGTTTTCTCCCATCCGGAATCCTACGGGCCGCTAGCCATGCCCGAGAGCCGCTACATCACGAAGCTCAACCAGACCTTCGACTGGATCTCGGTCGATGCCGATCGCAACATGCTGCAATGCGCGCCGACGGATTGGGGCACTGGCGTGGTCGTCCACGCGAAGGAACAGCGCATCATGAGCAAGGGCGTGTATAAAAATTCGGTGGAGCACAAATACAGCTACACTGCCGTACAGTACAAAATCCCGGCGTACGGCTGGTCGAGCACGCAGAACCGCGTCGGCATCTGGTTCATCAACCCGACCATCGAGTATCTCAGCGGCGGCGCCTCGAAGCAGGAGCTCGTCTGTCATTTCGGCGACAACGAAAACCCCGACCCGATCATTTTGAACTACTGGCGCGGCACACACTACGGCGGCGGCGCGTCGGCCAACATCGCCGCCGGTGAAAAGTGGAGCAAGGTGATCGGCCCGATGTTCATTTACGTGAACTCGCTCGACCGTTTCAAAACCCCGTCGGAAGCCGACCTCGTCACGCTCGCTGCGACCGCGGGCAATCCCACCGTGCCCACCGCGTGGAAGGACAACGCGACCACCTTGTGGCAGGACGCGCTCGCCCAGGCCAAAAAGGAAAAGGCAAAATGGCCTTACGACTGGGTCAGTGGCGTCGATTACCCGCACAAAAACGAGCGCGGCAATGTCACCGGCCGGATCGTGCTCAGAGACCCGCAGGCGCCCTCGCGCAAGCTGCCCAATCTCACGGTCGGTCTCGCGTACCCGCATCCCATCGTGATCGACAGCGGTGGCAACGCCTCGACTCCGGCCCCTGCGCCTGCGACGCCGCCGACTCCTCGGCCCGCTCCTTCTGCTGAGACCGCAGTCGAACCAACATCGACGGGCGCTGCGGTTGCCAGTGGCGCTGCGCCGCGCACCGGACCCGGTCCCGGAGCAGGACCGGGCGGCCGCCGTGGTGGATTCGGTTTTCCGCGCCGCTCGATGGACTGGGCGCACGACGCCAAGAATTACCAGTTCTGGAACGACGGGGCCGAAAACGGAAAGTTCACGATCACCAACGTGCGTCCCGGGAAATACACGCTGCATGCGTTTGCCGACGGCGTGCTCGGCGAATTTGCGCGAGCGGATATCACGGTCGAAGCCGGCAAGTCGGTCGACCTCGGGAATCTCGAGTGGAAACCGCTGCGCCACGGAAAACAGGTGTGGGAGATCGGCTTTCCGGATCGTACCGGCGGAAAATTTTTCAAGGGCGACGGCGCGAACTACTGGCTCTGGGGCTGGGGCCTGCGTTACCCGCTGCTGTTTCCAAACGATGTCACGTACACGGTCGGCAAAAGCGATTATCGAAAGGACTGGTTTTTCCAGCATACGCCGCGCAGCGCGTCGCAGGCCTGGCTCAATCCCGAGGCGAAGGATCCCGCCCACCAGCGCTTCGGCTGGATGAAGGCCGAGTCACTGGCCGAATACCCGCAGACCAACACCAGCGGCCCGTGGCGCATTTACGGTCGCGGGGAGGAATGCACCTGGACGATCAAGTTCAACCTCGACAAAGCGTCGCAAGGTTACGCCGCGCTGCGGATTGCCCTCGCTGGCGCCGACACCAATCAACTCGCCATCGCCGTCAACGGTGAGGCCGCCGGCTCCATTCGTCCCTCAAGCACCAACGCGCTGCGCTACAACACCAACAAGAGCGTGTGGCAGGAACAGACGCTGAAGTTCGACGCCGCCCTGCTGAAAGCGGGCGCAAACGAAATCAAGCTCACGGTCCCGGCCGGCGAACTCACCAGCGGCGTCGTCTACGATTATTTGCGGCTCGAACTGAACCCGGACACCCGGCTCGACGGCACGCCGCTGGCAGCGAAGTAAGGCGGGTGTTCAAAGCCCCTGTCATTCTGAGCGGAGCGAAAAATCCAGTAAGAGCTCCGAAGCCTTTCAAGCGTGCGAATGTCCCATTGGATTCTTCGCTCCGCTCAGAATGACAGACTAAGGCGATTCGAAGCTGATCGATCGGGAGGCCGGGTGCATGGCGTATTCCGAAAATTATCCGTGCTCATCTGCGTAATCCGTGGTTAAGAATCCGCCTCTCCCCTCTCCCATGATCTGGTCGCGCTTTAAAACTCACTTCTACCACAACGAAGACCTCGGTCTTTCCCTCGACGTCAGCCGGATTCCGTTTCCGGATGAATTCCTCGCCACGATGGCGCCGCAGATGGCGCAGGCTTTCGCCGACATGGACGCCCTCGAGAAAGGCGCAATCGCGAATCCCGACGAGAAACGCATGGTCGGCCATTACTGGCTCCGCGCCCCGCAGCTCGCGCCGAATCCGGGACTCACGCAGGAAATTTCCGACACGCTCGCGGCGATCAAGGACTTCACGGCGAAAGTTCACTCCGGTGCAATTGCCGGACCGAAGGGAAAATTCAAAAACCTCCTCGTGATCGGCATCGGCGGCTCGGCACTCGGTCCGCAGTTCGTCAGTCACGCGCTCGGTCAGCCGCGCAAGGACAAGCTCGCCGTCTCGTTTTTCGACAACACCGATCCCGACGGCATCGACTACGTGCTCGCCGGATTGCGCGGGCAGCTCGCCAAAACTCTCGTCGTCGTGATTTCGAAATCCGGCGGCACCGCGGAAACGCGCAACGGCCAGCTCGAAGCCATCGCCGCCTTCAAGGCCGCGGGGCTCGAGCACGCGAAACAGTTTGTCGCCGTCACTGGCCCTGGTTCGAAGCTCGATCAAACCGCGACCAACGAAGGCTGGCTCGCGCGTTTCCCCATGTGGGATTGGGTCGGCGGCCGCACCTCCGAACTCAGCGCGGTGGGTTTGCTCCCGGCTGCGCTCCAAGGGATCGACATCCAGGCGATGCTCGACGGCGCCGCGGCGATGGACGCCGTCACGCGCCAGCCTGTCACCGCGCAAAACCCCGCGGCGCTGCTCGCGTTGATGTGGCATTTCTCGACCGGCGGGCGCGGGCAGAAGGACATGGTCGTGCTCCCCTACAAGGACCGGCTGCTGCTCTTCTCGCGTTATCTCCAGCAGCTCGTGATGGAATCGCTCGGCAAAGAGCACGATCTCAAGGGCAAGATCGTCAACCAGGGCATCGCCGTCTACGGCAACAAGGGTTCGACCGACCAGCACGCCTACGTGCAACAGCTCCGCGACGGCGTGAACAATTTCTTCATCACCTTCATCGAGGTCCTCAAGGACCGCGATGCGAAGACCTCCCTCGAAGTCGAACCCGGCATCACGACGGGCGACTATCTCCAGGGCTTCTACCTCGGCACGCGCGATGCCCTCAGTGAAAAGGATCGTCACTCGATCACCATCACGCTGCCCGACGTCTCGCCCCGCACGGTCGGCATGTTAATCGCACTTTATGAACGCGTGGTCGGCCTCTACGCCTCGCTGATCGGCATCAACGCCTACCACCAGCCGGGAGTCGAAGCGGGCAAGAAAGCCGCGGGCGCTGTCATCGCGCTCAAACTCAAACTCGCCGCCGCGCTCAAAGCCGCCCCCGGGGAGTCGTTCAGCGTCGAGAAAATCGCGGGGCAAGTCGGTGCGACGGAGCAGATCGAACTCGTCTTTAAAATCCTCGAGCACCTTTCCGCCAACAAGGGCACTGGCATCAAGAAGCGGGTGCGCACCCCGTGGTTCGCCTCCACCTACCGTTCCACCTGAGCACGTTGTAGGAGCGGCTTTACCCCGCGACCGAGCGGATCCGTCCGAGTTTCCATCGCGGCGTAAAGCCGCTCCTACAGCTTCAACCGGAAGGAGGCGCGAAACCCGGAACATGAGCCCTCGCCTGCCGTCTTGCAGAACGAAGATTTTTAGTCCTATTAACCCTCTCCAGAATGAAAACTCTCAAGAAGCCCCTCGTTGCTCTCCTGCTCCTCGCTTTCGGCGCGATCTTCGGCGGATGCACGATGAACTCGCAAAAGGACACGTCGATCCCGTGGAGCCGGCCCGCCAACTGGGAGGGACAAATCCCCGGCATGGGAACCACCCCTGGCTCCGGTCGCTGATCCGACCTCCACTGCTCTTCGAAAATCCGGCGTTCCGCCGGATTTTTTTTATCCCGAAATGACCGAACCGGCCGCCACCACCGCCAATCCCTCGCTCACGCCGCAGCCGGGACATCTCTACGTGGTCGCGACCCCGATCGGAAATCTCACCGACCTCACCGAGCGAGCTCGCGCCATCCTGGGCGCCGTCGATCTCGTGGCCTGCGAGGACACCCGCACCACCGGCGCCATGCTGACGCGTTTCGGCCTGCGCCGGGAGCTGGTCTCCTATCACGAGCACAACGAAACCGAAGCCGCCGAGCGGCTCGTGGAAATCCTCGCGACCGGAAAATCGGTCGCCGTGGTCAGCGATGCCGGCACGCCGGCGCTGAGCGATCCGGGTTTCCGCCTCGTGCGGGCCTGCCGACGGCGCGGATTGCCGGTCGTTCCCATCCCCGGAGCGAGCGCGCTCACCGCCGTGCTGAGCGCGAGCGGATTGCCGACGAACGGGTTCCTGTACGTCGGATTCCTTCCAGCGAAAAGCGCGGCCCGCATCTCGTTCTTCGAAAAATACCGCGACTTCGACTACACCCTCGCGCTCTTCGAAAGCTGCCACCGCATCGACAAAGCGGTCGACGAAATCGTCGCCACGCTCGGCGGCACCCGCGTGATCTGCGTCGCGAAGGAAGTAACCAAGCTCCACGAAACCTTCGTGGTTGGCCCTGCCGCCGAGGTCCAGGCCCGCCTCGCCAAGATGAGCCTCAAGGGTGAATTCGTTCTCCTCATCGCTCCGGTCGATTTCGTTTTGTGAACCACAGAGGCACGGAGGTCACAGAGGAAACTTGAAGCGGTCAGCCTCTGTGTCCTCTGTGTCTCTGTGGTTCAAGCTCCTCCCGTCGCCGTCATCGATATCGGCAGCAACTCGATCAAAGTCCTGGTCGCGACTCGTGCCGCTGACGGCAGCGTCCAGGCGCTGAAGTATCGCACCATCGACGCGCGCATCAGCGCGGGCATCAGCCACAGCGCACCGCAACTCGGCGAAGAAGGGATGGCGCGCGGTGTCGCGGCGGTCGCGGCTCTTCTCGCGGACGCTGTTTCGTTTCATCCCGCGAAAACGATTCTCGTCGCCACAAGCGCGGTGCGTGACGCGCAAAACGGCATGGAATTTCGCAACCGCGTCCGGGCCGCGACAGGCCACGACATCCGCATCCTCTCCGGCGAGGAAGAGGCAAACCTCATCGGTGGCGGACTGACCTGCGATCCCGCACTGGCGTCGCTCCGCGATTTTTACGTCTTCGATCTGGGCGGCGGGAGCCTCGAATGCCTGGCCTTTCGCGCGCGTCGCATCCAGCAGGTTGCCAGCCTTCCCCTCGGTTGCGTGCGGCTCACGGAAAAATTCGTGCCCGACGCGAGGGTCGCTTTCACGAATGACGCCTCCGAGGCGATCAGACTCCACACCCGCGACACGATGGTCCGGTCCGGATTCACGTTTTCGCTGCCGGCGGGCGCTGAGGCCGTCGGCACCGGCGGCACGCTGACGACGGTGCGCACCGTCCTTGCTGCGCGCGCGGGTCTGATGCTCGACCAGACAACGCCGACGATCACCGTCGTTGAGCTGCGCGAAATGTTGTCCTGGCTCGGCGCGCTGGGGCTGGCGGAGCGGAAGCAAATCGCCGGATTGCCGCCAGCCCGTGCGGATGTGTTTCCCGCCGCGCTTGCCACTGTGATCGCCCTCGCGGAGGTGGGCGGCTTCAGCGCCTTTCGAAATTCGCTCTACAATCTCCGCTACGGCCTCGCCGCCGAGGCGCTCGGGGAGAAATGAAACTACCCGTGGCATCTGCTCTCGTTTGTCATTCTGAGCGCAGCGAAGAATCCAATGGGGGATTCGAAGCGCGTCGTGCGGCGTGAGTCCAAGTGGATTCTTCGCTGCGCTCAGAATGACAGCACCAAAGGGGGAAGCTTTGCTCGGTTACTTCCGGGACTCGTGAATGTGCGCGGCGGGCGGGCCGGGTTTTTTGCGCGGCTTCACCGGGGTCGCGATCAGCTTTTTCGCTTTCGCGGCGGCCTTGGCCATCTTGCGCAGCTGCGTGAGCTGCGCCTCGAAGTCCTTCGGCAGCGGGGCGCGCAGATCCAGTTCCTTGCCGGATTTCGGATGCGTGAACACGAGGTGCTCCGCATGCAGCATCACGCGCTCCGGCTGTTTCGGCAGGCGCGAATCGGGTTTCCAGCCGTAGATCACGTCACCGAGGATAACGCTGCCCAGCGCCTTCATGTGCACGCGGATCTGATGGGTGCGGCCGGTGTGAATCGTGCAGCGAATCAAGGTCGCAAGATCGCCGAAGCGCTCGACCACCTGCCAGTCGGTGTGCGCTTCCTTGCCGCCGTCCTCGCTCTCAACCACGGCCATTTTGTGACGGTGCTGCTTGTTGCGGCCGATGCTTTTTCGGATCGAACCGCTGAGCAGGCCGGGCGCGCCGCCGACGAGGGCGAAATATTCCTTTTGCAGCGAACGCTCCGCGAACTGCTCCGAAAGCGCGCGGTGCGCGGCGTCGTTCTTCGCGACCAGAATGATCCCCGAGGTCTCGCGATCGAGCCGGTGCACGATGCCGGGCCGCTCGACGCCGCCGATGCCACTCAGCGAGCCGGCGCAGTGCGAGAGAAGCGCGTGCACGAGCGTGTCCTCCCCCGTCGCGACGCCGGGATGCACGACCATTCCGGCCGGCTTGTTGATCGCGAGCATGTGCTTGTCCTCGAAAATCACGTCGAGCGGAATGTCCACCGCGCGCACCTCCGCGGGTTTCACATCGGGAAACTCGAACTCGATCACGTCCCCGCCCACGACCGAGGCGTCGCGTTTGACGGGGTTGCCGCGCAAGCGCACGAGCCCGGCGTCGAAGGCGCGTTGAAACGCCACGCGGCTGTGCTCGGGAAAGGCGCGGGAAAGAATCTTGTCGGCGCGCGTGGGCAATACGACGCCAGGAGGGACAGTATAGGATGAATTCAAGTGAGCGGACGCGATGTCAGCCGACTAGAGAAAGCCGGCATCTGCCTCGGTCGCGATCATTTTGATCGATCTTCCATCCGGCCCGAGATGAAAGGAGATGAGGACGTTCTGCTGCGGAACCATCAGCCAGCTCACGGGGAAACAGACGGTGAGAGTATGCTCCGGCTTTTTCGACCCCGGCTTCAATTCCATGACGTGGATGTTCCGTTCCTTGAAGAAGCCCAGAATTTCCTCGCGCGAGGACCCGATGGGCAACCTACCGGCTAGGGTCTGTTCGATCTTTGCCTTGGTCCCAAACTGACGGCTCCACGGATTGGAAGCGCAGCCTGAGAGCGAGAGCACGAAGACGAGGATCGCCAAAAGTTTCATGGCGCAATTTTCGCCGGAGCCGCCGTTCCGCAAGCGGTAGAGTGGTTGCGGTTCCGATGACCGACGAACCCCGGAGATATCGTCAATCGTTGAGATGGACACCAAGCAGCCGGTCGATTTCAGCGGATTGTTTTTTTCGGATCGCAAGGGGGACATCGGCGATCTCCCAGCCGTTGCGGGCAAGCTGCGCGATTTCCGCGGGGTTGAACCCGGCCTCGGCCGCGAGCGCCTCATATTCATCGATCAAGGCGTTTCCAAAAATCAGCGGGTCGTCCGTGCTCACCGTGCAGCGCACGCCGGCCTGCATGAGCCGGCGGAGGGGGTGCTCCGCGATCGACGGGACGACGCGAAGTTTCACGTTGCTGATCGGACAGGTGTCGAACGTGACGTCGCGATCCCGCGCGAGTGCAACCACCGCATGGTCCTCGATCGCGCGGATCCCGTGTTCCACGCGCGTGACGCCCAGCGCCTCGATCGCTTCGCGCACGCGGGAAGAGCCGTCAAACTCCCCCGCGTGGCACTTGGTGATTTTCCCCGCGGCGCGGAGGCGCGCCCAGATTTCCGCGGTCCAGAGCTGCGTTGGCACCGACTCGTGGCCGTGCAAATCGACGCCCGCGAGTTCGTCCCAGTTTTCCAGGTCGTCGATCACCGCCTGCATCGCACCGGCGTAGTCCGTTCGCAGCATCCCCGCGAAAATGCGCACCTCCAGCCCGGGTGGAACCGCCGAGCGGATGGCGGCGATGATCTCGCGACCGGACACGTTGATGAACTGGGTGACCGGCAGGTGGAAACTCGTCTCCACGTAATGGACGTTTTGCGCCACGTGTCTGGCGAAGGTTGCGCGCGCCGACTCGTAATAGCGCTCCGCCGAGGTGAACCAGGGCAGCGCGTGACCGAGGAGCGTTTCGTCGAATTTGGAAAATGTCTCGAAGTGAAAATCCCGGGCGTGAAACGCGGGCGTCTGCGGATATTTCGAGGGCTGCCACGCATGCAACAGCTCGTAGGGAAGCGCGCCCTCGATGTGGAGATGCGTCTCCGTCTTCGGCAATGCCTGGATAAACTCTGGGTTTGTCATTCGGAGCGCAGCGAAGAATCCAGCGGGCGGTTGTTCCGGTGCAGAGCTGCGATCGTCGAAGTGGATTCTTCGCTGCGCTCAGAATGACAGAATGGAATCAGCCAGCACGGGATTATTTTCCTCCCAGCAGATATTCGGGATTCAGCTTGTGCAGCGACTTCGGGACGAAGAGGCCGTCCTTGCGGATCAGCTTCCCGTCGAACCAGACTTCGCCGCCCCCGTATTCCGGACGCTGGATGCAGACCATGTCCCAGTGCACCTGCGACTTGTTGCCGTTGCCCACGCCCTCGTAGGCCTGGCCGGGCGTGAAGTGGAACGAGCCGGCGATTTTTTCGTCGAAGAGAATGTCGCGCATCGGCTCAAGGATGTGCGGGTTGAAACCCAGCGCGAACTCCCCGATGTAGCGCGCACCGGGATCGCTATCGAGAATCTCGTTCAGTTTTTTCGTGTTGCTGGACGTCGCCTCGACGATGCGGCCCTTGCTGAAGGCGAGCCGGATGTTGTCGAACGAGGCGCCGAGATAGACGGTGGGCGCGTTGTACTGGATGAAGCCCTCGACGCTGTCCTTCACCGGGCAGGAGAAGACCTCGCCGTCCGGGATGTTGCGGAGTCCCCCGCAGGGCTGGGCGCCGATGCCCTTGATCGAAAACTGCAGGTCGGTGCCCGGGCCCTTGAGATGCACCCGGTCGGTCTTCGCCATGAGATCGGCGAGGGCCTTCATGCCGGGCGTCAGGCGCGCGTAGTCGAGCGTGCAGACCTTGAAATAAAAATCCTCGAACGATTCCGTGCTCATTCCCGCCTGCTGGGCCATCGCGGACGTCGGCCAGCGCAGGACGACCCATTTGGTTTTCCCCACGCGGTGATCGAGCACGGGCTTCATCAACCGCGAGACCAGCTGCACGCGGTCGGACGGCACATCGGACGCCTCGAAGATATTATCGGAACCGCGCAGCGCGATGTAGGCGTCCATCTTCTGCATGCGCGCGAGTTCGATCTCGGCATGCGGCGCGTACTGGTCCTCGGCGGCGCCCAGCGTGAGTTCGCGGGTGATGCGGGCGCGGTGGAGTTGCACGTAGGGATGGGCGCCGCGGGCGCGGGCCGATCGCACGAGCGCAATCACCATCGCGTCGGGCACGTCGAAGGCGTCGATGAATACCCGCTCGCCCTTTTTCAGCGCGGTCGAAAATCCGGTAAGGCCGTCGGCCAGTTGCGTGATGCGCGGATCGATGATCATGAAGCGGGAACTAACGCCGCAGCTGCCCGGAGCTGCAAGCGAAAGGTAGGGCGGGACTAGGCCCGGCCGGGGCAGGTTTCGGGTTTAGAGTTTCGGGTTTCGGGTTCGAGATTTCACATTCTGAGGCGATCCAACCCGAAACCCGAAACTCTAAACCCGAAACTGTCTCCCCTCCCGCCCTACCGGCCCATCGGCGACCGCGAGCCGGTTTGCGGGAAACAAATCCGGCCGACGGCTTCATCGAAGTCGGCCGCGCCGCGGATGATGTCGATCTCCAGGCGCAGGTAGTAAATGGGGAGCGGACATTTCAACGCTTCCTCGATGCGCACGGCGTCCTTCTCCGTCGTGACGAGGCACTCCGCCCCTTCGCTGCGCGCGAGATCGAAGAGCGTGGCGAGATCCTCTTCCGCAAAGCGGTAGTGGTCGAGAAACCGCTCGCGTCCCACGATCAGTGCTCCGAGGTCGCGCAGAAATTTCTCGAAGCTCTCGGGCGTCGCGATGCCGCTGAACGCGAACACCCGGCGGCCCTTGAGAAACGTCAGCGGCATCCGGGCGCCGGCGGCATCCCCTTCGGCGCCGAAGCGCTGGAGATACTGCGGCTGGTGCGCGCATTCGATGATGTCGACCTCGGGGTTGTGCGCCTTGATCACCGCCTCGAGATCGAGGTCGCGCACGCCGTTCGACTTCGTGAGGAAAACATAGCTCGCGCGTTTCAGGTGCTTGATCGGCTCGCGGAGAATTCCGCGCGGCAGCAGGTGGCCGTTGCCAAAGGGATTGGTCTTGTCGATGAGGAGCAGGTTGAGCCGGCCCTTGAGCGGGAGGTATTGAAACCCGTCGTCGAGCACGAGGGTGTCGCAGCCGAAGCGCTTGATCGCGTAGGCGCCGGACTTCACGCGGTTTTTGTCCACGAGCACAACGATGCCGGGAAGGTTGCGCGCGAGCATGTACGGTTCGTCGCCCGCCTCCTCGCTGTTGAGCAGCACGTGTTCGCCATCGCTGACGATGCGCGGCGGCGGCTCGTTGGTGTGCGTGAGCATGTACCACCATTTTTTCCAGAACGGCGGCGCCTTGCTCTTGTAGCCGCGCGTGAGGATCGCGACCTTCCGGCCCCGATCGCGCAGGGCACGGGCGAATTTTTCCACGACCGGGGTCTTTCCCGTGCCGCCGACCGTGAGGTTTCCGACCACGATCACCAGGCAGCCAAGGGGTTGGTCGTGAAAAATGCGCCACTGATAAAGCCGCAGGCGAGCCTGGACGAGCGTGTTAAAAAGCCAGGACAACGCCTGCAGGAAAGCCCCGTAAATCCCCACGCCCGCCCCGGCGCGCCGACCGTAGATCACGTCGGTCGTGTAGAGCTCGAGCGCGGTGGTTTGTTTCTTCAGCCAGGACTGCGACATTGAGGTTTAAATCGGAATGAAGGTTGACGCCCCGCAATGCGTAAACTGTTTTCGCGGTGCCTACGCGCACCACCATGAGCTACAAACTGTTCATCCCCGGTCCCATCGCCGTCTCGGAAAAAACGCTTCGCGCCATGTCGCAGCCCATGATCGGGCATCGCAGCACGGACTTCGTCGCGCTGTATCAATCGATCCAGCCCGATCTCCAGGCGCTCATGTACACGAAGGATCCCGTGTATCTTTCGACGAGCAGCGCGTTCGGCTCGATGGAGGGCGCGATCCGGAACCTGGTCAAAAAGAAGGTGCTGTGCTGCATGAACGGAGCGTTCGCCGACAAGTGGAACGACGTCGCCCTGCGCTGCGGCAAGCAGAGCACCGCGCTGAAGTTCGAATGGGGCCAGCCGGTCGACCCGGCCGCGGTGCGCCGCGAACTCGCCACCGGCGCCTACGACGCCATCACTCTCATCCACAACGAGACCTCGTGCGGCTGCATGAGCGACCTGCCGGCGATCATGGCGGTGGTCCGGGAATTTCCCGACGTCATCTCGATCGTCGACACCGTCAGTTCGTTCAGCGCGCTGCCCATCAAAAAGGATGAACTCGGCATCGACGTCGTGATCACCGGTTCGCAAAAAGCCCTCGCGCTGCCTCCCGGGCTTTCGTTCATCTCGGCCTCGAAGCGCGCGCTCGATCGCGCGGCGACGCTGCCGGACCGCGGCTACTATTTCGATTTCGTGGAATTCCAGAAGAACCACGAGAACGGCATGACGCCGAGCACGCCGGTGATTTCGCTGATCTACGCGCTGAAGTCGAAGCTCGAGGACATCAAGGCCGAGGGCTTCGAGGCGCGTTATGCGCGTCACGCCCGCCTGAATAAGACCGTGCGCGACCATCTCGGCGCGAAAGGTTTCACGCTCTTCCCGAAAGAGGGCTACGGCTCGGTCACGCTGAACTGCTTCGTGAACACGCTGAACATCGATCTCGGCGCCTTGAACAAGACGCTCAAGTCGAAGCACAAGCTCGTCATCGATGGCGGCTACGGAAAGCTGAAGGGAAAGACCTTCCGCATTTCGAACATGGGCGACGAAACCGACGAGACGATCGCCGCGATGCTGAAGGCGTTCGACGCCGCGCTGGCCGAAACGCCGAAGCTCGCCGCGAGCTAGCGGATTTCCGGAAGGATTTGGCGATGGGGTGCGTATCTCTCTCTGAAATGCACCTCACCAAAATTCTTTTCCCCGTCCGATGCGTCGCGCTTGGCCTGTTCCTGGTTGCCCCTCTGTTCGGGCAACCCGCTTCGGCCTCACCCAAAGAGGTGAAGGCAGCGGAGGCGAAGACGAAGGCGGACGTCTCCGCGGCCGATCCGCGCGGGGAATCCCGGGAACTGGCGAACGCCCGGTTTGACCTCGAGGCCCTGTCGCTGCATCTCGGCGACAACCATCCCGATATCGTTTCCCAGCGCTTGAAGATTGCGCATCTCGAAAGACTGGAGCCACGGAAGTTCAGCCTCGATTTTAGCGGCGGTCCAGTGGCCTCGTTCATTGCCGCCGTAGCCAGGATCGAGGGCATTTCTTTCAATGTCATCGCCAGTGACCAGGAGGATTTGCGCGCCGCGGTGATCCCGCCGTTTTCCCTGCGGAATATCACGCTCGTCACGCTCCTCGAGGTCTCGAGCCGTTTAATTCCGCGCGAATTCGTTCTGGAACCGGCCGGCGGAGTCGAACCCAACTCGGTCGTTTGTATTCTCCGCCGGCGCAGTGTGGGGCCGGGCACCGCGTACATGTCCGATTTCGAGTCGTTTCAACTCACCCCTTATCTCGCCGATCAATCGATCGACGATATCATTGGCGCCATTCGCGCCGCGTGGGAGCTCAACCCGGCGCATACCGCGGACGGCCTTCGCCTGAAGTATCACCCGGCGACGTCCATCCTGCTCGTTTCCGGCCAGACCGACGGCCACCGCTCGCCGAGCGAGGCGATCGACATCACCAGAAAAGTCCTCTCCCAAGTGAAACGCGCCAGTGCGAAGGACCCGAAATCCACGCCAGTAACCGCACCTGCTGTCCCCCCCGAGCGCGAAAAAAAGTGAACCAAGCAGCCGTCAACTTGCTCACCACCCCGCTGCCCATCGCACGCATGGAGCAAGAATTGTCGCAGCTGCCGCTGCGGGTTCTGACGGCGGCGATGGCGCGGGGCGATGACGCGGCATGGACGGAATTTCACCGGGTTCACGGGCCCGAAATTTTTCGCCGGCTCCTCGCGGCCACCCGCGGCGATCACGATCTGGCGAGTGAAGCGCTGCAGCAAAGTTACCTGCGGCTCGCGCGCCACGTTCGCGAATGCGATTCGGAAGCGATGTTCGCGGGGTGGCTCCGGGTCGTTGCCCGCTCGACGCTGCATGACTGCTGGCGGCGCCGGCGGAGTTTCTGGCAAATGCTCCAGCGCAGCCATGCCGATCCCACCGCCACGGATTTCTCGGCCGCGAAAGAGCATCGGCTCCTGGAGCAACTCGACACCGCTCTCGCCACGCTCGAACCCGATGACCGGGCGCTGCTCGAGGCGAAATACTTTTCCGGCACCGACGTGCGCACGCTGGCGGAGAAGCTCATGATTTCCCCAAAAGCCGCCGAATCGCGCCTGACACGCGCCCGCGCCGAACTGCGCCGCCGGATGATCGCAGCCCTCTCCCATCATGAATAGAAAAGAGCACGAGCGGGAAAAATTGCTGGCGGAGACATTCCACGGGGAGTGGCTCGAAGGTCCGGCTGCGACCTTTGCACAACAAGCGGCCCGTCTCGCGCGCCAGCGCCGGCGGCAGCGGCGCGCCTTCCTCACCTTCGCGATGGCCGCGGGAGCAGCCGCCGCTTTGCTGGTTTCACTCCGACATCCGCTGGCCCGGACGGAAACAACCACGTCCACGCCTCACTCCACGCCCGCGTACGAAATTATTTCCGACGAGGAACTGCTCGCGCAATTGCACGATCGTCCGCTGCTCGTGATGCGCGGGGAAAATGGCGCCAAGGAATTTGTACTCCTCGACCGTTAGCCGGCTTTACTAAAAAACAATTTCTTGCACTTCGTCGCGACGCGCGTAACGGCTCGCGTCTACATGAAGTCTCTCATCATCGCCGAAAAACCGTCCGTCGCGGCGGATTTGGCCAAGGCACTCGGCAAAGTCCCCAAGAAGGGCGAGCACTACGAAAATGAGGAATACGTCATCTCGTTTGCGCTCGGCCATCTCGTGGAACTCGAGATGCCGGAGGACATTGACAAGAAGAAATACGGCTTCTGGCGGCTGGAGACACTTCCCATCATCCCGGACAAGTTCGGCCTGAAACCGATCGAGGATTCGAAGGAGCGGTTCAACGCCCTGAAAAAACTTCTCGCCCGGAAAGACGTCGACCAGGTGATCAACGCGTGTGACGCCGGACGCGAGGGCGAGTTGATCTTCGCTTATCTTTACCAGCTCACGAAGTGCAAACTGCCCGTGAAGCGCGCGTGGATGCAGACGATGACCACCGGCGGCATTCAGGAAGCCTTCAAGAATCTGCGCGACGGCGCGCAGATGGCCGGGCTCGCCGACGCCGCGCGCTGCCGCAGCGAGAGCGACTGGCTCATCGGGATCAACGGCACGCGCGCACTGACGAAGCGCATGTTCGGATCGCGAGCGGGCAACGTGGCCTCCGTCGGTCGGGTGCAGACGCCGACGCTCGCCATCGTCTATGCCCGCGAACTGGAGATCCGGAATTTCAAACCGCGCGCTTTCTGGCGCGTCACCGCGAAGTTCGAAATCGCGAAGGGAAGTTACGAAGGCGTGTACCAGCGTCCGAATTTCAAAAAGTCCGAGGACGACGAGCACGACCGCATCGACCGCATCTGGGACAAGGCGCTCGCCGAAGCCGTGCTCGCCGCCTGCCAGGGCCAGCCGCTGGCCGGCGTCACCGAGGAGAAAAAAGCCAGCACGCAGGCCGCTCCCCGCCTCTACGATCTGACGACCCTGCAACGCGAGGCGAACAACCGCTACGGCCTGCCCGCCCGCCGCACGCTGCAAATCGCGCAGGCGTTGTACGAGCGGCACAAGATGATCACCTACCCGCGTACCGATTCGCGGGCGCTGCCGGAGGATTACATTCCCACCTGTCGCGAGACGTTGAACAATCTCCAGGGCGATCTCGCGGCCCACGGAGCCAAAGTGCTCGAAGCCGGCTGGCTGAAGCCGAACAAGCGCATCTTTAACAACGCGCAAATTTCCGATCACTTCGCGATCATTCCGACGGCGTCGGAGGCCAAGAATCTCGATGAGATGGAGGCCAAGGTCTACGACATGATCGCCCGGCGTTTCGTCGCGGCGTTCTATCCGGCGGCGGAGTTCGACATCACCACCCGCACGAGCACGGTGGCCGGACACGATTTCAAGACCGAAGGAAAGGTTCTTACCTCGCCCGGCTGGCTGGGTGTCTACGGCAAGACCACGGTCGACGACGACTCGGCGGAATCGAAGGCGCTGCCCGCACTCACCGAGGCCGACGGCAAACCGGCGAAGGCAAAAACCGCGGACACGCAACTCCACGCGGAAACCACGCGGCCGCCTCCGCGCTACACGGAGGCCACGCTGCTTTCCGCCATGGAAGGCGCCGGCAAGTTGATTGACGACGAGGAGTTTGCCGAGGCGATGAAGGAGCGCGGTCTCGGCACCCCCGCGACCCGCGCCGATACGATCGACGGCCTCATCAATCAGAAGTATGTCGAGCGCGGCCAGCGCGAGCTGATCCCCACCGCCAAGGCGGAACAGCTGATCCAGTTTCTCGGCGCCGTGAAGGCCGACGCCCTCACCCAGCCCGCGATGACGGGCGAATGGGAATTCAAGCTCCGCCAGATGGAGCACGGAAAGTTTCCCCGTCCAAAATTCATGGACGAGGTGATCGAACAGACGAAGGGAATCGTCGAACGCGTGAAAGGCTTCGAGGAGGACGACTCGGTTGCACGCGTGACGGACATCCCCTCGCCGACCGATGGCAAGCCGCTGCGCGAAACCTTGCGCGGCTACAAATCACAGGACGGCGAGTTCATGATCTACAAGGTCATTGGCGGCCGGAAAATGGAGGAGGCCGAGGTCAAGCAGCTGGTCGAGAAAGGCATGATCGGCCCGCTCGATGGCTTCATCTCCGCGAAAACCCGCAGCCGTTTTTCCGCGGTGCTGAAACTCGTCAAGGACGAGGAAAAGAAAAAGTGGGTCGCGCAATACGATTTCGGCGACAAGGCGGACATCGGCACCCTCGAGCCCTTCTGGAAAGATCCGGAAACAGGCGGGGAACTGTGCGAATTGGGCAACAGCTACATTCTGCGCGAGCGGAACGGCGAAGGCTGGAAGCAGAGTTTCCGCATCGGCCGGCTGATGTGTCAGAAGGCCATCCCCCGCGAGGTGGCGATCGACCTCGTGACCAAGGGGAAATCGGAAGTCGTCAAAGGCTTCATTTCGAAAAAAGGCCGGCCGTTCGATGCGTTTTTCGAGCGGAACGGCGAAAAGGCCGAGTGGAAGTTCCCGCCGCGCGCGCCGAAGATCGGCAAGGACGGCAAGCCGATCGAGCGGAAGCCCAAGGCCCCGCCCGACCTTTCGAAGGCGGAAAAAATCGGCGACAGCAAGGCGTTCGGCGGCGAGGCTCTCATCGCGGGGGATTCGTACTACGTGCGCAAACCCGACCAGGACAACCGCATCGTCTTCACGATGAAGCGCCACGTGTGTCAGAAGGAGATCCCGCCGGAAGAGTTCATGCGCCTCCTCGAGGAAGGCCGCACGAACTTGATCGAGGAGCTCGTTTCCAAGCGCGGGGCGCACTTCAGCGCCTACCTCGTGATGTCCGCGAACAAAAAGAAAGCCGAGTTCGAGTTCCCGCCCCGCTAACCGCTGACGACGCTTCAAAGCTGACCCAGCGAGGTTTCTGAAACTTTTGTGGACGCATGACGTCCTATGCGCTGTGAAATCCCCGAAGAATTTTGCCATCCTGCTTCTCGCGTTGGCTGCGATCGGCGTCGCGACGGTCGCATGGAATCAATACCAGGAACTGATCGAGCTTCGCGCGGGCGCGCTTAACAACGACGAGCGCGCCAAACTGCAAAAGGCGCTTTGGGACGCCGAGAAACGGGCGAAGGATCTGGCCGAGCAACTCGCCGCGCAGCGCACGCGCAGTCCTGGCGAATCCGGCGACGAGGGCGAGACGGCATCCGACGGTTCCCCGGAGGGGCAAAACCGTCGCGGCCGCCGCGGCCCCGGCGGAGGTCCCGGCAACGTCGTCAACAACATGATGACTTTCATGGAGCAGCCGGAGATGCAGCGCCTCATGGCGATCCAGCAAAAGGGCCAGCTCGACAGCCGTTACGCCGCGTTGTTCAAGAATCTGAAACTGTCACCGGAGCAGCTCGACAAATTCAAAAGCCTCCTTGTCGAAAAACAGACCGCATTGCAGGACGTTTTAGCGGCGGCTCGCACGCAGGGGATCAATCTCCGCGACGACCGGGATGGTTTTCAAAAGATGGTCGCCGACACCCAGGCGGAAGTGGACAACTCCATCAAAGCGACCTTGGGCGAAGAGGGCTTCGCAAAATACCAGAACTACCAGGAAACGATTCCGCAGCGCAGCGTGGTGAATCAACTCCAGCAGAGTCTCAGCTACACCGGCAGCCCCCTCAGCGACGCGCAGGCCGATCAACTCGTGCAGATTCTCGCCCAGACCGCGCCGAAGAATGCAGGCGGCCGCAACAACCCGGTCATGAATGAAACGGTGAGTTTCGCGGTGGCCGCACCGATTGGCGGAGGCGGACGAAACGGCGGCGGTGGCGGTGGCGGGCCCGCGGTCAACTTTAGCATCGGTGGCTTTGCCGGAGGGATGGCCGGCGGCGGGGCTTCGACTCCGATCACCGACGAAGCGATCACGCTTTCCCAGGGAGTTTTATCGGCATCGCAAGTGCAGGGCCTGCAACAGCTGCAACAGCAGCAGCAGGCGCAACAGCAGTTGCAACAAGCGATCCGTCAAAACATGGATCCCCGCGGCGGAAGCGGAAATGGCGGCAGAAATTCCGGCGGCACCGGTGGCACGACCACGGTCACCCAGCCGGCGAAAAAAGGCTGATCGGGGCGCTGCCGCGTGCAGCGGCGGGTGGCGTGGACCAGCGGTTGGGCTCGCGCCGCGCGAATGATTGAATTCGGGAGCTGCGAATTCACTTGTGGCTTGTTTGTGGCGAACGCTACGTTGCGCGGTTTGATTCAACCCTTCTCCTCATGATCGTCACCACTGCGCAGCTCTTCAAACATGCCTACGGCAAATACGCCGTCGGCGCCTACAACATCAACAACGCCGAGCAGGCGATGGGCCTTTTCAAGGGCTGCATCCAGTCGCAGGCGCCGTTCATCATCCAGATTTCAAAGGGCGCGCGAAAGTACACCGACAAACGCATGCTCGAGGCGGTCATCCGCGCCGCCGCCGAAATCTTCCCCGAATCAATTTTTGCGGTGCATCTCGATCACGGTGACGAGGAGACCTGCTACGATTGCATCAACTCCGGCTTCTTCAGCTCCGTGATGATCGATGCGTCGCACGATCCGTTTGAGAAGAACGTCGAGATCACCAAGCGCGTGGTCGACAAGGCGCACGCCAAGGGAATTTCCGTCGAGGCTGAACTCGGCATGCTCGGCGGCGTCGAGGAAGACATCAGCGTGGAAGACGGCAACGCCTGCCTCACCGATCCGGTGGAAGCCGAGACCTTCGTGAAACAGACCGGCTGCGATTCCCTCGCCTGCGCCATCGGCACGAGCCACGGCGCCTTCAAATTCAAGGGCAAGCAGTCGCTGCACTTCGATGTGCTGAAGAAAATCCAGGCCCGCCTGCCCCAGTTCCCCCTGGTCATGCACGGCAGCTCCAGCGTTCCGAAGGAAGAAGTCGACCGCATCAACGCCGCGGGCGGAAAAATCCAGGACTCGATGGGCGTCGATCCGAACGAATATCTCCCGGCCGCCAAGCTCGGTGTCACCAAGGTGAACATCGACACCGACGGCCGCCTCGTGTGGACCCGCGTGCACCGCGAATATTTCCGCGACAAGCCGGGCGATTTCGATTTCCGCCCCCCGGGCAAGATCTTCATCGAGGAGTACGCGAAGTTCATCGCGAGCCGCAACACGCTCCTGGGCAGCGCCGGCCAGCTGGCCGACCTCCGGCAGTCGCTCGCAAAAAAGTAACCGCGGATCAGGCGAATCCCTCTCAAAGCGCGTCCCCGCCCGGGCGCGCTTTTTTATTGTTCCTCGACAGATCGTCCGTTGCGCCGGGCGGCGCGAGGGGTTTTCCTTCCGTTGCTTTCCCGATGACTACCCTCCTCCGATGTGGTCTGCGCCGTCAGCCTCTCGCACTGGTCACGGCAATCGTGGGCATGCTTTGTCTGGCTCCCTTCCTGGCCGCCGACCAGATCGCGCCGGGAAGCCTGGGCGCCGGCGCAACCTTCGAGACCCTTCAGGTCGGACCTTCGAAAACCTACCGGCAGGTGAAGGTGCGTTCGGTCAACGCCCGCACGCTCCTGATTTCCCACGCCGGCGGTCTCGCCTCCGTGGGTTTGCACGAGCTGTCACCGCAACTCCAAGCCGCGTTCGGCTACACCGCTGAAGCGGCGGCGGCGGCCGATCTCGCGCTGAAAAACGCCCAGCGGGCGAGCGATCGACGGCGACTCAAAGAACACGAGGCGAAAACGAATCCGAAAACAGTGCCGGCGCCGAACAGCTCGTTCGAGACGCTCCTGCAAAGCTTCGGAAAGGCGCCGGAAATTCACCGCAGCGTCGACCTGCGCCCGAAATTTCAGGAGCTCGCGTTGAACGTGAAGAACCAGGGAGCGCGTCCGAGTTGCGCCGTGTTCGCCGTCGTCAGCGCACTCGAGTACCAGAACGCGCAGATCACCGGTGAGGCGGAACGTTTCTCGGAGGAGTATTTGATCTGGGCCACCTGCCGGACCCTCAACCGGCCGTTCCTGCCGAAACCGGGACCGCCTGCGGGCGGCGATGCTGCAACGGAGGATTTCGACGGGGTCGACGCGGGATTCGCCCTGTCCGAGGTCGTCACCGCGCTCCGCGCCTACGGAGTTCCGCCGCAGGCACGGCTGCCCTATGCATTCGGAAACTCGATGGATGTGAGCGAGCCTCCCCGCGAAATTGTCGACGAAGCCCGCAGCCGCCGGCGCGTGTCGGTCTTTTCCCTCCCCGGACACGATCAAGCGACGCGGCTCGCCAATCTCATTCACGCGCTGGATGCGGGCGTGCCCGTCGCCGTGGGAATCTCGTGGCCGCCCTCGCGAAGCATCCGGGGCGGTTATCTGACGACGCAGCGGCCGCTCGAAGGCACCGGCCATGCCGTGACGCTGGTTGGCTACGAAAACAAGACCGGCGAGATTCGCGACACGGTGTTCATCTTTAAAAACTCCTGGGGCATGCGCTGGGGCGCGGCCGGCTACGGCTTCGCCTCTTACGAATATCTGATCAACAACCTCGCGGAGACGGCGCTGCTCGAGATCGAGCCACCGGCACCCTCCCGGGGATAAAAAAACGGGCGGCGGAACAAGTCCGCCGCCCATCCCCTTTTTTAATCCTCACATTCCCTGACAAAGTTAAGACGGCGCGAGTTGCGGGGCGTTCTCCGTTGCCATGCTCAAGCTCGCCTTGGCGTTCTCGAGTGAGTCGTGAAAAACCAGGCTGCGCGTTTCGTCTGAATTTTTGGCGTCCGCCGCGATCTTTGCATTCGCCACCAGCGCGACCCGCGCACCCAGCTCGCCCGCCGTCTTCACCGCCAGGAGCAGCAGCTTCACGACGGCAAGCGGAAGCACGGTTAATGCGTTGAGATCCACGATGAGTTTTTTGCGCCCGGCCTCAGCCGCTTCAGCGAGCTTGGGCTTCAGGAAATTGGCGGCTTCCGTCACGCGGGCCGGCGGGCAGTTTTCCGCCATGCGGAGCACCAAGGCATCGCCCTCGATCGCGTAATAGCGCAGCGAGGTGTCGAGATTCATCGCCTTCGCGATTTTGTTTTCGATCTCGGGCATCGCGAGCGGGGTGGCGAAAACACCGTTGAACCCGACGGTCTGCGCCTGTTGCTGCTGCTGCAGGTCGACCTTCGGGACCAGGGCAAAAATTGGCATGAGCTTGCTCTTCGGATTGGTCCGCGCGATCCGGAAGAGCGTGAACGCAAAGTCGTCGGTCAGCGAAAGGCTGATCGCCATCACGTCCGGTGGCGTGTGCGCCATGATCTCCGTCGCCTCGAGCTGGGTCGTTGCGACGTGGATTTTCCACGGCGTGTGTTTCAGGCCGTCCTTGAACTGCTGCACGATCGCGGGCTTGTCCTCGACCAGAAGAATATCGGCGGGATCGAAAATGGTTCTGGCTCTCGCCCCCTCGGCCGCGAGCGGGGCGAGATCGATTACCCGGCGGGCTTTTTCGACGAGCACCTCCTCCTTGAAGGGCTTCACGAGATAGTCGCGGACGCCGATTTTCGCGATCTTCAGCACATTGTCGCGTCCGCCCTCGGCGGTGAGCATGATGACGGGAATTCCTTTCAACGCAGGCGTGGCCTTCAGCTTGCTCAGCATTTCGACGCCGTCCATGACCGGCATGGTGACGTCCAGGAGAATCAGATCCGGCGACTCTTTCGCGGCGACGGTGAGTCCCTCCGCGCCATTGCTTGCCTCGATGATCTCACAGTCGAAACCGCGAAACGCCTTCCGCACGATGATGCGAACGGTCTTCGAGTCATCCACCGTGAGAATTTTATAACGCATTGCTCAGGTTATCGGCTCAATCCCCGATTTTCAGAAGAATTTCTGCCACCAGGCGGTGCCCGGCGCATTCGAACGCGTAGACGTGCCGGGGAATCGAGCCGCCGGACTCGCTGCAAAAATTATCCCCGCGCAGGAGGGAGGGCATCGTCAGCATGCAGGCATATCCCGCATCGCAGAGCCCGCTCTTGAAGCTGCCGATCATGATGTTCGTGAGCTCGCCGATGGCGTCGTTCACCGTTTCCTCGCCCGCTTCGTCGAGTTCGCGTTCGGTCATCCCCAGCAGATTGCGCGCACAGAGGCGCGCGAGCGGCAGCGGGATGTAGAGATAGATGAGCCCGTTGGCTTCGCCGATAAATCCCACGGTGCCGATGACGTGAAGCTGGAAGACGTGGCGCGTTCCGTTGCTGGCCGGGGTCAGGGCATCGGCATTTTGCTCCAGCGCCGTGCTTACCGCGGGCATCCGCGACAGCATGGTTTTGAACACGTGGCTGACCGCGCGATTCATATTTTCGCGGATCACCGTCTCGGTAATTTCCTGAGTAGCAGGCATGAAAGGAGTAAGACGTGGCGGGGTTTATTCTCTATCGGCGCCTCTGGGGTAAAATTTACCCGCAAGAGGGGCAAACCCCGCAACTGGCTACCCGCCTGACGATAACCCAAGCTAAATTTACGCTAAATACCCGGGGACTTCAGGCATCCACCGCATCCGCATCCACCGCGGCCGGGTCGCCGGCGTCACGGTACTCCTGCAGCTTGTTGCGCAGGGTGCGAATGCTGATGCCCAGCGCCGCGGCCGCCTGTGTGCGATTGCCGCCGGTCTGCCGCAGGGCTGCGCGAATGGCCTGTTTCTCGATTTCCTCGAGACGCATGACTCCATGGGCATTCGTCAGCGACGAGTCGGAGGAAGCCGCTTCATTCAAAGTGACGACGTGGGCGTCGTGCCCCGCGGCCGGGCCCGTCGCCGGTGCCGCCGATGCGGCATGGATGGAAACCTTGTCTTGGGGAAGACCGAGGGAGGAGGCGGCCACCAGCGTGCCGGATTCGGACAAGATCACCGCGCGTTCCACCAGGTTCTGCAATTCGCGCACGTTGCCCGGCCAGCGATAGGCCGTGAGTGCGGCCCGCGCCGAGTCGGCGAAGCCGGTCACCTTCACACCGTGCTTTCGCACGAAACGCTGGAGAAAGTGTTCCGCGAGGAGGAGGACATCCTCGGCCCGTTCGCGCAGCGCCGGCACATGCACCGGGAAAACGTTGAGGCGATAATAGAGATCCTGGCGGAAATCGCCCTTCTCCACGTAGCTGAGCAAATCGCGATTCGAGGTCGCGATGATGCGCACGTTCACCTTGATCGTGCGGCTGCCGCCCACGCGCTCGAATTCCCGCTCCTGCAAAACACGCAGCAGTTTCGCCTGCAGATTGGGCGGAATCTCGCTGACCTCGTCGAGCAGCAGCGTCCCTTGGTTGGCGAGTTCGAAACGGCCTTCGCGACGTTCCGTGGCGCCGGTAAACGCACCGCGCTCGTGTCCAAAAAATTCGCTCTCGATCAGCGTTTCGGAAATCGCCGCGCAATTGACCTTGATGAACGGGTGGCTGCGGCGCGGGCTGCGGCGGTAAAATTCCCGCGCGATCATCTCCTTGCCGGTGCCGCTCTCGCCGGTGATCAGCACCGTCGCATCGGTCGGGGCGACGCGATCGATCAATTGCCGGAGCCGCAACATCGAGGGGCTGCGGCCGACCAATACTCCTTCAACATCGTCCGGATCGTCGCTCAGCAGCCGGTTGATGCTGAGCAGCTGGCGGTAGGATTGGGCCTTCCGGAGAATGACATCGATCTGACTCGGCGAAAAAGGTTTCAGGACGTAGTCGAATGCCCCGGCGCGCATGCAGGCGACGGCGGACTCGATCGTCCCGTAGCCCGTCACCATCACGACCAGCGGCCGTTCGGGCAGCGCAGCGACCTGCTCGAGAAATTTCTGGCCGTCGCCGTCGGGCAGCCGGATGTCGAGCATCATGAGATCGAAGGATTCGCGGCTGATGCAGGCACCCGCCTCCGCAAGATTCGTGGCCGAGGTGACCTGACACTTGTGTCGCGCAAAAATGCTCTGCAGCAAATTGCGGACTACGGGTTCATCTTCGACGATGAGAATCTTCTCCAGGGACATAGAGGCGGCAGTCAGCAGGCATTCCTGCTGGGGCACAGTGATAGCGAGCCATTGGGCCGTTACAAACAAATGTTCTCACCGACGGCGCGGGGGTTTCCGGCGGCTTCGAAAAAACATTTGAAAAGACGTTCCGCGGGGCCCGGCTGCGCCGATAGCGTTGCGCTGCCGCCGTGCACCGATTCCAGATTGCGGCCATGGCAACGCATCTGGTTTCGCTGCTGGGCGATGTCGAACAGGCGCTCATGGAGGCTTCGGCGATTCGCTGGGGTGCAGCTTGGAACCTAGGTCGCGCGCTCAGCGAAGCCCATCTCGTTGGCCGGATCACCCTCACGCCAGCGGCCGGAGCAGCGCCGTCCCAGACACGAGGCGCCATCTTCCTTCAAGGGGAGGCCCTTCCCGACGGACTCATGCGCTTCAAGGCCAGTTTCCACTGGCACGGAAGCGAAGCGTTTCCGTCCGTTCCGGTCGGAAGCAATTCGAACGCGATGGGCTGGAAGACCGAAGCCGCCCGCATTGCCGCCCTCTGGCTGGCGGGTCCGCCTGCGACGCGCGTTACGCCCGGCACAATTGAATTTGCTCCGTTTGTGGCCCTGGCCAGCTAGAGCGGCGCGGGGACGGAGCGGCTCCTCAGTCCTCGTGCAACGAGCCGTCGGTCGAGACGAGAATTTCCCGTGCGATGTGGCGGATGACCGCGAACGACGGATAGTCGGGATCGGCCGCAAGCGTGCGTGCGCGTGCAACCACCTCGGGACGGATCCCGGATTGGCGGTCAAAGGAGTGCCGGCCGGCCCGGGTTTTGAGTGAATCCGACTCCGACCGGGGCGCCAGGGGCTCCGGCAGCGATTTGCCGGTGGAAGGCCCGGATTTAAAGTGCATGACCCTGTTGGTTGAGAAAGTTGAAGAGATCATTGGCTATTTCGAAAAACGATACGGTCAGCCGCTGATGGTCGGTTACAGGGAACGCCGTTGGAGACTACTGAAAGCAATATCGGCCGCTGACGTAAAAACCTTAACATGGAAAACAAAGAAATTATGGCGCGTAAATCCAGGGCGAACCCCGGGGCCACAGACCCACGTTTTAGCGGCGGGTTTCATGACTGCCCCACCGCGAGGCGGATCTGGTTGAAAGCATACAGCGTCCGCACAACGGCGTCGTTGATGTGGGCCTCGGTCAGGTGGGCCGCCGCATATTTTTCCGGGCTGGCTTCGAAATAGTCGGATTCCCCGGGCAGCCCGAAGCCGCAGCGCGCCGTCACGCTCGCCGCGACATTCACCAAATGCGCCAGTTTTCCCGCGGGTTTGGCGCCGATCAGATAGTGGTCGCGGACCCCCGCAATGATCTCCGGGGAGAATCGCCACGCCCGCAGAACGACCGCCGCGGCCTCGCAATTGGTGAGGCCGAGGTAGGCCATTTCCCAGTCCGCCAAACCGTCCGGCCGGCCGTGGGTGCCGCCCTGCAGGTGCTCCTTGCCCAGATGGTCGAGCGCGATTTTCCCGACGGACCGCAACAGTCCCGCGGTGAAAGCCGCCCGCGGATCGAGCTTCCCCGTGTCGACGAGTGCCTCCGCCAGCAGAGCCGTGAAAAGCGTGTTCTCCAAAAGTTGGTTGGCCGAGATCGTGTAGGTGGCAAGCGGCTCAGCGGAGGCCAGCCGCGCCATGGCGAGCCCCACAAGGCGGTAGATTTCCGCCGGACCGACATCCGCGACGACTTCCTGAAGCGTCAAATACGGACGCGCCCCGGTGTTGTAGAGCGGGCTGTTGCCGAGGAGTAAAACGCGTTCGCCCAACTGCGGGTTTCGGTTCAGCAACGCGACAATCCCGGAGGTTTTGATCTGCAGGCCGGAGAGCATCCGCCCCAGTTCGGCGAGCAGCGACAACGATCCCGGAATCCCCTTGGTCACATGCAGCAAGGCGTCGCTGGAAATGGGGGTTGCGATCATTGTCGTCTCAAGATCGGGCTTTCAGGCGATCTACTGAGGTAAAAGTAACGTTTTTCCCCAAACGAATCCGACCCGGAACCGGGCTGATTTAGCCTTAAGGCACGACTTTTTGGACCGATCAATCAGGAGACCGGGCGCGTTTCGCCGCCCGGTCCCCTCTTTCCATGTTACCCGAGCCCCGTTCCTCTGCCGCGCTGGCCTCTCCCCATACCGAGGAGGAGATCAAGCGCCGCATCGACGGGTGCCCGAAACTCGCGTCATTGCAGAGTGTCAACCGGGCCCTGAACGAACTCGTTCATGCCGAAAGCAGCCTCAATTCCCAGATCGCGCACATCATCAGCTGCGATCCGTCCCTCTCCGCCCGGCTCCTGCGCATGGTGAACTCGGTCTACTTCGGCCTCTCGACCCGCATCAACAACATCGAGGAAGCGGTCTTTCTTCTCGGGCTCCGCCAGATTCGCGAGCTGTCGCTGGCCACACCGGTCCTGGAGGAAATCCAGCAGCTGCAAAACAGCACGTGCGCGACCCTGCCCTGGCGCGAACTTTGGAGCCACAGCATCGGCACCGCGATTCTCACCCGGGAAATTCTCGCGTCCACGGCGCTCAGCGTCGACGACGACACCGACTATCTGATCGGGCTCCTGCACAACCTCGGCAAGGTGGTCATGGCTTACGTTTTTCCCGACGAACTCCGGATCCTGATGGCCATGCCGCCCGCCCATGCTCCCGCGGAAATCTGTGCGTTCGAGCGGGAGATCATCGGCTGGGATCACGCCCAGATCGGCGCCTACTTCCTGTCGCGGCACCAGCTCGCCGAAGAGATCACTTTCGCCGTCCGCTATCACAGCGAACCGGATCGCGCACCCCGCCACCGCCTCTTCGCCGCGGCCGTGCAGGTGGCCGACTATCTGGTGCGCCACAGCGGCATCAGCGGCGCATTCGAGCAGGTCATGCCGATCGAAACCGACGCCTGGTTGAAACTCGACGGCTGGAAAATTCTTTACGGCGCCGACGGACCGGAGTCCGTGATCGCCCGCGCCTCCCTCGCCAATTCGTTGCAGCGCCTCCCGACGGTGATGCAGGGGCTCATTTGAGCCCAAGATCGCCTCAAGTTCGGGCCATCCACACCGATTCCACCTCCATGTCTGTTGTGTTGAGCGAAGCAGGAACGGGGATTGGCGGCACTCCCGTCCCGGAAAACTGGCTGGGGCCCTGGGAAACCAGCGCCGACTGTGTCTACTGTCGTGACCTCGAGGGCCGCATCCTCGCCGGAAACATTTCATTCGCGCGGAAATTCGGCCGCGAACCCGCCGCCCTCCCCGGGAGCAAGGTCACCGATTTCGTCCACACCGACGACCTCGTCCTTTTTCAAACCATGGCCCAGGCGCTCCTGCGTCCGCCCCACCGCGGCGCCGGCGAGCAGCGCTGGACGACCCCGCAGGGCGTGCGCTGGGTGACCTGGCAGGAAAACGCGCTGACGGATTCGAGCGGCGCCATCATTGGGGTTCGCGCCATCGGCCGTGACACCACGCGCCAGCATCTGGCCGAGGAACAATATTACCGCCTCTCCCGCGCCGTTGAGCAGTCCCCGGTTTCGATCGTGATCACCGATCTCGAGGGCCGGGCCCAGTACGTGAACTCGAAGTTCACGGAAGTCAGCGGTCACACCCTGGAGGATCTCATCGAGAAGAACATCGAGGTGCTGCGCGACGGGCATACGGACGAGGACGCCTATCAGGAATTCTGGCAGGCCTTGCTTGCCGGCGGCGAATGGCGCGGCGAACTCGCAACGCGCCGCACCAACCACGGCACCGTCTGGGAAGCTGTGAAGGTTTCCTGCATGCGGAGTCCCACGGGTGAAATCACGAATTTTCTCTGCCTGCGGGAGGACATCTCCGAGCGCAAGAAACTCGAGCACGAGCTGCGTCAGGCGCAGAAAATGGAAAGCCTCGGCACGCTCGCCGGCGGCATTGCCCACGATTTCAACAACCTCCTCGCGATCATCAACGGCTACGCGGAGTTTTGCATGAACGGCAACGCCGACGCCGCCGTGCTGGAAAAAAGCCTTCGCGAAATTCACCGGGCCTCGCAACGCGCCAGCGGTCTCGTGCGCCAGATCCTCACCTTCAGCCGCAAGAACGAGGTCAAGTTCGCCCCGATCGATCTCAACCAGCAGGTGCGCGATCTCGTGATGCTCCTCTCGGAAACGTTCCCGCGCATGACGACGTTCCAGTTTGCGCTGCAGGAGGGCCTGCCGCCGCTGATGGCCGACCAGAACCAGATGCAGCAGATCATCCTGAATCTCTGCGTGAACGCCCGGGACGCGATGCCGTCCGGCGGAGTCATCACCATTTCCACGTCCGCGCAAACCCGCGCGAGCATGAGGCATCTCGGCGAGGTCACCGCCCACGCCTACGCCCGCCTGCAGATCCGCGATTCCGGAACCGGCATGACCCCGGAGGTGAGGCAGCGGATTTTCGAGCCGTTCTTCACCACCAAACCGGCGCACCAGGGCACCGGCCTCGGGCTCGCCGTCGTGTACGGCATCGTGACCAATCACCAGGGCCACATCGAAGTGGAGAGCACCCCCGGCGTGGGAAGCACGTTCAACATCTATCTCCCGCTCGTGATGAGCGCGACCCTCGCACCGACCGCGGAAATCAACAGCGACTTTCCCGGCGGCACCGAATCGCTGCTGATCGTCGACGACGAGGACTCGCTGCGCACGCTGCTGGCCGCGGCGTTCGCCCGCAAAGGCTACAAGACCGCCACCGCGTCCAACGGCCTTGAGGCCATCGAAATGGTGGGCGACACCATTCAGCACTACGACTTGATCCTCCTCGATCTCAACATGCCCGGTGCCAGCGGCATTGAGGTTATGAAAATTATCCGGCTGTGCCGCCCGCGCACAAAAGTCCTGGTCATCAGCGGCCACATCACCGCGGAGGCGCGGATCGAATTTCAAAAGCTCGGGCACCGTGAGTTTGTCCAGAAGCCCTACCGGCTCGACGAACTCGGCCGGCACATTCGCGCGCTGCTCGATGTGCCTCCTGCCCTCGAACCGGCGGAATAATTTCTGGAATGGGAGTGGAGGTCCGCGACCGCCGGGGAAGGCATTGCCATGTCCGGCGGCGGTCAGGAACCGCCGCCACCGCCGAAGCGCCGAAGTGAGTTTCTGAAAATGAACCAGCGCGCCCGGTGACCCATGGGCGCGCTGGACTTGCTAGTTACCGCCCGGCCACCACCGGCCAGGCCCCAAATGTCCGCTTGGCGAGGTCGTCCAACCTCGGAACTAGCTGATGCGTTTACTCTATCAGGACGCCCGCTTTCGCACCATCCGTGCGCTTACGGGTTTGCTCCGGGGATTTCACCTTGGGGAAAACCCGCGGGATGGCCGGGGATTTCACGCGAAAACGCTCAGGGTCCCGCCCGCTGCGCCGAATGAAAGCTATCGCCATTCACCCATGATCCGCGTCCTCCACGCCGAGGATAATCCCCAGATCGCCGAGCTGGTCAGATTCACCTTTGACCGCACGGGCGGAGCCTACGCCATCACCGGCGTCACGACCGGTCTCCGCTGCCTCGAGGAAATGCAGCGCGGCGAATTCGATCTGCTGCTGCTCGATCTCAAGATGCCCGATCTCGACGGCCTTCAGGTCCTCGGCGAGCTCATGGCGCGTCGTGATTCCACGCCGGTCATCATGGTCAGCGGCCAGGGCCAGCATGAACTCGCCGTCCGCGCCCTCCGCGCCGGCGCGGTGGATTGCATCGATAAAAATTCCCCCGACTTCATCCGCCTGCCCGAAATCGTCCAGCAGGCCATCGCACGCCATCGCCGCCAGCTCCAAAACTCCGCCAAGCCCAGCAGCACGTTTCCGTGGCCGCATCGCATTTTGTTTCTCGACGCCAGTGCCGCGGCGCGCTCCGAAGCCGCCAAATTTTTTGAAGCCAACGCGCCGCGCCTGCTGCTCACCGCCGCGGAGCCCGGCGCCCTGGAAAAACTCGCCCGCGGTGAAATCCCCTGCGACGCCGTTGTGCTCGGCCCGCACTTCGAATCCACCGGGATGCTCAATGCGCTCCGCCAGCTGCGCACCCGCGAGCATCCGCTGCCCACGATCGTCCTCGCCAAACACAACGACGGCGATGTCACCGTCGCCGCCTTCAAGCTCGGCGCCACCGACTATCTGCTCCACGGCCCGGGCTGCCTCGCGGAATTGGTTTTCGCATTGAACAACGCGCTCAAGCACGCCGACACCGAGCGGCTGAACGCGCAGCTCACCAGCGAACTCGCCGAGCTGAACCGCTCCCTCGCCTCCCAGGTCGCCGACCGCACCCGCGAACTCGAAACCGAAATCGGCGTGCGCCGCGAAGCCGAGCGACGCGCCTCGGCCCAGGCCGAACGCCTGCAGGCGCTCTCGACCCGGCTGCTCCGCGTGCAGGAGGACGAACGCCGCGCCCTCGCGCAGGAACTCCACGACCAGGTCGGACAGCTGCTCACCGGATTGCGTTTCCAGCTCGAGGCCGCCGTCACCGCCGGCTCGGATCTCGGCGAATCGCTCGCCCTCACCGACGAACTTCTCCGCGGCATCCGCGAACTCACCCTCCAGCTCCGCCCCCGCATCCTCGACGATTTTGGCCTGAAGCCCGCGCTCGAATGGCATGTCGGCCGGTTCGCCAAGCAAACCGGCATCGCCGTTGAGCTCGATCTCTCGCTGCCGGAAAAGCGTCTCGCACCGGAATTGGAAACGGCGGCGTACCGTCTCGTCCAGGAATCGCTCACCAACGTCGCCCGCCATTCCGGATCGCCGTCCGCGGTCGTCACCGCGGCCGCGAGCGACACCGCCCTGCACGTGGAAATCTCCGACCGCGGCAACGGCTTCGATGTCAGCGCCGCCCTCGCGCGGCAGAACTCCCTCGGTCTCGCCGGCATGAGCGAACGCGTGAAGCTGGCCGGAGGGCAGTTTGAAATTGTTTCCCAACCCGGCCAGGGCACGCGCCTCCACGCCGAGTTCTCCCTCGTGAAACCCGAGCTTCCTTCCCCATGACCGCGGGCGCCAAATTTTCGATTTTGGATTCCCGATTTTCGATTTCCCACTTCGTGACACTCACCCGCGGGGAATCGACGCTGCTCTGCCAATCAAAAATCGAGAATCGAAAATCGAAAATTCCATGACCACCGCCATACTCGCCGATGACCACGATATCGTCCGCCGCGGCCTGCGCGGCATTCTGGAGGCCAACGGCTCCTGCAAAGTCGTCGCCGAGGCGGCTGACGGCCTGACCGCCGCCCAGCTCGTCGAGAAACACCGCCCCAATCTCCTCGTCCTCGATCTCAACATGCCGCGGCTGCACGGCATGGAAGTGCTCCGCCAGGTGCGCACGTCCAGCCCGCAGACCCGCGTGATCGTGCTCTCGATGCACAACGACGAGGCGTACGTGATCGAGGCGCTGCGCGCCGGGGCCATGGCCTACATTTTGAAGGGATCGGAATCGCTGGAAATTGCGCAGGCGCTCACCGAGGTGCTCGCCGGCCGTCGTTTTCTCAGCGCGCCGCTTTCCGAATGGGCGATCAACGCGCTCGTGTCCAAGCCCGCGACCGATTCCGATCCGCTGCAAACGCTCTCGCAGCGCGAGCGCATGGTCCTGCAGCTCGCCGCCGAGGGCCACAACAACCCCGAGATCGCCGAGAAACTTTTCATCAGCCCGCGCACCGCGGAAACGCACCGCACGAATTTGCTGCGCAAACTCGGGCTGCAAACGCAGACCGACCTCGTCCGCTTCGCGATCCGCAAGGGCCTGATCGAGGCATAAAGCCTCCGCCGCTGGAGGAAAACCTCCGCACCGCCGGCGTCACCGCGCGGCGAGCACGCGCTGCAAGGTGCTGAGCAAGGTCCCGCTGGAAATCGGTTTTTCGAGAAACTCGATCGAGGGGCGCAGCGACTTGAGCAGCTCCTGCTGGTTCGAGGCGAGTGAACCGCTCATGGCGATGATGCGCAGCTGCGGTGCGCGGCCCCGGAGCCGGGCGATGAGATTCGTGCCGGGCATGCCGGGCATGACGATGTCCGTGATGACCGCCGCGATCGCATCGCGCCGCCGCTCGAATTCCACGAGCGCCGCCTCCGCGCCGTTGGCGACCGCGACACGGTAACCCGTGCGCTCGAGCACCAGCCGCAGCGTGTCGCACATCGCCGGTTCATCGTCGACGAGCAGGATAAGTTCACCGTGTCCCACCACCGCCAGGGGATCGGCCGGCCGCGCCGGAATCACGGGTGGTTGCAGCAGCACCGGGAAATAGAGCTGAAACTCCGTCCCCCGCCCCATCTCGCTCTCCACCTTCAAAAATCCGCCGTGGCCCTTGACGATGCCGAGGACGGTCGAGAGCCCGAGCCCCGTGCCCTTGCCGATTCCCTTCGTCGTGAAAAACGGATCGAAGATTTTTGCGAGGAGCGCGGGCGGCATGCCCGTCCCCGTGTCCCGCACCGCGACGCACACGTGCGGCCCCGGCTCCGCGCCGGGATGCAGGCGCGCGGACGCCTCGTCGACCATTGCGTCGGCGGCGCCGATCTCCAGACGGCCGCCCTGCGGCATCGCGTCGCGCGCGTTCAACGCGAGATTGAGGATGACCTGCTTGATCTGCGTCGCGTCCGCGTGGATCGAGCGGTTGACCCCCGCGCAGTCGATGCGGAGCTCGATGTTGCGCGGCAGGCTTTGACGGAGGAGTTTCTGCACGTCCTCGACCAGCGGCCCCAGTTTGACCTCGGCGCGCTCCCCTTCACCGCCGCGGGCGAAGGTGAGAAGCTGCCGCACGAGAGCCGTGCCGTGAAGCGCGCTGCGCTCGATATTCTCGAGCAGGCGGCCGTCGGCGGGATCGCGACTGCCCAGCCGGAGGAGATCGGCGGCCATCAGGATCGGCGCGAGAACGTTGTTGAGATCGTGCGCCACGCCGCCCGCCAGCATCCCGATGCTGTCCATGCGATCGGCGCGGAGCAGCTGGCTCTCGAGTTTCTTTTTTTCGGTCACGTCCGTGTCGATCATCAGGATCGACCGGGGATGCCCCTCGGAATCGCGCACCAGGCTCCAGGTGCTCTCGACCTGGAGCGTCGCGCCCTGTTTCGACCGCAGGCTGAAATCGCCGCGCCATTCCCCGGAGGAAAGAACCTGCGCCCGCGCCGCCTCGAAGCGCGCCGGAAGGTAGCCGAGATCGAGCTCGCTGAGATTTCGTCCAAACACCTCAATCGCCGGCCAGCCGTAGATGTGCTCGGCGCTGGCATTCCAATAGGAAACGCGGTGGTTGAGGTCGGTGGCGATGATGGCGTCGCGCGCCTTGTCGAGGAGGGCGGCCTGTTCGCGCAATTGTTCCTCGGCGAGGCGGCGCGACGTGATGTCCTTGGCGATTCCGCTGAGACGGTAAATTTTCCCCTCGCGGTCGCGGATGAGCGTGCCGCTGTCGAGGATCCAGCTGAACGAACCGTCCGGCCGGACCACCCGGTATTCCTCCTCGAAACGCTTCGCCCTGCCCTCCACCCAGGCCTTGTAGGCGGCTTCCACCCGGCTGCGATCATCGGCGTGAATGGCCGAGCCCCAGAGGCGCGGTTCCCCGTAGAACCGTTCGGCGGGAATGCCCCAGATCCGCTCGACCGCCGGGCTCACGTAGAGGATTTGACCGGGCGTCACCGAGGCGAACCAGAAAATCTCGCTGCTGTGCTCCGCGAGCTGCTTGAAGCGCTGCTCGCTCTCCTGCAGCGCCTGCTCGGCATGCTTGCGGCGCGCGGTTTCCGCGGTCCGCGCGAGCGTCTGCCGGATGGCGCCGATCAGCCGGCGGGGGCGGTCCTTGATCACATAGTCGTCCGCACCGCGCTGCAGCGCCTCGATCGCGCGCTCCTCGCCGATCGTGCCGGAGAGAAAGATAAACGGCTTTTCCGGCCGGAGCGCGCGTGCGATCTCCAGCGCCGAGAGTCCGTCGAAACCGGGCAGCGTGTAGTCGGAGAGAATCAGGTCGAACCCGCCCTTCTCCACCGCGGCAACAAAATCCTCGCGCTGGCAGACGCGGTGGATGCGGGCGTCGGGCCATTCCGCGAGCACGATTTCCTCCACCAGCGTCGCGTCGTTCGGTGAATCCTCGAGGTGAAGCAGCTGCATGGTGGTCCGGGGTTGAACGGGGGCGGCGAAAATTCAGCGATCCTAGTTGAGCTTCGGCACACTGCCCGGCGGCGGCTGGTTGAGCACGCCCCAAAAGGCGCCGATGTCCTTCACGGCGCGGACAAACTCGGCGAAATCGACGGGTTTGACGATGTAGGCGTTCACCCCGAGCTCGTAGCTGCGCAGGAGATCCTGCTCCTCGCGGGAAGATGTGAGCATGACCACGGGGATGCTGCGCAGCGACGGGTCCCGCTTGATCGTCTGCAACACCTCGAGGCCGTCGACCTTGGGCATTTTCAGATCGAGCAGCACGAGCACCGGATTGCCCGGCGGCCGCTGCTGGTACCGGCCGCGGCCATAAAGATAGTCGAGCGCCTCCGCGCCGTCGGGCACGGTGACGACTTCGTTGGCGAGACTGTTCTCGGCGAGGGCTTCGAGGGTCATCTCCACGTCCTGAGGACTGTCCTCAGCGAGGAGAATGCGGCAGCGGGGGTCGCGCATATTTTGGGTAGACGGAGTGTTAATTCCTACATGGACACCGGGGAGGCTGAAATAAAACGTCGCGCCGCGATTAATTTTCCCCGGCCCGGCCGGACATCCCGCCCGGTCAGGCCGACAGTTTCTCAGCCGCGACACGCTGCTCGAGTGTCCGCTCGATCGCGGCGCGCAGGTCGTCCAAGCGCACCGGCTTGCTGATGAAATCGTTCATGCCGACGGCGAAACACTGGTCGCGATCGGAAGTCGCCGCGTTCGCCGTCATCGCCACGATGCGGGGACGCGTGCCGACCGGCCACCGGCGGCAGATTTCCTCGGCGGCCTGCAGACCGTCCATCTCGGGCATCTGCAGATCGGTGAGAAGCAAATCGTAGCTGCGGCGCTCGATCGCCGCGATCGCCTCCAGCCCGTTGCCGGCGACATCGGCGGTGTAGCCGAGGCGTTTCAACATGAGCAGCGCGACGCGCTGGTTCACGGGATTGTCCTCGGCGAGAAGAATGGTGAGCGGGTTCTGCACCCCGAGGGCTTCGCTCGGAGCCTTGGCCGCCGCGGCCAGGCGGTGGTCCTTCGGCCCGGGCAGGGCTTCGCCGATGAGATTGAACAGGGCGGCGGGCTTGATCGGTTTGCTGACGCAGGCGGCGATGCCGAGTTCGGCCGGTGCACGCGATTGCCCGAGCGAAGTCAGCATGAGCAACGGCAGTTTCGCGGGCGAATGGGTGCGGCGCATTTCCGCCGCGAGCTGGTGCCCGTCCATGTGCGGCATCTGCATGTCGATAATCCCGAGGTCGAACGGCTCGCCTTGCGCGAGCAGTCGCAACGCCTCCGCGCCGGAGGAAACGGCGCAGGGCGCAAGCCCCCACGCGACCGTTTGCAAACAAAGGATCCGGCGGTTCGTCGCGTTGTCGTCGACGATCAGCACGCGGCGGCCCGCGAGGGCGGGCACGTGGCCGCTGAGATGCGGCTTGGCGATGCCCGTCGGCAGCGAGACTCCGGGAACTTCGACTTCAAATTGGAAGGTACTGCCCTTGCCCGGCATGCTCTCCACCCAGATCCGGCCACCCATCAGATCGATGATCCGCTTGCTGATCGCGAGCCCGAGACCGGTGCCGCCGAACTGGCGCGTCGTCGACGCGTCGACCTGGCTGAACGTTTTGAAGAGGCGGTTCATGCGGTCCGCCGGGATGCCGATGCCGGTGTCGTGCACCGCGAAATGCAGCTTGAAGCGCCCCGTCGTCGTCTGGCTGACCTTTTTGATCTCGAGGAAAACCTCGCCGCTCTCGGTGAATTTCACGGCGTTGCCGAGCAGGTTCACGATCACCTGGCGCAAACGCGTGATGTCGCCCGAAATCGCGGCGGGAACGTCCTCATCGATCCAGTAAACGAGATCGATGTTCTTGTCGGAGGCGCGCACCGCGAGGACATCGAGGGCGGTCTCGACGCAGTCGCGCAGATCGAACGGCGTCTGCTCGAGGTCGAGCCGGCCGGATTCAATCTTGGAGTAGTCGAGAATGTCGTTGATGAGCCCGAGGAGCGAATCGCCGCTCGAGTGGATCGTCTCCACAAATTCGGTCTGTTCGGCCGTGAGCTCGGTGCCGAGCAGCAGCCCGCTCATGCCGATCACGCCGTTGAGCGGCGTGCGGATTTCATGGCTCATGTTGGCCAGGAATTCAGTCTTCGCCTGGGTCGCGGCCGAGGCCTCGCGGGCAAAGCGCTGCGCCTCGTCGCGGGCGCGCACAATCTCGTCCTGCGCCTGGCGTTCGATCGTGATGTCCCAGTTGACGCCGACGACGCGCAGCGGCTTCTCCGCCGCGTCGCGCTGCACGTGGGCGCAGGCGCGGATGTAGCGCATGGTTCCATCGGGACGGGTGATTCGGAAAGCGGTGTTGAACGGCTGGGCGCCGTCGAGCGCATCGCGGTAAACCTGCAGCACGCCCTCGCGGTCGTCCTTGTGCAGGGTACCCAGCCAGGTCTCCAGCGTGCCGTCGAACTCCTCCTCGGACATGCCGTAGAGCGCGAGCATGCGTTCGTCCCATTGCAGGCGCTGCTGGGAAAGGTCGTAGTCCCAAATTCCGATCTGCCCCGCCTCGGTCGCAAGCTGCAGACGCTCGGTCGTCATCTGCAACCGGAGCTCGATCGTCTTGCGCTCGGTGATGTCCAGCGAGCGGCCGATCAGGCGCACCACCTGGCCGTCGGCGTTCGTGACCGGTGTGAGGCGCGTGAGCCACCACATGCGCCGGCCGCGCCACGTGATCGCCTCCTCGTATTCGAAAGAGACGGCCGCATCGCGACAGCGGCGGTAGTTGACACGCAGGCTCGCAGCCATTTCCGGCGACACAATCGGGACGAGATCCTGAGGGCGCCGCCCGCGAATTTCCGTTCCGGGGATTCCTGTCAGGCGCTCGAAAGCGGGGTTGACCTCGACGTAGCGGAATTCGCCCTCGGCCGAGGCATCGACGACAAAGATCGCGAGATCGACCGTCGAATAAATGCTCTGCAGAAATGCGCGGTTGTCCTCGAGCGCGGCGTTCGCCTGCTTCCGCTCGGTCACATCCGTGAGGAAGCCGTGCCAGAGCACCGCGCCGTCGGACTGGCGTTCGGGCATGGCGTTGCCGCAGAGCCAGCGTGAAACGCCGTCGGGAAACAGCGTGCGGTATTCGCACGACCACACCTCGAGTTTTTCAGCCGATTCCCTGATCGAAAGCATCACGCGCTCGCGGTCGTCCGGATGCACCACGGCGAAAACCTTCGAAGCGTCGGTCGCGACCTCGGCCGGGTTCACCCGATAGATGCTGCGCATGCCTTCGCTGGCGTAGGGGAAACACGATTCACCGGTGGGCCAGAGCTTGAACTGGTAGACCATGCCGGGGAGCTGCGCCGTCATCTTCCGCAGACGCTGGTCGAATTCCTGGCGGCGTTCTTCCGCGAGTTTTTGGACGCTCACGTTGCTGGCGATCGCCAGATAGCCCGTGATCCCGCCGCGGCCGTCGCGGATGGCGGTCACGGAAACGCGCACGGGCACCTTGCCGCCGTCGCGCCGCAAATAATTCCACTCGCGCTCGTCGACCACGCCGATGTCGCGGGGCTTCGCGATCAAGGCCTCGAGATTCGGTTCGACCAGACGGTTGAGTTCCGCGGAAAGTTCCGCCGCACGGTTGGCGATTTCGCGCGGATCGTGGAGGGCGACGAGGGCGAGCTTGCCGACGGCGTCCGCCGCGGCGCAACCCAGCATGCGTTCGGCTCCGGGATTGAATGTCTCGATGATGCCGGCGCTGTCCGTCGAAATGATCGCCTGGCTCGCATGCGACAGGACACCCTGGTTGAGCATTTCGCGCTGCCGGCGCTTCGTGACGTCCGACTGCACCGCGACGTAGCGCAACAGCCGGCCGCGCTCGTCGAAGACCGGATCGCCGCGCACGTGAACCCAAAAGGGACGACCGCCCTTGTCGTAATTCACCACCTCGGCGTCGAAACCCGTCCGCCGGGAAACGTTCTCGCTCATGGCGACGACCGTCTGGCGGTTGGTTTCGGGCCCGTGCAAAAATTCCCTCGGTGTCTTGCCCAGGACTTCCTCGAGCTTGTAGCCCGTCATCGTGGTGAAAGCGGGATTGATCCAGATCACCTTGTCGCCGGGATCCGTAATGAGGACCGCGTGCGTGGTGTTCATCGCCACCTGCGAGAGCTTCGCGAAATCTTCCGTGGACCCGGCCGGACCCTTGGCCGAACGGCTCCAGGCCAGCGCAATTCCCGCGGCGGCGAAGGCCGCGACTCCGCCACCGAAAAGCCAGGACGCGCCGGACGATCCGGTGGAACCGATGACCGCGTGGCCAGTCCAGCCGATCGCTCCCGCGCACAAGGCGAAACCGGGAAGCAACAGCAGGGATTTTACGTCGCGGGGCGCGGAACTCATGAGGGAGAAGGCAGCCGGATGCGTGGACCGGCCGCCGATGAATCAATCGGAACCCCGGGGCATCTCTTGAGCCCCGTTTCCGCAAAACGTCGGACCCAAACCGCCGCCATCGCCGCTGCTTTATGCTTCGTCTTTGAAGGAGAGGTCATCGACCGAACTGGAAACGCCGTTCGCCGCATGGCCGTTCCGGTGGCCATGGGTGCCGTTCGTCATGCCATTTCCGTTCGCATGGGAGCCGTTCTGGTAACGGCCCCGGAGTTTCGGGGTCATGAGCGAGCTGGCCCGCGCCGAATAAAGTTTCTGGGGCGGAGTGAGCGTCCGCGACTCCGAGCCCGTGCCGTGGGCCATGCGCATCAGTTCGCCGACGGCGGCCCGCACACTTTCCGCCTGCTCCTTCATCTCCTCGGAGGCCGAGGCCGACTGCTGGGCCAGGGCGGCGTTGTCCTGCGTGATCTTGTCCATGCTCGCGACGGCGCTGTTCAACTGGCTGATGCCTTCGCTCTGCTCGTGTGAAGACTGCGCGATTTCGCCGATGCGTTCGTCGAGCTGGCGGGTCTTGTCGACGATGGCGGAAAGGTTTGTGGCCATCTTCTCGCTGATGCGGACGCCCTGCTCGCTCTTCTCGGTGGAGGCGGAAATTTTTTCGGCCGTTTCGCGCGCGGCGCCCGCACAGCGCTGGGCGAGATTGCGCACTTCATCGGCGACGACCGCGAAGCCCAGGCCGGCCTCGCCGGCGCGGGCCGCCTCGACCGCCGCGTTCAGCGCGAGGATGTTCGTCTGGAAGGCGATTTCATCGATCGTCTTGATGATCTTGGAAATTTCCACGCTGGAGCCCTTGATCGCGCCCATCGCGGATTTCATCTGCTCCATTTCCGCGGCGCCGGCGTCGGCGGTCTGGCGGGCCTGGTTGGCGAGGGTCTTCGCGTTCTGGGCGTTTTCGGAATTGCGCTGCGTCATGCTCGCCATCTCGTGCAGCGAAGCGCTCGTCTCCTGCAGGGAGCCGGCCTGTTGCGAGGCGCCCTCGGCCATCGACTGGCTCGCGGAGGCAACCTGCGCGGCGGACTCCTTGGCCTTGTCGGATTCGGTCGCGAGTCGCGCGGCGACCGCCGTGATGCCGCGGGAGACGCCGCGGATGATGAAGGATGCGAGCAGGATGCCGAGGAGGATGCCGGCGGTCGTGATGCTGAGCACCATCACCTCGTTGTGGCGCTGTTCCGTCCGGGTGCGGTTCTCGAGGTCACGCTGAAAATTGTGCACGGAGGCCTTCACCTTGCTGAGCGTCGCGGTGAAATCGGGTGCGAGCCGGTTGATGCGGGCGGAAAGGATCTGGTTGCGCGCCTGCAGTCCGACCACGACCTGGTCCAGACCGTCGGTGTAGGCGGCGGCGGCTTGGAGGAGGGAGGAGAGCAGCGCCTTCTTCGGCTCGTCCTTCAGGCTCGCGTCGAGTTTTTCCATTTCGACCTGGTCGCTCTCCATGCGCTGGATCTGGGCGACGGTGACGGCGATGGCTTCGCGGGCGCCCTTCGCTTTGACCGGGTCGAAGATCAGCAGGAAGGAATTCACGAGACTGGACGACTCGAAGAAGGCCTGGAGTCCGTTTGAAATGTGAAACGCCGCGTTCATGTCGCCCTGCGTTTTCGCCTGGGCGAGCATTTGATTCAGCCCCTCGGCGATGATCTTGGACTGCGGATTGAGCACGTTCGCCTGCAGGGCGGCGCGGGCATTGTGGTTCGCGACGAGATCGGTGAAGGCGGCGTGATAGGCGGCGAGCAGTTCGCGGGCTTTCGCGATTTCCTTGGCCCGGTCGGTGTCCGCGGTGAGTTTCGCGGCGCTGTCGAGTTCGGCCTCGAGTTTTCGTTTCGCGGCCTCCACGTCGGCGATGTCCTGGGCCGAGCCCGTGGTCAAAAATTCCGTGAGCTGGAGCTTCATGTCCTGCATCGAGAGCTCGAGCGAGGCGGCGATGTAGGTCTCCTGGGCGCTGTCGGCAAAAAGCGTGAACCGGCGGCCCGCGACGCCCAGCGACGTGTAGGCGATCACGGCAACGATGGCGAGGAGGGCGAACAACAGACCGAACCCGAGGGTGATCTTCTTACCGATGGTGAGATTGTGCATTGCGGGGATGGACACTTCGCGCGTTGGGAATGGCGGGGGACGAGTCGTCACTCGCTGTAGACGAACTTGATGGGGATCGAAACACGCATGGCGATGGGCGCGCCGTCTTGTTTCGCGGGTTTGAATTTCCATTTCTTCAAAGCCTCGAGAGCGGGCTTTTCGAAGGAGATTTCGGACGACCGCTCGATGCGCGGTTCGAGAACCTGGCCGCGCTCGTCGATCAAGCAGCTCACCTGGACGACACCCGAAACCCCGCTGCGGCGCATCGCCTCGGGATACGCCGGTGAAACGGTCCGCACCGGTACAGGCGGTTCCTTGGAGTCCGCCAATGCGGGCACCGTGAAGGCCAGACCGACCAGAAAATAGACAAGGCGTTTCATAAGCGACATGAGCCGCAAGGAGGTCATCGGCCCCCTGCCCGGCGAGTTGAGCGGATTCTCCGGGCCGTCGCGCCTTCACAGATCGCTGACAATCATTCGCATTGCTCCGGACCCCGGAGTTGTCTCCCTTCTGCTTATGCCGACGTCTCTTGACGAGAAATTGCGCCGTGCAGCTGGGATTGCCGGCATCGTGGTGGGGGGGGTGGGACTGCTGGCACTGCTGGGATGGGCGTGGGGGGTCGATCTTTTGCGTTGGTTTCACCCCGAGCCGTCCCCCATGGAAGGGAGACCGGCACTTTGTTTTCTGCTTGGCGGAGCGTCGCTTTGCCTCGCCTACCGCGGGCGCTTTCCCCGCCTGGGCGCAGGGTGTGCGCTGGTCATGTTCGGGGTCGCGATCGCGTCGATTGTCTCGTTTGTGACTGGCCGGATTCCCGGCGCACCTGGAAATGCCTTCCCTCACACGGAAGTGGTGCTGGCGCTGCTTGCGCTGGCGTTGATGGCGCTGGCCCAGGGAAAAAGCCGGGCGCAACAGCCGGTTTCCCTCTGGCTGGCGGGGCTGGTGGTCTCCTTTGCCGCGGCGGCCTTTTTTACGCTTTCTTTCCCGCCCGCGGAAGCCACCGCGCGCCAGAATTTGCTCAGCTTGCACGTTTCGCTCGGGTCGCTGGTGCTGGGCATCGGGGCAATTCTCGCGCGGCCGGAGGATAAGTTTGTCCGGCTGTTTTTTGCGCCAACCGCGTCAGGCATGCTGGCGCGGCGCCTGTTCTTTGGCGCGGTGCTGGTGCCGGCGGTGGTCAGCCGGCTGTTCATTCTTCTCGTTCTGAACGATGTCGTCCGGCTCAACGACGGCGTCCTGCTGCTCGCGAGCGTGATGATCGTGTGCGGTTTTGTGATCACGTTGTTTTCCGCGGGTGCCGCCGTCAGTCAGGACGAATGGCGCGAAAACGCCGACCGCGAGCGGCGCGAACTCACCGCCCGCCTCGAACAGCAGGCGGCCCAGCTGCAGGAAATGGTCGCGCAACGCACCCGCGAACTGCACGAGGCCAACACCGGATTGAGCGCCGCCGCCGAGTCGAACGCCCGTCTCGCCCTCGTCGCCAATCACACCACCAACAGTGTCGTCATTGCCAACGCGGAGGGCTGCGTCGAATGGTGCAACGGCGCCTTCGAGCGTCTCACGGGCTACCTGCTGGCCGAGATCAAGGGGAAGCAGCCCGGCCAGGTTTTGCAGGGCTCCGGCACGGATGTCGCGGTGGCGAACCAGCTGAGCCAGGCGGTGCGCCGGGGTGAAACCTGCAAGGTGGAAATCCTGCACTACGCCAAGGGAGGGCGTCCCTACTGGGCGGTGGTGGACCTCGAGCCGGTGCGGGACCGCACGGGCCGCGTCATCAATTTCGTTTCCATCCAGATCGACATCACCGAGGAACGGCTGGCGAAACAGCGTCTCCAGACCTTGAACCAGCGACTCGAAATCGCCACGCGGGCCGCGGAGCTGGGCGTGTGGGAATGGGATCACATCGGCCGGAAATTTCTGTGGGATCAGCGGATGCTGCAGATTCACGGCGTGAAACCGGAGCTCTTCGGCGGCACGTTTGACGAGTGGGCCCGCGACGTGCACCCCGAGGACCGCGCGCGCGCCGTCGGCCAGTTCAACGCGATCATCGCCGAGGGCGACGACTTGGAATTTGCCTTCCGCCTCCTGAGCCGGGCCGACGGCACGGTTCGTTTCCTCGAGGCCCGCGGACTGGCCCAGCGCGACAAACAAGGCCGGCTCGTCAGCCTCACCGGCACGTGCCGCGACATCACCGCCGATCGCGAGGCGACGCTGCAAATGGCCTCGCTCAACGAACGCCTGAAGCTCGCGCTCAGTTCATCGAACTACGGCGTCTGGGAATATGAGATTCCCACCAAGCGAATCACCTGGGATGACCGCATGTTCCAGATCTACGGCGTGCCGCCGGAGGTTTTCGACGGAAGACGCGATCTCTGGCAACAAAGCCTCCATGTGGACGACCGCGAGGCCGCGACTGACTTGTCGCTGAAAGTGGTCGCGGGCGACGTGCCCCGCTACGACACCAAATTCCGGATCGTGCATCCCGACGGCTCGGTGCGGCACATCGAGGCCCACGGCTATTTGCAGCGCGACAGCAAAGGCACGCCGCTCCGCTTCGTCGGGCTCAACCGCGACATCACGGCCGAGACCCAGATGATCGAAGCGTTGAAACTCGCCGAGGAGCGCTGGCAGCTCGCGATCGAAGGCACCAACGACGCCGTGTGGGACTGGAACGTCCAAACCGGAAGCGTGTTTCACGACGAACGCTGGGCGAGCATGCTCGGGCTCGAGCCGATCGAGGCGCCTTACACGCTCGAAGGCTGGCGCCAGCTGACTCATCCCGACGATATTCCGCTCAACGCGCACGCGCTCGAGGAGCACTTCGCGGGACGCAGCCCATTCTACGAGCAGGAACTCCGGCTCCGCGCCAAAAACGGCGAATGGAAATGGATTCTCGATCGCGGCAAGGTTGTCGCCCGCACGGTGGACGGGCGTCCGCTCCGCATGGCCGGGACGCACACGGACATCACCGAGCGCAAGCGACTCGAGCAAAGACTCCGGCGCATGGAGGAACTCGCCGCGCAGGTCAGCCAGCTCGCGCAGATCGGCGGTTGGGAGCTGGAGCTGGCATCCGACCAGCTCACGTGGTCCGGAGTTGTCAACCAGGTGTTCGAACTCCCCCCGGACTTCTCCCCCACCTTGCCGGCGATGCTCCGACTTTTCCCGGCCGATGCGCGCGCCACCCTGGAAACGGCCTTGCGCGCCGCGCGCGCCAGCGGCGCCTCGTTCGATTTGGAACTGCCCGCCACCTCCGCCAAAGGCCGTCGGATCTGGGTGCGCGTTCTCGGAAAACCCGACGCGCACGACCGCCGCACCGTTTCGGTGCTCGGGGCGATGCAGGACATCACCGCCCGGCATGAGAGCGAAGATTCCCGCCGCCGTCTCGAGGAACAACTCTTCCAGGCCCAGAAAATGGAAACGCTCGGCACGCTCGCCGGCGGCATCGCGCACGACTTCAACAATCTGCTCACGGGAATCATCGGCTATCACGAGCTCGCCACCGATTCGATCGACGCGAACCACCCCGCCCACGCGTTCCTCCTCGAAGCGCGAAACGCGAGCCTGCGCGCCCGGGAGCTGGTCGATCAAATTCTCACCTTCGGCCGGCAGACGGGTGGCATTGAACACGGCCCCGTCGATCTCCCCCTCGTGATCGAGGAGGCGCGTCGTTTTCTCCGCGCCACCATCCCCACCACGGTCGCGATCGAAGCTGAAGTGGGCGCCGAAGGTTTCCGCGTGCTGGCCGATGCCACCCAGATCCACCAGGTCATTCTCAACCTCGGCTCCAACGCCGCGCACGCCATGCGCGCCAAGGGCGGCACCGTCCGGATTTCCCTGCACGCCGAGCAACTCACAGTCGAGCAGAGCACAAAACTCGGCGGCGTCGCGACGGGGAAGTATGTGCGGATCTCCGTCGCCGATTCGGGACACGGAATGGATGCGACGACCATGCGACGCATCTTCGAGCCTTTCTTCACCACCAAAAACACCCGCGAAGGCACCGGCCTCGGACTCGCCGTGGTGCACGGCATCGTCCGGGCCCACCGCGGAGCGATCACGGTGGAGAGCGAAGTCGGAGTGGGCTCGACGTTTCACATCTATCTGCCGGCCGCCGAGGCGGAGAACCCGGCCGCGATCACGAGTTTCATGTCCGCGCCCGGGGGAGCCGGCGAGCTCATCTGCGTCGTCGATGACGAGGAAATCGTCGGCAGCTGCACGAAACTCGCGCTCGAAGGCAAAGGCTACAAAGCCGTTTTCTTCACTTCCGCCGCGCAATGCCTCGAAACGATTTCCAAGGGAAACCAGCCGATCCAGCTGCTGCTCACCGACCAGACCATGCCGGGCATGCAAGGCATCGAGCTCGCGGCCGCGCTCCGCAAGTCGCGGCCCGATCTGCCGGTGGTGATCATGTCGGGCTACTTTTCAAAAATCTCCTCCGCGGCGCTCGACGAGCTGGGCGGGGTGCAGCTGCTGGCCAAGCCGTTTACCGCGGACGAGCTCGCGCAGGCGGTGAATCGGTCCCTGCATCCCAACCAAGCCGGCGATTAGCGGTGCCGTAACTCCGCCCGGCGTTTTCCGCCTGCGGAAATCAGCCCGCGGCGCGAAGCGCAGAATGATGCTCCGATCCCGCGTTGCCGCGTGAATTCGGTTTCGGCACCGCGCTGGCGCGGAGCAGCGAAAGGGTTTCCTGCTGCAGCACGGCCGCGCCGGTCAGCAGCGTGTGGTTGCGGCGGCTGGCGCGCCGGACGCGGCGCAAAAGGTGATTGGTCTCGTCAACGAGCGCCTTCAGCAGCGGCCGGGCATCCGCCTTGATGAACGGGAGCAGCGAGAGCACGGGGGTCTCGGGCGGAAAACCATGTTTGGCGGCAAAGTGGTCGACCACTTTGTCGCGACGCGAACGACACTCCGCGAGCTTGCGGGCGATGGCGTTGATGCCGTTGCCATGGCGGAGAGTGGCAGCCGGGTCGCGCGAGGTCAGCGCCTGCTGCTGCACTTCGAAGAGGTGCAACAACCCGCCGTATTCCGCGATCTCTTCGCGGAGACATTCGGCAATCTGTTCCCAGCGGGCGTTCATCGGACCGGACGTGGCAGCAGTGGCTGAGTTAAGGTTGGAAAATCAGTCGGTCGCAAAGCCGGGTTCAGGTGGACTTTGGCAAGACGGGGAAGAAGCGCCGGAGCGCGACGGATCAGCGGTCGCGCACGCGCTGGATGAAAGTGCGGAGACCCTGGATCGACTGCGCGTGAATCTGGCAGATGCGCGACTCGGTGAGGCCGAAAACGGCCGCGATTTCGGCGAGCCGCAGGTTTTCGAAATAGTACATCGCGAGCACCTTTCTCGGAATCTCAGGCAGCTCGCTGATCCGCTGCGCGAGCAGCTGCAGCAGCTCGGCTTTTTCCAGATTCTCGCGACCGGTGACGTCGCTGTCATCGGCCAGCAGCTCGTGAAGCGATGCGCCCGCGCCTTCGTCGCCATCGGTCGTCTGATCGATGGCAATGAAGGTGACGGGTTTCGCCTCCTCGACCCACTTGGCGTATTCCTTGGCATTCAGACCGAGCGCGGCGGAGACCTCCTGGTCCGTGGCGACGCGTCCGACCTTCTGCTCGACGTCGTTGATCGCCGTCTTGAGTTTGCGGGAACGCGCGCGAGCGCGGCGCGGGCACCAATCCATGCGACGCAGTTCGTCGAGGATGGCGCCGCGGATGCGCATCGCGGCGTAACTGGCAAAAGTGTTTCCCTGGTCAGGATCGAATTTGCGAACCGCCGCGATGAGGCCCGTGATTCCCACGCTGTGAAGATCGTCGGCGTCGACGTGGGCCGGGACGTTCAGCTTGATGCGATTGACGACGCTACGAACGATCGGGAGATAGCGCTCGATCAGTTCGTTTTCGCTGAGGGCGCCCAGGTTGGCGTCGGTGGCGTTCCAGGAAGCGGTGGTCGGGGCGGAGTCCACGCGGGACAGGGTGGCGGTGGTCATAGGAGGCAACTGAACGGTTACTTGTTTTTCACCACCGCGGACGCGGCAGCGGGACGATTGAGGAGAGCGGACGCTCGCGCCGGACAGGCGGGTGGATCGGGTCGACCGGGGGGCTTCGGCGAGCGAATGGGAGGCGATCATGAGCCGACATTAAGCAAAGCCGGTGCCACGGGCCTCAAATGAGATCTAACAGGTTGGTCCCCATACGACTAAACTTCACGAGCCATTTTCAGCCCCTCTTTGCCCACCCCTCACCGGCAAATTCTGCCGGGGCCTTATCTGCCGGAACCGGCAAATTTTTTACCCCTTCATTCTCGGGGGAAACGGGCCGATAACCCCCTCAACTTTTCAATGAGGGACAGCGAGTTCGAGTTCATCCGCAGCCTCGTTTACCAACGCAGTCGCATCAATCTGACCAAGGATAAACGCGATTTGGTATCCGCGCGTCTTGGCCAGCGCTTGCGCGCGACCAAACTCGGCACCGTCGGCGACTACTGCCGGTTTCTCCAGACGCCGAACGCGAGCGAAGAGCTCGCCAACCTCATCGATGTCATTTCGACGAACCACACGTTCTTCTTTCGCGAGAGCGTGCACTTCGATTTTCTGCGCGATCGCGTCGTCCCGGAAATGCAGGCACGGGCGCGCACGGCGCACTGGACGCGTTTTCACGTCTGGAGCGCGGCGTCATCGTCGGGCGAGGAAGCGTACTCCATCGCGATGACCCTGTCGGGCTGTCTCCCCGAGTGGGAGTGGCAGGTGGAGGCGTCCGATATTTCCCGCGTCGTGCTGCAACGCGCCGAACGCGGCATCTATTCCGCGGACGCGGTGAAACGCCTCGCGCCTGAAGTCGTCCGGAAACATTTTCAACGCGGCTTCGGACCGCAGGAGGGAAAATACCGCGTCAAGGCCGCCCTGCGCGAACGCGTGTCATTTCATCAACTGAACCTGCTCGATCAGGAACCGCCGTTCGCCGAACGGCTCCACGCGATTTTCTGCCGGAACGTCATGATCTATTTCGATCGCGCCACCCGTGAGGAACTGGTCGCCCGGCTCACCCGGCGGCTCGTGCCGGGCGGTTATCTTTTTGTCGGTCATTCCGAAAGCCTCACCGGCATCCATCATTCCCTGCAAATTGTCCGTCCCGCCATTTATCAACGGCCTTCCAGCCCAACTTCCCATGCCTAATCGTCCCATCCGCGTTTTGATCATCGATGACTCTGCCGTCGTCCGAAAGCTCGTCACCGATGCCCTGAGGGGAGATCCCGAAATCGAAGTCGTCGGCACCGCCGTCGATCCCTACGTGGCGCGCGACAAGATCAAGGAGCTGAATCCCGACGTTCTCACGCTCGACTTGGAAATGCCGCGCATGGATGGACTCACTTTTCTCCGCATCGTGATGGAGCAGCGTCCCCTGCCGGTGATCATCATGAGCTCGCTCACGCAGCGCGGCTCCGCCTACGCGATGGAAGCGCTGCAGCTCGGCGCTTTCGATGTCCTCGGAAAACCCGCGGACGTCACCGCCCTCTCCGAACTCGCGCCACAACTCATCGCCCGCATCAAGGCCACGGCCCATGCCCGCATCCGCCGCGGGCGCCCGCATGCCTCGCGGCTGGTGAAGTCCGCCGCCCGCCGTCCGCTCACGCGTCTGGCGACGAACCGGCAGGTCATCCTCCTCGGCGCTTCGACCGGCGGCACCGAGGCCTTGCGGGAAATCATGACCCAGCTTCCGGCCGGCCTCCCCGGCATCGCCATCGTGCAACACATTCCGCCGGTGTTCTCCAAGAGTTTTGCCGACCGTCTTTCCCAAGAGACGGCGTTTGAAGTGCGGGAGGCCGCCGATGGCGACCGGCTCGTTCCGGGAGTCGCGCTGATTGCACCGGGAAATTTCCACATGCTGCTCCAGTGGCGCAGCGACCACTACCAGGTGCGCATCGTCAGCGGCCCGCCCGTCTGGCACCAGCGGCCCGCCATCGATCTCCTCTTCAAATCGGCCGTCGAAGCCGGCGCCGCTCCGTATGCGCTCGGCGGCATCCTGACGGGAATGGGAAAAGACGGCGCCGAAGGCCTGCTCAATCTGCGCAAGGCCGGGGCGACCACCTTCGCGCAGGATGAGGCGAGTTGCGCCGTGTACGGCATGCCGCGCGCCGCCTGGGAAAATGGCGCCGCCAGCCGGCAGATCCCGCTCAGTCAAGTCGCCGACTACATCGTCCAGAATCACGAAACCGCCCCGATCGCCGGTGGCTCACGCGCGGCGGTGCAGGTTTCTTAAACTTGGGAAACGCGGGCGCCGGGCCCGCGGGTCTCTCACTCTCCCGGGCGAAGTGTCACCTAACAGGTGACACTCACGCGGCGCTCAGCAGCGAAGCGGGGTCGAGGATCAGGGCGATGTTGCCATCGCCGAGAATCGCACCTCCGGCCACGCCGGGAAGGTTCTGCATGAAGGCGCCCAGATTTTTGATCACGACTTCCTGCTTGCTGACCATTTCGTCGACCAGCAACGCGGAGATTTTTCCGGAATGTTCGACGATGACGACGATGCCGTCCGAGGGATGCTCGGCGTCGTGCGCGATTCCGAAGCGCTGGTGCAACCGGTGAATCGGGATCAGCCGGCCGCGCAGGTCGAGCACTTCGCCCCGGCCATGCACGAGGGAAATGTTTTCGCGGCTCGGGCGCAGCGCCCGCTGGACGGAATTTGTCGGCAAAATAAACCGGTCGGTCCCCACGCGCACCACCAGCCCGTCGATGATCGCCATCGTGAGCGGCAGCTTGATTTTGAAGGTGGATCCCTTCCCCACTTCCGAGGTGACCTCGATTTTGCCGCGGAGCTTCTCGATGTTGCGTTTCACGACGTCCATGCCGACGCCGCGACCCGAAACTGCCGTGACTTTTTCCGCCGTGGAAAATCCAGGGGTGAAAAGCAGGGAGAAGATCTCGTCGCGCGTGAGCACGGTGTCGGGCGCGATCAGCTGCTTCTCGACGGCCTTTTTGAAGATGCGCTCGGGATCGATGCCGCGGCCGTCGTCGTGCAGTTCGACGACGATGTCGCTGCTTTCGTGGTAGGCCCGGAGTTCCAGCGTGCCGCTCTCGGGCTTTCCCGACATCACGCGGGCCGAGGGGGATTCCAGCCCGTGGTCGAGGGCGTTCCGCACCATGTGAACCAGCGGGTCGCCGATCTCCTCGACGACCGTGCGGTCGAGTTCGGTTTCGTCGCCACTGGTGACAAAGTGAACCTTCTTTCCGAAATCACGGGCGAGCTCGCGCACCAAACGCTCCATCTTTTGGAAGGTCGGCTTGATCGGAATCATGCGGAGCGCCATGGCGGTGCGCTGCAATTCCTTCGTGATCCGGTTCAGCTGGGCGACATTCCGCTGCAGCGCCGAGGTCGGGCCACCGGCGAGCTGTCGCGCGGTTTCCACCAGCTGGCCCTGCACGATCACCAGTTCGCCGACGACATCCATCAACGAGTCGAGCTTGTCGGTGTTTACGCGAACCGTCGCGCTGGCGATTTTGGCGGACGCCGCCGCCACCGCTTCCGCGCCGACCTCGGCGATGATCGCGGCGACGACCGGCGTGTGCGTACTGGCGCTTTCGATGCGTTCGACCACCGGAGGCGGCGGAAACGGCGCTTGGGATTCGGAGCGGCGAACCTCGGCCTCCCCGGCTTCCTCCGCGAGTTTCTTCACCGCGGAAATGAGGTGGCTCACGGGCACGATCTGGCTGGGAAGACGTCCGTTTTCGAGAGCGCGGCCGACCTGCTGGGTCAGCGACTGCAACGCGTCGCGGCTCCGCAAAATTTCCGTGATGATGGCCGCGTTCAGCCGCAGCTTCCGGTTCCGGGCCAGGTCGAGGAGCGACTCCACTTCGTGCGCGAGCGCCTGCATCGGCGCGAGACCGAGAAAACCGGCGTTCCCCTTGATCGTATGGAAGGAGCGGAAGATCGAATTGAGGGCCTCGGGGTTGTCGGGCTGCTGGTCGAGCACGAGCAGCGCCGCCTCGATTTGCTGAAGATGCTCGACGGCCTCCCCGTGAAATTCCACCAGCAGTTCCTGATTATCCTCGAGATGAAGATTCAACATCTCATCCCCGTACGACGGGGGTTCTTCGGAAACAGGTTCCTCCACCACCCGCGTGTGAGCGGCGGCAGCGATCGGTGTCGCCAGGGGAATCGCGAGCCCGTCCTTGCTGGCTTCAACCGCACCCGGCAGCCACTGGAGCAGCTGGGACAACGCGTGGATGAGTTCGGCGTCGAACGGCTTGGCGGCATCGAGGTGGGCTTCGAACTGCGCATGCAGCGCGGCGAGCGGCTCCGCCAGCGCGGGTTCGTCCGCGCAAAAATTCCGCAAATCACCAAGCAAGCTGTAAGCCGGCACGAGCCCTTCGTCCGCTCCCGGTTGCGCGAGAATGGATTCGGTGGCGAGGCGGCTGATGGCGTCGTCCAACGCCTGGTATGAGTCCGGGGATAAAGGCATGAAACCGAAGTGGTCCGCTCCTGTTTCGTCTCACCAGACCGTTTCTTAACCAGTTTCGCACAGCGGGTTTTTGCCTTAAGTCCCGCGCGCTTCGGCCGATTGACCCTGTTGGCGTGTTGTTTTCCGCCACAGAACCCATTTTTTCATGAGTGCCATCGCCACTGCCACCCCCACCGCCCTGCCGGGAAAATATCTCACGGTCGTGCTCGACAACGAAGCCTACGGCATCGGCGTGCTGAAGGTGCGCGAAATCATCCGCATGCAGAAAATCACCCATGTGCCGCAACTGCCGGCGTTCGTGAAGGGCGTGATCAATCTGCGCGGCCGGGTGATTCCCGTGGTGGATCTCCGCGTTAAATTTGGACTGAAGGCCGAATTCGGCGACCGCACGTGCATCGTGGTGGTGCAGGTCAAACTGCTCAACGAACAGACGGTCCACATGGGCCTCATCGTCGACAGCGTCGAGGAAGTCGTGACCCTGACCGCCGCGGAGATCGAACCGACCCCCGATTTCGGCGCGAAGCTCAACACGGAATATCTCATGGGCATGGCCAAGGTGAAGGGCCAGGTGAAGACCCTCCTCGACATCGAGAAGGTCGTAACGCTTGAAGCCGTCGAGGCGATGGCCAGGGCGGTCTAGGAGATTTTCGCGTGCGCATCGCACGCCGCCCGGTGATCATCCGCGAAAGGAATGACACCCCGCCCGTCCAAAGACCCGCTCCACGGCCTCACGCTGGAGACAATTCTCACGCGCCTCGTCGAACACTACGGATGGGCTGAACTCGGCCGGATGATCGACATCCGCTGCTTCAATTTCGACCCGAGCATCAAATCGAGCCTGCAGTTCCTGCGTCGCACCCCGTGGGCGCGGAAAAAAGTGGAGGAGCTTTACGTGCGCTCCGACTTCCCCCCGGCGGCGCTGTAGGAGCGGCTTTACGCCGCGACGTCCGCTGGTTGTTTCGCGGAAAAACGCCCAAGCCGGTCGCGGCGTAAAGCCGCTCCTGCAACTTCGGAACTGCGCGGCGCTACGGCAGCCACGGATATTTGCGGGCGTTCGGTTTCCGTTTCTCGCGCTGGGCCGAGTGAAATTCCTTCGCCTCCTCGCTCATGTAGTAAAGCAGCGTCGCATTGCCCGCCAGTTCCTGGATGCCGGCCTGGCCGTCGAGCTCGGCGTTGAATCCGCTCTTGAGCAGCCGGATCGCCAGCGGGCTGTGGTTTAAAATCTCCCGCGCCCACGTCACGCCCTCCGTCTCGAGTTGCGCGACCGGGACGACCGTGTTCACCAAACCCATCTCGAGCGCGTCCTTCGCTCCATACTGGCGGCAGAGGTACCAGATCTCCCTCGCCTTTTTCTGGCCGATCACGCGCGCGAGATAACTCGAACCGAAACCGCCGTCGAAGCTGCCCATGCGCGGCCCCACCTGCCCGAAGATCGCATTGTCGGCGGCAATGCTCAGGTCGCACACCACATGCAGCACATGCCCGCCGCCGATGGCGTAGCCGGCGACGAGCGCGATCACGACCTTCGGCATCGAGCGGATCAGTTTTTGAAGATCGAGGACGTTGAGCCGGGGCACGCCATCGTCGCCCACATAACCCGCATGCCCGCGCACGCTCTGGTCCCCACCCGCGCAAAAGGCATATTTTCCGTCGGTGTGCGGACCCGCGCCGGTCAGCAGCACGACGCCGATCGACGTGTCTTCGCGCGCATCGCTGAACGCATCGAACATCTGCGAGACCGTTTCCGGCCGGAACGCGTTGCGTTTTTCAGGACGGTTGATCGTCACCTTCGCGATGCCGTCCGCCTTGTGGTAGAGAATGTCCGTGTAGGTCTTGGCAACCCGCCATTCAGGAATCATGGCGCGGAGCGTGGGAAGTTTTGCGTTCGTTGTCACGCACCGGGCGCGGGCGGTCCCGGCAGTTGCGTCGATGATCGCCTCGGACGTTTCAAACCGAATTTTGCTACGCATTGAAACAGCTGGACGCCCCGGTCCCTTGCCAGACACTCGCGGGTTTAATGAGCAGCGAAACCGACACGCCGGTCAAACCCCATGCCCAAACTGCGCTTGCGCTGGCTGCCTTGGGCGTCGTGTTTGGCGACATCGGAACGAGTCCGCTGTACGCCCTGCGCGACTCGATCAAGTACCTGGCGCAGAAATATCACGTGGTCGACGGGAGCAACGTGATGCTGGACGCGACGCAGGCCCGCCTCCTCGAGGTGACCGCGCCCGAGCGCCTGCAGGTGATGGTGACGGAGACCGCCGTGCTGGGAGTCCTCTCCCTGATCTTCTGGTCGCTGATGATGGTCGTGAGTTTGAAATACATTTCGTTCGTGACCCGGGCCGACAATCGCGGCGAAGGCGGCGTCTTCGCCCTGTTTGCCCGCGGCCGCATTGACAACGGGGGAAAAGCGACGGTCGTCGGCGGCGGCACCATGCTGATTTTGTTCGGAGCCTGCATGCTGTGCGGCGAGGGCGTCATCACCCCGGCGGTTTCGGTTCTGTCGGCCACGGAGGGACTGACCCTGATCGCGCCACGAGCCGAACCCTTCGTCATTCCGCTGACCTGCGTCGTGCTCGCCTGTGTCTTTTGGTTTCAAAATCGCGGCAGCCAGACGATCGGGCGCATTTACGGCCCGGTGATGCTGGTGTGGTTTGTCACGCTCGGCGTGCTCGGGATCTGGCACATCAAGGAGAACTACTCGGTGCTGCACGCATTGAACCCGTACTACGCGTGGCTGCTGTTCCGCGAACATCCCCTCGAGATCACGGCGATTCTGGGGGGCGTGGTGCTCGCGATCACCGGCGTCGAGGCGATTTATGCCGACATGGGCCATTTCGGCCGGCGGGCCATCGCGCTGGCCTGGTACGGCGTGGCGCTGCCCGGCCTGACGCTGAATTATTTCGGGCAGGGCTCGTATCTCCTGTCGCATCCGGAAGCGGTCACCAATCCGTTCCTCGCCCTCGCGCCGGACGGCCCGGTCCGTTTCTTCCTCCTCGTTCTCTCCGTGCTCGCGGCGATCATCGCGAGCCAGGCGATGATTTCGGGGACGTTTTCCTTGATTCGCTCCTCGGTGCAGCTGGGTTTTTTTCCGCGGCTGCAGGTGCTGCACACCAATGCCGCGCAGCGCGGGCAGATCTACATCCCGCTCGTCAACGCGCTGCTCGCGTTCGGATCGATCGGGATCGTGCTGCACTTCAAAGCCAGCCACAACCTCACGGCCGCCTACGGCCTGGCGGTGACGAGCGCGATGACGGTGACGACGTTCGGTTTCTATTTTGTCGCGCGGCGCGCCTGGCACTGGCCGGTGTGGAAAGCGGTCGGCCTCTGCTCGGTCTTCGGGGTCGTCGACCTGTCGTTTCTCTACGCCAACTTCCACAAGATTCTCGACGGCGGCTGGCTCCCGCTCGCGCTCGGCGCGGGAATCTTCGCGATCATGCACACGTGGAAATCAGGCAAGACGGAGATTTTCCGCCGGGTGTACGCGAACGAGATCACCGAGAACGAACTGGTGGACATCGCGGGAAGCAAGCACATCACCCGCGTTCGCGGCAGCGCCGTTTTCATGGCGGGCAATCCGCGGGGCACGCCGCTCGTGCTGCTCCATCATGTGAAGGCCAACAAGGTCCTGCACGAAACCGTGGTCTTGCTCAGCATCGTCACCGAGGAGGTTCCGCACGTGCCGGACGCGGAACGGCTCGAGGTCCGGGCCATCGGCGAAGGCGTGTGGCGCTGCGTCGCACGCTACGGCTACATGGAGTCGCCCGATGTTTCGCTGCTGATCCAGCGGATTCGCGATGGCGGGGTGCCGTTGAAGCCCAACGAGGCGACCTACTATTTCAACCGCGAGATGATCCTCACCGGGGGAGACGCGCGCATGCCGGAGTGGCAGAAACGTTTCTACGGTTTCCTCAGCCGCAACGCCCGCCAGGCGCGCGACTATTACCAGCTGCCGCCGATGCAGATCATCGAGGTCGGCCTGCCGATCCAGTTGTAAGGAGGGACGCATCGTCCAGCCCCGGCTTCACGATGCGAAAAATTTCTCAGATTGCCCCGGGCCCGAAGGAGCACAAAGCGATCTTGAATGACGACCGCCCGCGTGTTGCCCTGTAGACGCCACGTCGCTCCTGCCCCGCTTCACTTTTCCCCGATGCGTACCGCGAAGACTCTCCGCGAACTCCTCGCCATTCGCCGTCAACATTCCTCCCGCCTGCGCCGTCTCGACGGCTACCTCGGCTCCGCCGTGGGATACAAGTGGCGCGAACAGGATGGCCGCTTCGACCAGGATGCCGCGGGTGAGCCCATCCCGGCCGTGCTGATCTTTCTCGCGAAAAAGAAAAAGGCGGCCGAGGTCGCGGCGGACCAGGTCGTTTCCGGAATGTTGAACGGGTCGGATGGCATCTGCTGTGCCACGGATGTGATCGTGGGCCGGATGCCGAACGCCGCCCCGTCGGCCCCGGCGCTTTCCGCGGAAAACAAAACCATCCTCAAGGCGCTCCATGCGGGCGCACCGGGCATCATTGGCGGGATGTCGCTGCGGGCCAAAAATACTGTCGGCACGGCGGCATGCGTGGTGCGGCACCGGAAAACCAACAAGCTCGGCCTCCTCACCAACTGGCACGTTTCGGGCGATGTCGGGACCAAGGTCGGCAGCTATGTCACCGGGCTGCCGCTGCTCGGAGTGACGAGACACACCGTGCTCACCGCACCCAAGACGCCGCACGATCTGGACGACCTCGAGTCGTTCGTTTCCGTGAAGCACCGGCTGGACTGCGGTTATATCGAGCTGCATCCCGACGCGGAGAAACTGGCGCAGAGCGGTGTGTATGGACTGCCCCGGTTTGGAGCGAGGTACGTGCTCGATCTCGATTCGCTCGCGATCCTCGGCCAGAAAGTCCGCGGACTCGGCCAGACCCGCGGATGGGAGCGCGGCACGATCATCGCCTACGGTTACGAGTGGCAGGACGACGAGACGCCGGGCGCTCACTTTGCCACGAACTATCTGATCATGGGGGAAGGAAACCAGCCGTTCGCCGGCCCGGGCGACAGCGGCAAACTTGTCCTCACCGACGACGACCAGCACCGTCCGCTCGCCTTGCTCTGGGGCGGGGAGCGCCAGCAATTCTGGGGGACGGGCAAGGCCCAGGATTCCTGGGCCTACGCGAGCGACCTCAATCAGGCGCTGGACCACCTCGACGTGGATTTGCACCTCGCAACCGACAGCTGAAACCTCCCGGCCAATTTGCTCGTAAACCAAAACCAGAAATCCAGATGAAAAAACAGAAGCACTCCTGCATTAACGCCAATTATCCCGAGACCTCGATGAAGGTCATCGTTTGTTACGATGGTGAAGTAGTCATGCAGACGCACAAGGTGTCCAAGCGCCTGAGCCTGGTTTCGCTTTCGGTGAAAGGCGCCGACCATCAAATTTTCAACGACTACCAGCTCGAGGTGACCGTTCTTCAGGGCAAAGCGGTCGTCCAGGTCAAAGGCGGGAAGAAAGTGACCTACAACGGCGCGGGCAGTTTCGTGGTGCCGGCCAACGCCTGGGTGAAAATCACCGGCCTGCCCTTCGCGCAGTTTTTTGCGAAGCAATTTATCACCGCGGAACTGGGTGATGAGGACGATGGGGACTGCGGTCTCCGCTAAGAAAATCGCCCGATCGGACACCAGGCCGGCCCAAGTCTACTGGTAGTCGAAAATCAGCAGGAGGCCGCCGCGCATTAACACGGCGGCCTTTTTTCTTTCCTCGGAAAACCGCACCCGACTGATTAACGCCGCCGACCTCGGATCCGGCTGGAGCGTGGCGAGGCGGTAGCGGAAATCGGGTGTCCAGATGCCAATCGATCCATCCCGGGAAGCGGAGACGAAGCGCTGCGCCACCGGGAGCCATTGCAGATGGGTGACCATCGCACTGTGTCCGTCGATTTTCGGTCCCATCGTGCGCTTTTCCACATTCCAACTCTGAAACCAGCTGCCGGTGTAGGAACTGACCGCCAGCTCATCGCCTCGGGGACTGAATGCCAGCGCGTAGGCCCCACCGGTGATGGTGGGGAGCGTGTCGAGGAGTTGCCCGTCGCGGAGCGACCACAGTTTCGTCACGCCACTGCGATCCGTGCTCGCCAGGAGTTGTTTCGCGGGGTGAATCGCCAGAACGCGGAGTTCCGTTTCGTGCCCTTTCAGCACAAACAATTCTTTGTCGCCGACGAGATCCCATACGCGAATTTCTTCATTCGTCAGCACGATGGCTGCGAGGGTCCCATCGGGCGCGGCGAACGTTTGCTTGATGCGTTGATCGTCGCCAATCGCGAGTTTCGACGTGCGGGTGGTATTCGAAGCCCGGTCCCACCAAAGGAGCCGGTTTTGTTTGTCGATCCCCGCCAGGCTGCCGCCGCTGGCAGTATAGGCCACGGGATGGAATAACGCCGGGATTTCCTGTCGCGGGCTCAGGTCGGCGCTGGAATAAAGCTGGATCGTATTCTGCCGCGTCGATACCGCGAGTTCCGCGCCGTCCGGGGAAAAGATGGCGTCGCCGAGCCGGTCGCCTTGCGACATCGGGAGGCTGTTCGCGATGGCAGGCGCATCGCGCCGCCATTCGCGGATCGTGCCGTCGAGCGAAGCCGACCAGAGGGTCTCGGCGGTTTTCGACCATGCCGACATCACAACGGTCGACTCATGGCCACGATACACCACCTCGCCCGCCACGCCGTTTCCCGGCGTGTAACGCGCGATGGCGATGCTGTGATCGCTCGAACTTTTCGCCAGGAGCGACCCGGCATCGGCCGCGGTCAGTTCGTTTGCCTGCCGCGAACCGGCGTACGGCAATGTCTCGATCACCTGGAGCGTCGCAGTGGCCAGCACCTTGGCCGGCCGTTCCGATTCGGCGATGAAGAGCTGTTTCGCGTCAGCGCTGAACGTGAGGTTGTAGAGTTCAGCCACCGGCACGCGGCCCACCAAGGCACCCTCGGCCAGATTCCAGACCACGAGTTCGTTCTTCCATTCCGTGCCGACGGACCAGGTGATGCAGGCGGCGAGAAGGCGGCCATCCGCACTGAGCGCAAACGCCGTGAGAGCGAGCTGGCTCGCCCACGGACCGGAGGACCAGCGCCCCGTTTCTCTTTCGGCGACTGCATCCCATCCGATAAGATCGAAACCGTTTCCCACATACTCGCCGACAAGAACCGTGCGATGGTCCTTCGCCGCCGCGACGAGCCGGCCGCGAACCGATTGCTCAGGTGTCAACTGTCCGGTCGCCACTTCGATGCGGCGAACCTTGCGGTCGGGCGTCCCCACGGTGAGCTGCGCGCCGTCCGCGGTGAAGTCGCCGAGACCCTGCGTGTTTTCCGCCAGCTGGCGTTTCGCGCCGGTCGCGAGATCGAGCAGGAAGGTGACGTTCGCGTTGGTCTGAACCGCCATGAATTTCTCGTCGGGAGAAAGTCGAAATGCCCGGATCGGCGCGTCGCCGATCTGTCCGTAGACCCGCTGCTGATCGCCCTTGGTTTTATTCCACAGGACATTCCATTCCGGGCCGCGGAGGTCGGTTTCCCCCGCCTTGGGAATTTGCCGCCGCAGGGCGGAGCGACTGTTGCCGTAGTCGCCGGAAGCCAAAGCGAGCTGGGCGATGTGCAGATCGGCGGAATAACGGGCGAGACGTTCGTCGGCCTCCGCCTTCTCGCGCGCCGTCTTTTCCTGCGCCGCAAGTTTTCGCAACGTGAGATAATTCTGCACGCCGAGCGCGCTCACCACCACGAGGGCGACGATCGCCGCCGCCACACTCACCCGCCGCAACAAGCGGAAGCGTTCCCGGGTGCGAATCAGTTCCTTCACCGAACGTCCCGCCTGCAACAGGAGCAGATCGTCGAGCAACGCCTGGGCGGTCTGGTAGCGCTGCGCGGGTTCCGGGTGGCAGGCGCGCAGGAAAACTTCGTTGAGCTCCATCAGGCGCGCGACGTCCGCACGGCTGGTGGCGTCGGCCGGCAGGCGCGGAAAATCAGCGGGACCGAGTCCGGTCGAAAGCTGGTAAATGATTTTCCCCAAACCGTAGACGTCGGCCTGCGTCGTGCCCCCACCCTCCGGTGGCGCGTAGCCCGGGGTCCCGAGCGAGGTCATCGTGTGCTCCGACGAGCTGACGAGGCCGATGTCGGCGAGCTTGGGCACCCGGTTCACGAAAATGATGTTCGACGGCTTCACGTCGCGATGGATCAGGCCCGCCTCGTGCAACCCCACGAGGGCGCGGGTGAGGCTCACGGCGATATCGATGCACTCATCGGCCGGGACATGGGGGCGGCGGTGATAAAATTCCTTCAGCGTCAGCGGCACGTAGGTTGCCGGGTCGATGTCGGTGCCCTCGATGGCGTCGTCCGCCAGCTCCATCACGTAGAAGAGCAGGCCTTGCGCCGCGTCCTCGCCGACGTGAAGCAACGCGAGTTGCTGCGGCTGATCACCGACGGCTTTCTGAAAACGCGTGATGCCTTCGAACTCCCGCTGGTACGGGCTCGCGTCCGCAAACCGGGAACGGGCCACGAGCTTCACGGCGCGATAGATCCCGGTCACACTCCGTCCGAGCCACACATCGCCGTAACTGCCTCCGCCGATCCGGCGCAGGAGGGTGAAATCCGGAATGATGGGGGGCTTTTCCATGAATGAACTGACGTACGCAGGTGGACGGACGAGCTACCGGTCGCCTCAGGCAGGACAATGCAGATGAGGACCGCGAATGGACGCGAATGGACGCGAATTCAGAGGGGCAAGAGTGAGTTTCAGAGGGGGCATTGAAGAGACGCGCTTAAGAGACAAAGAAAATGCCTGTCATTCTGAGCGCAGCGAAGAATCCAGCAGGAGATGCGACGCGCTGGAGAGGCACGGATATCCAAACGGATTCTTCGCTGCGCTCAGAATGACAGAAAGAGGGATTTGTTTTCATTCGCATCCACTGGCGTCCATTTGCGGTTCAATTTCATCGTGCGCGTCAGTCGAGTTGGAGTTGCAGGCGCTTCACCTCGGCCTGGAGCTTGGCGATGACCCGGTGCTTGATGACGTAAACGGCCGCCGGAGTGACCTGGTAAAGCTCCGCGACTTTTTCGACCGGTGTTTCGTCGATCACCAGCAGTTGAAAAATCTGCAGCTGTTTCGGCGTGACGCTGTGCTCGATCGTCTTGAACAGCGTCTCGACGAGATGCCGCTGGGCCTCGGCCGCGAAATTCGTTTCCAGCTCTTCCGGGGTTTGCACGTGCCCGGCGGCGGGGGTCGCATCGAGGTCGGCTTCACCGGTCGATCGCGTGGCGAGGTTTCCCCAGATCTGGCGTTCGCGTTCGCGCATCTTGTCGTCCGCCCGCCAGCGCGTGAGTTGAAAGAGCCAGCTGCGAAACGACCCCGGACGCGGGACCGCGCTGAACTGGCCGATCGTCTCCGCCACCCGCTTGAACACCTCCTGCATCACATCTTCGGCCTCGTGCTCGCTCAGCCCGCGGCTTCGGGCAACCGATTGCACGATCCTTTGATAACGGGCGAAAAACTCCGTCCAACTCCGGTCATCGGTTAGATTTTTGACCCGGTTTATCAGGCTGACCCGCGTGCGCAGGGGGTCGTCGGCGTTGGGGCGCTCCATGAGGACCATCTTTTTATAAACGAAGATGGGAAAGCGAATCTTTCATTGATCTGCCTAGACGCCAGCGGCCGGCGGCGGGGTCGAAAACTCCCCGCCGGCGAAATAGACGAAAGAAAGATGAAAGATTCGGCGGCGACCCCGCGTTTTACCCACGTGTCACGGGCTAAAACCTGGAGGCGCGGTGCACCTGTTCCCCGGGACAGGATGGTCAATCCAGAGCGCCGCGCTTCCAGTCAAATTTCAGCCCGGGTCACTTGTTCTGGCTTCTCCACCTCGACTCCAACTTCCCCATGTGGCTCGTCCTCGCCAATACCCTCGATCCTGCCGGTCCCTGGCTCACCGCCGGTCTTTCCGCGCGCACTTTTCATCCCGTGCTCCGTCTCACGGAACTCGACCTGGGTCACGCGCAGATTTGGGAGCACGTCGTCGGCCGCGGCGTGAACTGGTTCCGCCTCCAGCTCGCGGACGGCCGCTGGATCGACAGTCGCGAAGTCTCCGGGGTCATCAACCGGCTTCACCAGTCCCCCTTCGCACGGATGGCGGCTGCGCATGGCGCCGACCACCTGTACGCCGTCCACGAGATTGCCGCGTTGCTCATCGCCGCCCTGGCGAAAACCGACTGCCTGATCCTCAACTCCCCCGGCGGCCACGGGCTGAACGGAAACTGGCGCCGTCCGATGGAGTGGCTCTCGCTCGCCGCGGCCGCCGGATTCAGCGTGCCATCGCCGTCGTTCTCGTTTCGCGATGAAGCGATGGACGAAGAAGCCGATGAAACTCCCTCGGTTTTCCCCCGGAACCGTTTGTTGATCATCGCCGAAAACGTCATCCACGCGGACTCGGATGAAGCGGTGCCGGAGTCGGTTCGCCGCGCCGCGCTCAAGCTGGCGTCGGTCGTCCAGGATCCGTTGCTCGAACTGCATTTCATCCAGGACGATTTTAAAAACTGGATTTTCCATCGCGCGCTGCCGAGCACCGACCTGCTTGCCGCCGGCGACGCCGCGATCGACGCGATCGCCTCCCTCGCAAACCGCCGGATCATTCGCCACGACGGCCAGTTTTCCTCTTCGCCCTTTCTCCCCGAAATCGCCGCGTACCTGTAGCACGCGGCGGGAATAGGACGGATCTGTGGCCCGCCTCTTTGTGCCCCTTAAGGCGGGCTCACGGATTCCGATTTCATAATCCGACAGGAAAGCCGTCCCTCACTTCGGAGATGCCGCGCCCTAGCCGAGCGCCGCCGCCAGCTCTGCAAACATCTGTTTCCGCATCTCGGCGTCGCGTTTGCGATTCGTCCGCACTTCCAGCACGCGGATGCCACCGGCGGGCAACGCGCTCGTGAGTTCGATGAAGTGCGCCCAGTCGCGCACCATGGTGTGCGCAATGCCGTAAGCGGCGCACAGTTTCGCAAAATCGACGTGCTGCGGCGTCGCGAAAAAGTCCTCGAAGGGCGGGTCGAACTCCGCCACCGGCAGATGCTCAAAGATTCCGCCGCCGCGATTGTTGATCAGCACGATCGTGAGCGACCCGCTCAATTTCGGAGGCAGCAAAAATCCATTCGTATCGTGCAGCAGGGCGAGATCACCCGTAAGCAACACCGCCGGCCGGCCGCCGTGCGCGATGCCGAGCGCGGTCGAGAGCGTGCCGTCGATGCCGTTCGCCCCGCGGTTGAAAAGCGGACGCAGATGCCGGTCGTTCGGCGCCGTGAAATATTCCACGTCGCGGACCGGCATGCTGTTCGCGATGAACACGGGCGTCTCCGCCGGCAAATGCTGCGCCAGCAGCCACGCCGCGCGTCCCTCAAACATCTCGGTCGCCGCCTGCAAACGCGCATCGAGCGCCGCGCGGGCCTTGCGCTCGAAGGAAGCCCAGAGCCGCTGGTAACCGTTGGGATCCGCCGCCTGCGGCAGCTGCGCCGCGAAAATCCGCAGCGAGATCCGCAGGTGCTGTGTGCGACCGTGCAACGCATCCCGGTTTTGCGCGCCCTCCCCGACCAGGAGAATGGGCGCGCCACTCTCCACCACGGCGGCGCGCAGCACTTTGCTGATCGGCCAGCCGCCCAGGCAGAGCACGCGCTCGGGGCGCAGCCGCCCGGCGATGGCCGGGTTGCGGAGCAGCAAATCGTAAGTCGTGACGAGATGCGGCTGCAGCGCCGCATAATGCCGCAGCGGTGAAAGTCCGTCCGCGAGGACCGGCCACCCAAGCTTGGTCGCGATGATTGCGACGGTCTGTGCGTAGCCGGCGGCGTCGGCCGGCTGCACCGGCCCGGCGACAATCAGGCCGTGAACATCGGGCGGGATGGGAGGAACCGCTGCCACCACCTCGACCGCCGCCGGCGGCAGCACGAGTTCGAAAAACTTTTCCCAATCGCATTCCGACGTCATGCCCGCGGCCATGCCGTCGTCGATTGGCGCGAGCGGGTCGCGAAATGGCGCATTCAGATGCACCGGCCCCGGAGGAATCCCCACCGCCGCCGCGAACGCGTGCCGGACCGTCTGCCGCAGATAGGCAAGCAGCGTCAGCGAAGGCTCCGGCACGGCGAGCTCGTGATAAAAATTAACGTGCGCGCCGAAAAGTTTCTGCTGGTCGATCGTCTGTCCCGAGGCGCACTCGCGCATTTCCGGCGGCCGGTCCGCGGTGATCACGATGAGCGGCGCGCCGCTCTCCTGCGCCTCGATCACGGCCGGAAAATAATTCGCGCCCGCCGTTCCACTCGTGCACACGAGCACCACGGGGCGGTGGTGCTGTCGCGCGAGGCCGATCGCAAAGAAAGCCGCCGAACGCTCGTCGAGCACCGGGATCGCCTCGATCGCCGGATGGCCGGCCAGCGCGATGGTCAGTGGCGTCGACCGCGACCCGGGCGAAATCACCGCGTGTTTCAACCCAAGCCGCGCGAGGGTTTCCGCGAGCACGCTGCACCAAAGCGAATTGACGTTGCGGAAATCGAGGACGGGGGGCGGGTTCATGGCACAAGCAGCGCGTCGAGTATGGCCTTAAACTTCAACTCGGTTTCGGCAAACTCCTTCTCGGGCGTCGAGCCGGCGACGATGCCGGCGCCCGCGTAAACCCGCGCCGTCGCACCCTCGACCAGCGCCGAGCGGAGGCCGACGAAAAATTCGCCGCCGCCGCGGGCGTTCATCCAACCGAGCGCGCCGGCGTAGAGTCCGCGGGGAAAACCTTCCAGCTCGCGGATGCGCGCGACCGCGGCGTCGCGCGGACTCCCGCCCACCGCCGGTGTCGGGTGCAGCGCCGCGAGCACATCGAGCAAGCGCACGGTTTCCGGCAGCGACGCGTGCACGGGCGTGTGGAGATGCTGCACGTTGGCGAACCGGCGCACGCGGGGCGCGGGGGAAAACTCCAGGCTCAACCCGAGCGGGGTCAGCCGCGCGACGATGTCATCGAGGACCTGCTGATGTTCGCGCCGGTCTTTCTCGCTGCGGGAAAGTGCATCCGCGAGCGCGGCGTCTTCGCTGGCACTGGCGCCGCGCCGGATCGATCCCGCGAGCGCTTCGGTTTCGAGCATCGCTTTGCTCACCCGCACCAGGCGCTCGGGACTTGCGCCGATGAAGCTCGGGCCCCGCCCGGCGGTGAACGAAAACGCGTAGCAATCGGGGAACCGCTGGCGCAGGCCGTTCAGCATTTCCAGCGGGTGCAGCGGCTGGTCGGCGCGGATATCCTGCGCCCGGGCCAGCACAATTTTCTCAAACTCCCGGGCGGCGATCCGCTGCAGGGCCTGCGCAACCGCCGCGCGATAGTCGCCGGCCTCGGTGCGGGAAAACTTCCGGCTTTCACCCGGAAGGGAATCGACGGCGGTGTCCTTGAAACGAAACGACGTGAACTTGCCGTGGGCGCGCCACACCCGCTCCGTGACCGGGCCGAGGTCGGTTTGCGCCTCGATCGTGAAATTCGCCACCGCCGTGGTCACCGCTCCCGCGCGGGCGACCTGCCACCGCGGGACGAACACCATCGCCGCGGGAAAGGGTTCCCCCGCCTCGACCTCGTTGCGAAACGTGAACGCGGCAAAAAAATGCGGACCGCCGAACGGCGCACCGACGTCGCCGACCGCGATGGTGTGCTGGAGCAGGTCGTCGACCCAGCGTTGCGCGTCGGCAAAACGATTCGGGCCGTGCGCGGTATGGATGGCGGCGACCTCGGCGCCGGCGATCGCCGTCTCGATGCCGGGGCGCTCGGCGTAGAAATGCGGTTCGTCCGGCTCGAAAATCGACTCGAGCACCGCGAGCGGATCGAGCGCGCCGACCGAGAGCGAGATGCTCACGAGCTTCGCGTGGCCGTCGCGCTGCGCCGCCTCGCGGCACTGCTGCAGAAAAGCGTGCAGCGCGGCGGGCGTCGCGTTCGCGACGGGATCGATCGGGAGGATCGTCACGGTTTTGCCGCTTTGTCCGGCGGCGGAGGCCGCGGGAAAAGCACCAGCGCTTCCGCCACCTTCGACCCGGTGAGCTTCGAGCCCCAGGCGAGTTCATCGCGCCAGTTCGCACCCGGCGTGTAGCCGAGCACCGCGTTGATTTTCTCCGTCGTCGCCGGCATCACGTGCGGGATCAGCGCGACTCCGAGCCGCAACGCCTCCGCCATGGTGGCGAGCGAGGTGCGCAGCAGCGCGGCGTCGCGCGGTTCGGCCGACTTGCCCAGCTTCCATGGCGCGCGTTTCTCGATGTAGGCGTTCGTCGCCGTGATGAAACTGAAGGCGCGCTCCAGCGCGGTGTGAAACTGGAAGCCTTCGCAGAGCGGAATGAACTCTTCGCGCGTTTTTTCCCACAGCGCGTGCAGTTCCTTCTCGGGTTCCTCGGCGACTTCCGCGGCGGGCACGACACCCGCGGCGAAGCGGTTGGTCATGTTCAGCGTGCGGTTGACGAGGTTGCCGAAATTATTCGCGAGTTCGCTGTTGTAGCGGACGAGGAACTGCTCGCGCGTGAAGTCGCTGTCCTGGCCCACGTTCATCTCGCGAATGAGAAAATAGCGGAAGGCGTCGACCCCGAACTCGGCGACGAGGTCGAGGGGGTTGAGCGCGTTGCCCGTGCTCTTCGACATCTTGGCGCCGCTCTGCATCCACCACCCGTGCGCGATGATCCCGCGCGGCAGGGCCAGGCCGGCGGCATGCAGCATGATCGGCCAGTAGACCGCATGCGGCGGCACGAGGATGTCCTTTCCAATCACGTGATACGCGGCCGGCCAGACACCGGGTTTGTCGGCGACGGCCGAGTAATAATTGATCAGCGCATCGAACCAGACGTACGTGACGTACTTGTCGTCGAACGGCATCGGAATGCCCCACTCGAGGCGCTCGCGCGGTCGCGAAATGCAGAGGTCGTTGAGCGGCTCCTTCAGGAATTCGAGCACCTGTTTCTGCCGGTAGCGCGGGAAGATGAAGTCCTCGTGCTTCGTGAGAAACTCCACCAGCCACTCCTGATACTGGCGGAGCTTGAAGAAGTAGTTCGTCTCGGTGATCGCGGTGACGTCGCCGAAAATTTCCGGCCACGAGCCGTCGGGCAACCGGTCCTTCTCCTGCAGGAACTGCTCCTGGCGGGTGGAGTAGAAGCCCTGGTACTCGGCCTTGTAGATCTCGCCCTTGTCGAAGAGCTGCTGGAGCACCTGGCGGACGACGCGCTTGTGACGCTCCTCGGTCGTGCGGATGAAGTCGTCGTTGGAAATGTTCAGCTTCGGCAGCAACGCGCGGAATTCGGCGCTGACCTCGTCGGCGAACTGCTGGGGCGGGATGCCGCGCTTCCTGGCGCTTTGCTGGACCTTCTGGCCGTGTTCATCGACGCCGGTGAGAAAGTGCACCCGGTCCCCCATCATCCGGCGAAAGCGTGCAATAACGTCCGTCAGCACCTTTTCGTAGGCATGTCCGAGGTGTGGCGAACCGTTCACGTAGTCGATCGCGGTGGTGATGTAGAACGAGTTCATGGGCAGAGCTGTCCAAGGAAATGCGCGAGCCGCCAAATGTCGAAAGTTTTGACGCGTGCCTTGCGGACGGACAGCTTCGCCCCCGCCCCGCTTTCTGGCGCCAATGAATTCCCTCACCCGTTTTGTCGGATACTCCGTGTTGTTGCTGCTGGTGTTCCTGATGGCGGCGCTCGGGGCCCAGGGCTGGCTGCGACGCCAGGCGCTGCTCCTGCGAACGGAGGCGGTGGAAGCGCGCCAGGCGCAGTTTGCTTCGGCGCTCCGGCTGGTGCCCCGGGCGGCGGACCAGTGGGACGAGGCCTATCGGCGGGAGCTGGGCGGAATTGTCGGCGGAACCGTGGTGCTCTTCCGCGAGACAGCGCCTCCGCCGCCGCGCGACCCCGCCTTGTTGTTTTTCGATGTTAAACTCGCCGATGCCTCCGCCGTGCCGGTGAGCGCGCGTGTGAGTTTCACTGCTCCTCCGACGAGCCGTTTGCTGGCGGCGCACCAGCGGGTGACCGTTGCGCTGCTCCTGCTCGCCGCAATCCTCATGGCGGTGGCGGGAGTGCTTTCGCTTTTGACGCGTCGCGCCGCAGCGGCCGACACGGCCACGCGGCCACCCTGGCAGCGGACCCAGGCCGAAATGGTGAGCCTCGCTCAACTGGCAAAATCCTCCGTCGAAAAAGGCGAGGCGCTCGATCACGAGCGCGATGTCCGCCGCCGCGCCGAGGAGGACGCCGAGTTAAAGCAGGGACTGCTCGACCGGTCGCTGGAGGAAAAGATCGGGCTCGGACGCGATTTGCACGATGGCATCATTCAATCGCTCTACGCCGTGGGGCTGACGCTTGAGTCGGTGCGCGGCCTGGTGAAATCGAGTCCGGCCGAGGCGGATCGGCGTCTCGAGCAGTGTTGCGAAAATCTGAACAGCACGATCCGCGAGGTGCGCCACTACATCACCGGGCTCGCGCCGGAGAATCTCCGGCGCACGGGCCTCGTCCAGACCCTCGACGCCCTCTTCCGCGAATTGGGCGCCGGCTCCACGGTGAAGTTCGATTTGAAGGTGGATGAGGAGGCCAGTGCGCTGCTCAACCTCGATCAGACCACCGAGGCGCTGCAGATCGTGCGCGAGGCGGTGAGCAACGCCATCCGGCATGGCCGCGCCACGCTGGTCACCGTGCGCCTGCACAAAAGTGACCAGGAGGTTTGTCTTTTGGTGCAGGACAACGGCACGGGATTCGACCCGGCCCACCGTCGCGAAGGCGGGCACGGCCTGGGCAACATGCATGCACGGGCGCAACGCGTGGGGGCCAGCACCTCCGTCACCAGCAAGGCTGGCGAAGGCACGCGGGTGGTTGTCATGCTCGCCATAACTCCTTTGGCTGCCTCATGACTTCCCCCTCGAAAAAACGCGTGCGCGTCATGCTCGTCGACGACAGCGAGGTGGTGCGGATGGGACTGCGAACCCTGCTCAGCGCCGAATCCTCCCTGGAAATCGTGGCGGAGGCGGGCACGGTGTCGGGTGCCGTGGAGATCTGCAGCCGGATCAAGCCGGAGGTGCTGTTGCTCGACCTGCGGCTTCCGGATGGATCGGGCTTCGATGCGTGCCGCCAGGTTTTGCAGCGCGTGCCGGACATCCGGGTGCTCGTGCTGACGTCCGTCGCGGATGACTCGCTGGTGGACGAAGCCATCCGGGCCGGTGCGCATGGTTATCTCCTGAAAGAGATCAACGGCCGGGGGCTCGTGCAGGCGATCCTCGATGTGGCCGCGGGAAAATCGATTCTGGACCCGGCGATCACCGCGCGGGTGATGCAGGTGATGAAGTCGGGCGGCCCGGTCAAAATTGCGAACGTGCTCTCCACGCAGGAGCGTCGCGTGCTCGCCCTCGTCGCCGAGGGAAAGACGAACAAGGAAATCGGACTCGGTTTGGACCTCAGCGAGAAGACGGTGAAGAACTACCTCGCGAATATTTTTGCGAAACTGAACATTTCGACGCGCACCCAGGCGGCACTCTACTACACCCAGAATTCGCCGAATCCGTGAACCGCACGGATTCAAGGCCGAAGCTGTAGGAGCGGCTTTACGCCGCGACTTCCCAGGTGTCCGTCTTCGGGTCGCGGCGTAAAGCCGCTCCTACAACGGGCGGAATTTTAATGCGGGGGATCCGCCGGCGGAGCGGTTCTTCCAAAGAAAAAAGGCGCCCGAACGGGCGCCTTGAGTTTTAAGGGGGGCTCCGCAGCCCGCCCCAGGATCAGTTAGCCGGAGGCGGCTGGGTCGGGCCGGTGGCGTAGGTCGCCGCGGAGATGTCGAACATGCTCATGCGGCGAACCGTACGTTTGATCGGCGTCGCTGGCGGGAAACGTCCGCGGGCGAGATACTGGTGGTAGCCGACGTCACGCGTCGGAGGCGTATACCAGTAGGTGTAGTAGGTCTGGCGCCACGGGCTTTTCGCCACTTCGCTCTCAAAGAGAGCGGCGATCGATCCGCGATAACGGTAGGTGGCCGAACCCCAGTCTTCGTGGAACCGGATGAAGTTGTGCACGCCGCCGGCCCAGATGTCGTTCACCCCGGGCTGCGTGGGCACCAGGCCCGTGACGATCGCGGCCGAGACTTCGGTGAAGGCGGATGCGGAGGTTTTGGTCGTCGCCATCGCGATGTTGTCCGCGACGCTGAATCCGGACGACAGAATGGTCACCGAGTCGGCGGCAATCAGCGCGGGAACCTCGGCCGCGCTATCCGGCAGGATTTCTGAACCGGTGGCGGAATTTCCGTCGGAATTGTAGTTGCCCACGATGTAAGCGGGACCGTTCGTCGCGATCGTGAAGCCGTCAGGACTCGTCGATCCGCCGCCGGGGAGCTGGGGCAGCGTTGCGCAGTTCACGAGTTTCAGCGCAAAGCCGGGGGCGCCGGCCGGTACCGCTCCACCCGCTTTGATCGGACGAACCGCCGGGCGAATCATATCGCCGCTTGCAGTCGCTCCGACCGGGGCGGGGAAACGCGTGGTGTCGACCGGAGCCAGGGGAAATTGCACATAAACGACGCCACTGTAGCTGGCGTCGACGGCGTAGACCCACGGCTGCGGCAGCGCGCCGGGCCGCTGCCAAAGCGTGCCACCCGTGGCCGTGTCGCGCAGCAAGGTGTTCAATTTTCCGAGATCGATCTGCAGGACATGCATCGCGCCTTTCAAACCGTCGGCGGTGGAAGTCGCGCCGCCGGGATAAATGTAGCCCTCGCGGCGGTCGTAGATCGGATAGTAGTCGATGGTGGTCGTTGCCGGGGCAACCTGGTTAAACTTCTTCAAGTTTGAGGTCCCATTCCCCCACAAGGCCCCGGTCGTGCCGGCATCGCCGTAGGGCACGGTGACGATTGCGTCCAGGAGAGCGGTCTTGAGCGCACGCTTGATTTTCCAAGTGGCCGCCGCCGTGGTTCCCGCGATGACGGTTCCGCCCGGGCCGCGCGAAGCCACGCCGTCGTTCGCCGGGCCGGCGTCGATATCGTTGAAAGGATCGATGACGGCGAGTTCGACCGGTTTGCCCGTCGCGACATCCCGCACCGGCAAGTTGTCGGCACTGAGCCACCGGGCCGAGTCCGCCGCCTGATAAACCACGAGCTTCCAGGTTGGCTGGCCTCCCACGACAGCAGGGGCGGAGACGCGAATCACGAAGCCCGACTTCGCGGCAAACTTCAGATTCTCCGAATCGGTGCCCTTGTGTCCGGTGTCGGCGTCGGCCGCGACCCTCGACAACTGGGGTTCGATCATGACGTACCCGCCGTTGCGCATCTCGATCGCACCCGTGGAGAAATTCTCCGGGACATAGGCGGGGAGACCCGGCGGATTGAAGACGTTCACCTTGAAAGTTTCGTCCATGACGTAGCCCTTCCACTCTGCCTGGGCGGCGGTGCGGAAGCTCGGGTTCGTGCTGTCCTCCGTCGTGCCCATGGCGCTGAGATCGGCCGCCAGCATTCCGGATTTCGTGATGCAGCGCACGGTGCCGGTGTGCGAACTGGAGGCACCGCCGTAGTACTTGGCCTGCCGCAGGATTTTCTTCGGCGTGGTCAGCGTGCTGTAGAAGTTCAGGAAATTACTGTTGCCGGCCGCGGCATAGATATTCGCGTTCGAGTGCACGGGCCCGAAGATGTCCATCGTCGTGGCCGAGTGAAATTCCATGTCCATGTTGTAGAACACGGCGTAGTTGAACCAGGATTGCTCGCGGATCTGGACGTTGGCCGCGACGTACGAGGTGATCGGGCGGGCGGAATTCGGGTCGTTGACCTGCGCCTTGCCGAAGATGTTCATGGACCGCACCACGAGGCTCTTGCCCTTTTCCGCATCCAGCTCGTAGACCGCGTCGGTTTCATCGATGAGGCTCGGGCTGGAAGGCGAGTTGGAAAGCACCCCACCCTTGAAAGCCAGCTGGGCGGAGACGACATGGTTGTTCCCCGTGCCGGGCGCGAGGAAAGCCAGGTCGGAGGAGGAAAAGGAATAGGAACTGAGCGGGCTGCCGGAAACGCCGAACGAAGGATCGGCCGCGGCGCGGCGGTGCATTTCGCCCATGGCATATTCGACCGCGGCTTCCGCGGCACTGCGTGCCTCGGTGCCCAGGATCGCGCGGTAGCCGGTGCGGCTCTGCACCGACATGGTGCGGAGAAAACTCCCCACCAGGAGCAACATCGCCAGGCAGATCATCATCACCACGATGATCGCGCTGCCTCGTTCGCTCGTGCGTGACGTTAGACGGACATGGTTTTTTGTTTTCATAGGGGTCGGCGGGGGCGAACTCAGGTTCGCGGTGTGATTGTGAAATTAAAGGAGTTGGTGAAGGTGCTCGCGGTGTTCGTGAGGACGTTCTTGTTGCTGCTGTAAATCTGGCCCGAAACGATGACGTTGCGTGCCTCGTTCATATAGAAGAGCCGCGCTCCTGGCGTGGGGGTCACGGGAAACACATTGTCGACGTGCTCGGGCACGGCCAATCCGCGCACGACGGGGAAATAAGTGGTGAAGGTCGCGGTGGACCAGTTGGCAGTCAGAATCGCCTCCACCGAGCTGGTGGAAGGGGACGCCGACAAATCGACGGAGATGCGGCGCACGGGACCGACGCCCGTGGTGGGGTCGGCCGCGAGATAATAACCGACGAGCCGGGTGATGCGGTGCAACGGCTGCGCGGCCGGTTTCGGAATCTCGTAGTAGACGAACACCACGAAATCGCCCGCCGGGTGCTTGCCGGCCGCCGCACCCTTGCTCGCGCCGGGAATGGTTTGACGATCGCTGTTGTCCGAGGTCGGAGCTGTATTCGTCCCGTCGAAATCCGCCGCGGTGGTGGATTTGAAAATAATGAATTGGTTGGCGCGGCTGCCGTTCACGATCAGTTCGTCCGAGAACCGCTTGATCTGTCCCGCCAGCTTGAGCCTCTGCTCCGAGGCATAGATGCCCTTCACATTTTGAATGTAGAAGGCGAGGACGCCGGTGAGCAGCAGTCCCATCACCGTCACCGAGATCATGATCTCCATGAGCGTGAATCCACGCGATTTCGTTGTACGTTTCATTAGTAGCTTTGGGCTTGGGACCGGACCGTGCGAATTTCGCGGGTGATGAAATCGGAAGCCGATGCACCGGTGCGCCCCGGCGGGCTCCAGCGGAAGGTCAGCAGGATTTTCACGTTGTCGTTCGCCGCGTCGGGCGTGCGCTGAAGATTCACGCGCATCTGCATGTAGCGCTTCGGACGAAGCACCGTGGCTCCGGAGCGGTAGTCCATATCCAGCAAAATTCCGAGCACGGCCGAAGCGGGATCCGTCGGATCCACGCGCTCGCCGATGGCCGAGAAGGTCGTCGCATCCGGGGCCCATGTGAGGTTGAAGGTTTGAACCGACGCGAGATTGCCACTCGTTGCGCCGACAAATTTGAGCGGAAGCGTCGCGGAATAGCTCGGGTCCGCGACATCGGTCGTGGCGATGGTCGTGTAGCTCAACAGGTGAACCTGCTCGATGATCCCCTGGGCGATCGCCTCCGCCGTGGCCTGGGCCACGTTGCTCTCCGACATTTTCCGGATCTGGACCATCGCGGCGAGCACGCCCAGCGCCATGATGGTAAAGACGGCGAAGGCCACCATCAGCTCGACGAGGCTGACTCCGGCAATCGCAGAGCGCTTCCTGCCGGTGCGAGGGGTTGCATTGATGAGATCAGCCTGAAGAGGGAGGTCGTTCACGGACCTGAAAACTGCGGCCCCACCCTGATCCCTCAATCAGGCATTCGCCCGTACAGGCTAGAGCCAATCGGCCCTATCGGGCCGAAAGTCACCCCATCCAACCGGCGGCCAACTTCGGTGCGAGAACCTGCCAGGCGCGATACCGGTGGCTGACCCGATTTTTTTCCACCTCGGGCATTTCCGCCATGCTAAGCGACGAACCCTCAGGCACAAACAAAGGGTCATAGCCGAAGCCGGCCCCGCCGCGGGGCATCCGCCGCAACCGTCCATCCACCCGCCCTTCCGCCACGATTTCGCCGCCGTTTCCGTCGAGCACGACAAGCACGCACACGAAATGCGCGCCTCGTTTCGGCTCGGGCACACCGCGCATCGCACTCACCAGTTTTGCCAGGTTCGCGGCGCCGTCGCCCTGCGGGCCCGCATAGTACGCCGATTCCACGCCCGGCCCTCCGTCAAGTGCGTCGACACAAAGCCCGCTGTCATCCGCCAGCACCCACGAGCCGGCCGGAAGTTTTTCGCGCAGGGCGAGCGCCTTCTTCCGTGCGTTGCCGAGGAAGGTGCCGGTGTCCTCCTCAACCGGCGGCATGCCGCCCATCGCGCGCGCCGAAACAATTTCGAGCGGCAGCTTCGCCTCCGCGGCGAGCGCCTGCAGCTCCGCGGCCTTGTGCGCGTTACCGGAGGCTAAATACAGTTTCATCCACCAGCAGTTTTTCCGGATAGACCACGCGGCCGCGCGTGAGCTCGTCTTCGCCGAACGCCTCGTGGCGCACATCCGTGAGCCGCAACGCCTGGTCCAGCCGCTCCGGGCGCAAGCCGCCGAAAATGCTCTTGGCCTTGTCGTCCGCCAAAAGAATCGGCGCGCGATAAACAAACAGGTAGTCGAGCTCGCGCGTCCGCACCACCTCGCTCAACAGCTGCGCGCCGCCTTCGAAAAACACGCCCGCAATTTTTTCCTCCGCGCACTTTTTCCGGAAATCGGCGAGCGACACGCGCTGCGTCGGCGATTCGAAACACCACACCTTGATCCCCATGTCGCGGAGTTTCCTCACGTAGCCCATCCCGCCGTGGGGCGTCGTCACGACGATCGTCCGCTCGCGGAATTCGTCGGTATAGACATTGGGCAGATTCTTATCGACCACGCTCCGGAGCAGGCCGTCGAAAACGAAACGCCACGGGCTCCACTCCTCGCCATCGAGCCGCGCGGTGAGCCGCGGATTGTCCTTCATCAACGTCATCGCCCCCACCGCGATGCCCGGAAAAAGCCGGCGCCAGCGATGGACATCGGTCCGCGAGGCCTCGTTCGTGATCCAGCGCGATTCGCCCGAGCGGCAGGCAATTTTCCCGTCGAGCGTGATCGCCGCCTTCGCTCCGAGCAGCGGCACGCCGCGCAAGGTCCAGTGGTTGTAGATCAGGTTCAGGTCCGTGCATTCGCGCTCCAAAACCCCGCTGATCACCTCGATGCCCGCGGCCCGCAGGACCTCGAGCCCCTTGCCGGCGTGATCCGGGTTCGGATCGATCGCTCCCACCACCACGCGCTTGATGCCCGACGCGATGATCGCATCCGTGCACGCACCGGTCCGCCCGTGGGTGGAGCAAGGTTCGAGCGTAACGTAAAGTGTCGCGCCGACCCGCGGGCGGTGCCCGAGCGCGATCAGCGCCAGCCGCTCCGCATGCGGACCGCCGTCCTGCGCATGCGCGCCTTCACCCGCGACGCGCCCCTCCTCGAAAATGAGCGCCCCGACCATCGGGTTCGGATGCGTGTTGCCCCACCCGCGCCGGGCGATCGCGAGCGCCTGACGCATGTGAAATTCGTGCTCAACCGTGGACATAGGGATTGTGCTTTTTTTCCTGGCCGACGGTGGTTTCGGGACCGTGGCCGGGGTAAATGACCGTCACCTCTGGCAGAGAATAAATCTGGTTGCGAATGGATTCCTCCAGCGTGGAGAAATCGCCACCCGGCAGGTCCGTGCGGCCGACACTGCCGTTAAACAACGCATCCCCAACGAACGCCATGCCACCCCCGCCCCCCATCCCGTCCGGAAGGACGCCGGCAAAGAGAAACAAAACGTTCCCGGGACAGTGTCCCGGCACGTGCCTGACCTCCACCTCGTGGCCGAACGCGCGGAAGCGTTCGCCCTGTTTCACCCAGTGGTCCACCTGGATCGGTTCAAGCCGGAGTTTCATGCCCATGAAACGCTCCATCACCTCCGGCGTTTCGATCATCGCCTGGTCAGCCCGGTGGGCGCGGACTCTGGCGCCCGTCGCTCGCACCACTTCCGCCCCGCCTTGCGTGTGATCCCAGTGCCCGTGGGTGATCCAGAGTTCGTGCAGGGTGCATTTTTCCGCACTCAGGACCGGTGCGACTTCCTTCCAAACATCTCCGGGCGCATCGATGAGGACCGCCGCTCCACTTGCCTGGTCGGTCAGCAGATACGCGTTCGTCTGGATCATGCCGGCCGGCAACACATGGAGTTTCACCCCTTGTTCAAAAGGGTGGGTTCGCCCGCCGCGCAATCGTGAAAAAGCCCACTTGCCACTCGCCCGCCGCACTTGGCAGTCTGCCGGTTCTTTATGCCGACCCTTAAGTTCGCCGTTCTTGCTGGAGACTACATCGGGCCCGAGGTCATGACCGAGGCCCTGCGCGTGCTCGAACACGTGGCCCGGCAGGAGAAACTCACGCTCGACTACACCAGGGCCGATGTCGGCGGCGCCGGCATCGACAACCACGGCAAGGCGCTCCCGGACTCCACGCTGAAACTCTGCGAGCAATCCGACGCCATTCTCTTCGGCTCGGTCGGCGGCCCCAAATGGGAAAAGCTCCCGCCCAAGGAACAGCCGGAGCGCGCCGCGCTTCTTCCCCTCCGCAAACACTTCACCCTCTTCGCGAACATCCGCCCCGGCCTGCTCTATCGCGAACTCACCGACGCCTCGCCCCTCAAGACCGCGCGCATCCCCGATGGCATCGACATCGTGTGCATCCGCGAACTCACCGGCGGACTTTATTTCGGGCTGCCCAAGCAAACCACCACGCTGCCCGACGGCGATGTCCAGGCCGTCGACACGATGGTTTACCGCAAGAGCGAGATCGAGCGCATCACCGCCACCGCGATCACCGCGGCCCGCTCGCGCAAAAAGAAACTCTGCTCCGTCGACAAGGCGAACGTCCTCGAAACTTCCGTCCTCTGGCGGAAAACCGTGACGGACTACGTCGCGAAAAACGCGCCCGACCTCGCCCTCACCCACATGTACGTCGACAACGCGGCGATGCAGCTCGCGCGCGATCCGAACCAGTTCGACGTGTTCGTCACCGAAAACATGTTCGGCGACATCCTCTCCGACGAGATGGCCGTGATCTGCGGCTCCCTCGGCATGCTTTCCTCCGCGTCGCTTGGCGCCGGCAAAAATTCCCTCGGCCTTCCGTTCGGCCTCTACGAGCCGGCCGGCGGCACCGCCCCGGATATCGCGGGCAAGGGCATCGCGAATCCGTGCGCCCAGATTCTTTCGGTCGCGCTGATGCTCCGCTTCAGCTTCGGCCTCGAAAAAATCGCGACACGCATCGAGGCCGCGGTGAAGAAGGCCGTCACCAGCGGCACCCGCACGGGCGACATTGCCTTCGGCGGCGCCAGCGTCGGCACCAAGGCCATGGCCGACGCCATCATCGCGCAGCTGTGAGAAAAAGCCGGCGGCCCACTCTTATTTCCCCGGCGGAATCAGGGCATTCCTGACCGCCGACAGGAGCTCCTTGGGCTTGTAGGGCTTCATGAGGATGGCGGAGGCACCCATCGTCTTGAGCTCGTCACTCTTCTCGCGCCGCTCAAGTCCGGTCGTCGCGATGACCTTCAGGTCGGGGGCGAGCGCGCGCAGCCCCCGCAGCAAAGCCACGCCACCCATCACCGGCATCATCAAATCCGTGATCACGACCTGCACGCTCCGCCGGAGTTCTAAAAACGTTCCCATCGCCTCCTCGCCGTTCGCCGCGGTCACGACCCGATAGTTGAATTGCTCCAGAATGAGTTTCGTCGTCTCCCGCACCGCCATCTCGTCGTCGACCACCAGAATGAGTTCGCCGTCGCCCGCCGGGAGCAACCCGCCGGTGAGGGACGCGGCCTTTTCCTCCACGATGGGAGCGGCCGGGAGGAAAACTTTGAAGACGCTCCCCTGGCCGGGTTCGCTTTCCACCGTCACGAATCCCCCGTGGCTCCGCGCGATTCCAAGCACGGAGGAAAGGCCCAGGCCCGTGCCCTTGCCCAGTTCCTTCGTGGTGAAAAACGGATCGAACACCCGCGGCACGATTTCCCGCGGGATGCCGTGTCCCGTGTCGGCCACCGACAGCATCACAAACTCGCCGGCTTTCGCGGGCGGGTTGGCCTGCGCCTGCTCCTCGCTCACGTCCACATTCTGCGCCGCGACCGTGAGGTGACCGCCGGACGCCATCGCATCGCGGGCGTTGACGCACAGGTTCAGCAACACCTGGTGCATCTGCGTCGCGTCCGCCAGCACCGGACGAAGCTGCGAGGCGGAGGCATCGACGACCGTAATCTCGCGCGGAAACGTCTCGCGCACGATGTCCACGATTTCCTTGAGCAGGTGCCGGGGCTGGACGATTGCACGCTGGCCTTCCGCCCCGCGGCTGAACGTCAACAGCTGCCGGATGACGTCGGCGCCGCGCTGCGCGGACTGCTCCATGATCGAGAGCAGCTTCGCGTCGTCCGGCGACGTGATGCGGGACTTCACCATGCCCGCCCCCATCAGGATCGGCGCGAGGATGTTGTTCAGATCGTGCGCGATTCCGCTCGCGAGCGTGCCGATGACCTCCATCCGCTGCGTGCGCAGAAAATGTCCCTCGAGTTCCTTCCGTTCGGTCACGTCCTGTGCCGTGCCCGCCATCCCGACCGGCCGGTTGCCCGAGTCATGCAGCAATTCGCCACGCGCATAAATGTGGCGGATTTTCCCGCCGGGGAGGACGCGGCGGAACTCCAGGTCGCCCAGCTTCTTTCCGTCGAGGCCGGACGCCATCCAGTCCCGCACGGCGGCCCGGTCATCCGCATGGATCAACCGGAGAAATTTCTCGGCGGTCGGAGTGAAGGTTGCCCGTGACACGCCAAAGATGCGGTACATCTCCTCCGTCCAGTTGGCCTGGCCGCTCGATTCGTAGAGCCAGCTGCCGATATGCGCGAGCCGCTGCGATTCCGACAGCCGGTGCTCGCGCCCGCGCAACTCGGCCTCCACGCGCTTGCGCTCGGTGACGTCCACCATGATGCCCCGCAACTTCACCGGATGCCCGTTCTGCACGACCACGGTGACGATGTCGCGCAGCCAGACCACGCTGCCGTCCGTGGCGATCATGCGATATTCGAACTCGTGGTCGCGCATCTCGCGCGTGCATTCGACACAATATCTCACCGCCTCCTCCCGGTCGTCGGGATGAATCTGGTTCGCCCAGAAATTCTTCTCGCTGATCCAGCGCGCGACGGGAAAACCCAGCAGCCGCTCGGCGCGCGGGCTGACAAAGGAAAACTGGAAGGTTTCGGCGCTGGCCTCCCACACGATGCCGTCCACGGAGCTGATGATCCCGGCGAGCTGCTCCTCGCTGGCGCGCAAGGCCGCCGCGGCGCGCTTGCGCTCGGTGATGTCGCGGATCATCGCCAGCAGGTTTCCGTCGGGCATGACGGTGACGATCACCTCCGCGGGAAACGTCGATCCATCCTTCCGGCGAAACTGCCACTCCCGGTGGTAGCCCGACCCCGCCTTGATTTCGCCCAGGGCGGCATCGATGCGCGGAATTTCCTCCGGAACCACGATGTCCGCCGCATGCAGGCCGACCAGTTCCTCGCGGGCATAGCCGAGCATCCGGCACATGCTGGCATTCGCGTCGAGATAGTGGCTTTGGGGATCGGCGATCAGGATCCCATCCGGCGCGCAGTCGAAAAGACTCCGGTAGCGCGCCTCCGCTGCGCGTTTCGTTTCCTCGGTGCGATTGCGATCGGTCACGTTGAACGCCGTCCCGGCGAGATACTGGCGGCCCAGTCCATCGCGAATCAGGAACTTGCAGCTGATCCAATATTCCACGCCGCCGGGGCGCTCCACGGTCTCCTGCATTTCGACCGGCCCGGATCCGGCGAAAACCTTCAGGTCGTTTTCCCTGAGCTGCCGCGCGGTCTCGGGCGGCCAGATCTCGGCGTCGGTTTTGCCCTTCCAACCCGCGAGCTTCATGTCAAACGCCCGCTCGAACGCCTCGTTCACCCAGAGCAGGCGTCCGTCCGCATCCTTCATGAACGCGATCAAGGGCATGGTCCGCATGTAGGCGCTGAAGCGTTCCTCGGCCTCCCGCAGCGCCTGCTCCGCCCGCTTTCGTTCGGTGAGATCGACGTGCGAGCCCAGCATCCGCACCGGCTTCCCCTTGTCGTCCCGGAACAACGCGGCCTTGGAAAGAATCCACCGGTACGAGCCGTCCTTGTGCCGCAGGCGGTATTCGATTTCGAAATCGGACCAGGGTTTTTCGAGGTAGGACTTGATCGTCGAGGTCACCGTGGGGGCGTCCTCCGGATGGATCCGGCTCCGCCATTCTTCAAGGCGGTTGGGGATTTCGTGGTCCTCGCAGCCGAGCTGGCGTTTCCAGATCGGGGAGAAAAATGTCTCGTTCGTCACGAGATCCCAATCCCACAGCCCGGTGTTGGAACTCTCCACCGCGAGCCGCAACCGCGCCTCGACCGCCCGCAACGCCTCCTCGGCGCGTCTTGGTTCGGTGACATCGATGTGCGAGCCGAGCATGCGCACCGGCTTGCCGTGCGCATCGCGCCGCACCGAAGCCTGCGCGAGAATCCACCGGTAGGAACCGTCCTTGTGCCGCAGCCGGAACTGCACGCTGAAGTCCGGCCACGGTTTCGCAAGGTAGTCGTCCACCGTCCGCACCACGCGCTCGAGATCCTCCGGGTGCATCCGGCTTCTCGATTCGCTGAGGTCGTTCCCGATTTCGTGATCCTCATGGCCGATCTGCTTTTTCCACTCCGGGGAAAAATAAACCTCGTTCGTGCGCAGGTCCCAGTCCCAGAGCCCGACGTTGCCGGAGCTGACGGCGAGCTGCAGGCGCTCCGGGCTGTCGCGCAACGCCGCTTCAACCCGGTCCGGTGAAGACGCTGCGGAGTCGTTCATGGTGGCAGCCAAGGCATCGGCCGGGCAGGAATAGCCGCTCCACCCGTCGCAAGGCAAGCCGCGTCACCTCTGCCAATGCGGTCCGTGCGCACGTCAGCTTTCCCCCGGGTTGATTTCCAGCGGAGCGAAAGGAGCCTTGCTCTCCGTCGCATCGAGGGTGGCGCGCACCACCTGCGCGAGCCGCGACGCCTCGAAGGGTTTCGCGAGGAAATTGACCCCTTCCTTCAGGGGAAAATCGCGGCCGGCAATGGCCGCGCTGTAACCGCTGGTGAAGATCACTCGCAGCTTCGGCTTGTCGCGCGCGAGCAACCGCGCGAGCTCCTGGCCGCTGACGCCATCCGGCATCACCAGATCGGTCAGCAACAGGGAAATCCGCTCGCGGTGCCGCGCCCACACTTCCTGCGCGGCGCGCCCGTTTTCCGCCTCGAGCACCACATAGCCATGCCGCATCAGCACGACGCTCATGATCGCGCGCACCGCCGGTTCATCCTCCACGAGCAGGATCGTTTCCCGTCCGCCCGCGACCGCCGGTCGCGGCGCCTCGGCCGCGGGCGCCGGCAGGGCGTCCCCGCGTCGCGGCAAATAAATCCGGAACGTCGTGCCCTCGTTGACCCGGCTCGAAACTTCGAGCCAGCCCTCGTGCTGCTGCACGATGCCGTAGACCGTCGCGAGCCCGAGACCGCTGCCCTGCCCCACATCCTTCGTGGTGAAAAACGGCTCGAAAATATGCGGCAGCACCTCCGCCGCGATTCCCACGCCCGAATCCACGACGGTCAGGCATGCAAACCGGCCCGGCCGCGACTGGGGCGGGCGCGCGGCCATTGTGTCGATCTCGACCGGTGTGGTGGCGATCGTGAGATGACCGCCCTCCGGCATGGCGTCGCGCGCGTTGACCGCGAGGTTCAACAAAATCTGCTCCACCATGCCCGGGTCGGCGTGGATCACGAGCGACTGCGCCGCCGGTCGAAAATGCAGCGCCACATCCTCGCCCACGAGCCGGCGCAGCATCTTCGCCATGTTCTCCACGATTTCGTTCACATCGAGGTCGCGGAGCTGCATGACCTGCCGCCGGCTGAACGCGAGCAGCTGCCGGGTCAGGTTGGCGGCGCGATCGGACGCCGCGCCGATTTCGCGCAGGGAGTCGGAGACGTCGGGCGCAACGTTTCCGCGCAGCTTGATCAGCGAAAGGTGACCGGTGATCACCGTGAGCAGGTTGTTGAAATCGTGCGCGACGCCCCCGGCGAGCTGGCCGATGGACTCGAGTTTCTGCGACTGCCGCAGCTGTTCCTCGAGCTGCCGGCGCTCGGAGATATCGCGGTAGTTGATCACGATCGCGTTCACCCCGGGCTCGTCGAGCAGGTTGGTGCCCGTGCCTTCGATCCAGCGAAACGCACCGTTCTTGTGTTGCAGGCGGAAGGACACCTTCTCGCTCGAAAGCGGCGCCTGCAGCAGCCGCTGCATCGTGTCCGTCATGCGCGGCACATCCTCGGGATGGACCAGCGACATGGCCGGCCGGCCCACCAACTCGCCGGGCGCGTAGCCAAGGACGGTGGCGACGGACGGACTGTCGTACAAAATCATTCCCGTGGCATCGATGAGCGCGACGACGTCGGTGCTTTTTTCGATCAGGGCGCGGAACCGCCGCTCGCTCGTGTGCGCTGCCTCCGCGGCCTGACGTCGCTCGGTGATGTCGATCCGGCTGCCGAGCATGCGGCTCGGTTTGCCGTGCTCGTCGCGGGAAAGCACGCGCCCGACCACGCCGACCCAGCGGTACGATCCGTCGGCGTGCCGGATGCGTGCCTCGTATTGGACGACCGCCGCATGGCCGTCGAGGACCTCCCGAATTTTCCGGACGACCTCGTCGTGGTCCGCGGGATGAAGCCGCTCGATCCAGACGTCGCGGTTGGCGAAACCTTCCTCCGGCCGGTAGCCGAGCATCGTGAAATACGTCGGGCTCGCGTACCACCGGTCCTTCTTGAGGTCCCAATCCCAGATCCCGATGCACGCGGCTTCCGTGGCCAGTTTGAATCGCTGGGCAATGAGGCGAGCCTCCTCCTCGAGTCGTTTGCGCTGCGCAACGGCGCTGGTGATATCGGTGGCGATTCCCCCGATCCCGGAAAGTGCGCCTGCCTCGGTCCGCAGCGGAAACTTGCAGACGAGCCACGTATGCGGTCCGTCGACGCCAGCCACATGTTCCTCGAACGTCTGCGGAACTCCCGACGCGATCACACTCGCATCGTTGTTCGCGAGGACCGCCGCCTGCTCGGCCGGAAAGAGGTCGGCATCGCGTTGACCGAGGATCTTGCCGTGCGGCAGCGCCACCAGCGACTCGAACGCCGGGTTCACGCTCGTGTACCGGCCCTCCAAATTCTTCGAAAAAAGAATCGCCGGCGCTTGTGCCGCGATAGCGTGGAGCGAAGAACCGGACATGGGCGATCGGGGGATGGCGTTCGCGGAAGAATCGGCGCGTCGCGCCGAGTTCGAACGGTCGAAAGTGGGCCGCCCAAGAGTCGCGTGCAAGGCGCATGTCGCGCGGACTGCCGATCTCGCTCGTTTATATAAACCGGACCGCGCCCGCCGTCGCGATCAGGGCTGACGCATGGGATTGTCCGTTTCGCGCGCGTCCATCCGACCGCGGACGTCAGCCCGACGGCGCAAGCTCCACCGCAATCGCCTCCAGCAACTCGCGTGGAGTCGCCGGTTTCCTCAGAATGGTGGTGACCCCCGCGGACTTCAGAACGGCATGCTTTTCCCGGTCAATCATTCCGCTGGTGGCGATCACTTTCAGGTCGGGATCCGTCAGTCGCAACGTGCGGATCAGGCTCAGCCCGTCCATCACGGGCATCATGAGATCCGTCAGCACCAGACCCACCACGTCGCGATTCGCGTGAAAAACCTCAAGGGCATCCTGGCCATGGATCGCGGTGAGCACACGATAGCCGTGTTTTTGCAGCAGGAAGCAGAGGGTCTCGCGAATCATCGGCTCGTCGTCCACCACCAGAATCAGCTCGTCGTTGCCGCAGGGCATTCCATCCGGTTCGGGCGCTGCGACGACCGCTCGATCCCGCGAAGCCGGGAGGTGAACCGTGAACGTCGCGCCTCTGCCCGGCTCGCTTGCCACCGTGATAAATCCCTCGTGGCTTGTGACGACCCCCTGCACGGTCGAAAGGCCCAGCCCGGCCCCCTTGCCGAGCACCTTCGTCGTGAAAAACGGATCGAAAATCCGGTCGATGATCGCAACCGGAATTCCCTGACCGGTGTCCGCGACCGTAAAGGCGACGCAGGAGCCCGCTTTCGCCGGCCGGTGCGCCTGAACATCCGCGTCCCTGAGCTCCCCATTTTTTGCGATGAGCGTCAATCTCCCGCCGTTGGGCATGGCGTCGCGGGCATTGACGCAAAGGTTCATGATCACCTGTTGCAGCTGGTTCGGGTCACCCAGCACCGGCCAGAGATCGCCGGGGATGCAGTCGACCAGCTCGATGTTGCGCGGAAAAGTCTCCCGCATGAAGCCGATCGTCTCCTCCAACAGATGACGCACCTGAACCACCACCCGCTCGCCGCCCGCACCGCGGCTGAACGTGAGCAGTTGGCGGACGATGGCCGAGCCGCGTTGCGCGCTTTGTTCGATCAGCTCGAGCAAACGCACCTCGGGCTCACTCTTCACCGTTTCCCGGAGCAGCGCCGGCGCCACGAGGACGGGCGCCAGAATGTTGTTCAGATCGTGGGCGATTCCGTTCGCGAGCGCGCCGACGGCCTCGGTGCGCTGCTTGCGACGCAGCTGCTCCTCCAGCGCGCGGCGATCCGTGATGTCTTCCGCCACACCCACGATGCGGATAACGGTGCCGTTCGGGCCGGCCACCGGGGAGGCTTTGTCGTGGATCCAGCGTTCCGTGCCGTCTGGACGGACGATGCGATAGGTTTCGTCGTACTCGCCCTTCGCCTGCTTGGCGGCGGCCTGCAAAATGCGTTCGCGATCGGAGGGATGGATGGCCTCGCGCCACTCATGCGGCCGCGCGTAGAGGCTGGCGCAGGTGCGGCCCCAAATCCTTTCGTAGGCCGGACTGATATAGAGCACCTGGTTTTTGGTGTGATCGGTCATCCAAAAAACCTCGTGAATGTTCTCCGCGAATTCGCGCAGCCGTTCCTCGCTGGCGCGCAGCGCTTCATCCGCCTGTTTGCGCTCACGGCGCAGCCGGCTCAGCGCCAGCGCGTGGTTCACCGCCGGTCCGAGGCGGGCCAGCCGGTCCTTCAGCAAATAATCCATCGCGCCCTGCTTGATTGCCGCCACCGCGATGTCTTCGCCGATGCTTCCGGACACGACGATGAACGGCACGTCCAGCCGGCTCTGTTGCAACAAGTCCAATGCACGCAGCGCGCAGAACTGCGGCATGCCGTAGTCGGAAAGCACGAGATCGAGTCCGCTGTGCAGGTGTTCCAGATATTCCGGCTCGGCCTGCACCAGCCGCCAGTCGGGCTCAAATCCGGCCCGGCGAAGTTCGTGAACCAGCAGCTCGGCGTCGTTCGCGTTGTCCTCGACAATCAAAACCGTGAGCGCCTGAGGCATTGAAGAGTCTAATCGGCCAACATCACCAAGGAGTTGAACGATCAATAAAAGCCGCAGACGCATCCAAGGACATCGACGGGCGGGAGCCGAAAACGCCGGAGCCAATCATGGGTCAGGCAACGACGCAGGGCGGCGAACTGATCAAGGGATCGTTCGATTTCGGAAAGTGATGCAGGGGCGCGATCCGTGGAAGCGTGAGCTGTCCGCCGGTCTCCGCGCCGATGGGCTGCAGCAGCGTCCAGCGCAGCCGGAATTGCGGGGTGATCTTACAAAAGCTTTCGAAACTCACTGGCTTCGCGATGTGGTTGTACACGCCAATGCGGCCGCACTCCGCCAGCATCCGGCTCTTTCGCGCGCCCGTCAGCACCACCACCGGAATTTCGCGCGTGCGTTCGTCGCCCTTGATCCGCCGCAAAAAATCCAGGCCGGAGGATTCCGGCAAATCGAGATCCAGCAAAATCAAACGCGGATGCATCGGAGCGCGTTTGGCGTAGCGCCCGGTGCCGAACAGGTAGTCCAGGCCCTGGTCCGCGTCGCGCACGGTCTTGATTGGGTTGGTCACCTTGGCCCGCTTGAAAACGCTGACCGCCAGCTCCGAGTCAGCGGGATCGCCGCCGACCACCAAAATTTCCGCGATCTCATGGGAGGCGGCGCCATCGCCGAAGCAGAGCGCGATTTCCGGCGACGACGTCACATACGACAGCAGGTTTCCCACGCTCATCTGCAGCGCCGTCGCCAGATTCGCGATGCTTCGCAAGGTAACGTTGCGCGCGCCCCGCTCGATGTCCGCGACGTAGGTGCGGTGCATGTTCGCCCGCCACGCCAGTTCCTCTTGCGTAATTCCCAGATTGTGCCGGCAAGTGCGGACGACCACGCCGAGTCTGATCTGGAGGGTGGAATGTACTTTGGCTGATCGACGACTCTTGGTCACTTGAAGGGGGATGAGTGCGCAGTGTAGCAGCCCTCGCAACAGACTATGAGTGACATTGTTTCCCAAAACCCATCCTCAATATCACCGGTCAATTGAGGAGATAATTCCCCTCTTGCCTCCCCTCCTTCCGCCCTCTGCCCTCTGTCTTCCGATTCATGACCTCCGCCGAGATCCGCCAGAGCTTCCTCGATTTTTTTGCCAAGCAGGGCCACACGATCGTGCCATCGTCGTCGCTGCTCCCGGATTCGCCCGGACTGCTGTTCACGAACGCCGGCATGAACCAGTTCGTGCCGATCTTCCTCGGCGACCGCGCGCCCGAAGTTTCCAAATGGGCCGGCGTCCGTCCCGCGAAAGACACCCGCGTCGCGGACACGCAGAAATGCATCCGCGCCGGCGGCAAACACAACGACCTCGAGGATGTCGGCTACGACACCTACCACCACACGCTCTTCGAGATGCTCGGCAACTGGTCCTTCGGCGACTACTTCAAGAAGGAGTCGCTCACGTGGGGCTGGGAGTTGCTGACGAAGGTCTGGGGCATTCCCGCCAAACGTCTCTTCGCCACCGTCTACGCGCCGAAGCCGGGCGATCCCTCCGAGTTCGACCACGAAGCCGCCGCGATCTGGACGGAACTCTTCAAGAAGGAAGGCCTCGATCCCGCCATCCACATCGTCCACGGCAACAAGAAGGATAATTTCTGGATGATGGGCGACACCGGCCCCTGCGGCCCGTGCTCCGAAATTCATTTCAACCTCCTCCCCAGCGACGACGAGGCCGCCGGCCGCCAGCTCGTGAACTCGAGCAGCCCGCGCTGCATCGAGATCTGGAATCACGTCTTCATCCAGTTCAACGCGAACGCCGACGGCACGTTCTCCCCGCTCGCCGCGAAACACGTCGACACCGGCATGGGCTTCGAACGCGTCGCGGGCATTCACGCCACCACGAAAGGTTTCAAGGACTTCACCAAGGACCCGTCGAACTACGACGCCGATGTCTTCGCCCCGCTCTTCGCAAAAATCGCCGCGCTCTCCGGCATCGTTTATACCGGGACCGTCCCGACGAAGCGCGAGGGACTCACCCCCGCCGAGCAGACCGACGTCGCCTTCCGCGTCCTCGCCGACCACGCGCGCTGCGTGAGCTGCGCGATCGCCGACGGAATCCTGCCGAGCAACGAAGGAAGAAACTACGTCATCCGCCGCATCCTCCGCCGCGGAATCCTCTACGGAAAAAAACTGGGCCTCACGACCGGCTTCTTCGAACAGCTCGTCGCGCCCGTCGTGGAATCGCTCGGCCCGGTGTTCCCCGAACTCGTGCAGCGCCAGGACATCGTGCGCCGCGCGATCCGGAGCGAAGAAGAGAGTTTTGGCCGGACGCTGGATCGCGGTCTGCAGATCTTCACCAAAGCCGCCACCGGCAAATCGATTCCCGGTGCCGCCGCTTTCGAACTCTACGACACCTACGGTTTCCCACTGGACATGACTCAACTCCTCGCCACCGAGCGTGGGCTGACAGTCGACACAGCAGAGTTCGAGAAATTGATGGATGAACAACGCGCACGCGGCCAGGCATCGACCAAGAAAACGGTCATTGTCGCCGCCACCGAGGGCGAAGCGGCTGATCTCACGGCCACGAAGTTCCTCGGTTACACACAGACCAACGCTCACGCGCAGCTCATCGAAGTCATCAAGGCGGACAAAGCCACCTTCCTCGTTTTCGATCAGACTCCGTTCTATGCGGAGATGGGCGGCCAGGCGGGCGACTCGGGCACCGCGCTGATCAACGGCCAGCTCGTCCACATCACCGATTGCGTGAAGGACAAAGCGGGACGTCATCTCCATAAAATCGCGGACGGCTCACCGGAAGTTTCCGCCGGCGCCAAAGCTGAACTTTCCGTCGACGTCGCCCGCCGGCGCGCGATCAATCGCCACCACTCCGCCGCGCATTTGATTCACTGGGCGCTGCGCAAAATTCTCGGCACGCATGTGCGCCAGGCGGGCACGTCGAAGACGCCCGAGCGGATGCGTTTCGACTTTTCCCATTTCGAGGCGGTCACGCACGCGCAGATTCTCGAGCTCGAACAGCTCGTGAACGAACGCGTCATCGACAACGCCAGGGTCGATTCCTACGAGACCGAGTTCGACAAGAAGCCCGAGGGCACCCTCGCCTTCTTCGGCGACAAGTACGGGAAGATCGTCCGTGTCGTCGACATCGGTGGTTTCAGCCGCGAGCTCTGTGGCGGCACCCACGTCGCCACCACCGGCGAGATCGGCGTCATCAAGATCGTCGCCGAGATGGCCGTCGCCGCCGGCACGCGCCGCATCGAGGCCGTCGCCGGACAGGCCGCGCTCGATTTCATCGCACAACGCGAAGCCGCTCTCGCCGCCGTCAACGCCCGCCTCAACGCCGGTTCGCACGACGTCGCGCAGAAACTCGAGTCCGTCCTCGTCCACCAGAAGGAACTCGAGAAGAAGCTGAAAGCCTTCGAACAAAAAGCCTCCGCGGGTCTCGCCGCCGAACTCGCCGCAAAAGCGGTCGAACGCGACGGCTTGAAATTCGTTTCCGCCGTTGTCACCGCGAGCGACATCGAGGTCCTCCGTTCCATCGGTTCGCAGGTGCTGCACAAGCTCGGCGAGGGCGTCGTCACGCTCGGCGCCGTGCTCGGCGATCGCGCGAGCCTCGTTGCCTTCTGCTCGCCCGCCGCAATCAAAGCCGGCCACCAGGCCGGCAAGCTCGTCGGTGAACTGTCCGCCAGGATCGGCGGCAAGGGCGGCGGCAAACCCGACTTCGCGATGGGCGGCGGCAAGGACACCGACAAACTGGCGTCCGTCTTCGGCTGAGTTTGCCGGGAAGCAATCATGGCCGCGCCGGAACCATTCAAGCACTGGTTCAACGAGGCCCGCTACACCCTCATCGCTGACGCGGTTGCCCGGCTGGCACCGCGCTTCGACCGGAAACGTTTCCTCGAACTCACGCTCGGGGGACTGGCCGAACGCGAACTCATGGATCGTTTGCGCCAGACGGCCATCGCGCTCGGCGCCACCCTGCCCGGCAGTTATCGGCAGCAGCTGGCCACCGTGCTCCGCCTCGCTCCGGAAATGGGACACAGTTTTGTTGGCGTGAGCCTCTGCGATTTTGTCGCGCGCTTCGGCCTCGATGAACCGGAGATTTCGCTCGACGCCCTGCGCCAGCTCACGCGCCACGGCTCCGCGGAATTTGCCGTGCGGCCGTTCCTCATGCGCGATCAGGCCCGCACGCTCGCCGTCATGGAAACGTGGGCCCGCGATCCCGACGAACAGGTGCGCCGCCTCGCGAGCGAAGGCTCCCGTCCGCGCCTGCCATGGGGCCTGCGTCTCGCCGCGCTCGTCCGCGATCCGTCACCCGTGGCTCCGATTCTCGAAACGCTGAAAGCCGATCCTTCGCTCTACGTTCGCAAATCCGTCGCCAATCATCTCAACGATATCACCAAGGACCATCCCGGCTGGGTGATCGAACGCGTCACCGCGTGGGACCGTTCCGCTGCGGGCACCGGCTGGATTGTGCGTCACGCGCTTCGCTCCCTGGTGAAGAAAGGCCATCCGCCCGCGCTCGCGTTGCTCGGCGTCGGCGGAAAACCACAGCTCGAGATCGAGCACTTTGCCGCCGCGCCGCGCCGCCTCACTCTCGGCGAACCACTTTCGCTCACGGCAACCCTCAGAAGCACCACCCGGAAAACGCAGCGGCTCGCCGTCGACTACGTCGTTCACTACGTGAAAGCCAGCGGCGGCACTTCGGCCAAGGTTTTCAAGTGGAAGGTTCTCTCGCTGGCTGCGGGCGAAACCGCCGTGTTGACCAAGCGCCAAACCGTCCGTGACTTCACGACGCGACGGCACCACCCGGGCATGCATCGCATCACGCTTCAGATCAATGGCCGGCGCCTCGCCGAAACCCGGTTCATTTTGCAACGTTGACCCCGCCCGGCATTTGGCAGTCTGTGTCCTGCCATTTGGCGTTTGAGCTTGCAGGCGGGGAGGATCAACGCAGAGTTCGCGCATGAAAAAGAAAACGGCCGCAGCCAAGGGCGCCGACCTTGCCCTGCACGATAATCGCCAGAGCGCCCTGCGCGTCGAGGAGGGTTTGCCGGTCACCGATCTTGTCGAGTTCGGCCGGGAGGCCGGGTTTACGATCGATGAACTCGCCCGGCTCGTGCACATCCCGCCGCGCACCTATGCCCGCCGCGTCGCCAGCAAGGCCCGGTTGAGCCTGCCGGAAGGCGAGCGCGCGATGCGCGTCATGCGGCTCTACGACCAGGCGAAGCAGCTTTTCGGCACCCACGAAAACACCCGGCAGTGGCTGAACACCGAGTTGCCGGCGCTGGGCTGGCGCACCCCGCTGGATTTCGCGCAAACCGAGCCGGGCGCGCGGGAGGTCGAAAATCTCATCGGCCGGATTGAGCACGGAATTGTTTCGTGAGCGAGGTCATCGTCTGGCGTCTCTGCCGGCAGTGCTACGCGGAGGAATCCTACTCTGGGGAGGGCTCACGCCGCTTCGGTGGACGCTGGAGCTCGCCGGGGCGAAAAGTCGCCTACAGTTCCGAATCGCGGTCGCTCGCCGCCCTGGAGGTGCTGGTCAACGTGCGGGACCCGAGCATTCTTTTCCGAGAACCTTGGACACTGATAGCGGCCAAAATTCCCGCGGACTTGATCGAGCGGCCCGTGCGGGTGCCGGAAAACTGGCAGGCGACACCCTATCCGCCGGAGACCCAGGTTTTCGGTGACAACTGGATGGAGGCATCGCTCAGCGCGGTGTTGCGCGTGCCAAGTGTCGTCGTCCTCGGGGAATTCAACTACCTGCTCAATCCCGCTCATGCGGACTTCAAAAAAATCGCCATCAGCAAACCAGAGCCCTTCCTGTTTGATTCGCGGTTCAAGCTTTGAAAGCCGGACCCGCGGGGGCCCCCAACTCTCCTTGCCGTCCGCGCACGACCGGCCCACTTTTTCCCCATGTCTCCGGCCCCCGCCGAACTTCCCTCGCTCGTGGCGATCCTCGCCTTCAACGCGAGCAACCAGCTTGCCGTCCGCCGTCTCGGCGGGAAAGCGGGACTCGCGTTCACCGGCAGCGACCTCGCGATGGCCGCCAGCCGGCTCGAGTCGGCGTTTCCCGAACACACGCCGGCGGCGGAATATTTTTCGACCGACGCGGGCGGCCGAAACTACCGCGTTTTTTTCACCCGCGTGAATGCCGCCGCGCAAGACGCCGAGGTCGTCTTCGAAGCCATCGACGGACTTGCCGCCCAGGCCGGTTCGCTTGCTCCGTCCCTGGCCGCAATCCTCGCGGAGCTGGAGCCGTACCTCGTCGAGATCCCCTACCTCCACCTCGGCGAAAACGATTTCATCTACAAATTCCGGCCGGCGCAGGAGCGGAACGTCTCGATCTACGCGCAGGATCCGGAGGCCAGTTCGCTCTACCAGTCGAAGCTCTGCGCCGCGATCAAGACCCTCGCCCGCCAGCACGAGCGAACCGCGGCGGCGCCCGTCACGCTGGATTTCGGCGCGGTCCGCTACGTGATCCCGAGCCACTTCGGATTCTGCCTCGGCGTGAAAAACGCCATCGAGCGCGCCTACGAAACGCTCGCGGAAAATCCGGGGCGGCGCGTGTTCATGCTTTCGGAGCTGATCCACAATCCATTCGTGAACGAGGACCTGCTGCGGCGGGGCCTGCGTTATCTGCAGACGGATCGCGGCGTGCCTTACTCGACGGATGGACGCAAAGCCACCAATGCGCCCGGCGCCCCCCTGCTCTGGGACACGCTCACGCCGGAGGACATCGTGATCATTCCCGCGTTCGGCGCGACCGATGACGACAAGCGCCGCCTCGTCCGGAAAGGCATCGCTGTCTGCCAATACGACGCCACCTGCATGCTGGTGGAAAAAGTCTGGAAGGCGGCGCGCGCCTATGGACGCGAAGGCTACACCGTGATCATTCACGGAAAGAGCGAACACGAGGAAACCAAGGCGACTTTCTCCAACACCCGCCGGCACGCGCATGCGGTCATCGTGCGCAACCTCGACGAGGCGCGGCAACTCAGTGCGATCATCGCCAGCAACGATCCCGCCGCCCGCGCGCGTTTCCACGAGGTCTTCGCCGGGAAGCACACGCCGGGTTTCGATGTTTCAAAGCACCTCGACCGCGTTGCCGTCGTCAACCAGACCACGCTGCTGATGAACGAAACCCTCGAAATCATCGAGCATCTGCGAGGCGTCTACCGCGCAAAATTCGGCGACGACACGCGCGTGGGCGGCAGCAGCCGGCGCGACACGCTTTGCTATGCCACCCAGGTGAACCAGGACGCGCTGAGCCGCGCGCTCGCGGAGCCGCTCGACGCCGCGTTTGTCATTGGCGGAAAAAATTCCTCGAACACGTACCAGCTGTTCCGGCTGTGCGAGGAGCGGCTGGGGTCGATGGCGTTTTTCATCCAGTCGGAGGCCAACATCGTCTCGCGGAGCGAAGTGCAGCACTACGTCTACGTCGGGGGCGGCACGGGTCGCACGGAATCGCGGGCGCTCTGGCCCGGCGACAACACGCCGAAACGTGTGCTCATCACGGGCGGCGCCTCCTGTCCGGACGGAATCATTCAACAGGTCATCACCCGGATTAATTCCTTTTTCCCCGCCGCGGAGCTGAGGCCGGTCGAGGATCTCCTTCGCGATTTGGGTGCCGTGGGCGCCGCCTAGCGGTTCGAGAAATCCGCGCAACCGGAGGCGGGCGGCCCCCGTCTTTCCCCGCGAACCGCCGCGCGGAGACGGCGCGGGATGCAACGTTCCCAAGATTTTCCGTAACTTTGATTCAAAACGTTTGTTCAAGGAAAACGTCGCACGCTCACTCACCTCCTGTTGTTAATTTCCCCCGTGGTTATTCGCGCCCTTTCTCTTTCCCGTGTTGCCGGATTTCGCTGGTTGCTGCTGACCGCACTCGTCACGTGTGCTTTTCCCGCCGGCTGCAAAAAGGCCGCTCCACCCGTCGCGGCCGGCTCGGAGAAAGGCAGTTCCGCCGCGAAAGCCTCGGCCGGAAACACCGCCGAACAAAAAGCGGCCGCCCAGAAAGCCGCCGCCGAAAAGGACCGGGCCCGCCTCGCCGCGGCCGAAGCGGTTCCCGTGGAGACGGCCCTCATCGCCCGCGGCCCGATCTCCGCCTTTCTCAGCTACAATTCCACCCTCGAAACCGAGGCCATCGTCGAAGTCTTCCCCCAAACCAGCGGCCAGGTGGAAACGCTGCTCGTGGAGGAAGGCATGGTCGTGAAAGCCGGTGATCCGCTCCTGAAAATCGAGGACCGCGAACTCCGCGTCGATGTCGCGGAGAGCTCCAACGTCTACCAGCACCAGCAGCAGGGCTTTTCCCGCATCGAGGATCTCTTCAAGCGAAACCTGATCAACAAACAGGAGTTCGACGACAACCGCTACCAGCTCGAACAGGCGCGGCTGCGCGACGAGCGCGCGAAACTCCGGCTTTCCTACGCGACCGTGCGAGCGCCCTTCGATGGCGTGATCGCGTCCCGTGACGCCCAGGTCGGTTCGCGCGTCGGAACCGGCACCAAGCTTTTCTCGCTGGTGAAGCTCGACGAAATCGTGGCGCGGGTCTTCGTGCCGGGCCGCTACCTCACGGTGGTTGCCCAGGACCAACCCGCGGTCGTCACCTCGGAATTTCTGCCCGACCGCGCGTTCAAGGGCTGGGTAAAACGCATCAGCCCGGTGATCGATCCCAAGAGCGGCACCTTTAAAGTGACGATCGGTGTGCGCGGGGAAAAACCCACGGATTTACCGCCGGGCCTGTTCGTCGGGGTGCGCATTCTCACCGACACGCGGAACTCCGCCATCCTCGTGCCGAAACGCGCCGTCGTCTATGAGGGCGGCGAACGCTACGTCTTCACCGTCGCGAACGGCAAGGCGGCGAAACGAAAACTCACCGCCGGTTTCGAGGACAACCAGAACATCGAGGCGCTCTCCGGCCTGGAGGTCGGCACCCCCGTTATCGTCCTGGGCCACTCCGGCCTCAAGGACGGCGCGATGGTGCGCACGGTAAATGCCCCGGCTCCGGCGACACCTGTACCCGCCAAGCCGGAGGAAGCAGCCGAATCAAAGCCCGTCACGACTTCGACCGCTCCCGCACCGAGGACCGTCGGCAGCGAGTGAAGGAATAGTTTTCCCATTTACCGCGCTTGAGCACGCGTCCAAAAAATTTCCGCATCGACGATTCGCACTACGCGGTCGTCGTTCGCCGGCCGGTCGCGATTCTCATGGTGACCCTTGCGGTCGGCGTCTTCGGCTGGGTTTCCTACAAGCGGCTCGCGCTGACGCTGATGCCGGACATGAGCTATCCCACGCTCACGGTGCGCACCTCGTATCCCGGCACGGCGCCCGAGGAAATGGAAACCGTCGTGTCGCGCCCGCTCGAGCAGCAACTCGGAATCATCCCGAAACTCGTCTCCATCAGCTCGGTTTCAAAAGCCTCCCAGTCGGACGTCATCCTCGAGTTCCAGTGGAAGACCGACATGGACCTGATCGCGCAGGAGGTCCGGGAAAAGGTGGACCGCATCCGTTTTCCCGAAGGCGCGCAACGTCCCCTCCTCCTCCACTACGATCCGTCGCTCGATCCGATCCTCCGCATCGGCCTCGCGGGCCCGCAGTCGCTTTACGAACTGCGCTACCTCGCCGAAAACGACGTGAAGCGAAAGCTCGAGGCCATTTCCGGCGTGGCCGCCGTCCAGGTGAAGGGCGGACTTGAAGAACAGTTTCTCGTGGCGATCGACGAGAACAAGCTCTCCAACCTCCGCCTCGACATCAGCCAGATCGCCACCCGCCTCCAGCAGGGCAACGTGAACATGCCCGGCGGCAACCTGCGCGAAGGCCAGACGGAGTATCTCATCCGCACGCTGAACGAATTCCGGACGCTCGAGGAAATCGGCTCCGTGATCATTTCCCGGCAGAACGGCGTGGACATCCGGCTGCGCGACATCGCGACCGTCTCACGTTTCCACGAAGACCGGCAGGTGATCACGCGCGTCAACGGCAACGAGAGTGTCGAAATCGAAATCTTCAAGGAAGCCGACGCCAATGTGCTCGTCGTCGCCGCGGCGGTGAAAGCCACGCTCTTCGGCCGCGCGGACCAGCAGACCTACGTCGCCGACCAGAAAAAGCCCGCCCCCGCTCCCACCCCGGCACCTGCCCAGGGAAAAGACGCCAAGGGCAAACAGAAGCAGGCGCCCGCGCCGTCCGCCGCCAGCCAGCTGGCCGCGCGCAGCACGGCGATGGCGTTGATGAATCACCGGCAGATGACCGACTTCATTGCCTACAGCCTTCCCACCGGCGCGACGGTGCAGATTCTTTCCGACCAGTCGGTGTTCATCGACAACTCGATCCGCGAGGTGAAGGAGAACGCGATCTTCGGCGGACTCATCGCGATCGCGGTGCTCTATTTGTTTCTGCGCAACATTCCGCAGACGCTGATCGTGAGCCTTTGCATCCCGATCTCGATCCTCGCGACGTTCGCCCCGATGTACATGGCGGGGGTTTCGCTGAACATCATCTCGCTCGGCGGACTCGCGCTCGGCGTCGGCAATCTCGTCGACAACGCGATCGTGGTGCTCGAAAGCATTTTCCGCTGCCGCCAGGAGGGCGACGAGCCGCTGCCATCGGTCGTGCGCGGAACCAGCGAGGTGGCCATGCCCGTGGTGGCCTCGACGCTCACCACGGTCGCGGTGTTTTTCCCCATCGTGTTTGTCGAAGGCGTGGCCGGCCAAATGTTCGGCGACATGGCGCTCGCCGTCGTGTTCTCGCAAATCGCCTCGCTGATCGCCGCGCTCTATTTGATTCCCATGCTCGCCGCGCTGATGGCGCGTCTCGGCACCGGGGAATTCGCCACGGAGACAAATGCGGCCCCTTCGTGGCGTACGAACGACTATCTTGTTTTCCCGATTCTCGGTGCAAAAGGTGGCCGCCTCGCGCTCGCGGGCCGGACGCTGGGTCTGGTGCTGCAGCGAATCGGCTGGGGACTCGCGCTGTTGCTGGCCGTTGTTCTGAAGACCGGTGTCGCGCTGATCTGCGTCGTGCTCTGGCCGCTCTTCTGGCCAATCAAACGGCTGCGTTCCCGTGCGGCCACGATCGAGCGCTGGCTGGCGGCCGATGCGCTTGGTCCGGTCGCGAGTTCGCGGGTGTGGCCCGGCATGCTGGCGCTGCCCGCGATTTCCACGCTGGGCGCGAGTCTCTCGAAAACCGGCCGCTGGTTCGGCGCGCGAAAGTGGCGCTGGATTTTTCTGCTCGTGGTGCCGGCAATTGCGGTGGGGGTTGTGCTCGCAACCCGAACCACGCCGCCGCCAGGACCGCCCGCGCCTCCTTCCTTTATTTTTCCCGGCATGCCGGCCGCTCCGGACAAACCGTGGCTGGAAAGCGTGTGGCAGTGGTTCGGCGCGCAAGCGTGGTGGCTGCTCGTCCTGCTTTTCGTTCCGGGCGTCGTACCGTTCGTCTTTGTTTTGGCGCGCGCGATCGCTGCCATCGCCGCGCGATTCCTCGGCTCGGTGCTGCAAACGACGCTGCTCATGATTGCACAGGCCTTCGTCGGACTGATCCGCGCGTGCGGAACATTGCTCGCACCTGTCACCAATCTCGCGCTCGGGTGGTTCGAATCCGGCAACGGCTGGTTGCAGGACAATTATCCGCGGATGCTCACGACGACGCTGCGTCACCGCGGCATGGTGCTGGCGGGCTCGTTCCTCGCCGTGTTGCTCTGCGTGGTTTTCGTCGTACCGCGGCTTGGCCGCGACCTCATCCCGCAGGTCCATCAAGGCGAGTTCAACCTCGACCTCACCCTGCCGATCGGCACGCCGATCGAGCGCACCGGTGAAATGGCGGCGGTGATCGACAAGCTCGTCCTCCAGCAACCCGAGGTCGAACGCACGGCGCTAACCGTCGGCGCGGAGGAAGGCGCGAGCACCGCCATCGAAGCGGGCGAACATACCGCCAGACTCACGGTGAAAATGAAAACCGGGCTCTCGGCCGACGACGAGACGAAGCTCGTCGACCGCATTCGCAGCGAATTCAGCCACCAGCCCGAGCTGAAGATGGAAATTTCGTATCCCGCGCTCTTCAGTTTCAAGAGTCCGATCGAGGTCGAGATTCGCGGCCACGACCTGGCGACGTTGAAACGGCTGAGCCGCGAAGCCGAGGAGGTGCTCGGAGCGAGCGTGCCCGGCCTCGTGGACATTCGTTCCAGCCTGCAGTCCGGTCATCCTGAAATTCAGGTCGTCTATCAGCGCGATCGCCTGGCCGAATATGGCCTGAACCTCCGCAGCGTCGCCGATCTCGTGCGCAACAAGGTCCAGGGACGCATCGCGACGGAATTTCGGCAGGAGGACCAGTTGATCGACATCGTGGTCCGCCTCCGTGAGGAGGATCGTTTCGGCATCGAGGAGCTGCGACGGCTCGTCGTGAATCCGGGCGGCGCGGTGCCGATCTCGCTCGCGGCCGTCGCCGATCTCACGGTCAACGAAGGCCCGAGCGAAATCCGGCGCGTCGACCAGCAGCGCACCGCGCTCATCACCGCGAACATCAAGGGCGCGGATCTCGCGACCGTCTCGCACGACATCGTCAACGCGATGGAGACCATTCCTTATCCACCCGGTTTTTCCTACACGCTCGCCGGGCAGAACCAGGAAATGCGGACCTCGCTCAACAGCCTGCTCGTCGCCTTCGCGCTGGCGGTGTTCCTCGTCTACATCGTCATGGCGAGCCAGTTCGAGTCCCTCGTGCAGCCGCTGCTGATCATGATGACCGTGCCGCTGGCGATGATCGGGGTGGTGCTCGTCCTCTGGCTAGCGGCGATTCCGGTCACGATCATGGTGTTTCTCGGGTTGATCATTCTCGTCGGCATCGTCGTGAACAACGCGATCGTGCTGATCGACTACATCAACACGCTGCGCAGCCGCGGCGTGGAAAAACGCGAGGCGATCATCGAGGCGGGCCGCGCGCGCCTGCGGCCCATCATCATGACCGCGCTGACGACGATTGTCGGCCTGGTGCCGATGGCGCTCGGGATCGGCGAGGGCGCGGAAATTCGCGCTCCCATGGCGATCACGGTGATCGTGGGTTTGTCCGCCGCCACGCTGCTCACGCTCGTGGTGATTCCGACGCTGTATTATCAGTTCACGTCGAGCCGGCCGATGACGCTGCCGGACAACACCGACGCGTCGCCGGCAGCGGGCGAGCCCGCGCCCGGCCTGGTTGCAAAATGAACCGGCGTCCGAACCTTTCCGCATGAGCCGCGAGCCCGCCACCTACGCGATCCCGCGCTTCTCGGTGAACCGGCCGGTGACGGTCGTGATGATTCTGCTCACGATGCTCGTGGTGGGATTCATCACCTACTCGCGCATACCGATCGCGCTCTTTCCCGAGGGCTACGAAAACAACCAGCTCTACATCAGCGCCCAGTACCCGAACGCCTCGCCGCGCGACGTCGAGGAACAGGTCGCGCGGAAAATCGAGGCCGTGATCGGCACGATCTCGGGGGTGAAGCGGATCATGAGTTACTCCGGCCAGGGGTTCTCCCAGGTCCGGGTGGAATTTCAAACCGGCACGAATCTGCGCGACGCCTACGCGCGGCTGAGCGACCGGATGGACCGGGTGAAACCGGAGCTGCCCGAGGACGTGGACCGGATCTACGTGCGCCGCTTCGACCAGAACGACCAGCCGATGATGAACATCACGGCGACGCTGCCGCCGAACATGGACGATGCGGCGTACCGCCTGGATAATTTCGTGAAGCCGGCCCTGCAGCGCATTGAAGGCGTGGGCAACGTGGGGCTCTGGGGCATTCAATCCCGCGAAGTGCAGGTCGAGCTGCTCGACGAGCGGTTGCGCAGCCATCACATCGACCCGTCGCAAATGATTGCGACGCTGCGCGGCCAGAATTTTGCCCAGTCGGGCGGCTACGTTTTTGAAGGCGGCAAAAAAATCTACATCCGCTCGCTCAGCCGTTTCGAATCCGCCGAGCAGATCGGCAGCCTGATCATCGATCCGGTGCGGCGGCTACGCTTGAACGACGTGGCGAGGGTGAGTTTCCGGCTCCCGAAACGCGAGTGGGCGTACCGCGTTGACGGCCAGCCCGCGGTGGGACTCCAGATCACGCGCGAGTCGACGGGCAACATCGAGCGCATCAGCCGCGAAGTCCGCGCGACACTCGTGAACCTCCAGAAGATGCCGCAGCTGGCCGGCTTTCAATTCGACGTGTTTTTCGACCAGGGAAAGGAAGTGCGCGACGCGATCGCGAACCTCGAAGAGGCGGGGATATGGGGAGGAATGTTCGCGGCGCTGATCATCTACATTTTTCTGCGGGCCCCGCGCATGACGGGCATCCTGACGCTCTCCATCCCCCTCTCGCTGCTTTGCACGCTGGTCGTCCTGTTTTTCATGGGCTGGTCGCTCAACATGGCGACGATGATGGGCCTGCTGCTCGCCGTCGGCATGGTCGTCGACAACGCGATCGTCATTGTCGAAAACATCTACCGGCACCGGCAAAACGGCATGGAGGCCACGAAGGCTTCGATCAACGGCGCCGGTGAAGTCGGCCTCGCGGTGATCATGTCCACCTGCACCAGCATCATCGTGTTTCTGCCGCTGATGCTGATGGGCGGGGCTGGCGAAATTCCGTTCTGGATGCTGCGGATTGGCGTGCCGGTCATCTCCTCGCTCGTGGCCTCGCTCTTTATCGCGCTGGTGTTTATCCCGCTGGCCGCCCAGCGGCTCTCGCGCGGCCGCCAGCATCCGGAACTCCGGCCGATCGCGTGGGCGCGCGAGCGTTATGTCCGCAGCCTCGCCTGGGTGCTGCGCCACCGGATCGAGGCAACGCTCCTCGTGGCACTCGCGATGGGGCTCTCCTACCAGTCGTACACCAAGAGCGCGCTGTCGCGGCCGAACTACAATCCGCCCCTCGGGGCCGGCAGCATGACATCCTCGATGTGGCTCTACTTCGACTTGCCGACGGGCGGCACAATCGACGAGGCCGAAACATTTTTCCGCAGTTTCGAAACGTTTCTCCAAAGCAAGGCGGAGCGCTACAACGTCGAGCGCGTCGAGACGCGCTTCCGTTACAACAACGGCCAGGTGCAGCTCAAATTCCGCGAGGATCCGAACAGGCACTGGTATGCGAGCGCGTGGAATTCGTTCGCGCTCTCCATGAAATGGCGGACTCCGCCCCTGGACCGCGTCGCGATCGAGACGGACATCAAGGAGAACTTCAAATTTCCCCCGGGCGTCAATGCGCGCTCCCTCCAGCGCGGCGCCGGCGCATCGCAGGATGCGGGGATGTCGATCGTCCTCTATGGAGAGGACACGACCACGCTCCTCGCCCTCTCGGAAGAGGCGATCCGGCGGTTGCGCACCATTCCCGGACTGGTGTCGGTCGACACCGATCTCGAACGCGGCGGGCAGGAATTGCAGATACAGGTCGACCGGGAGCGCGCCCGCCGGCTGGGCATCAATCCGCAGGCCATTCAAAGCAACATCAGCAATACGATGCGCGGCTCCGAGATCGGCCGGTTCAACGCGGAGGACGGCCGGGAGATGCGCGTCTATGCGCAACTCGGCGACGTCGATCGCGCGGGACTCGACGATGTGAAGAGCATGACCTTCAACACCGATGGCGGCGTCGCGGTGCCGCTTGAGTCCATCGCGTCGCTCAATGTCGTTCGCACGCTCGGCCAGATTCAACGCGAAGCGCGGCAGACGATGCTGCGGATCACCGCCCGGGCGCCGCGCACGGACTCCCGCAAACTCTTCGAGGCCGTCGACACCGCGATGAACGGTTTCGCGATGCCGCATGGCTACCGCTGGGACAAAGGATCGAATTTCAGCGTCAACACCCAGGATCAGGAGGCCATGTTCTTCGCGCTGAAGCTCGCCATGGTCTTTGTGGTTTTGCTGATGGGCGTGCTGTTCGAATCGATCGTGCTGCCGTTCGCGGTGATCGTCGCGGTGCCCTTCGCCTTTCTCGGCGTCTTTTGGATGCTCCATCTCACCGAAACCCCGCTCGATCGCATGGCGATGGTCGGAATCGTGATCCTGGTTGGCGTCGTCGTGAACAATGCGATCGTGCTCGTGGACATGGCGAACCGCCTGCGCCGCGACGGAAAGACCCGTCTCGACGCCCTGATGGAAGCGGGGCGCCACCGCTTCCGGCCGATCCTGATGACCACGTTGACGACCGTCAGCGGCCTGATTCCGATGGCGGTGGGAAACGCGAAAATGGTTGGCCTGCCTTACGCGCCGTTGGGGCGGACGATGATCGGCGGGCTGATCGCTTCCACGCTGCTCACGCTCGTGCTTGTCCCCCTGTTCTACACCTTCCTGGACGACCTGAGCGAACACGCGTCCCGGATTCTGCGCTCCGCGACAGGTAAGCCCAAGGAATCGCCGGGAGCAACGGGGGTCGCCAGCGGCGGTGCCGCGGTGGGTACCGGCCGGGCCAGTCGCGTCGACTGAAAGTCGAGGGCGGCGCCACGGTCTGACTCCGACGATTTTGAAGTGGTGCCAGAGGCCGGGATTGAACCGGCGACCAAAGGCTTATGAGTCCTCTGCTCTACCACTGAGCTACTCTGGCATTTGCAGGCAATCGCCCCTTCAAGGAGCTGCCTAACCCACCCCAAAACGGAGCGGCTTTACTACGGTTGCTTCGCAACTCACGGCAAGAAGAAATCGCCCACGTTTTACCGTGGGCGAAATGCGGGGGCGGCCGGCCAACCCGACCGATCCGCCCCCACCCCTGCAAATCTGCCAAAGGCGACAAAGCGCCCGTGACTTAAACGTTAGTACTTCACCGAGCAGCCGTAGGGCTGCGAAGTCGAAGTCGCGACCGGCTTGCCGGCTTTCACGGCAGCGAGCGCCTCGGAGACGTAATTCGTGGCCTTCGCGATATCGGCCTTGTCGGGCGAACGGATGCTGTCGATCGCTCCGTTATAAACCAGCGTGCCATCGCCCTTGATCACGTACAGGTGCGGGCTGGTCTTGGCGCCGAAAAGCCGGCCGACCTTGCCGTCCTGATCGCGGAAGTAGGCCGAGGCCGCGACGCCGTTTTCCTTCATCCAGGAATTTACTTTGGGAGCGTCGTAGTCGCCCTGCGCACCAGGATGGCCGGAATTGATCAGCAGCCACACCACGCCGTCGGAGGTCGCCGACTTTTGCAGCGAAGGGATGTTGCCGCTGCTGTAGTGCTTCACCACGAAAGGACATTCCGCATTCACCCATTCCAGCACGACCGTCTTGCCCTTGTAGTCGGACAATTTGTGCGTCTTTCCATTCAGGTCAGTCAGCGTGAAATCGGGAGCTGACTTGCCGATCTCCACCTCAGCGCGCACGGCGCCGGCGAGAAAAGCGGCGGCAAAGGCCACCGCGAGAATTGATTTAGTGAGGATTTTCATAGGGAACAAACCTGCTACACGTCCGGGCGGGAAAAAAGTTCCGCAAGTCGCGCGGGACCGGCGGATTTCCCCCGGGATTTTCACCGTGGAAATCAATTTGCGACCATGCGACTCCCCCTTAGTGTCCGGCGCGTGACCGGCCACCCCTCCGCCTCTTCCGCTGACGCAGCGGATCCCAGCGCTTCCGCCTCCGCATTCGCGGCCGGTGGACCTGCATGACGGCGATGCCTTCCTTCACCCGCGTAGCGGCCGGCCTGCCGCTCCTGGCGAAATTCAATCTGATGGCGCTGGCCCTGGCGGTCGTTGCGACCTGCGCTCTGCTTTGGCCGAACTGGCGGACCAATCCCGATCTTTCCCACGGGTTTTTCATGCCCGTGGTGTTTCTCGCCCTGCTCCATGAAAGCCGCACAACCGGAACGCAGCGTTGGTTGCCCGCGACTCCGTTAACCTCCGTCGCTCTGATTGCCCTCTTGGTTGCCGGGATCGTCGCTTTGGTCGGCGCGGGGCTTTATGCGGCCGCGCTGGGCTGGTCGCACGCGCTCGTGAACTTTGTGCTCGTGCTCTCGCTCGTGCTCCTGCTGGGCGCGGGATTGGTCGGATTTTCCACCACGACGCTGCGGCTGATTCCTTTCAACTGGAGCGCGATCGTCGCGGTTGGCCTCTGGCTGTTGAGCGCACCGATGCCGCTGGGCACCTACACCCGGCTAACCCTCAGCCTGCAACTCTGGGTCAGCGAAAACGTGTTGCGCGGGCTGCACGTCCTCGGAGTCGCGGCCCATCGCCAGGGCAACATCATCGAACTCGCCGGCGGCTCTGTGGGCGTTGCCGAAGCCTGCAGCGGTGTGCGCAGCCTGATCTCGTGCGTATTCGCCGCGTTGTTTTTTTCCGCCAGTCTCGTCCGCCGGCCGGTCGCCCGCGCTCTTGTCGTGATCCTCGCGGTTCCGCTCGCGCTGGGAATGAATTTCATCCGGTCGCTCGTGCTGACCTTGCTGGCCAACGCCGGGGTAAACATCGAGGGCGCATGGCACGACGGCACGGGTTTCGCAGTTCTCGGCGTCACCGCCCTGATTCTCGGCGCGCTCGCCCTTTTCCTCGGCCGTGAGAGAAAAAAGCAACCGGTGGCGGCAAGCGCATCCGCGACCGAGGTGCCAGCCGCGACAACCGCGGCCCATGCCTGGCGCGGTTCCCAAATCGCTCTCACGAGCGGACTCGCGGTCGCCCTGGGGCTCGCCGTTTTATTCTACGCCAACACCCACCCGTCCATCCGCGATAACAAGCCGGTGCCCGACTTGCTGGCCGTTTTGCCCGCCGAATCGCCCGGCTGGCGCGTGACGACAAGCGATGACCTCTACCAATTCGCGAGCCAGCTCCAGACGAAGCATCTCGCGCAACGCATCTACACGAAACGCACCGCTAGCGGTCCGGTGGATCTCACGGTTTACCTGGCCTACTGGCGCTCGGGTCAGGCATCGGTGAGCCAGGTCGCGACTCATACCCCGGACGCGTGCTGGCCCGGCAGCGGTTGGGAATCGATCAAAATCCCGTTCATGCGCGAGCGTCCCACCGTGGATGGACGCAGTCTGGCGGAAGCCGAGGCCCGGCTTTTTAAGCTGGGCGATTTTCCGCAGCACGTCTGGTTCTGGCACCTCTACGACGGACGACCGATCGCCTATGAAAGCCCGTACTCGCCCAAGGCGCTCCTGCAGATCGCCTGGCGCTACGGTTTCCAGCACGACGGCGACCAGCTTTTTGTGCGCGTTTCCAGCAACGTCCCGTGGGACAAAATTGCCGACGAACCGCTGCTGAAGGAAATTTTCACGCAACTCCAGCCTCTCGGTCTTTGATCAACGCCCGCTCCTCATTTTCCCCCATGCCGCTGCACGTCACGAAACTGGAGAAAAAAATCATCACGATCCTGGCCGCGCTCGTGGTGCTCGGAACGATCGCATACGCCGTGCTGTAAATGAGATTGCCTCGCCAAACGCCGGACGCCTGCATCCCCACCTGCCTTCTGCGCGTATGAATCGGGAATGTCTCTCATGCTCTCCTATCTGCCGTCCGTGCTCATCTGCGCGGTCTCCGAGCACGAGGATTGTGAACAGCTGCCGCGCGTCACGGTTCGCATGACGGAGCTCGCCCCCAATCCCCAGCCCGATGACCGGCAGAAGGAAGACGCGCGTCTCGTGCTCCGCATGGCCCAGGGCGACAAGGCGGCCTTTGCCGAAATCTACGACCGTTTTTCCCGTCCGCTTTACGCGACGGCCCTGCGCGTCGTGAACGACCCGACCGAGGCGCAGGACGTCGTGCACGATGTCTTTATCACCCTTTGGGAAAAAGCCTCCAGCTTCGAGGCCGGCCGCGGCAGCGCCTTCGCCTGGGCTGTGACGCTCGTGCGCAATCGCGCGATCGACCGGGTGCGCATGCGCCGCCGCCGGTCGGAGCTGCTCTCCGCTTCCGCTCCCGCCGATCTCGGCTACGACGAGAATCCGCCCGGCGCGGGCGCCGATGACAACGCCGCGCTCGGTGACCAGGCCCAGGTTGTTCGCGCCGCCGTCGCCACCCTTCCGCTCGAGCAAAAGCGCGCGCTCGAACTCGCATTTTTCAGCGGTCTCACCCAACAACAAATCGCCGAGCAGCTCAGCGAGCCGCTCGGAACCGTCAAGGCCCGCATCCGCCGCGGCCTGCTTAAACTCCGGGACTCGCTCCCGCGCCGCCTATGATCGACGAACGCCATGAAGAGCTCGCCGCTCTCTATGCCTTCGATCTGCTCGAAGGCCTGGAAAAAACCGCGTTTGAAACCGCGATGACCCGCGACCCGGAATTGCAGGCATTGGTGCGGGAGTTGCGCGAATCCTCCGCCGCGCTCGCGCATGCCGCCCCCGCAGCGACTCCGCCACCCGAACTCAAAACCCGCCTGCTCTCCGAAATTCACCGGCCTTCCTACCGCCGCCGCCGGAGCAAAGTCGTCGCCTTCCCGCAATGGGTTCCCTGGGCCATCGCGGCCTCGATTGCCCTCATGGCGGTCTGGACCGGCCAGCTCTACCTCACCGGCCGCTCCGAGGCCGCAGCGCTCCGCAGTCAGCAGGCACTCGCCGACATCACGCTCAAGAATCTTCAGACCCAGCTCGAGGCCGAGCGCATCATCTCCACCCAGCAACTCACCGGCCTCAACCAGCAGGCCACCGACACCGCGCGGCAACTTGCCGAGGCACGCCAGTCCGCCGCCACCGCCGAACGCCTCCTCGCGGATGCGGTGCAACAATCCGGCGATCTCGAGCGGCTGCTTGCCAGCGCGCGCACCGAGCTCGCCGATCTGGGCCAGCAGCTGAAAACCCAGGGCGATGTCGCCAACCTGAAAATCACGACGCTCGCATCGATGTTGAACAACACGCCGCAGGCCCTCGCAGTCGCCGTTTGGAACCCCGCCAATCAAGAGGGAATGCTCAAGACCGCCAAACTTCCCGCGCTCGCCGCCGACAGGGATTATCAACTCTGGGTAGTCGATCCGCAGTATGCCGATCCGGTCGACGGCGGCACCTTCACGGTCGATCCGAAAACGGGTGAGGCCAATGTGCGTTTCAAAACGAAGCAGCCGATCAAGGCGATCAAGGCCTACGCGATCACCGCCGAGCGCAAGGGCGGCGTGATGAAATCGGAGGGCCCCTTCCTCCTGCTCGGCGCTGAATCGGAAACGGCACCGTAGCCGTCGGCCTCTTGCGTAGCAGCCGCGGTGACGAGGCTGATCGTCGCAGTGGGAATCAGCCTCGTTACCCCGGCTGCTACGAAACGCGACCAGGCACCGCCCCGGAAATCTATTCTCGACGCCTTTTCGCGCTCACTCGAAGCTGGGACCCGCATGATTATTAAACCGAAGGTTCGGGGATTTGTTTGCGTCACCGCTCATCCGGAAGGCTGCGCCGCCCACGTCCAGGAATGGATTTCCCACGTGAAGGCGAAAGGCCCGATCAGCGGCGGCCCAAAAAAGGTCCTGGTGATCGGTTCATCGACGGGCTACGGCCTCGCCTCGCGCATCGCATCCGCCTTCGGTTCGGGTGCCGCCACGCTCGGCATCTTTTTCGAACGCCCCTCCGAGGAAGGCCGCCCCGCCACGCCCGGTTGGTATAACACCATCGCTTTTACGAAGGCCGCCCGCGCCGCCGGGCTCTACGCCAAAAATCTGAACGGCGACGCTTTCTCGAACGACATCAAGCAGCAGGCCCTCGACCTCATCCGCAAGGACCTTGGACAGGTTGACCTCGTGGTCTATTCGCTGGCCTCCCCGCGCCGCACGCATCCCAAAACCGGCGTGGTGCACAAGTCCTGCCTGAAACCCGTCGGCGCACCCTACAGCAACAAGACGGTCGACACCGACAAAGGCATCGTCAGCACCGTCACGATCGAGCCCGCCTCCGAGGCCGAGATCGCCGACACGGTTGCCGTGATGGGCGGTGAAGACTGGGAGCTCTGGATGAACGCCCTGTCCGACGCCAAGCTGCTCGCGCCCGGCGCGCAATCCGTGGCCTATTCGTACATCGGGCCCGAGGTCACGTGGGCGATCTACAAAAACGGCACGATCGGCCTCGCGAAAAACGATCTCGAACGCGCCGCGCGCAACATCGATTCGCTGCTCAAGCTCAATGGCGGCGGCCGCGCGTTTATTTCGGTCAACAAGGCGCTCGTCACGCAGGCGAGCTCGGCGATCCCCGTGGTCCCGCTCTACATTTCGATTCTCTACAAGCTGATGAAGGCCGCGGGTACGCACGAGGGCTGCATCGAGCAAATCCAGCGTCTCTTCGCCACGCACATGTACAACGGCAAGACGCCGAAGTTCGACGAAGCCGGCCGCGTGCGGGTCGACGACTGGGAGATGCGCCCCGAAATCCAGTCGGCCGTGAAACAAATCTGGCCGCAGGTCACGACCGAGACGCTTCCATCGCTGACCGACATCGCCGGTTATCGCACCGAATTCCTGAAGCTCTTTGGATTCGGCGTCGCCGGCGTAAACTACGAGGCCGAGACCGAGCCGCACCTGCCGATGCCGGAGTGATCCGGCGGTTTGACTTCAAGCAGGACGGGGCTGTGACCCGCCCTGGCTTTGATCGATCGATAGTAGTGGCGGCGGAAAGGGCGGGTCGGAGACCCGCCCTCCTCCTGCCATCAAATCCAGCGGCCTTCGTAGAAACGAATGGAGGTGCCTTCGGTCTCCGAGCGCGGGCTTTCCCATTTCGCGCCGGAGAACGGCGGCACTTCCCAATGGCCGGCCATCCACTCGTAGCGGTTGTTCCGCCAGGTCCAATATCCGTCCAGCCAGACGTGCGCTGACGAGGGACGCTCGGGAATTGCCTGCGGTGCTTGCGGCGCCGGTGGCGCCTGCAACACCACATAACTGGTCGTCGCTCCGGAAGCGGCCACCGTCGTGACCACTTGTTGGGCCGGCTGCTGCGTGACGATCACCTGCTGCGGTTGCTGTGTGACGACGATCTGTTGCGGAGCCGTGGGCGACGCCGGTGGCGGCGCGCTGACGACGTGGGAAGCGGGTTCCGTCGCACAGCCGGCGAGCAGGCCGAGCGCGCCACAGAGGGTGAACAGCGAGGTTTTATTTAGGTTGATCATGATGCGGAGGGGACTGGTTGCTTCCTCTCACCGGGTCATGCCGGAACGGAATGACGCAGCGGGGAAAAGGTGGCGACGCGAACGTCGCATTCCCCACTCTATCCGGAACGCATCAACGCCCCTATGGGGTGTTGCCCTACGTCATTCGCGGCCGGCACGCGCCGCCTATCTCAGGGCGATGACCGCGACCCCGAGCGGCGCCAGCCTCATCGAGGACTTAGCGGGCTTTCCGCTGAGAAGTTCGCGCCCGGCAAATTTCCGCAGCGAAACGGTGACCGCAGCCGGGTTGTGATTGAGCACGAAGAGAAATTCCCGGCCGTCGTTTTCACGCAGCGTGACCTCGACATTTTTCGGGACGGCGAGCAACGGCGCCAGCTTGGCCCGCGCACAAACCCGGTCCAACACGCGGTGCAGGTCGCCCGGTTCCAGCTTCGTGGCCAGATAGTAGGCCGCACCCTGGCCAAACGAGTTTTCGGTCAGCGCCGCAGATCCGGCAAAAAAATCCTCCTCGAAGGTTGCGACCGCGCGTGCGGCCTCGAGATGAAGCACGTCACACCAATGCGAGCCTTTCACGGTGCGTTTCTCGCGGGTGAAGCGCACGCGATGTGTTTCCCCCTCCGACATCGGCGACCACTCCTCGACCCAAAGGCCGAGCGTCTTGCGCAGATAGGCCGGATAGCCGCCGAGGACGATGCGTTCGTTCTCATCGACGATTCCGGAAAAATAAGTCGCGAACAGCACGCCACCTCGCGCGACAAACCGCTCGACGTTTGCCGCGTCTTTTTTCGCGAGCAGATAGAGCGACGGCGCAACGACGAGATCGTAGTCACCGAGGTCGGCGCCGGGATGCACGAAATCCACCGCGATGTTTCGCTCGAAGAAATAGCGGTGAAACTCCGCGATCGTCGCCGCGTAGTTGATCCGGCCGGGACGCGAATCCAGCTCCACCGCCCACCACGCGTTCCAGTCGATCGCGATCGCCGCGCGGCTGCGCAGGATCGAGCCCGCGACCGGTGCGAGTTTCTGGAGTTCGATGCCCAGCGCCTTCGCCTCCCGGAAGACGCGGCTTTCCTTCGTTCCGACGTGGGGCACCAAAGCGCCGTGGAATTTTTCCGCTCCGCCCTGCGCCGCGCGCCATTGGAAGAACATCACGCCATCGGCACCGCGCGCGACCGCCTGATAACTCCAGAGCCGCATCACACCGGGACGCTTGAGCACATTCGTCGGACGCCAGTTCACCTGGGAAGTCACCTGCTCCATCAACACCCACGGCCGGTCCTTCTTCAGCGATCGCGTGAGATCGTGACCACCTGCCGCCGTCGCCTCGGCGGCATGACCGGTCGCGGGATCCGGATAGGAATCCCAGGAAGTGTAATCGAGTTCCGGCGCCCAGCGCCAGTGATCGAGCGGCTTGAAGAAGCCCATGAAGTTCGTGGTGATCGGAACATCGGGCGTCGCCGCGCGCAGGATGTCGCGCTCCATCGTGCAAAGCTCGAGAAACGCGTCGCTCATGAAGCGCTTGAAATCGAGCTGCTGGGTTGGATTCGGATGATACGGCGCGCGGCGCGGAGTGAGGATTTCGTTCCAGTCGTAGTAGTGCTGGCTCCAAAACGCGGTGCCCCAGGCCGCGTTGAGCGCGTCGAGGCTGCGATAGCGACGCTTCAGCCAGACGCGAAAGGCGCGGGTGCTCGCGTCGCCATGGCACTCGCTCATGTGGCAGGCGTACTCGTTGTTGATATGCCAGGTGAGGAGCGCCGGGTGCTTCCGGTAACGCTGGGCAAATTTCTGGACGAGCTTCGCCGCGAGCCGCCGATAAGTGGGGCTGCATGGCGAGTAGTGCTGTCGCGCGCCCGGATAATAGGTCTTCCCTTCGACATCGATCGCGAGGACGTCCGGATATTTTTTCGACATCCACGCGGGCGGTGAAGCAGTCGCGGTCGCCACGCAGGCGAAGATGCCGTGCGCCGCGAGCAAATCCATCACGCGATCAAACCAGGCGAACGTGTAGGTTTTTTCGTCGGGCTGAAGTTTCGCCCAGCTGAAAATCCCGATGCTCACAAGATTCACGCCCGCCTCCTGCATCAGCTTCATGTCCTCGATCCAGACCGACTCCGGCCACTGCTCGGGATTGTAATCGCCACCGTAAAAAATCTTGGGGAGCTTCGGGGAAATCAGCGTCATGCGAGCCGTTATTCAGCGAGTCACCCGGGCCGATGTAAAGATTGACGGCAAAATCGCCGGCGAGATCTCTGCCGGACTGTTAGTCCTGCTCGGCGTGGCCGAGGGCGACACCCGCGGCGACGGCGAATGGCTCGCGGCGAAAACCGCCCGGCTACGGATCTTCGCGGACGAAGCGGGCGCGATGAACCGTTCGGTCCAGGACATCGGCGGCGGCGTGCTGGTCATCAGCCAGTTCACGCTCATCGCGAGCACGAGGAAAGGAACGCGTCCGTCATTCAATGACGCCGCCAAGCCGGACGTGGCGCGCCCGCTCTATGAATCGTTTCTCGCGCAGATGGAGGCCGCCCTGGGACGGGAAGTGGCCCGCGGAGAATTCGGCGCCAGCATGCAGGTCTCACTCCTCAACGATGGCCCGGTCACGCTGATCATCGATTCGCGTGCGAGGGAATAGGCACAAACTGTAGGAGCGGCTTTACGCCGCGACCTCAGCGCATTCACCGGGCAATCGCGGCGTAAAGCCGCTCCTACAGTTTCAACCCGCTCACTTCCGATCGCCCTGCACAATTTGGTTCAGCCGGAATCCGTCGATGTCCGTCTTGATCTGGATCCAGATCGGCATGTGGTCGGACAACTGGTAGCTGAACTGCGTGCGATCGTACTTTGCCTTGGGGAAGAGCTCCTTGATGTGTGCGTCGCTGATGAAGAAATCGAGCGCCCCACCCGCCTTCGTGAAATTTTCCGGCACGGTCGGAAGGTGCAGGATCTGATCGTAACGCGCATCCTTGCCGAGGTTGGTTCCACCAAGCACCTGGTCGCCGGCCTTCAGGTTAAGCAGTTGCTTCGGTATTTTGAGTCCCTTGCTCGTGAGCGCCTTGAACATCCGGTCACCGATCTTCGGCGTGTTGAAATCCCCCATCACGATGAGGTCCTTGTCCTCGACAAATTTACTGGCGATGCGCTGCGCGATCCAATCCGCCAGCAGCTGCAGCTCCGCCTCCCGCCCTTCATCGCTGTCGCCCCAGCGGGTGTGCGACGCGATCGCCACGAAATCGAAATTTCCCGCGCGGAATGAACACATGTAGGGCGCGCGCCAGAAGGATTTCCCGGCAAGATACTCCACCCCGACCTTGACGCGCGGAGCGTCGATTTCCGCCGCGAGCCCGTTGAACGTGACCGCACGCTTGTCGTAGAGAAACGCCACGCGCTCGTCATTGCCGCCGTTGTCATCGATCCAGTCCGAGTAAACGACATCCCAATAGCGTCCCAGTATCGGGAGCACGCAGCCGAGGTCGCTGAGGTCGCTGCGCAGTTCCACGATCGCCACGAGATCGAACTGCCCGAGAATCTCCGCGATATAATGGATCGCGGCCTTCGTCCGCTTCTTTTTGCCGAACTCGCGGATATTCCAAACGGCAACGTTGATGGATTCGTCGAGCTTCGAGGACGGGATCGTCGAAGCGCGGATGCGTTTTTTGAGCGCAAGAAGTCCCTGGGCGATTTCCGGGGAGACGTCACCGTGGTGCATGGAAGGTCGGGCGGGGTGGAACGTTGGCAGCCGAGATGGCCGCGAATCGTGCCGTGAGCGTTACCAGAGCATCGCTGGCGAGGAAAGCCGCGAGTGATCCCGCTGCGGTCTATTCCTCGAATCCACCGACGGTGAGCGACTGGCCGTTGTGCTTTGGCCCGAGCTTCAGGAGATATGGCGCCGCCGCTTTTGCCCACGCCTCGGCCTTGGGATAACTTGCCGCCCCGTCCGCCCAGCAGGAACGAAGCATGTCGGTGTCGATCACCCCCGGGTTGAGCGGAATCGCCGCCATGCCTGCGGGAAGTTCCGCGGCCAGCGCCTTCGTGAGACCCTCGATGGCAAACTTCGACGCGCAATACGGCGCGACCTCCGGTGAAACGCTGCGGCCCCAGCCTGAACTGATATTGACGATGACGCCTTTTTTCCGCGCCACCATCGCGGGCACAAAATGGCGGATGACATTGGCCACGCCGCGCAGGTTGACGTCGACGAGCTTCGTGAACTCGCGGTCGTCCTGTTCCCAAAGCGGCGAGAGCCGGTTCATCACGCCGGCGTTGTTGATGAGCAGGTCGGGCGGCGCGTCGTTCTCGAGCACCTTGGCCGCCCAGACCGCGACCTTGTTGTCGAGCGCCACATCCACCACGGAAAAATCGTGGGGCGCACCGTGATTCATGCGCAGATCGAAGATCGCTTCGCCGCCGCGGCCGCAGCCGATGACGGTGTGGCCGCCGCGAATGAACTCCTCCGCGAGCGCGCGGCCCAGTCCGCGAGTAACACCGGTGATGACGATCTTCATGGCATCGATTCGGCTCCGCAAAAAAACCCGAGCCAACTCAACGGCTCTGGAGACTGAACTTGTTCAGCCCGCTCTTGCGGCAGGCGTCCATCACGAAGGCCAGTTTTTTCAACTGCGTGGTTTCGTCCGCCTTGATCAGCACGGGAATGTCGCGATTCACATCCTTCACCTTTGTCAGCAGATCGATCAGCTGCGCATCGGTGACACGCGCGCCGTTGAAGGTGACGATTCCGTCCTTGTCGATGCCGATGGTGACCGTGCCCTTGAATTCGTTTTTCCCGGCCGTCTCCACCTTGGGCAAAGTGATATTCAACGTCGTCGCCGAGCGCGCCTGCATCGTCACGTACGCGAAAAGTACCAGCATCACCAGCACGTCGATGAGCGGCACCAACGGCAGCTCCGGCCGGCGGCGGACGCGTTGGACGAGGAGACTCATGGTTTTTTAGCGACGGGCTCGGCGGCCTGCTGCGCGAGCACGCGCTCCAACAGCACATCGAGTTGGGCGGCATGCTTGCTGATGACCCGCTGCAAATGTCCGCTGCCGACCAACGCCGGCAACGCAATGATCAGGCCGAGGACCGTGGCAGAAAGGGCGTAACCCACGCTCTCGGTGAACTGCACGGGATCGGGCATGCGTGTCTGTGGATCGACGACTGAAAACGCTCCGAGCAATCCCGTGACCGTTCCGATCAGTCCGATGAGCGGAGCCGCCGCGTAGATCGTGTCGAGGTAACTCACGCCCCGTTCCATCTTGATGACTTCCAGCCGGGCATAGGCCTTGGTCGCCTCGAGATCGCCCGTGTGCCGCGCGGCGAATTCCAAAATCCGGCCGAGGGACGAACGCTTGTCCCCAACCGGCGGCCGGCCCTCGATGACCGCCTCGGCCAGATGCTCGGGAATGACCGCGGACCGGCGCAGCGCGACGAAGCGCTCGACGATGATGAAGATCGCGATGACCGAGCAGGCGCCGAGCGGCCAGATGAGCAAACCGGCCTCGCGGATGATGCGGGCGAAATCAATGGCGGCGAAAAGCATAGAGGTGGGAGGAGGAAAAGACGCCGGCGCAGCGCAAAAGTTCAGAAAATCTGAGCAAGCGTGGTTTTTAGCGCACCGTCAATCTGGTGCGCAGGCCGGACGATCCGGGAAACCGTGACGGGCCCGCTCTCCTCACGCCGCCAGGTAAGGCAGCGTGAGCGCTTTCGCTTTGGCCGCCGGCAAGGCCTCGAGAAGTTCGCCGATGGCGTCCCAGCGGCCGTTGACGAGGCCGTTGCGCGCGCTTTCGCGGATCTCGACCTTGGCCGTCTGTCCGCTGAAGCGAACTTCCTGCTTCTCCACGTCGACGACGACTTCGGTCTGGGGATTCGACTCGATCGCCGCGGCGATCCGCGCGATGTCGGCGCGACTGGCGACGGCGCACGGGATGCCGAGCGTCGCGCAGTTGCCGAAGAAGATTTCCGCAAATCCCTCGGCGACGACCGCGCGAAAACCGTATTTCTGGATCGCCTGCGGAGCGTGTTCGCGGGAGGACCCGCAGCCGAAGTTCGCGCCCGAGAGCAGAACCGTTGAGCCTTTGAAGCGCGGGTCGTTCAGCGGGTGAGGCTTGTCGGTGCCGTCGGCATTTTTGCGCACGTCGTAAAACAGGAACTCTCCGAGTCCGTCGAACGTGATGCACTTCATGAAGCGCGCCGGGATGATGCGATCGGTGTCGATGTCGTTGCCCGGGACGAAAACGCCGCGACCGGCAACCTGGGTGATTTTTGCGAGAGACATGGGTTAGATAAAAAGGTTTCGGGTTTTGGGTTTCGAATTTCGAGTTGAGCGGATTCGGATTCAAGGCGGGCGACGCAGAACCCGAAACTCCAAACCCGAAACTTCAGCTTCAGTCGGTCAGCTTCAGTTATTCACGCTGAACACTTCACGCGCATCGGCGACGCTGCCAGTGATGGCAGCGGCGGCGACCATGAGCGGACTCATGAGGATCGTGCGCCCGGTGGGGCTGCCCTGGCGGCCCTTGAAGTTGCGATTCGACGACGAAGCGCAGAGCTGGTCGCCGATGAGCTTGTCGGGATTCATCGCGAGGCACATCGAGCAGCCCGCCTCGCGCCACTCAAAGCCCGCGTCCGAGAAGATCTTGTCGACGCCCGCCTGCTTGCACTGGAGATCCACGATCTGCGAACCCGGCACGGCGATCGCCTTCACGCCGGGAGAAACCTTCCGGCCCTTCAGGAATTTCGCGACCTCTTGGAAATCGCTCAGGCGTCCGTTGGTGCACGAACCCAGAAACGCGACGTCGATCTTGGTCCCCTTGATGGGCGCACCTGGCTTCAGCTTCATATAGGCCAGCGCCTCCTCGATGGAGGATTTCTCGTCGACCGCAGTGGCCTTTGCCGGATCCGGGATGCTTTCGTTGATGGAAATGCCCTGACCCGGATTGATGCCCCAGGTAACCGTCGGAGCGATGTCCGCGGCGTTGATGTTAACAACGTCGTCGTAGTGACACCCGGGATCGCTCGCGAAGCTTCTCCAGCTGGCGACCGCAGCGTCCCAGGCCGCCGGCTTCGGCGCGTAGGGGCGGCCCTTCAAATAGGCGAAAGTCGTGTCGTCGGGATTCACGTAACCGGCGCGCGCCCCGCCCTCGATCGACATGTTACAAACGGTCATGCGCTCCTCCATCGTGAAGCGATCAAACACCTCGCCGCCGTATTCGTAGGCGAAGCCGGTGCCGCCATTGACGCCGAGCACGCGGATGATGTGGAGGATGACGTCCTTCGCGTAAACGCCAGGCCGCAGTTTGCCCGTCACATTGATACGGCGGACCTTGAGTTCGCCCAGTGCCATCGTCTGGGTGGCGAGAACATCGCGGATCTGGGTCGTGCCGATGCCAAACGCGATCGCCCCGAACGCGCCGTGCGTGCTGGTGTGCGAGTCGCCGCAAGCGATCGTGGTGCCGGGCTGGGTGATCCCCTGCTCCGGTCCGACGATGTGCACGATGCCCTGCTTGCCGGTGGCGCGATCAAAAAAGGTGATGCCGAACTGCGCACAGTTCTTGCGCAGCTCTTCCATCATGGCCTGGGCGAGCGGGTCGCGATAAGGCTCGGCGAACTGGTCCGTGGGGACGATGTGGTCGACGGTCGCGAAAGTGCGATGAGGCATCGCCACCTTCAGGCCGAGATCGCGCATCATGCCGAATGCCTGGGGGCTGGTCACCTCGTGGATCAGGTGGGTGCCGATGAGGAGCTGGGTCTGGCCGTTGGCCAGTTTGCCGACGGTATGGGCGTCCCAGACTTTCTGGAAAAGAGATTTTGCCATGGGGAAAGGCCGGCAGGTTACCAGAAGGTTGCCATGCCGGGAAATACTTCTTTCGCTCCCTGTGATGCCGCGCGAGTATCAGTACCCCTTCGAATTGCGTCACCTCGTTTACTTCCGCGAGCTGGCGCGCCAGCTGCATTTTCGCAAGGCCGCCGAAACGCTGGCTGTCGCCCAGCCGGCCCTTAGCCGCGCGCTGGCCCAGCTGGAGGCTGCCGTCGGAGCCGACCTGTTGAATCGCACGCGACGCGGCGCCGATCTCACGCCGGCCGGCCGGTTGCTGCTCGAGCGCATCGAGCCGCTGCTCCGCGGACTGGCGGCGCTCCCCGGCGAGCTGCAAGCGCTCGCCGACGGCGAAGTCGGGCACGTGCGCGTGGCATTCACCGGACTGGCGATGGCCACCGTGCTCCCGCCCATCTTGCGCGAATTCCACCGGCGCCATCCCCGGATTCGGCTGGAGCTGAACGAGTCGCCCACCTCGGCGCAGCTCACGGCATTGCAGGCCGGGGAATTCGCCTGTGGATTTTTTCATCCGGACGCACCGACCCCCGGGCTGCATACGCGCCAGCTCTTGCGCGAGCGAAACGGCGTGCTGCTGCCCTCCACCCACCCTCTGGTCAAACGCACCAAGCTGCGGCTGCGGGACCTGGCCTCGACGCCGTTTGTGCTTTTTCCCCGCGCCAACAATCCCGGTTTCTACGACCGCGTGCTCGCTGCTTTCGCGCGCGCCGGAATTACCCCGCGCATTGCGGAGGAAGTCTGGCCTCGGGCCAACGGCATCGGCCTGGTCCGCGCCGGGCTCGGCGCCACGTTCATGACGCCCTCGGAAGCGCAGCACCTCCCGCCTGAAGTGACCTTTCGCCCCTTGAGCGGACCGGCACCGGAGAGTCGCCTCGTGATTGGCTGGCGCCAAGCCCCTGCCCCGGACGCAGCACTGGCCGCGTTTCTCGCCGTGGCCGGAGAGTTCCGGCCGAGCATTCGGAAAGAGCGCAAGCCCTGATCCCGTTCGAGCGGATCACAGAATCGCGAATCGCGCCGCGTCAGACGCCGCGAGGAATTAATCGGCATGAGTAAAACAGTTTTATTGATTATCAGACTATTGACTAACCCGTAAAACTCACACCGTCTGCGGGGTCCTGCTTAGAGTCAGTCAGTTAACCCCAAATCCCCTAAATTAAGATGAAGCCAACACCCCTGGCTGGTTTTCGCGCGAAGTTTTTCTTCGCTGTTCTCGTTCCCCTCCTGTCCGCGTTTGCCTCCTTCGCCTCTGCCGCCGATTTCGCGAAAGGCGCGGACGTCGGCTGGCTCACCCAAATGGAGGCCAGTGGCATCAAGTTCTACAACTCGAGCGGCACCCAGCAGGATTGCCTGCAAATTCTGCAAGGACTCGGGATGAACACCATCCGGCTCCGGGTGTGGGTGAACCCCGCTGGCGGCTGGAATGGACAAACCGACGTCGTGAACAAAGCCGTGCGGGCAAAAAACCGGGGACTTCGAGTGATGATCGATTTCCACTACAGTGACTCATGGGCCGATCCGGGTCAGCAGACGAAACCCGCCGCCTGGTCGAGCCATGCCATCGCGCAGCTGCGGACCGATGTGGCGAACCACACCACCGCCGTGCTGAATGCGCTGAAGTCAGCCGGCGTAACCCCGGAATGGGTGCAAGTGGGAAATGAAACCAACAACGGCATGCTTTGGAACGACGGCCGGGCTTCGACCAGCATGGCGAATTTCGCGAGCTTGATCACCTCGGGCTACAATGCCGTGAAAGCAGTGTTCCCGAGCGCCAAGGTCATCGTACACATTTCGAACGGCTACGATAATGCGCTGTTTCGATGGATCTTCGACGGACTTCAGGCCAACGGCGCCGGCTCCAAATACGACGTCATCGGCATGTCGCTCTATCCCACCACGAGCAACTGGTCGACGCTCACGAGCCAGTGCCTCACCAACATGAACGACATGGTTTCGCGCTACGGGAAAGACGTGATGGTGGTCGAGGTCGGCATGGACGTGAGCGCTGCTTCCACGAGCAAATCTTTCCTGACGGACATCATTGCCAAAACGAAGTCGGTGTCCGGTGGCAGGGGTCTCGGCGTTCTGTACTGGGAACCCCAGGCCTACAACAGCTGGCAGGGATACAACCTGGGCGCGTTCGGCAGCAACGGGCGTCCGACGATCGCACTCGATGCGTTCGCCAACACCTCCTCCAACGCATTTCCCGCCGCCGGCACTTACAGCCTCCGCAACCGGACGAATGGACTGATGCTGGACAACCTTGGGGCCACCGGCGACGGCGCGAATGTGGGTTCGTGGGCCGATGGCACGAGTAACAACCAGCGCTGGGTCCTCTCTTACATCAGTTCGAACGTCGTGAAGCTCCAATGCGTGTCTGGCAGCAAATGTCTCGACGGCCTCGGCCGCACGACAAACGGCTCGCTGGTCGGCCAGTGGGCCAGTGGCACCAGCAATAATCAGCGCTGGACGATCATCGATGCGGGCGGCGGTTATTTTAAGCTCAAGAATGTTGGGACCGGACTATGCCTGGATGTCGGAGCGAGTCCCTACGCCAACGGCGACAGCGTCGAGCAATGGTCGGATGGCAGCAGCCAGAACCAACACTGGCAGTTTGTGACGCCGTGAGCTCGAACGTCCGCTGACCGCAACGGAGTTTCCTCTCGTTGCTGTCGCTGAACCAAAACGCGCGGACCGGTTTGCGGTCCGCGCTTTTAAAAGGCTCAGCGCGTTCCGTGGCCCTCGAGGAAAGCGCTGCCCGCAGCGTAACGTCCGCTTGCTTGGTCACCCGTCAACCCTTTAGCCGGCTGAACTACGGTGGTGTCCTGACCCACTGGGAAAGTTTTTCGATTTCGCGCGCCAGCTGGCTGTTGCCCTGAATCTTCAACGCCTGCCGCGCCGCTTCGACCGCCTTCAGCGCCTCCGCCGGCTGTTGCAGTTGCATCATGTGCTCGGCGAAAACCACCACCACCTGATCGAAAAACGCGATGCCCGCTCCGCGGCCGAGGGTCGTGACGAGGGTGTTGTAGGTGCGCACCTGTTCCTCGACGGGTTGAGTGGCGAACGCGCGCACCAGGGTGCGGCGGGCCTCCATCAAGTTCAGGTCTTCCCGCTTGCGCTGGTTTTTATTGGCGACCCGGTTGAGCTCCGCCTCGGCCAGGGCGGTTTCCCCCCGGGCGCGGAGGCTCTCGCTGACGCGGGTGAAATACACCGTTTCAAGATCCGGATATTTTTCGAAAGCCTGTGCCGCTTCACGAAGCGTGACCTCGCGTTGTTTGGCGTCGCGGCCGCGAGCGGTCTGAGCGGAGAGCAGCGTTTCCCAAGCGGGAAGGTTACGTCGTTCGAGGGCGATGGCTTTGCGCGCGGCCTCCTCGGCAGCGGTGGCGTCACCCCCGGCCAGAAAATCCGCGCCGAACTGCGCATGAACCCTCGACTCGCGAAACGCGGGCAGCGTCCGAAAACGCTCCGAAAGAAATCTCAGTTCGTGGTCGGAGATTTCCCGCCACGTTTGCGGATCCAGGACATAGCCGGTGACGAAGCGCTGCTCCGCGTAGCGTCCGACATCGAGCTGCCATTTTTCCTTCGTGTCGAGAAACCCAAACCACGCGTGGCGCGAATCGACCCCCTGTCCGCGAAACAACAACGTCGGCACGCCGCGCGCTTTTCCCGCCTGTGCGGCAAAATAACCCTGGTCCACGCAGATCCCTCCGGCGGCGAGAATGTCGTCGAGGGCGTAGGTGCCGCCGCTCCAGATCAATTCGCCGCGCTGCACCCGCCCGGCATCGTAGCGCACCATCGTGTAGGCCCGCGCCATGCGCGTCAGCGAATAGCCGACGATCTGCTGGGACCACTCCAGTTCCACAAACGGCGCCGCGGCATCGACCACGAACTTCAGCTCGTCCGCCCCGAGATTCGCCAACCGGTGATGGGTGTGGCCGAGTTCATCCTGGCGGGTCCACCATTTGAAAGCTTCCACGGGTTTCGGCAGCTGGCGGCGGAGCGCCGCCACCGGAACCTGTCCGTGCGGCCAGTGCGGAGGCGGAGGAACCTCGTAGACCAGTGCGATTGCGAGGACGAGGTTCGCGTAGGTGTCGAACCGGACCGGATCGTGAAAATGAAGCTCGTTCAGGATCTGAAATACTCCGGGCAGATAATCCACTTGCGACAACAGGGAGAAGAATTCCTCGGAAAACGCCGGGTGGCTCAAAAGCCAGACCTGCACTTCCGGCAGCAGCAGAAACCCGAGGGGCGCCCGACGCAGCGGAAAATTCCGCGGCATGTTCGGATGACCCACCCGCAGGGTTTTCACCGCCTCGGTCCAGCGCGGCAGATATTCGTGGTCGCTCATGCCCCAAAGCCCGGTCCAGCGATAGACGTTGAACCAGGCTTCAGCGGCGGGGAGGTTGCCGCGCCGGTAGGCGTTCTGCGCGGCAATCCGCAGGGGAGCCGCCTGCGGCGCCCAGCCCTCGCGCTGCGCTGCGGCAATGATCGCCGCAATGCGCTGCGGAGTCGGAGGCGCCAACAGTTCCGCCTCGGGAATCGTGGGGGCGGCCCCGGCCCCGCGCGCGAGCATCAATCCGACGACGAAACTAATAATTTTGACGGAGCTGGTCATCCGAACGCGCGCCACTGCAACACGACATTCCGGGGCATGCAAACTGTAGGAGCGGCTTTACGCCGCGACTGGCCGGCGGTCGCGCGGAGGTCGCGGCGTAAAGCCGTTCCTACAGCCAATCCGCCGGGCAAACATGAAAAACCCCGGCCCGTTTTATTCGGGGCCGGGGTTTTCATTGGGCGGCGGGTAGCCGCTGTTTTAGGGCGCCACGCCGGTATCGGCCGCGGGCGTCTTTTGTTTGAAGATCAACTTGTCCCCCTCGCGAACCACGAGCACCGGCTCGCCGTCCTTCACCTCGCCCTTGAGCAGGGCTTCGGCGAGCGGATCCTCGAGGTAGTGCTCGACGGCGCGGCGCAATGGACGCGCACCGTATTTCTCGTCGTAGCCTTTCTCGATGAGCAGGGTCTTCGACTCGGGCGTGAACTCGAGGGTGATTTTGCGCTCGGAAAGACGCTTCATGAAATTGTTGAGCTCAAGCTCAACAATCTTCGTGAGGTCGTTCTTGTCCAGCGGACGGAAGAAGATGATGTCCGAGATACGATTCAGGAACTCCGGCTTGAAGACCCGCTTCGCCTCCTCGAGCACCTTCTCGCGCATCTTTTCATGATCGCTGAAGCTCGACGCGGCGGCGCCGAAGCCCATCGACGTCTGGCGCTGCAGCAGCTGCGCGCCGACATTGCTCGTCATGATGATGATCGTGTTGCGGAAATCCACCGCGCGACCCAGCGAATCGGTGAGGCGTCCGTCCTCGAGGATTTGCAGCAGCAGCTGCAACGCATCGGGGTGCGCCTTCTCCACTTCGTCGAACAGGATCACGCAATACGGCCGGCGACGGACCGCTTCGGTGAGCTGGCCGCCCTCCTCGTAGCCGACATAGCCCGGAGGCGAGCCGACGAGGCGGGAGACGGCGAACTTCTCCATGTATTCGGACATGTCGATCTGGATGAGCGCGTCCTGGTTGCCGAACATCTGTCCGGCCAGCTGCTTCGCGAGCATCGTCTTTCCCACACCGGTGGGACCGACAAACATGAAGGATCCGATCGGACGCTTCGGATCCTTGAGATCCGCGCGGGAGCGGCGCAGCGCGCGCGCCACCGAGATGCTGGCAATATCCTGGCCGATGACGGCCTTCTGCAGCTCGTTCTCGAGGGAAAGCAATTTCTCGCTCTCCTTCTTTTCCATGCGGCTCAGCGGAATTCCGGTCCAGTCGGCGACGACCTGCATGATGAGGTCCTCGTCGATGTTCACCCGCTTCTCTTCACGAGCTTTCTTCCACTCGGCGGTGGTCTGCTCCTGTTTCGTGCGCAGCTGCTTCTCCTGGTCGCGGAATTTCGCGGCCTCCTCGAAATGCTGTTCGCTGATGGCTTTTTCCTTCAGCGCGCACACCGCCTCAATCTCCTTGGTGAGATCCTCGATGTTCGGCGGACGGGCCAGCGCCCCAATGCGGGCGCGGGAACCGGCCTCGTCCATGACGTCGATCGCCTTGTCAGGCAGGAAACGACCCGTGATGTAACGGTCGGAAAGTTTGGCCGCCGCCTCGACGGATTTGTCGCTGAAGACCGCCTTGTGGTGGTCTTCGTACTTCGAGCGGATGCCCTTCAGGATCAGCACGGTGTCCTCGACCGAGGGCGCCTCCACCTTCACCGATTGAAAACGGCGGTCGAGCGCGGAGTCCTTTTCGATGTATTTGCGGTACTCGTTGAGCGTGGTCGCACCGATGCACTGCATCTCGCCGCGGGAAAGCGCGGGCTTGAAGATGTTGGAGGCATCCATCGCGCCTTCCGCAGCGCCGGCGCCGACGATCGTGTGCAGCTCGTCGATGAAGAGGATGATGTTCTTCGCGCGCTTGATCTCGTCCATGACGGCCTTGATGCGCTCTTCAAACTGGCCGCGGTATTTCGTGCCGGCGACCATGAGGGCGAGATCGAGCGTGATGACCTTTTTGTCAGCGAGAATCTCGGGGACGCCGCCGCCCACGATTTCCTGCGCGAGACCTTCGACGATGGCCGTCTTGCCGACGCCCGCTTCGCCGATGAGGACCGGATTGTTTTTCGTACGCCGGCAGAGGATCTGGATGACCCGGCGAATTTCATTTTTGCGGCCGATGACCGGGTCCATCTCACCCTTGCGGGCGAGTTCCGTGAGATCGCGACCGAACGCTTTCAGCGCCGGGGTCTTCACTTCCTTCTTATCTTCGGGCTGGGCGCCCGGGCGCTGCGAACCGCCTGCCGCTGCTTCCTCACCGGAGCCTTCGCCGCCCTGGCTGCCGGAGAACTGCGGATCGAGCTCGCGGAGAATTTCGTTGCGCGTCCGCTCGATATCGATGTCGAGCGACTTCAGCACCCGGGCCGCGACGCCTTCACCCTCACGCAAGAGGCCGAGGAGAATGTGTTCGGTGCCGACGTAGGAGTGGTTGAGCGTGCGCGCTTCCTTGCCGGCGAGGGCGAGAACCTTCTTCACGCGCGGTGTATAGGGAATACTGCCCTGCGCCTTGGTTTCCTGGCCGGTGCCGACCTGTTTCTCGACGGCGGAGCGCACGGTTTCGAGATCGAGCCCCATCTTCTGGAGAACACTCACGGCGACGCCCTGGCCGAGTTTGATCAACCCCAGCAGGATGTGCTCGGTGCCGACGTAGTTGTGGTGAAAGCGGTCGGCTTCCTTGCGAGCCAGCGCCAGCACTTGCTGGGCGCGCGGCGTGAAATTGTTCATCGGTTCCTGGGACATGTTTTTAGGTCTGAGGGCGAATTAGTTTTTTCCGTTCGTTGTGAAAGTGAAATTCGGACGACTGAAATTGGCAAATTCCGAGCGCAGACGGACGGCCCGCAACAGGTCGCGTTGATCGGGCTCGAATTCGCCCTTTTGCGCGTGCTGCAGGTGGCCGGGCTGAGCCTCAATGAGGAGCCGGTCGATCACCGAGCGATCGGTATCGGCGAAGATCCCGAGATCGACGCCCAGCCGGATCAGCGAGAGCAGGTTCATGGCCTCTCCCGAATTCAAGAGATGGCAGTTTTGGAGAATGCCGTAGGCGCGGCCGATCTTGTCGAAAAGCTTGCCCGCATCGGCCTCGAGGAGTTTTTCGCGGGCGTTGAGCTCGTGATCGACGATGCTGCTCAGCACGCTGCCGAGACGCTTGATGATTTCCTCCTCGGATTCGCCGAGGGTGGTCTGGTTGGAGATTTGGAAAATGCTCCCGCTCGCGTCCGAGCCCTCGCCGAACAGGCCTCGGACGACCATGCCAAGCTGGTTCACCGCGCGGACCACCTTCTCCATCTGGTTCGCGATCACGAGCGCGGGCAGATGCATCATCGCCGAGGCGCGCATCGCGGTGCCGAGATTCGTCGGGCAGGCGGTAAGGTAGCCCAGCGTCGGGGTGAACGCGAAGTCGAGGTGTTCTTCCAGCGCGGTGTCGAGATCGTTGATCGCACTCCACGCCTTCTTCAGTTGAAAGCCCGACCGGAGCACTTGAATGCGGAGATGATCCTCCTCGTTGACCATGACCGAAAACGCCTGGTCCTTGCTGATGATCACACCGGCGCCCGGCTTGGCACCGCTGAGTTCGCGGCTGATCAAGTGGCGCTCGACCAGGATTTGTTTTTCCAAATCGGTGAGTTCGCCGACGCCGACATTGAGGCAGCGTTTCATCGGCGAAGTGGCCGCGATCGCCTGGCGGCAGGTTTCGAAAATTTCGTTGCGCTGACCCGGCTTCGCCCAGCCTGGAAACGGCGTGCCCACGAGGTTGCGCGCGAGACGGACCCGGGTCATCAACACAATCGCCGTTTTGCTGCTCGCGGAATCGGTCAGCTCGGACGGCGTGTCGATGAGCGAAGAAATGGTCATTGGCTTAGCGCGCGAGTTTTGGACCAAAGGTTTGTTTGACTTGATTGATTTCATCGCGGGCGCGGGCGGCGTCTTCGTAGCGCTCGGACTTGATCGCTTCATTGAGATCGAGTTCGAGCTTGGTCAGACGGTCGTAGAGGGATTTCCGTTCGAGCGCGCGCGCCGGGACTTTGCCGGTATGCGTCACGCCCTTGTGCATGTTGTCGAGCATCGGCTCGATCAGGCCCTTGAACGCATCGTAGCAGGCAGGGCAGCCGAAGCGTCCGTGTTTCTTGAAATCGTTTTGGGTAAAACCGCAGTGTTCGCAGCGCATGCTGGCGGCGGGGTTTTCCGGATTGAGCGACGATTTCAACAGAAGATCGGCCAGCGAAAAACCACTCGGGTCGGTCACGCCCTTGGCCTGCGCACACTCCTCACACAGGTCCACTTTGTGAACCTTGTTTTGCACGATCTGGGTAAGATGGACCGTCGCGGGCTTGGAGCAAAGATCGCATTTGAGCGGATTGGCCATGAGGAGGGGTTATCGGTTTGCATGCACCATGCCACACGACGGCTCGCTGGCAAGTGTCCACCCGCAGACAATTACGTAGCGCCTCCGCGTCACGTCGTTGTGCGCCACGGGTGGCAACGTGGCGCTTCGCAGTCGTGCGCTGCCCCCGTTTTCTACAACGGTCGCGCTCAGATTCGGGTGCCTTCGGTGAAGACGCGCTTGCGGAATGATGTCAGCACGCGCTGCGTGATCGGGCCGGGCTTGCCGTTGCCGATTTCACGGCCGTCGAGCTTCACCACCGGGATGACTTCCGCGCCGGTTCCGGTCAGGAAGCACTCGTCGGCACACCAGACGTCGTAACGCGTCATGTTGGCCTCGCGCACGGGCACGCCGATTTCCTTCGCGATGTCGAGAACGCTGGAACGAGTCACCCCCTTGAGGGCGCCCTGCGACGCCGAGGGCGTGATGATTTCGCCCTTGTGCACGATGAACACATTGTCCGCCGTGCATTCGGCGACGTAGCCCTGATCGTTGAGCATGATCGCTTCCAGGGCGCCAAACTGCCGCGCCTCGATCTTGCCCAGGATGTTGTTGAGATAATTCAGGGACTTCACCGTCGCGGGAAGCGCCGCCGGATTGATGCGGCGCGTCGGCACCGTGACGATCGAAAGCCCGTTTTCGTAGTGCTCCTTGGGGTAGAGGGAAATCTTGCTGGCGATGATGAACATCGAGGGCTTGGGGCAAAGCCACGGGGACAATCCCAAGTCGCCGACGCCTCGCGTCACCACCAACCGGATGTAGGCCTCGGTCAGGCCGTTGATGCGGCAGGTCTCACAGGTTGCCCAGCTCAACTCCTCGCGGGAGAGCGGCAGGGTCAGCAGGATCGCCTTGGCGGAATATTCGAGTCGCTCCAAATGTTCATCGAGGCGGAAAACATTGCCTCCATAGAGACGGATGCCCTCGAACACGCCGTCGCCATAGAGCAGTCCGTGATCGAACACGGAGATCTTCGCGTCTGCCTCGTCGACGAACTTGCCATCGAGATATATCTTCATTCGGAACAGCCTACGCGGGCGCGAAAAGTTTTGTCCAGCCCGCCGCGGGGAAAATCTCCTTGTGCCGGTAATTCGTGACCGAGACTGTCCTGCCAATTCACCTTCCCGATCTGCCCACGGCCGCCGTCCCCATGTCGAAACCGCCCTCCCGGAACACCGCGCCATTCGCGGTCATCGAGCTGATCGCCATCGTGGCCATCCTCGGGATTCTTGTCGTGATCGCCCTGCCCTCCTTGACCAAGGCTCGGACGGGAAACGCCCCTACGCCATCGACTGAGAGACCCTGAAACCGGGACTGTCCGGCGGCCTGATGGGGCGGACCTCTCATTTACCGCTTCCCCCTTTGCGGGAGCCTGCCCAACCTCCCGAACCGTTTTCAAATGACGTCCGCTCCCATCGCGCCCGCGAGTAACACCACCTACGTTGTCGGTCACAAAAACCCGGACGCCGACGCGATCTGTTCCGCGATTGCGTACGCCGCCTACAAGGACGCGCGGGGCGAACGCGGTTACATCGCGGCCCGCTGCGGCAACTCAAACGCCCGCATCGACACCATCCTCGCGCGCTTCCGCCAGCCGCTGCCGCTTTATCTCAGCGACGTTTCCCCGCGCGTCCACGATCTCATGACTGCCGGCAGCATCGCCGTGCCCGAACAGGCGACATGCGCCGAAGCCCTGGAGCTGATCGACCGGCATCAGTTGCGATTGCTGCCGGTCATCGACTCCAAGCGCCACGTTGTCGGCACGATTTCCATCTCCCAGCTCGGCGGCATTTTCATCCCGCGGATCAGCGAGCCCCGTCTGATGCGGCAGGTGAACACGTCCCTCGCCCACATTGTCTGCGCGTTGAAGGCCACCTCCCTGCACATCGTCGGTGAAGGTCGCATCGAGGAACTCTACGTGCGCATCGGCGCCATGGCGGTGGGCACGTTCTGGAAAATCTCCGCGAAGGAAAACATTCCGGCCGAGCAGTCGCTCATCATCGTCGGCGACCGCCGCGACATCCAGGAGCGCGCCATCAAGCTCGGAGTTCGCGCGCTCATCATCACGGGAGGCCTGCCCGTCGAGGAGGACATTGTCGCCCAGGCAAAACTTCGCGGGGTCAGCATCATCAGCAGTCCGTGGGATTCGGCGACGACCGCCTGGGGCGTCCGCACGGCCTCGACCATTGCCCGCGCCATCGACCGCCAGTTTGCCTCAGTCAATCCCGACACCCGCATTGCCGACGTCCGTCGCCGCGCCGCGACTCTCGCAGCCCAGGCATTCATGGTCGTCGGTGATGATGGCTCGCTGCAGGGCGTGCTCTCCAAGAGTGACATTCTCAAGCCGGTCCAGACGCGGCTCGTGCTCGTCGATCACAACGAAATGTCGCAGGCCGTGAACGGCGCCGACGAGGTCACCATCACCGAAATCATCGACCACCACCGTCTCGGCGCGATGAACACCGCCCAGCCGATTTTGTTCATCAACGAGCCGGTGGGTTCGACCTGCACGATCGTCGCCGATCTTTTCCGCCGGGAAGGCCTGCAACCGTCGCCCGAAATCGCCGGCATCATGATGTCCGGCCTCATTTCCGACACGCTGCATCTCAACGGCCCCACGACGACCCGCAAGGACGCCATCCTCCTGGCCTGGCTCTCCGAAATCGCCGGCGTGAATTCGAAGACGCTCGCCGACGAAATCTTCAACTCCGGTTCGGTCATCCTCGCCAATCCGCCCGAGAAAATCGTCCGCTCCGACTACAAGATCTACGAGGAGGAAGGCGTGCGCTTTGCCGTCTCGCAGGTGGAGGAACTCGGTTTCGGCAATTTCTGGCAGCACGCGAAACCAATCGCGGACGCGCTCCAGGATCTCCGCGACGAGGAGCGTCTCGCGTTCGCCGCGCTGCTCGTGACCGACATCAACACGCAAAACTCGCTTCTCCTCGTGAAAGGCGACGCCGGTCTCATCGAACGCATCGGCTACGCGCACGTGGAGCAGGATGAAATCTTCGACCTGCCCGGGATTGTCAGCCGCAAGAAGCAGCTCATCCCCTATCTCTCGAGCCTCCTGAAAGAGATGCAGGCCGACGGTTCATCCCCGCGCGGCACGCGCGAACCCTTCACGAAAAAGCGGAAGGGTTGAGCTAGCTGGCGAGTGGCGCGTGCCATGGCACGCGCTCACTGGCTCAGATGTGAATCGCTTCCCCGGTCGTCGCCGCGGCGGCCTCCATCACCGCTTCGCTGAGGGTCGGATGCGCGTGGATCGTCTGGTGGATTTCCTCGATCGTCGCTTCGAGCTCGATCGCAAAACCATACTCCGCGATCAGCTCGGTCGCCTCGGAACCAATGATGTGCGCGCCGTAAATTTCCCCGGTCTTCGCATCGCTGATCACCTTGACAAAGCCTTCGCTCTCCGCCGAGGCAACGGCCTTGCCGGAAGCCGTGAATGGAAATTTGCCCACCTTGTAATCGAGCTTCTTCTCCTTCGCTGCCTTCTCGGTGAGACCGGTGCTCGATACCTGGGGCTGGCAATAGGTGCAGCCCGGGAAATTTTTCACGCGCTTCGGCGTGCCGTGACCGAAGATCCCATTGACCGCGCTGACTGCCTCGAACGTCGCGACGTGCGCCAGCCAGGGAGGCCCGATGATGTCGCCCGCGGCGTAGATGCCCTTGACGCTGCTTTGATAGTCGTCGCCGACCTTCACGTAATTGCGGTCGAGCTCGAGCTTCACGTTTTTGGAAACGACGCCCTCGATGTTCGCCACGACTCCGATCGCGGAGAGCACCACCTCGGCCTCGATCTCCTCGGACTTGCCGTCTTTCACGAGATTCAGTTTCACCGAGTCCTTTCCGACCCGGAAGTTTTCGCACTTCGTGCCGGTGTGAAGCACGATGCCCTGTTTTTCAAAAGAACGATGCAGCGTCTTCGAAACTTCCTCGTCCTCGACCGGCAGGATTTGCGGGAGCATTTCGACCAGCGTCACTTTCGAGCCAAACGCGTTGTAGAAATAAGCGAACTCCACTCCGATCGCCCCGGCCCCAACGATCACGATGGATTTTGGCAGGGTTTTGTTGGCGAGCGCTTCGCGGGAGGTCATGACGCGCAACCCATCCACCGGCAGATCCGGAATGCGGCGCATCTTGCAGCCGGTCGCGATGAGGATGGCCTTCGTTTTGAAAAACTTCCCTTTGTGCTCACCCTCGGTGATCTCGACCATTCCCGGCACGGTCACTTGGCCGCGGCCCACGAAGTAATCGACTTTGTTTTTCTTAAACAGGAACTCGATGCCCTTGGCCATCTGTTGGGACACCCCGCGCGAGCGCTCCATCACCTTGGCGAAATCGAAGGACACATCTTTCACCGTGATGCCAAACGCCTCCGCCTTCTTGATCTTCTGAAAAAGTTCGGCGCTTTTGAGCAGCGCCTTCGTCGGAATACAGCCCCAGTTGAGGCACGTGCCACCCGCGCGTTCCATCTCGATGCAGGCAACTTTTTTGCCGAGTTGCCCCGCGCGAATCGCGCCCGCGTAACCCGCGGGACCGCCACCGATGACAATCAGGTCGTATTCGATAGTTTCAGCCATGCCAGCAACGTCATTGTGGCGACGAACACCGTCAAACGGAAACTCACCAACGCCGCCTCCCTCTCCCGCTCTCCTCAGATATCGATCACGTCATCGTCCTTGCCGCGCTTCGGAGCGGAAGCAGGCGGCGGACCGGCACGCGGAGCGGCCTTGGGGCTGCGCACCAGCGCGCTCACGACGAGGTTGGTGAGGCTCACGACGATCGCGCCTTTGACCGCGACCCAGAAACTCGCGACATAAAATCCCTCCACCAGTTTCCCCACCCACAAAAACAACAAGGCATTGATCAGGATGATGCCGAGCCCCATGGTCGCCAAAATGAACGGCAGCGTGAACAGCATCAGCAGCGGCTTCAGGATCGCGTTGAAGAAACTCAGCAGGAGCACGACCACCAGCAGCGTCATCCCATCGTCGTACGAGATTCCGTTCACCAGCTTCGTCGCGAGGATCACGCCCAGCGCGAGCACCAGCCAGCGCACGAGCAGTTGATTGAACGAGGAATTCATGATGCGTCGCCAACTCTTCTCCCGACCGGACGCCGGGCAATGAAAATCCTCCTCCTCCAGGATTACCTGCGGAGCGGCGGCACGGAGCGGCAATCGGTGCTCCTGGCCAACGCGTTTGCCGCCGCGGGACACGAGACGATGCTGCTGACGTTTCGCCCCGCTGGCCCGCTCGCCACCACGGTGGCGCCGAATGTCCGCCGGCACAGCACGCAGTCGTTCGACTGGCGTCTGGACTGGTTCGCAACCGGGATGACGTCGGCGGTTTCCCGTTTCGGGCCGGATGTCATTCTGTGCATGGGCCGGATGGCCAATTGCTACGGCTCGGTCCTCCAAAGAAAACACCCGGCCAGCACCGTGATCGCAACCATGCGGACCGGCAAACCGCTGCCCTTGCTCTTCCGTCGCTCGCTCCAAAGCGTGCGCCATGTGATCGCGAACAGCCACGAGGCAAAACAGACGCTGGTCGACGGTCATCAAATTCCCGCGGCGAAAATTTCCGTCATTCACAATTCGCTGGTTTTCCCCGCGGAAACCGGCGGCGTCGGCCGCAACACCGGGCTGCGCCAGCGTCACGGCGCCTCCTCCTCGACCACCGTTTTCCTGTGCGTCGCGATGTTTCGTCCGGAGAAGAACCAGCGGGAACTGGTGGAAATTGTGGCGGGTCTTCCGCCGGATGCCGACTGGCAGCTCTGGCTCGCGGGCGACGGGACCGCCCGCTCCGGATGCGAGCAATTGGTCGCCGAGAAAAATCTCGGATCCCGCGTGAAATTTCTCGGTTTCCAGCGCGATCCTTCACCGCTCTACGCCGCGGCCGACATCGCCGTGCACGCCTCCTGGAGCGAGGCGCTTTCGAATTTTCTGATCGAGGCGCAGGCCCGCGGCCTGCCCGCGGTCGCCTATCAGGCCCAGGGCATCACGGAGTGCTTCCTCCCTGGCGATACCGGCTTCGCGATTGCGCGCGACGATCGTACCGCCTTCCGCGGCCAACTGCTCCGCCTGCTGCACGAGCCCGCCGCCGACCGGTCGGCCCGCGCCGACCGCGCCCGGGCGTATGCGCGGGCCACGTTCGATCCTGCGCGGCAGGTTGCCGCCTATCTGGAATTGTTTCAAAAACTCACGGCGACCTCCGGTTCATGACCAACAAACAGCGCACCGACCTCATCGAGCGTTTCATCCGCGAACACAAATACGCGGATCTCCGCACGCTCGCGACGCGCTTCGGCGGCTCGCTCTCCACCGTCCGGCGCGCGCTCGATCTTCTGGAAGCGAACGGGATCGTCCGCCGCCATCATGGCGGGGCATCGCTCGTCGAAACCGACGCGGTGGCGCAGGAGTACGATTTTATTTCCCGCAATCAGCGGCACCCCGACGAGAAATTCGCGATCGCCAGCCTGGTCGCCAGCCAGGTTCAGCCGGGCATGACCGTGATTCTCGACGGCGGCAGCACGACGTACGCGGTCGCGCGGCTGCTGGCGGAAAAACGTCTTCAGGTCATCACCAACTCGCTGCCTGTCGCCAGTCTCTTCAGCGAAGTCGGCAGTGTGGAAACAATCGTGACCGGGGGCAGCATCTACAACCGTCTCGGTGTTCTCGTCGGACCGATGTGCGAGGAGTCGTTCGGCCAGGTTCACGCCGACATCGCAATCCTCGGCGGCGCGGGAATCACCGAAACGGGCATCTGGAATCACAACGCGCTCATCGTCGCGGCCCAGCGCAAGATGATCTCCGCCGCCGAACGCACCATCTTCGCCCTCGACAATTCGAAGTTCGGCCGGAAAGCGCTGAGCCTCAGCACCCCGTTCGAGTCCCGCTTCACCATCGTCACCGACAACCGCCCGTCCCCTGCGGTCGTGAAGGCGATCAGTGCCGCCAGCGCCAAGCTCATTCTCACCGAGAAACGCGCGGCGTCGCTCGCCTAGCACAGCTGCCGCGCTCCGTTTTCGCGGGCTCCTGACACCGTTGTGTCAGCAATCACCGGCCAAGCCGCCTCGCGAGTTGCATTCCGCGGCGCGCTGCACTTCGTGAACACCCCGTGGTCAAAACCGCCCTCGCTCCCTCCCGTTCCCGCGCTCCCGAATGCGTCCGCCTGCGCGGGGTGCGCCAGAACAACCTCAAGGGCTTCGACCTCGATCTGCCGCTCGGCAAATACATCGTCGTCACCGGATTGAGCGGCGCGGGAAAATCCTCGCTGGTTTTCGACACGCTGCACGCCGAGGGACAGCGGCGCTACGTCGAAACCTTCAGCGCTTACACCCGCCAGTTCCTCGATCTGCTCGACAAGCCGAAAGTCGACTCGATCGAAAACATCCGCCCGTCGATCGCCATCGAGCAGACCAATACCGTCAAGACCTCCCGCTCGACCGTCGGCACGATGACGGAGCTGACGGACTTCTTCAAAGTCTGGTTCAGCCACGTGGCGGAATGCTTCGATCCCACCACCCGCGAAAAAGTCGAGGACGACACTCCGCAGGCCATCTGGGAGAAAACACTGGCACGCGCGTCGAACCGCACGCTGCTGATCTGTTTCAAGGTGACCAGGCCGGCCAACCTCACGTGGCCGGAGATCCTCACGAATCTCAAAAACCAGGGATACGTGCGCCTCCTCGCAACGGACGCGATCCGGAAGATCGACGATTTTCTCCCCTCGGCCGACGCCCTCGCCTCCGGAAAATCCGAATCGGTTTTCGTCGTGCAGGATCGCCTCGCCATCGCCGGTGCGAACAAAGCCCGTTTCCTCGAGGCCGCCGAAACCGCGCTCCATTTCGGGCAGGGGCAGGTTTATCTTTTCGAGGCGGATTCACTCGCCGCCGCCGGACACTACTCCAAGGGACTGCATTCCCCGGCTACCGGGCGGACGTTTCGGGCGGCCACGCCGGCGCTGTTCTCCTTTAATTCCCCGCTCGGCGCCTGCCCCAAATGCCGCGGCTTCGGCCGGGTGATCGAGATCGACTACCGCCTGGCCGTTCCCGACCAGTCGCTATCGATCGACGACGGCGCGATCAAATGCTGGGAAAGTGAAATCTACGGCGAGTCGAAGGCGGACCTGCTCGTCTGGACGCGGAAGAAAAAAATCCCGACCAACATTCCCTTCGCCTCGCTCACCGAGGCGCAGAAAACGTTCATCATCGACGGCGAGCCCGGCTACGGTGAGGAGAACGGCAAGTCGTGGCCGCGCTACTGGTATGGCCTGAAAGGTTTCTTCCGTTACCTCGAGAAGAACACCTACAAGATGCACGTGCGCGTCTTCCTCTCGCGCTACCGTGCCTACAACCCCTGTCCCGATTGCGGTGGCCAGCGCCTCCAACCCGAGGCCCTTTGCTGGAAATGGCGCGGCCGCACCCTGCCGGAACTTTATCAGCTTCCCGTCGGCGATTTGCTCGCCGCCTTGCGCGACGCGCGACCGCAGCGCAGCGACCATCAATCCGAGCTGGCCTACGACTCGATCGTCACGCGGCTGCGTTACCTCGAACAGGTGGGGCTTGGTTATCTGACGCTCGACCGCTCCTCCAAAACGCTTTCCGGCGGCGAAGTGCAGCGGGTCAACCTGACGAGCTGCCTCGGCACCTCGCTCGTCGACACGCTTTTCGTCCTCGATGAACCGAGCGTCGGCCTGCACCCGCGTGACATCGATCGGCTGATCGCGATCATTCGCACGCTCACCGACGCGGGTAACACGGTTGTGGTGGTCGAGCATGACGAGGCAATGATCCGCGCCGCCGACCACACGATTGAAGTCGGCCCCGAGCCCGGAAGCCGCGGCGGCCACATCGTTTTTCAAGGGACCATTCCCGGAATGCTGGCGTCGCCGGCCAGCATCACCGGCGCGTATCTTTCCGGCCGCCAGACGATCGAACTTCCCGGTGCGCGGCGCCCGGTTTCGGCGCAGCACCCTTCCCTGCATTTTAAAAACGCGTCGAAACACAATCTGTCCGGCCTGTCGTTCCGGCTGCCGCTGCAACGGCTGGTCTGTTTGAGCGGAGTTTCCGGATCGGGAAAATCCACGCTCCTCGACAACGTGATCTACCAGGGCCTGCTCACGCAGCGCCTGCAGATGACCGAGGATCCGGCGGCCATCGACTCGATCGCAAGCGACGCGGAATTCTCGGAAGTGGTCCTCGTCGACCAATCCCCGCTCTCGCGCACGCCGCGGTCGAACCCCGCTCTCTATACGGAGGCATGGGATCTCATCCGCGAACTCTACGCGAAAACACCCGAGGCGCAGGAAGCGGGTTTCAGTTCATCGAGCTTCTCGTTCAACAGCGGCGAAGGCCGTTGCGACCACTGCCTCGGTCTCGGCTACGAGCGCGTCGAGATGCAGTTTCTCTCGGATGTTTTCGTCCCCTGCCCCGTCTGCGAGTCCCGCCGCTTCAAGCCCGAGGTCCTTGCGATCCGGTGGAACGGCCGTTCGGTCGCCGATCTTCTGGCGACGAGTGTGAGCGATGCGCTGCAGCTTTTCGAACAACACGCCACCATTCGCTCGCGGCTCGCGAGTCTCGAATCGGTGGGGCTGGGCTATCTCACCCTCGGCCAGCCGCTCAACACCCTCAGCGGCGGCGAATCGCAGCGGCTCAAGCTCGTCAGCTACCTCAGCGGGTACACGGGGGGAAGTTTCGAGTCTCGGGTTTCGAGTTCCGGGTTCCACCACGCGAAACCCGAAACGCGAAACCCGAAACCACCCGTCACCTCCGGCGCCCTTCTCCTGCTCGACGAGCCGACCACCGGACTGCACCGCCACGACGTGAAGCGCTTGCTCGGCGTGCTCCAGGCGCTCGTCGATCACGGACACAGCGTCGTCGTCATCGAGCACAACCTCGACGTTCTGAAATCCGCCGACTGGATTCTCGAAATCGGACCCGAGGCCGGCGCCGGCGGCGGCCGGATCGTGGCGGAAGGCGCACCTGAAACCGTCGCCGCTGCCGACACCGCCACGTCTCCCTTCCTCCGCACCGCGTTAGGAGAAAGTAACCCATTAGGTTACTTTCCCTCTGAACAGATCGCGGCGGAAGAGGCTGGAAGCTACGAAGGCGACGGCGCGGCGCACGCGTTGCAGATCACGGGCGCGCGGGAAAACAACCTGAAAAATCTCTCGCTCACGATCGCCCACCGTGAGCTCACGGTCGTCACCGGCGTTTCGGGTTCGGGAAAATCAACCCTGGCGTTCGACATCGTGTTCGCGGAGGGCCAGCGGCGTTTCATGGAATCGATGTCGCCGTACGCGCGGCAGTTCGTGGAACAGCTGCCGCGTCCGGCCGTGGACCGGTTGACGGGAATTCCGCCGACGGTCGCGATCGAGCAACGCGTCACGCGCGGCTCGCGCAAATCGACCGTCGCGACGATCACCGAGGTGGCGCAGTACCTCCGTCTCCTCTACGCGCGGCTCGGTGTGCAGCATCACCCCGACACGGACCGGCCGGTCACGCCCCTTTCGGCGGGAGCGCTGAAGAAACTTCTCGCCCGCGTTCTCGCCAAACCGGCGGCCCGGAAAGCGAAACACCTTTATCTGTGCTCACCGCTCATTCGCGGCCGCAAGGGCCATCATCAGCCCATCGCGACCTGGATCGCCAACCAGGGTTACGAGCTCATGCGGGCCGACGGCCGGCTTACCCGCGTGGATGCGTTTCAAAAACTCGATCGTTACAGCGAGCACGACATCGAGGTGGTCGTCGCCGACCTGAAGGGCGACCCGAAGCCCGGCGTCGCACTCGAAACCGCGCTTCGGCTGGGCAAGGGCGCCTGTTTCCTGCTCACTCCCCAGGGCGAAGTCTTGTCGTGGTTTTCCACGACGCGCACCGATGTCGAAACCGGGGAAAGTTTCCCCGAGCTGGACCCGAAGAATTTTTCCTTCAACTCGCCGCGTGGCTGGTGCCCCGCATGCCGCGGACACGGGCGGATTTTTCCCTGGATGCTCGAGCCGAAGGACGACGAGGAAAAAGACGACCCGATCGCGCGGCTGCGCGAATTTGGCGTGGATTCGGCCGACGACGTTTCCGAAACGGGATCGCTTTGTCCCGAATGCCACGGCGAACGTCTCAACCGCACGGCACGCGCGGTGAAGCTGCATTTTCGCGGGAAGTCGCAGGCGCCGCTTTCCCTGCCGCTCCTCACGCGTGCCACCCCGGCGCGTTTGCTGGCTCTGCTTCGCTCGCTGGATCTCGACGCCCGCGGCAAACTCATCACCCAGGACATCGTCCCGCAGATCGAGGAACGCCTGAAGTTTCTCGATCACGTCGGGCTCGGCTACCTCTCGCTCGACCGTCCCACCGAAACGCTCTCGGGCGGCGAAGCGCAGCGCATCCGGCTCGCCGCGCAGCTCGGATCGAATCTCTCCGGCGTGCTCTACGTCCTCGACGAACCTTCGATCGGATTGCATGCGCGGGACAACGAGCAGCTCATCGCGACCCTCCTCGCGCTCCGCGACAAGGGGAACACCCTTCTCGTCGTCGAGCACGACGACGAATTGATGGCGCATGCCGACAACATCATCGACCTCGGCCCGGCAGCGGGCGTGCACGGCGGCGAACTCCTCGCCCGCGGAACGCCCGACGAGATCAAGCGAAGCGACAAATCGCTCACCGGCCTTTTTCTCGCGAAGGGAATCGCGCATCCGCTCCGTGGCGCATACCGGCCGGTGAAGTCGAACGCCCTCACCACCTCGCGCCCCATCAGCAAGCTTTTGAAAAAGAAGGCTCCCGGCGGCCCCGCGCCGTTTCACCGCGACTGGCTGGAGTTGAGCAATGTCACCTTTCGAAATCTAAAAGGGTTCGATCTCCGTCTGCCGCTTGGGCGCTTGATCATGGTTGCGGGACCGAGCGGCGCGGGGAAATCCACGCTCTTCCGCGACGTGCTTCACCCCGCCGTTTCTCACGCCATCGCCAACGGGAAGGCGAGGTTGAGCGGCCGTGATTTCGTCAGGGCCACGGGATTTGCCTCGGAGGATTCCGCCGCCGGGTCTCGTGACGCCGCCGCGCCATTCGGCGAGCTCAAGGGCGCGAAGGATTTCCGCCGCGTGGTGGAGGTCGACCAGTCGCCGATTGGGAAAACGCCCCGTTCAACCCCGGCGACCTACCTCGGCATCTTCGATCTGATCCGGCAATTTTTCGCCTCGCTGCCCGAAGCGAAAATCCGCGGGTACAACGCGGGGCGTTTTTCCTTCAACACGGCGGGCGGCCGCTGTCCGACCTGTGAAGGCGCCGGCCGGATCAAACTCGAGATGGCGTTCATGCCGGACACCTATCTGCCATGCGACGACTGCCGCGGACTTCGCTACAGCGCCGAGCTCTCCGACGTTACCTGGAAAGGAAAGAACATCGGCGAAGTCCTGCAGCTCACCTTCGAGGAGGCGGCGCAGTTCTTCGACTTTCACTCCCAACTTTCCCAAGTGTGCCGGCTGATGATCGATTGCGGATTGGGTTATCTGACGATGGGGCAAAGTTCGCCCACCCTTTCCGGCGGCGAAGCCCAGCGCCTGAAGCTGGTGACCGAACTTTCCACCGGCCTTGCGTCCTATCGCGAACGCAGCCGGGGAATCCAGCCGCGCAACCTCTACCTCCTCGAGGAGCCCACGATCGGGCTGCACCTGAGCGACTGCGAAAAACTGATTCACGTGCTGCACTCGCTCGTCGACCAAGGCCACACGGTGGTGGTGATTGAGCATCACCTCGATTTGCTCGCGGAAGCGGATTACATCATCGAACTCGGCCCGGTCGGCGGGCCGGAGGGCGGCGAATTGCTTTACCAGGGCGAACTCGCGGGCCTGCTGAAAGCGAAGCGCAGCCCGACCGCGCCCTATCTCCGGGCCAAATGCGACCGTTCGTCCCGCGCACCTTTCGAAATCAACGGCTCCCGCGGCACGCCCGCCGAAGCGGTCACGGCTGCGGCGGCGGCAGCGCCATCACCTCGCGCAGCGCCTGTGAAAGATCGGTGACGCCCGTGGGCTTCAGCATGCAGCGCGACAATTTCGCCACGGCCACGCTCCGCGAAAGCAGCTCGGGATTGATATAGCCCGTCATCAGGATCCGGCGGGTTTTGGGATAGAGTTCACTCACGCGCACGAGAAAATCGAGGCCGGGTTCGCCGGGCATCAGGTGATCGCAGACGATCACATCGTAGTCGCGCAGGCTCATGCGCGATTCCGCCTCAGCTGTGTTCATCGCGAGCTGGATTTCAAATTCCTTGTGCAATCCGGAACGAAGCATTTCGAGATAAGGGCGCTCATCGTCGACGATCAAAACTGACGGACGCGCCTCCGGTTCCTTGCTGGGAATTGATACCATTTGGATAATTCTTAAGGCAACTCAGGCGGCGTTGACACTCAGGTCATGGGCCTTCGCCGCGTCCTGAACCACCTTCACGAGTTCGCTGATCGCCACCGGTTTCAGGAGATAGCGAAAAAGCGCCGCTTCATTGACGCTGCGCATGAGCATTTCGGGTTTCATGTACCCGGTGACCAGAACGCGCTGCATATGGGGAAACTCCTCGCGCGCCCGGACCAGAAAATTCATGCCATTGCCGCCGGGCATGAGGTGATCGGTGACGACCACTTTGAAGGCATTTTTTTGCAGGGCGAAATCCGCTTCGCGGGCCGAGAAAGCCAGGGTAACGTCGAAGAAAGGCGAGAGAGCCGCAGAGAACACATCCAGCAGGGGCTTTTCGTCGTCCACCAGCAACACGGCCGGTTTCTTCGGGGCGGTGGCGGTCGCGGGCTTCGTTTCCACGGGGTTCATCGGGGCGTGATGCTGTTTTCCGCTCACGATTTGGCAAATCCTATTCCAAATTCTAAGTGTTACTACTCGACGGCTTTTCATTGCCTCTTCCGGGGCCCTGAGCTTCCGTTCGCCGTGCGTTCTGAGACGGAATTTTATGATCTCCAAGCTGCCGCCCGGGTCGGCGCTCTCGGCAAACTTCCTTCCGATGCCCTGACTCCCGAACGACTCATCGCGCGCAATCCCGCCGGCAACACTCCGCTCCACACGGCCGCGAAATATGGACACCTTCGCGATGTGCCGGTGAAAGCGCTCACCACCCAAACGCTCACGGTTAAAAATGACGCGGGCTACACTCCCCTCCACCATGCCGCGCTGGGCGGACATCTTAACCAGATCCCAGCCGAGCTGCTGGTAGCCGACCTCCTCGACCTGCGCAGCAACGCCGGCTTCACCGTGTATCACGTCGCCGCCGCCCACGGACATCTCGCGCAAATCCCGGCCGGGCTGCTCACCACCGACGTGATGCTGCGGAAGACGGACGTCGGCAACACCCTGCTCCACGAAGCCGCCGAACAGGGTACGCTGCATCGCATCCCCACTGAGTTTCTCACCGCGGCAAATCTTTCGCACAAGAATGTCGGCGGCGAAACCGTGCTGCACGTCGCGGCGTTTAACGGCCATCTCGACCAGGTGCCGCGGCCGCTGCTGACGGCGGCGGCATTGCTCGAAGCGACGACGGCGGGTGACACGGTTTTTCACGCGGCGGCGATCTCCGGGCATCTCGAACAGATCCCGCCCGGTCTTTTGACGCGCAACCACCTCGTCGTGGCGAGCAAGACCGGCTTCACCGCGATCCACGCCGCCGCTGAAACCGGCCAGCTCGGAAAAATCCCCTACGATCAACTGACCGCTGAACTGCTTTTGACGCGGAACGACAACGGCGACACCCCGCTTCACGCCGCGGCTTTCGAGGGCCATCTGGATCAAGTGCCGCCCGCTCTTCTCACCGCGGAAAATGTGGCCACCCGCAACTACGACGGTCTCTCAGTCGCGCAAACCGCCCTGGATCGCGGTCATCTTGAGCAGATTCCTGTCGGGGTCCGGCCGCAAAGCCTGAGCCCGCTGCGGCGTTTTCTGCGGCGCCTGAGCAACACCAAGGCCCCGTTTTAAGGGGTCGAATTTTTTTTTGACGGCGGTGAAAGACCGCTGCTTCAGCCGGTGATTTCAGGCAGCGCAGACGCGCGATTCGTCGCATTTTTCGCCTTCCCCTCGGCAAGCGGCCTGCTTCACTCGACCCTCGCTCCTTCACTTTCTACGCATGAATACAACGATCACCGCCATCACCGCCCGCGAAATTATCGACTCCCGTGGCAACCCCACGGTCGAAGTTGACGTTAAACTTGCCTCCGGCCACCTCGGTCGCGCCGCCGTTCCGTCCGGCGCCTCAACCGGTGAGCACGAGGCCATCGAGCTGCGGGATGGCGACAAGAACCGCTACGGCGGCAAGGGCACCCAGAAGGCCGTCGGCAATGTGAAGGGCAAAATCGCCCCCGCCCTCGTGGGTTTCGATGCCTGCGACCAGGTCGGCGTTGATCGCGCGATGATCAAATTGGACGGAACGAAGACGAAGTCGAAGCTCGGCGCCAACGCCATCCTCGGCGTTTCGATGGCCACCGCCAAGGCCGCTGCCGCCGCGCTGAACCAGCCCCTCTACAAATATCTCGGCGGCCCGAACGCGAAGGTCCTTCCCGTTCCCATGATGAACATCATGAACGGCGGCGCGCACTCTGACGCGCCCATCGATTTCCAGGAATTCATGATCATGCCCACGGGAGCGAAATCGTTCTCTGAGGCGCTCCGGATGGGTTGCGAGGTTTTCCACGCCCTCAAAAAGGTTTTGAAAGAACAGGGTCTCGCCACGGCCGTCGGTGACGAAGGCGGCTTCGCCCCGAAGCTCGCTTCCGCCGAAGCGGCTCTCGATGTCATTGCGACCGCGGTGAAGAATGCGGGCTACAAACTCGGCAAGGACATCAACCTGGCCCTCGACGTCGCCGCTTCTGAATTCTACGTGAAGGAAAAGAAGAGCTACGTCCTCAAGAAATCCACGGGCCAGGTGCTGAGCGGCGACGAGATGGTGGCGTTCTACAAAAAGCTGACCTCGAAATATCCGATCATCTCCATCGAGGACGGCTGCGCCGAAGGCGACTGGGTCACCTGGAAGAAGCTCACCGATGCCATTGGCGACAAGGTGCAGCTCGTCGGCGACGATCTCTTCGTGACGAACACCGAGTTCCTCAAAAAGGGCATCGAGACCGGCACCGCGAACTCGATCCTCGTGAAGGTGAACCAGATTGGTTCGCTCACGGAAACCTTCGACGCCGTCGAGATGGCGAAGGAAGCGAACTACACCGCCGTCATCAGCCATCGCTCGGGCGAGACCGAGGACGTCACCATCGCCGACATCGCGGTTGCGACGAATGCCGGGCAGATCAAAACCGGTTCGCTCTGCCGCACCGATCGCGTGGCGAAATACAACCAGCTCCTTCGCATCGAGGAAGAGCTCGGCGCCAGCGCGATCTACGGCGGCAAGATGTAAGGATCCACCGGGTTCGCAGCGCAGACTTTCAAGGCCGGGCTTCGCGCCCGGCCTTTTGCTTGGGTGGCCGAAACGATGCGCTGAACTAATAAACTGGAATCCCGCTCGTCTGAAACGCATGAGCTCGTTCCCCAAGCTTTCCTACGTTTGCCCGATTCCCTGGAGTACGCTAACGGGCGACGAGCGGCGGAAGTTTTGCGAGAAATGCGGCCTGCACGTCGCCAATCTTTCCGAAATGGGAACGGCCGCCCGTGAGGAATTGCTGAAACGGGCTGAAACCGAATCGGTGTGCGTCTCGTTTTATCGCCGCCTGTCGGGCGAGTACGTGACGCCCGATGCGCCGCTCACCCGAGACGAGCGATCGAAGATCAAACCCTATGGAATCGCCGCACTTTCCGCGGCAGCTCTCGCCGTCGCAGCCGGCTGTGCATCCGTCAGCCCGTCGCATAAGAACGACGCACCCGTTGCGCGACCGGCCGAAGCCGCCGCGGGAAAAACCAGCAATGACGACGTGATTATCCTGCACGCCTTCGGCATCGTCTGCGCTCCCCTGCCGGAGAAACGATAAGCGCAGCCTGGCGGATTCCGCTCACTCCGCCCGCACAATGTAACCGCGGAGGTATTCGCTCTCGTACATGGTCACGAGGACAGGATGGTCGGCCGGCTGGTGACACCACTCAACGACCCGCACTTTGCGCTTCGCGTCGGTCGCCGCGTCGGCGAGCACGCCGCGGAGCTCCGCGTCCTGCATGTGATGTGAACACGTGTAGGTCGCGAGGATGCCGCCTGGCGCCAGTCGTTGCAGCGCACGGAGATTGATCTCTTTGTAACCGCGCAGCGCGCCTTCGAGTGCGCTTTTCGATTTCGCGAACGGCGGCGGATCAAGCACGATCACATCCCATAGAGGTTCGCCGGCCCTCACCGGGTCGTTGAACCAGTCGAAAACATTCCCCACCTCGAACGCGGCGCGCACGCCGTTGCGCTCGGCGTTCTTGCGGGCCTGCGCGATCGCATCTTCCGCGCTGTCCACTCCCAGCACATGCGCGGCTCCCGCCCGGGCGGCGTGAAGCGCGAAGGCGCCCTGGTTGCAGAACGCGTCAAGCACGCGTTTCCCCGCGCAAAACTTTGCGACGGCGCTGTGCTGCGGCCGCTGGTCCAGATAGAAACCGGTTTTCTGGCCGCTTTGCAGATCCAGCCAGTAGTCGAAGCCGTCGATCTTCACCCAGCGCGGCTCCCACGGCTGACCGGAACGCGTGTGCACTTCGAGGGGCAAGCCTTCGAGGCGGCGAATCGGAGCGTCGTTGCGGAAAATAATTTCCGCCGGCTTCACCAGTTCCGCGAGCACGTCCCCCACCATCGAAGCCCGTTTCTCCATCGCCGCCGTTTGAATCTGCACCACCACGGCATCGCCAAATTGATCGACCACGAGGCCGGGGAGGTCATCGGATTCCGACCAGACGAGCCGGCGCATGTCTCCACTACCAGGCCCTCTGCGCGCGATCGCCCGGGTCAAAGCCCCGCGGAAATAGCCCGCGTCGAGCGCCGTACGCTCCCGGCTGAAGCGCCGCCAGACGATCTGCGACTTGGAGTTATAAACCCCCGAGCCCAGGAACCGGTCCGCACGGTCCCGGCATTCCACGACTTCACCGTCGTGCTCGGCCGGCAGCAGCGCCTCGACTTCGTTCGCGAACACCCACGGGTGTCCGGAGAGCACGCGGGGCTTGGCGTTCGGTTTCAGCTTCAATGACGGCATCCGCGCATCATCACGGATGCCGGTCGCGGCAGAAGCTAAAAATTCAACGCGTCCCGCTCGCCACGGGGCGGATCGATTTCAGATAAAGCCAGAGTGCCTTCAGTTCGACGTCGTTTAAATTTCCAAACGCCCGCGGCATCACCGGACTCAGCTCGGTCCCATCCGGCCGCTTCGCCGTGCGCAGGGTGGCAACGAAGTCCGCCTCCGTCCACTTCCCGAGCCGGCCGCTTTCGTGCGGCGTGAGATTCGCGGCGAGCGGCCAGTCCGGCGGGCCAATGTCGATTTTGCCTCCGGCCAAATTCGTCCCGTGACACCCCGTGCAGCCAATGGCGAGGTACCGCCCATAGGCGAGCGTGACTCCTGGCTTCGCCGTCGACGGACGCAAGTTCGCATGGTCGATCTCTTCAGCCGCCAGTTTGAATTTCCCCGCCACCATCAACCCGCGCGCGACCGGGCCCATTTTTACCGGCACCGTATCCCGATCAACGGGCGGAACCGTTTTGAGGTAGGCGATCACACTGCTGAGATCGTCGTCGGAAAAGTAAGCGTACTCCGCCGAGGGCATGAGGACGAGCGGACGGCCATCGCGGGCCACACCGTGGCGGATGGAGCGAATCCAGTCTTCGTCGCGGTATTGGCCGACAACACTTCCCCGGCCCTTCGTCAGGTTCGACCCGTAGAGTTTTCCCATCGGTGGAGCGTCGATCACCTTCGCGCCGCCGTAATCGGATCCGTGGCAGTCAATGCATCCGCGTGTCTCGGCGATGTGTTTTCCGCGTTCGATTGACGCGGGATCCGTGGGGATTGCGACGCGCCGGACGACGATCGTGTGGTTTTTCTCCAGCTTCGAGCTGCTCACCAAATAAACCATCAAGAGGCCGAGGGCTCCCATGACCACGGCGGCGGCCACCAAATAGGCGATAAATTTCAAGAAACGCACCATGCGCTTCTTTGATCACACTCCCCGCCCTCCCGGCAAGCCTAGGTTCGCCGCGCTGTCTTCGCCGCCACCCGCGATTTCAGGAACGCATGTCCGTGAGCTCGGGGGCCTCGACGCTCTGCCGCCGGTTCCGGCGCACCGGATGAAACCCGCTCTCGTCCTCGACGCCGAGGGGCGAAAAACTCATGCGCACGAGCAAACCGCACAGGCAGCACGCGAAAAACAGGAAGATGAAAGCGACGGTAAGCGACATCGGATTGGAGAGTTGTCAGAGAATACTCCAATTCCCGGCCCCTGCCTATTCGGGCCTCCCCGTAAAAGCGGCTCCGTGAAGCCCACGAAAAGGCTTCCCGCTGCACCCGCCGCCCCATTCACTCGCTCTTTTCGCATGTCGCCCGCCCAAGAAATCGCCCGCCGCCGCACCTTCGCGATCATTTCACACCCCGACGCGGGCAAGACCACTCTCACGGAGAAGTTCCTGCTCTACGGCAATGCGATCCATCTCGCCGGCACCGTGACGGCCCGGAAAAACCAGCGCGCCACCGCCTCCGACTGGATGGAACTCGAGAAGCAACGCGGCATTTCGATCAGCTCGACCGTCCTCCAATTCGACTACGACGGGTTTGCGGTCAACCTCCTCGACACCCCCGGCCACAAGGATTTCTCCGAGGACACCTACCGCGTGCTCACGGCCGTCGATGCCGTCGTAATGGTCATCGACGCCGCCAAGGGCATCGAGGCGCAGACCCGGAAACTCTTCGAAGTCTGCCGTCGCCGCGGCGTGCCGATCTTCACGTTCATGAACAAGTGCGACCGGCCCACGCTGAACGCCTTTGCCCTGCTCGATGAGCTGGAAAGCGTGCTCGGCCTGCAGTCCTCGCCGGTCATCTGGCCGCTCGGCAACGGGCCCTCGTTTCGCGGCGTGTTCGACCGGCGTACGAAGGAAGTTCATCTTTTCGAACGCGTGCCAGGAGGAAAATTCCAGGCGCCGGTCACCGTGAGCTCCCTCGAGGATCCTTCCGTCCGCAACAAGCTCGATGACTACACCTATGGCGAGGTGACCGAGCAGCTCGCAATGCTGGAGGGCGCGGGGCACCCCTACGACCTCGCGGCGATCCGGGCGGGACAACAGACGCCGGTCTACTTCGGCAGCGCGGTGAACAATTTCGGCATCCAACTTTTGCTGGATGGCTTCCTCCAGGATTCCGTTCCCCCGGCTCCGCGCCGGAGCATCGCGGTGAACGGGTTGAAGTCCGGGGGCACGGAGGAAAAAACGCTCGTGCCAGTGACACATGAAAAATTCTCCGCCTTCGTTTTCAAGATTCAGGCCAACATGGATCCGAAGCACCGCGACCGCATCGCGTTCGTGCGGGTGTGTTCGGGCAAGTTCACGCGCGACATGACGGTTTTCCATCCGCGCACCGGAAAGACCATGCGCCTTTCCTCCTCGCACAAACTCTTCGGCCAGGAGCGCGAGACGGTCGACGAAGCGTGGCCGGGCGACGTCATCGGGCTGATCGGACACAGCGAGTTCGGAATCGGCGACACCCTCACCGAGGACAAGAACATCGTCTACGACGAGATCCCGCGCTTTCCCCCGGAAGTGTTCACGTTCATCAACAATCCGAGTTCGGCCGACGCGAAAAAATTCCGCGCCGGCTTGGAGCAGCTTTTGCAGGAAGGGGTGATGCAATCGATCAACCTCCGTGCCGGCATGACCACCGCGACGCTCCTCGCGGCGGTCGGTCCGCTGCAATTCGAGGTGGTGCAGTTCCGGCTCGAGAGCGAATACGGCGCCGCGTCGCGCCTCGATCCGACGCCTTGGACGATCATGAAGTGGCTCTCATCCTCGGATCCCGCCGTGAAGTTACCCGACCTCACCCGGTTGATCGTCGCCAGCGGCGTGGCCTTTGGCACCGACAAGCTCGGACAGCCCGTGGGACTTTTCCCGAACGACTGGACGATGCGCTATTTCGTCGAGAAAAACCCGGAGATCAAACTGCACGATCTCCCGCTGGAGCAGAGCCGGGCGGATTGATCCCCGCTCGCCGGCAGAATTCCCGCAAATCCTCCGGCAACGGCGCCGCGAAGACGTGATCGAGACCGGCCGGCCGCAAATCTATCTCTGCGCAGTGCAACGCCTGGCGCGGCAGTAACAGTTTCGCGGCGAGAGCATCGGTCCAGCCGTGGTCGATAAAATCCAGATAGCAGCGCGCGTCGGGTCCGTAGATTTTATCCCCCACGATCGTGTGTCCTAGCCACTGCGCATGCGCCCGGATCTGATGCTTTCGCCCGGTTTCCGTGACGACCAGCGCAAGGGTGAAACCGCCGCCGGTCACGAGCGGATTGAAATGAGTCACCGAAGGCTGGCCGTCGACGCGCACGGTCGACTTCACGAAAACCGGACTGCCGTTGTCGTCGCCGAGCGGCTGATCGACCGTCACCGCTGCGGTGAGGTTGCCGGTGAGGATCGCCTGATATTTTTTGCCAATCTTGCGCTCCATCATCGCGGTCTGGAGCACGCTCGCCATCTTCGGATCCTTGGCGAGAACCACGATGCCACTCGTCTCGCGGTCGAGGCGAAACACGAGATGCACGGTCGGCAACTGGGTGTATTCCCGGACCGCGCCGACCAAGCTCGACCAAGGGCCCGCCTTCGACGGATGGCAGACAACGTCCCCCGGCTTTGAAACCACGAGCAGCCGCGCGTCTTCGTAGACGATCCAGGAGCGCAGGTCATCCGGCGTGAGGATGCGAACCCGGACGGGACGCACCCGCTGGGGCCAGGCGCAGGCGCGTTTCGATTTAGCGAAGGGATTGTCCGGCTCCGACGCCGGGATGTCCGCTGGGGGAATTTCGCTCACCCGCCCACCTGCTTCTGCCAGTAACGTCCTGTCACCCTGGCGACCAGGCGCGCGGCCAGCGGCTTCGGCAGCTTGGTGCAGAAACCGATCATCAGTTTATTCGCCAAGCCGCTGACCGCCTGGGGCTGCTCCCTGCCGATGGCTCGCAGCAGGGCGGTGGCGACGTCTTCGCTGCTTTGAGAAACCCGTCCGGCCATGGCGGCGGATTTCACTCCCGCGCGTTCAAAAAAATTCGTGGTCGTCGTGCCCGGGCAAAATGCCATGGACCGCACGCCGGAGCCGCGCAATTCCTCGTTCAGCGCCAGGCTCCAATGCAGCACGTAGGCTTTTGATGCCGCATAGGCAGCGGTGTAGGTGACGGGCATGAAGGCCGCGATCGAAGCGACATTCGCGATCGTGCCGCCCCGCGCCTTCAACAACGGGAGAAGCAAACCCGTGAGTTGCGTCACCGCCCGCACGTTGACGTCGATCATTTCGAGCGTGTTGGAAAGATTCGGCTCCGGAAACGGGCCATATGTGCCGAAGCCACTGTTGTTGATGAGCAGCATCCGGCCCTTGGAGACCTCACGCGTTAAAAAGTTTTCTACTTCGGGAACGACGCGCGAAATTTCCACGCACTGCGCGAGATCGCAGGGAAAATGGCGCAGCTTAAGCTTTTCAATATTTATGACCGGCGCGCGGCGAGAGAGGTTGCAAAACACCACTTCCGGATTCAGCTTCGCGCACAGCTCAATGAATGATTTTCCAATACCGGAAGATCCGCCCGTAATGACGACGGAAGAGTATCGGGAGAGAACTTCGCTTAGCGAGGACACGGGCAAGTCGGCAATTTTCTTCAGGGCCGGTGCACTCACTGGCTCTGGTTCAACCCAAACCATACGCAGAAACATGAACAGCCAAAACCATCGCGAAATCATCGTCTCCGGCATTCATCTCGAACTGACACCCTCGCTGAAAACGTACGTTCGCGAAAAAGCCGAGCGCTTGTTTCGTCACGAGGAACGCATCGTGCGCCTCCGCGTCGAGCTGGAATGCGATCCCAAGGAAACCGTCGGCACCCGCTTCAAAGCCAAGGGCCACGTTGTCATCCACGGCCCGGACATGAACGCCACCGTGGAATCTGACGAATGTCACAAAGCCGTCGCGCTGCTCGTCGACAAACTCGACCGCATGCTCGGCCGCCGCCATCAGTTGCAACGCGTGAAACGCAACCACCCGCACCCGGTTGAGCTCGACACCGAGCTCCCTAAAGCGGTGTAAGCGACCGCTCCCTTAACCCCTTTCCCAAAAGGCCCGCCGGATTTCCGGCGGGCCTTTTCGCGTTCTGAAGCCGGCCGGATCGAAATCCGCCCCGCGGCGCTTCCGGCCGTTCACACCTTGACCGTCTCACGACGGCCCGAAAGCTTTCCTGCCCGATCCCGATCCCCTCATGCCGCACACGCCCGCCCCCACCCGCTACGAAAATGCCGCGCTTTACCGCCAATGCGGACGCAGCGGCCTGAAGCTTCCGGCCCTTTCACTCGGGCTCTGGCACAACTTCGGCGGCGTCGACGATTTTGCGAACAGCCGCGCGCTAGTCCTGCGCTCATTCGATCTCGGCATCACGCACTTCGATCTCGCGAACAACTACGGCCCTCCGCCCGGTTCCGCGGAGGAGGTCTTTGCCAGAATCCTCCACGCCGATCTCGCCGCCCATCGCGACGAACTCATCATTTCCTCCAAAGCCGGCTACCTGATGTGGGACGGACCGTATGGCGACTGGGGTTCGCGCAAGTACATGCTGGCCTCGCTCGACCAGAGCCTGCGCCGGCTGAAACTCGACTACGTCGACATTTTCTACTCCCACCGTCCCGACCCGGTCACCCCGCTCGAGGAAACGATGGGGGCCCTCGCCCACGCGGTTCGTTCGGGCAAGGCGCTCTATGTCGGTCTTTCGAACTACCCCGCCGATCAAACCGGCAGGGCCGCGAAGCTCCTGCGCGAACTCGGCACGCCGTGCATCATTCACCAGCCGAAGTACCACATGTTCGAGCGCTGGGTGGAAAGCGATCTCACGCGCGTGCTCGGCGAGGAAGGGATTGGCGGCATCGCCTTCTGCCCGCTCGCGCAGGGTCTTCTCACGAACCGCTACCTCGCCGGCATTCCGCCCGACTCACGCGCGATCCGTGATCCGCGTTTCCTGAAGCCGGAGCACATCACCGAGGAAAAACTGGCTAAGCTCCGGAAGCTCGACGCCATCGCCAAGGCCCGCGGTCAATCGCTCGCCCAGCTCTCGCTGCTCTGGGTGCTGCGCAATCCCGTCATCACTTCGGCGCTCATCGGCGCCAGCAAAGTCAGCCAGATCGAGGAAAATCTGGCCGCGCTCAAAAATCCCAGGCTGAGCGCCGACGAACTCACCGCGATCGAGCGGATCCTGGCCTGAGCTGCTCAGGCCGTTGAAAGTTGAAGGTTGAAAGTTGAAAGACAGACCCGCGACCCCCGGCCTTCCTCTTTCAACTTTCACCTTTCAACCTTCAACTTCGATAGCTGCTTCAGCAATCGCCCGGCTGGCCGTAATACGCACCCGGGCCGTGCTTTCGCTTGAAATGCTTGTTGAGCAACTCGGGCTCGATGGTGGCGAGCTTGGGTTCGAGCTGGAGCGACATCAGCGCCATGTGCGCGATCGCCTCCACGGCGACGGCCACTTCAACGGCTTTTTTCACGTTTGGTCCCCAGGTAAACGGTGCGTGGCGGTTCACCAGCACGGCCGGAAAATCGAGCGGATCGAGTTCCTTGAAGCGTTCCAGGATGACGCTGCCGGTCTCCCATTCGTAGGCACTGGCGATTTCCGGGGCGGTCATTTTTCGTGTCACGGGAACGTCGCCAAAAAAATAATCGGCGTGCGTCGTGCCGAAGATCGGGATGGCCCTCCCCGCCTGCGCGAAAGCGGTCGCATGGGACGAGTGCGTGTGCACCACGCCCCCAATTGACGCGAACCCGAGATAAAGCCGGCGGTGCGTCGGCGTGTCGGAGGAAGGGTTGAGCTTCCCCTCGACCTTTTTCCCCTCGAGGTCGACAAGCACCATGTCGGCGGGCTTGAGCATGGCGTAGTCCACGCCGCTGGGTTTGATGGCGAAGATTCCCTTCGCGCGATCGATCGCACTGGCGTTGCCAAACGACAGCGTGATCAGCCCGTGCTTGGGCAACAGCTGGTTCGCCTCGTAGGCTTCGCGTTTCAGTTCTTCGAGCATGGATGGGATCAAATACCTTTAGCCACAGAGAGCACAGAGCTCCGACACAGAGGACACAGAGTCAAAACCGGTGGGGGAGACAATCAGACTTTCCGAAGATTGTCTCTGTGAACTCTGTGTCGGAGCTCTGTGTCCTCTGCGGCACATTTCGATTGGCATTAAACCCGAATCCCCTGCGCGAGGTGGTAGTATACCTCGTTGTTGCGCAGGGTCTGTTTGAAGTCGCTTAGCTTCGTGTCGGCGCCGATCAGCACCATCTCGATGCCTGCGATGGTGGTGAAGTCCTCGAGCATCTCGCTCGTAACGGTGTAGCTGTAGCCGCTGTGATGCGCGCCACCGGCGAGAATCCAGGCCGTGCAGGCGGTCTTGAAATCGGGACGGCATTCCCACACCGCGCGGGCGACGGGAAGTTTCGGCAGCTTCGGCGGCTTAACCGCATCGACTTCGTTCACGACCAGGCGGAAACGGTTGCCGAGATCGACCAGCGAAGCGTTGAGCGCCGGACCCGGATTCGCATCGAAGACGAGCCGCACCGGATCTTCTTTTCCACCGATGCCGAGCGGATGGATTTCCACCCTGGGTTTGTCCACCGCGATGCTCTCGCAGATTTCGAGCATGTGCGCACCGAGCACCTGGTGGCCTTTCGGGGACAGGTGATAAGTGTAGTCCTCCATGAACGAAGTGCCGCCGGGCAAACCGTCGCCCATGACCTTCATTGCCCGGAGCAGCGCAGCCGTCTTCCAGTCGCCTTCGCCGGCGAAACCGTAGCCTTCGCCCATGAGTCGTTGCGGCGCGAGGCCGGGCAGCTGACGGAGACCATGCAGGTCTTCGAACGTCGTCGTGAAGCCCTTGAAATCGCCCTCCTCAAGAAAAGCCCGGAGCCCCAGCTCCAGACGCGCGGCGTAACGCAGGTCGTTGTGTCTCGGCTTCCCGGCACGCAGCGCGTCGGCGAGCACATAATCTTTGGCATATTCCCCGACGGCCGAGTCGATCGCCTTCTCGGAAACCGCGTTCACTTTCGCCACCAAGTCGCCGACGCCGTAACCATTCACGGCGAAGCCGAATTTCATTTCCGTCGCGACCTTGTCGCCTTCGGTCACGGCAACCTGCCGCATGTTGTCGCCGAAGCGCGCGAACTTTGCGCCCTGCCAGTCCTGCCAGGCGCGAGCCGCGCGCATCCAGGCGCCGACGCGCTCGTGCACCTCGGTGTCGCTCCAGTGGCCGACCACCACTTTCCGCCCGAGCCGCATGCGCGTGTGAATGAAACCCGCCTCGCGGTCGCCGTGCGCCGCCTGGTTCAGGTTCATGAAATCCATGTCGATCTCGCCCCACGGAAGATCGCGGTTGAACTGCGTGTGCAGGTGCAGAAACGGCTTTCGGAGGAGATTCAGCCCGCGGATCCACATCTTCGACGGCGAGAAGGTGTGCATCCACAGGATGAGGCCGGCGCACGTCGGCGAAGAATTCGCGTCGATGCAAAGCTGGGTGATTTCGTCGGGCGTCGTGAGCAGCTTCTTGAAAACGATCTTGTACGGGATCCGCGGCGAGGCCCCCAGCGCAGTCGCGACCTCCTTGGCGTTTTGGGCGACCTGCTTGAGCGGGCCGGGACCGTAGAGATGCTGCGATCCGGCAACGAACCAGATTTCGGAGGTGGGGAGGTTTTTCATGAAGGGAAATTAATTAACCAGGTGAACACGGCTGAGCATCCGGTCTACCGTGGTTCCGGGATCAGGTGCTCGCGGCGGCCTTGAGCGCCAGCAGGTCTTTCATCACGCGCGAAAGATCGGCGGATTTGTTCAGCCCGCCGAAAGAATCATGGACCTGGCGATAGAGCCGGTAGAGCTCGTTATAAACCTTCTGGCTGGCGGCGTTCGGCTTGTAGCTTTTCGCCTGCACCGAGGTCATCGCCTTTTGCGCCGCCGCAAAATCCGGATGCGCCCCGGCGAGCACCGCGGCGGAAATGGCCGATCCGAGCGCACACGCCTGCGACGAAGACGACACCTGCATCGTGCAGCCCGTGATATCCGCGTAGATCTGCATCAGCAGCGGATTCTTCTCCGCGATGCCACCGGCACACACCACGCGATTGATCGGCACGCCGTACTCCTTGATGCGCTCGATGATCGCGCGCGCCCCAAATGCGGTAGCCTCGATGAGCGCGCGATAAATTTCCGCCTGCGAGGTGTAGAGCGTCTGGCCGACCAGGAGGCCGGTCAGCAGCTGGTCGACGAGAATGGTGCGGTTGCCGTTGTTCCAATCGAGCGCGAGGAGGCCGGACTGGCCGGGCTTTTGTTTCGCCGCTTCCTTGGTGAGCTTGCCGTGACGCGCCGCGTTGCCTTCGCACACGACCTCGACCCACCATTTGAAAATATCACCGACCGCGGATTGTCCGGCCTCGATGCCGTAGAAGCCGGGAAGAATCGCGCCCTTCACGATCCCGCAGATGCCGGGAATATCCGGCACGGTCTTGCTGGCGGACACCACGCCGCAGTCGCAGGTGGAGGTGCCGATGACTTTGACCAGCGTGCCTTCCGCGACACCGCAGGCGACGGCACCGTAGTGCACGTCAAATTCCCCGATCGCGATCGGAATGCCCTGCGGCAGTCCGAGCTTTTTGGCCCATTCCGCCGAAAGCGCCCCGGAGGAAACCGTGGCGTCGTGGGCCTGGTCGTAGAGCCGGTCGCGCAGCGCCGCGAGTTTCGGATCGAGCAACGCGAGAAATTCCTTGTCGGGCAACCCACCCCAGTCGTCGGCGTAGAGCGCTTTGTGTCCCGCCGCGCAAACCCCGCGCTTCACCTCAGCCGGGTTGGTCACACCCGCGAGCACCGCGGGAATGTAGTCGCAAAGTTCGACCCACGAATGCGCCGCGTCGAAAACTTCCGGGGCCACCGCGAGGCAGTGCCAGATCTTCGACCAGAACCATTCGGAGGAATACGTGTTGCCGCATTTCGCGATGTAATGCGGACGATGCTGCGCGGCGAGTTCGGTGATCTTAGCGGCTTCACGCCAGCCCGTGTGGTCCTTCCACAGCCAGCACTGCGCCGCGAGGTTCTTGCGCCACTTCTTATCGAGCGCGAGCGGACGGTTGTTGCGATCGACCGGGATGGGACTCGACCCCGTCGTATCGACGCCGATGCCGATGATTTTTGCCGCATCGAAGCCGCGCTTCCTTTTCGCGGCGGCGAGCGCACCTTTCACGCTCTTTTCGAGGCCGAACAGATAATCACCCGGATGCTGGCGCGCGAGATGATGGTCTTTCGGGTCGAGCAGAACGCCCTGCCTGCCGCTGGGGTAGTTGACGACGCACGCGCCCAGTTCAGCGCCGTCCGCACAACGGACGACAAGGGCGCGCACGGAATTCGTTCCGTAGTCTATGCCGAGGGTAAACACGCCTTTGCACTAGAGCGCGCGCTCCGTCGCGCAACTCCAAGATTACGTGACCGTCACGTTATGGCCGCAGCCGGCGCGCCGGGGTTTCACGACTCCACGGATGCTCCGCGCGACGGTGCCGAGGATCCATCCATCCACGTCGCCCCGATGAGCGTCGCGCGCGGGAAAGCCGGGACACCGCGGTCGTTGTTGTGAATCTGGCTGATCAGCATGTCGACCGCCGCCTCGCCCGTGATGTCGTTGTGCTGGTTCATCCCCGCGATCTGCGGACGCGTCGCACGCCACTCGAGTTGAATCACCGCCAGGTCGGCGGGCACGCGGACACCTTTGGTTTTCAGCCAGTCGAGCACATCGTTGTAGAGAATGAAGAGCGCGTCCGGTTTGTGTTTCCTCAGCCAGGCGTGAAACAACACCGGCGTTTCGCGCGCGTGCACGATGTCGTTGAACACCGGGATGCGCCGGCTGGCCGGCAGCGTCTGCTGTCCGGTCAAAAATCCCGCGGAGAAACGGCACTCAACGAGCCGGTCGATCACTTCGTCGAGCACCAGGGCCGGGCGGCGATAGCCGAGCGCGAGCGCCTTCTCGAAGGCCGTCAGCGCGAGATTGTGATGATCGACGCAGCTGAACGACAGCGCCGGTTCGCGCGTGCGCACCCCGGTCACGACCGTCGGCAACGTTTCCCACACCGGCGCAAATGCCGCCGGCAGCCGGTTGGTGTCCATCAGTCCCACGAGCACGATCCCCTTGATGTTTCGCGTGCGCAGCACCCGCAGCCAGCTCTCGGGTTTCAATTCGGGATCGTGCAGCCAGAACTGGTCGAAGCCGTAGCCGAGCTTCGCCGCCTGCCGCTGACACCCTTCCACGTAGGCCGGAATGGTCGGATGACGCCGCAGTGCGTCGGAGCGCAGGTTGGCGTTGACCAGCGCGAGCTTCGCCTGAAACCGCGGCGGATGCCTCGCGCGCAGCTGCGCCATCAGATGCGAGACCACGGCGTTCGGCTGGTAACCCATCTCCTCCGCGACCCGCCGGATGCGCGCGCGCGTTTCCACCGGCAGCTGCGGATCGTCGCGCAACGCGAGTGAGACGGTGTTCTTCGAGTAGCCGACCTTCGCGGCGATATCCTTGAGCGTGACGTTGGCCATGAATTGAGACGCGTTTCACGTTACGGTCCCGGAAAACCCGTCCGAGGCAACACCTACCCCGCGTGTTTCCGCAGCAGCCGGCGCAGAATCGGCCGCACCTGTTTCGCCAGCACCGGATTCGCATAGCCCATCCAGGCGATCGGCGACGTGGTATCGAGCAACGCCGAGAGCGGCCGGCCATCCGGCGCTTCGACGACACCGCCCGCCTCCTCGAGGATCAGCGCCGTGCAGATATCGTAGGGATGGCAGACAAGCGCCGTGGCGAAGCCGAGCTTCGCCAGTACGAGCGGACGAAGGTCACCGATCATACGATCGTGCCCGACCAGGAGTTCGTAGATCTGCCCGCCGGTGGTGATGTATTGATCGTCGAACACCAGCGGCGAACTCGACGAACCCAGGCCGTGGAGTTCATCCCACAACTCCTCCTCGATTTTCGCCGTCAGCGATTTTCCTTCCGGAAAAAATTTCGCGAGCGACGCGAACCCATGCTTGAAGTCGTTTGCCTGTGAGGGACGCAGCGCCAGGCGCCGCCGCTTGCGTGTGCGCAGATCGAACCGCTCCCCCACCACCCCGCGCGGACCGCCACCCCGCACGACGCTGATCTGATCGGACGCCCAGTGCTTGCTCGTCGGCAGCTCCGTCATCGCCGCGATCACGATGTCGCGGAGATTTGTCCGCGGTCCCTTTTGTGGCGCGAGCGCGGCAAGGATCCACGCGCTGCGTTTGTCGTACATCAGGTTTCGCGTCCCATCGATCGGATCGAGGATGCATTTGAAAACCGTCTTCGCTGCCGGAGTTCCCCGCGGGAACGTAACGAGATCGCCGTCCTCGATGCCTTCCATCACGAGCTCGACCGGCCAGGCGCGGGGCCAGTTTTTCTCAAACCAGGCGAAGATCGCCTCCTCGCTGAGCTTGTCGACGTGGTAGATTGTGTCCGCCGCCGTCACCGCCGCGATCTCGGCAAACCGCCGGGCATCGCGATCGCGCGCCGCGATGAGCTTGTCGCGAATGTCGTCCTGCAGCGCACAGAGCAGCCGGCGGGCGCGGTGAAGTTGGGCGGTAGTCATTCGATAAGTTCGATCATTCTGAGCGGAGCGAAGAATCCAGCAGGACACTCGACCCTCCGATTCGTTTTGGAAGTCGCATTGGATTCTTCGCTCCGCTCAGAATGACAAACTCAAATCTCAACTGACAACTATGCGCCCCGCCGTCCAGCGCCGCGAACGATGAATCGTTGCAGCAGGATGAAGACGAGGATCAGCGCGCCGACCACAATGCGCATCCACCAGGAGCTGAGCCGGCCATCGAAGAGAATCGCCGCCTGGATTGTCCCGAAGATCAATACCCCGAGCAGCGTGCCGAGAATATGTCCGCGGCCGCCCGAGAGCAGCGTGCCGCCGATGACGACGACGGCGATGGCATCGAGTTCGAGGCCGATGCCTTTGCTGCCGTCGCCCGAACTGGTGTAGAGCGTCTGAACGATTCCGGCCAGCGCCGCGGTGAAACCGTTCACGGCGTACACCGTGATCTTTGCACTGCCCACGGGCAGCCCCATCAACAACGCGGACTGTTCGTTGCCGCCGATGGCGAACAACGTGCGCCCGAACCGCGTGTGGTGCGCGACGACGTAGCCAGCCGCCACCACCAAGAGAAGAATCAGCCCGTTGGCTGAAAGATGCATCGTGCCGCCGAGCGGCAGATCGAAATTCGCCAGCCAGTCATAGAGCGGGTGATGAATCGCGACTGACTCGGTGTTGAGCCAGAAGCCCATCCCCCGCGCGAGAAACATCCCGGCCAGCGTGATCAGAAACGGCGGCAGGCGAAACGCGTGGATCAGCGTCCCCATCGTGCCGCCGAAAGCCGTGCCGATCAGCAGCGCCAGCATCCAGGCCACCACCGGCGAAACGCCGCGGCCCATGAGCGTCGCGGTGAAGATCGACGTAAAGCCGATGACGGCTCCGACCGACAAATCGATCCCGCCGGAAAAGATGACGAGCGTCATTCCGATCGCTGCGATGCCCAGGAAGGCGTTGTCCGAAAGCAGATCCGCCACCACGCGGCCGGAGAAAAAGCCCTCGTAGAAATAGGCCGTGACTCCGAAGAGCAGGCAAAAAATCCCCGCGGTGGCGACCAGCGGAAGATGGCGTCCGGTGAGCATCGAAAGTTTCATGCGGCCGCTTTCTGCCCGCGCGGCATAAACCGGCCTGCCCAGTTCCGGAATTTTTCCGACTGCAACAACGACACCCCGATAATGAGAAGCGCCTTCGGCACCGGCGCCACCGCGGGGGGCACGCCGAGATTATACATGGTGGTCGTCAGCGTTTGAATCAGCAGCGCGCCGAGGAACGACCCGAGAATGGAAAACCGGCCGCCGGTCAGCGCGGTGCCGCCCACAACCACCGCAAAAATTGCGTCGAGCTCGGCGTTTTCGCCCAGGCGATACGCATCGCCCGCGCGCACGTTCGCCGCGGCAAAGACACCCGTAATGCCCGCGCAGGCCCCGCAGAAAATGTAGGCCAGCGTTTTCACCCGCGCGGCGCCCAAGCCCGCGAATCGACTGGCGGTCTCGTTGTCGCCGACCGCCTCGATGAACAAACCCGTCGCGGTGCGGCGCAGGAAAAAATGCGTTACCAGGTACATCGCTCCGACCAGCAGAGGCGCAACCGGAAGACCGAGCACAAAGCCGTTCGCGAGAAACTCGAAGCTCTTGTTGGTGATGAACACCACCTGTCCGCCGACGACGAGCTGTGCGATCCCGCGGCCGGCGACCATGAGGATGAGCGTGGCAACGATCGGTTGAATGCCGAGCCGGGCGACGAGCACACCGTTCACCGATCCCGCGGCCAAACCCACGGCCAGCGCGCTCGCGATTGTGATCGCGAGCCCGTGTCCGTCGCGAAGCAGAATCGCGCACACCGCTCCGGCAATCGCGACAATCGACCCGACCGACAGATCGACCCCTCCGGTTGCGATGACGAGCGTCATGCCCAGCGCCAGCAACATCGTGCGCGAACCCTGGGTGAAAATATCGACCGGCGTTCCGTAGAGGTGTCCGTCAAGCAGCGTCACATTGAGGAAGCTCGTGTTCTTCGTGAGATTCAGCAGCACGAGCGCGACGAGACCCGCCACCATCCAGATCAGAGGGGAACGCGGCCGGGCTGCGGCGGGCTTGATGGGCTCAGGCTTGCTCATGGGTTCCGGCCATCACGCTCATCAAACGCGCGGGGGTGAGTTCCGCCGCAGGCACTTCGCCCGCGTAGCGGCGTTCGCGCAGCACGAGCACCCGCGAACAGTTGCGCACGATCTCCTCGATCTCCGACGAAATCAGCAGCACCGCGAGCCCTTCGCCGCGCAATTTGCCGATGAGCTGCTCGATTTCCGCTTTCGCACCGATGTCGATGCCGCGGGTCGGTTCGTCGAGGATGATCAACTCCGGCTGCGTCGCCAGCCAGCGCGCGAGCAGAACTTTCTGCTGATTGCCGCCCGAAAGATTTTTGATCGGAGTCTCGGCATCGGGCGTCTTGATTCGGAGCGCGGCGATATAGTGCGCACAAAGTTTTTCCTGCTCCGCCCGCGAAAGGGTTTTCCAGGCCCCGCGCTTCGCCTGGAGGGCGAAGATCAGGTTCTCGCGCACCGAAAGATTCGGCATGATCCCCTCGGTCTTCCGGTCCTCCGAGGAAAACGCCAGCCCGAGCCGCACCGCATCGCGCGGCGAGTCGAATTCGACGCGTTTGCCACCGAGAAGAATTTCGCCGGCGTCGGGGGCATCGATGCCGAAGAGGAGCCGGGCGGTTTCGGTGCGCCCCGAACCGAGCAAGCCGGCCAGGCCCGTGACTTCGCCGCGGCGCAGGGAGAGGTTCATCGGTTGGATCGCGCCGCGGCGGGCCAGACCCCGCGTTTCGAGCAGCGGAGCGGCGGACGCCGCCTGATCGGCCGCACCGGCCTCGGCGGCGCTGCGGCCGGCTTCGTCCTTCACTTCCCGGCCAAGCATCTTGCCCACGAGAGCGAGCCGCGGGAGCTGGGCCGTGGCGAATTCGCCCACGAGTTCGCCGTTGCGCAACACCGTGATGCGATCGCTCACCGCGTAGACCTGATCGAGAAAATGCGTGACGAACACGATGCCCAGCCCGTCGGAGCGCAGCCGGCGCATCACTTTGAAAAGCTCGGCCACTTCCTTTTCGTCGAGGCTCGCGGTGGGTTCGTCGAGCACGAGCAGCTTCGCCCGCAGATCGAGCGCGCGAGCGATCGCCACCATCTGCTGCAGCGCCACCGAAAGCGATCCGAGTTCCGCATCGACGTCGCATTCGACCTCCAGGCGGGCGAGGGCTTCGCGGGCGTGACGGCGGATGGCGCGCCAGTTAACGAAGCCGAACTTTCCCGGCTGACGACCGAGCGCGATGTTTTCGGCAATCGAAAGCGCCGGGATCAGATTCACCTCCTGGTAAACCGTGCTGATGCCCGCCTGCTCCGCGTCCTTGGGTGACGACGGCTGGATCGAATTCCCCGCGAGGGTTATCTGGCCGGCGTCCGGCGAATGCACCCCGGTGAGAACTTTGATCAGCGTGGACTTCCCCGCGCCGTTTTCGCCAAGCAACGCGTGGATTTCGCCACTCCGCACGCTGAAATCGACGCCATTCAGGGCGGTGACGCCGAGAAAACGCTTCGTGATGCCGCGAAGTTGGAGCAGAGGCTGGTCAGTCACGAAGCGTAACGGTTGATCCCGCCGCGTCAGGCGCCAGGAGGAATGAGGCTCGGGAAGACCGACGGTCAGCGCGCCTTAATACTTCCGCTCCGGCAGGAGCTTCGCGGCATTGGTCGCGTCGATGACGATATCCTTGTTCAACATTTTCTTCGGCACCTTTTCGCCCGCGACAATTTTGGCCGCCACGTCGAACACGAGGGGCCCGAACAGCGGATTGCATTCCACCGTGCAATTCAGCTTTCCGTCCGCGACCGCCTGGACCGCCGGGCGCATGGCATCGATGCTGACGATCGTGATGTCCTTGCCGGGTTTGAGGCCGGCTTCCTCGATCGCCTGGATCGCGCCGAGCGCCATCGAGTCGTTATGGGCATAGACGATGTTGATGTTTTTCCCGTGTTTTTTCAGGAACGCCTCCATCACCTGCTTGCCGCCGCTGAGCTCGAAATTGCCGCTCTGCGAATCGATGATTTTAAGATTCGGATATTTCTGGATCCCGTCGGCGAAGGCCTTGCGCCGTTCGTTGGCCGGGGCGGAGCCGGGCGTGCCTTGCAGCTCGACGATGCTGCCCTTGCCGTTGGCGAACTTGGCCAGCCATTCGGCGGCCATCTTGCCCTCCTCGTAGAAATCGGAACCGACAAAGGCCACGTAGAGCGAGTCATCGGAGGTCGCGATGCTGCGGTCGCTGAGCACCACGGGGATCTTCGCCTTCTTCGCGTCGCGCAACACCGGCTCCCAGCCGGTTTCGACGATCGGTGAAATCATGATGACGTCGACGCCCTGATTGATGAAGGAGCGCACCGCCCGGATTTGATTCTCCTGTTTGCCCTGCCCGTCGGAGAACTTGAGGTCGATGCCGCGCTTCGCCGCCTCGGACTTGATCGATTCGCTGTTGGCCGTGCGCCAGTCGCTCTCGGCGCCGGTTTGCGCGAAGCCAACTTTCAACTTTTTCGAATCAGCGGCAAAGACCGCCACGGCGGAAAAGGCGAGCAATGCCAGGCTGCCAAACGTCACGCGAAGCATCGGGGAACGGGGGAAAAGGTTCATGAGAGGAAGGGGGTTGAGGAAACGGCGCCATGCAGCAATCCGCCGGCGGTGAACGCAAATGTGAAGTTATGTGACCGTTCGACTGACTTGGGACCGAGCCCTTAAACGACTGTTCCGGGCTCGAGCGTCACGCCCTTCGGCACCACGAGCACGCCATCGCGAATGACGACCGCTCCACCCGCATAAATGCCGTCCGCTTTTCCCGCCGCGGCGAGCACGCAGCCGTCGCCGATCCGTGCGTTCTTGTCGACGATCGCGCCCGTGATGCGGCAACCCTTGCCGATGCCCACCCGCGGGCGGCCCTTCGCGACATTTTCAGCGAGCTGTTGCGGCGTCTCATAGAAGTCGGCGCCCATCACGATGGTGTCCTCGAGGACGGAGCCTTCGCCGATGAAACACCGCACGCCGAGCACGCAGTGCTTGAGCGAGGAATCCGTGAGGATTGAGCCGTCGCCGATCACGACGTGGTCGATCGCGCATTTGTTCAGCTTCGCGGCCGGCAGGTAGCGATCCTGCGTGTAGATCGGCGCGGTGGCGTCAAAAAAGTCGAACGGGGGCAGCGGCTGCGCGAGCGCGAGATTCGCCTCAAAGAACGCGTGCACCGTCCCGATGTCCTCCCAGTAACCTTCGAAGATGTGGGCGAAGAGT
>DATAKE010000116.1:0-56284 GCA_036261745.1 Opitutaceae bacterium
GGCAAATGTCACGCCCGGCATTCAGGACTACATCGACGCCCGCCGGCCGATCTGGGAAAGCATCATCGACACCCGCACGGGCCTTCCGTGGTTCACGACCCGCTATGGCAGCCAGGGTACGGCCATCGACTTCCTCAACGGCAGTGTGCTCGCCCCCTACAAGCTCCTGACCGCCACCGAGGGAAAATCCCGCCCGCAAATCCGCCGGTGGCGCGCGAATGTGCTCGGCAACGTCCGGCTCGAAGAGGTCCCCATCGTTCGTGAAAACAAGTGGCTGCGGCGGCTGTCGTTGTCCGGCGCCGTGCGCTGGGAGGACAAAGCCTCCATCGGCTATTACACCTTCGCCAACGACCCGAACGCCTACGACCCCAGCCGCATCATCTACGACGAAAGCCGCACCTACTTCGATTTCGGCGCCAGTTACAGCGGCGTCAAATTCTGGCGCGACCGCATTACCATGCGCATGCAGCTCAACGTGCGTAACGCTTTCGAAGGTGGACGGCTCCAGGCCGTGGGCGCACTCCCCAACGGCGTGCCGCACAGCTTCCGCATCGTCGATCCGCGTCTCTGGATCCTCAGCGCGAGCTTCGACCTGTAGCTCATTCGTCCGCAGAACCGTCCGCTCTGGACCGCTCGCGGTAAATTCAACCCTCCGGCCACCCCGGAGGGTTTTTTATTGGGGACACCGGACGGTTCGGTTTTCCCATCATCGCCTCGGTCCTGTCAGTCGCCATTTTCCCGAATCGCCGTCTTGTTCCGGGACGCCCCTCCTCCTGAAACCGTCTTTCTTCATGTCCATCCCTGCTCGTCGTTCCCGCACTTTCGTCTCCCTCTCCCTGCTCGCTTTAGGCGAGGCCCTGGCCCAGCCCAACCCGCCTCCGCCGCAGGCACCCGCTCCCAATCTCCTCGCCGAGGGCGGCAACTCGCAGGGCTACGACATGGCGCCCGAAACGCGCCTCGAGGTCGTCGAGGCCGCCGTTGCCGCGATTCCCTCGCCACTTCCTCCCGGTCCCTTTCAACCCACCTGGGATTCGCTGAAGGCGAACTATCGCGTCCCGGCTTGGTTCAACGATGCGAAGTTCGGGATTTTCATGCACTGGGGCCTCTACGCCGTCCCCGCCCACCACAACGAGTGGTACGAAAAACACATGTACGGCACCGCTGGCATCTCGCAGTGGCACGTCGCCACTTTCGGCCCGCACGAAAAATTCGGCTACAAGGATTTCATCCCGCTTTTCACCTGCGAAAAATTCGACGCCCAGGCGTGGGCCGCGCTTTTCCAAAAATCCGGCGCGCGCTTCGTCATCCCCACCGCGCAGCACCACGACAACTTCGCGCTCTGGGACAGCCAGGTCACTCCCTTTAACTCGAAAAAAATGGGCCCGAAGCGCGACCTCATCGGCGAACTCGAAAAAGCCGTGCGCGCCCAAGGCATGAAATTCGGCGTCTCGAACCACGGCATCGAAAACTTCCAGTTCATCAACCCGCCCGCCGCCCTCCTCGCCGAGCTGAAGGCGAAGCAGGCCGATCTCTTCGATCCGAAATGGGCCGCGTTCTACAATGTCGCCGACCGCAGCGAGGCCGCCCTCAAGCGCTTCCTCGTCGACTGGTACGAGCGCAACGTGGAGCTCATCGAGAAATACCAGCCCGACATGCTGTGGTTCGATAACGGCGTGGACATCCGCTATCTCGATCCGCTGAAGCTCCGCATCGCCGCGCACTACTACAACCGCGCAGCCCAATGGGGCCGCGACGTTTCCCTCAGCACGAAAAAAGCCGCCTACTCGCCCACCGACAAAAACACCGGGACCATCGGCTCGATCATCGACTTCGAAAAAGTCGGCGGTCGCTCGCCCTCCGGCATCCGCACCGGCGCATGGCAGGTCGACGATCCGATCGGCAGCACCTGGGGCTACACGACCGGCATGAAGATCTCCGACGCCGGCGCGTTGATCGGCCGGCTCATCGACACCGTGAGCAAGAACGGCACTTACCTGCTGAACATCTCCCCCAAGCCCGACGGGACGATTCCGCAGGACCAGCAGGACGTCCTGCTCGCGATCGGCCGCTGGCTCGAGGTGAACGGCGAGGCGATCTACGGCACGCACAGCTGGACCAAGTTCGGCGAGGGCTCCCGTGGCCAGGCCGGCCCGTACCACCGTTTTACCGTGAAGGGCGACACGCTCTACGTGATCCTCATCGGCCAGCCGTCTTCGTTCGACGTCACGATCTCATCGCTCGTGCACGCTCCCCTCCTCAACAACAAGGTCACCCAAGTCTCCCTGCTCGGCGGCCCCAGCGAACTCGAATTCACCCACGACGCCACCGGCCTGAAGGTGAAACTGCCATCCACGCTTCCCGGCCTGTACGCCTACACCCTGAAAATCTCTGGATTGAAAATGAACCCGCCGACCGCGACGCCGGACGGAAATCCCCTCACCCCGACGCGTTAACGTCCAAATCCCATCGGCCAGTCCGACCCGGGGTCACTTCCCCGCGCTCAACCCGTCTGGCTATTGACCTGCCCCGCGCCCTGCGGACCGTTTCCCAAACCCCTCGTGTCAGCGTTTCCGTTTCCCATGAAGTTTTCGTCGTTCGTCGCTTTCCTCCTTCTCGCCGCCTCCGCCAGCGCGGCCGGGCGGGTCCGCACGGTTCAATCCTTCGATGCGGATTGGCTTTTCTCGCGCGGCGACGTGCCGTCGTCCGAGGCGCCGATGTACGATGATGCGCAGTGGCGCACGCTTAACGTGCCCCACGACTGGGCAATCGAGGGCCCCGCCGTCAAAGACTCGCCCTCCGATCGCGGCGGCGGCTACCGGCCGTCGGGCGTGAGCTGGTACCGGAAACGGTTTTCCCTGCCCGCGTCGGCCGCCGGCAAACGCGTCTTCGTCGAATTCGACGGCGTGATGGCGAACAGCCAGGTGTGGATCAACGGACAGCGCGTGGGCGGGCGGCCGTTCGGTTATGTGAGTTTCGTCTGCGAGGTCACCGGCCGGATCGAACTCGGCGACGACAAGAGCAACGTGCTCGCCGTCCGCACCGACACCACGGTGCAGCCCGCTTCCCGCTGGTATTCCGGCCAGGGCATCTACCGCCACGTGCGCCTCGTCACCACCGATCCGGTCCGCATCGCGCAATGGGGGCTCTACGTCACCACGCCGGAGATTTCCCCCGGCCGCGCCGTAGCCCGCGTGCGCGCCAGCGTGGTCAACGGCAGCGCGCAGTCCCGCGAACTTTCCGTTCATCTCTCGATTCTCGGCCCCGACGGCCGCGAAGTGGGCTCGGCCGACGCGCCGGCGCGGACGGTCGGCATCGGTGAGACGGCCGATTTCACCCAGGACATCCCCGTGTCCAATCCCGTGCTGTGGGACATCGGCCAGGGGCACCTCTACCGCGCCGTGGCGGAAGTGCGTGCGGGAAAAACCACGCTCGACGACGAGGTCGCGACCTTCGGCATCCGCGAGGCGCGCTTCGATGCCGCCACCGGTTTTTCGCTCAACGGCAAAATCGTCAAACTCAAGGGCGTCGCGCTCCACCATGACGGCGGTGCCGTCGGCGTCGCGGTGCCGCTGCGCGTGTGGGAACGCCGCCTCGAGCGCCTGCGCGAACTCGGCGTGAACGCCATTCGCACCGCGCACAATCCGCCCGCGCCCGACTTCCTCGACCTGTGCGATCGCATGGGCTTCGTGGTGATGGACGAATTTTTCGACGCCTGGACCGCCGGCAAGCCGCACGCCGAACAGGGCTACAACCTGCATTTCACCGAGTGGGGTCATCGCGACGAACGCGACACAATCCGCCGCGACCGCAATCATCCCAGCATCATTCTCTGGAGCACGGGCAATGAGATTCACGACACGCCCAACGCCGCCCTGGCGAAAACCATCCTGGCCGGCCTCGTCGGCATCGCGCACACGGAGGATCCCTCGCGGCCCGTCACGCAGGCGTTGTTCCGCCCCAACGTCAGCCACGACTTCGACAACGGCCTCGCCGACATGCTCGATGTCATCGGCGTGAACTACCGCGACCAGGAACTCCTCGCCGCCCAAAAGAAAATTCCCACGCGCAAGATCGTCGGCACCGAGCAGGATCATCTGCGCCAGACCTGGCTGCACGGCCGCGACAACCCTTCGTATTCCGGCCAGTTCCTCTGGGCGGGCGTCGACTACATCGGCGAGGCCGACTGGCCTTTCGTCACGAGCTCGGCCGGGTTGCTCGATCGCACCGGGCGCTTCAAGCCGCGCGCCTACGAACGCCAGAGCTGGTGGAGCGACCGGCCGATGGTCCACGTCGTCCGCAACGAGCCCGCGCTCGCGAACAGCGACCCGCGCCGCCGTCCCGGTTTCGACCGCATCTCCAACTGGAATCCGCGCGACACCTCGACCTACAAGCAGGCCGACGTGGACATCTACAGCAACTGCGACGAGGTCGAACTCTTCCTCAACGAAAAATCCCTCGGCGCAAAACCAAAGCCCGCCGACGCGTCGCCCCGCGCCTGGAAATTTCCGTTCGATCCCGGCGCCGTCAAAGCGGTCGGCAAAAACGCCGGCAAGGTGGTCGCGACCCACGAACTGCGCACCGCTGGCGCCCCGGCAAAATTGCTGGTCGCACTCGACCGTCCAAATCTCGCGCCGGACTGGAACGATGTCGCACACGTCACGGTGACGGCCGTCGACGCAAACGGTGTCCCCTGTCCCTGGGCGGACGACCTGGTGACTTTCAAAGTGGAGGGACCGGGCACAATCGCCGGCGTGGACAACGGTGATCGCGCCGATCCCGCGGCCTACCAGGCCGACGACCGGAAACTTTTTCAGGGCGAGTGCGTGGCGCTGATCAAAGCCGGCGAAAACTCCGGCACGATCACCGTGACCGCCTCGGCGCCCGGCCTGGCGGAGAGCGGCGTCAAAATCGAAATCCGTCCCCGCGAGTGAGAACTTCCGCGCGCATTGGTTTTATTTTCGCCACGGCACTGGTCGCGATCACCGGCCGGGTCGCGGCGGCCGACATGTTTGTCTATTTCGGCTCCCACCGCACCGGCCCGAACATCGGGTTCTCCCTCGCGCGTTTCGATACCGACACCGGCGTGCTGACGAAACCGGAGTTTCTCCTCGAAGCCCGCGCCCCGGCGTTCTTCGTGATCCATCCCGACGGCCGGCACCTGTACACGTGCAACTCGGGAAATCCGGGCGGCGTCGCCGCCTATGCGATCGATCCGCACACGGGCGCACTGACGTTTCTGAATCGCGAACTCGCGGGCGGCGGGGACACCAGCTACCTCAGTCTTGACCGCACGGGTCGCTACGCCCTCGCGGCCAACTACGACGGGGGAAACATCGCCGCCTTCGCGCTCAAGCCCGACGGCAGCCTCGGGGACTGGACCGCCTTCGTGCAACACACCGGGAAAAGTGTGCACCCGCAGCGACAGACCCGCGCGTACGCCCACTCGATCATCACCGATCCCTCCAACCGCTTCGCCCTCGCGGCCGATCTCGGCGTCGACAAGGTCTTCATCTATCGCTTCGACGAAAAAGCCGGCACGCTCAAGGCCGGCGATCCCGCTTTCGCCACCGTCGCTCCCGGCTCCGGACCGCGTCACGTGAAGTTTCATCCGAACGGCCGGTGGGTTTACCTCATCAACGAACTCGCGAGCACCGTCGCCGCATTCAACTGGGACAGCGCCGCGGGCGCGCTGACCGAGTTTCAAACCGTCTCCACGCTTCCCGCCGACTTCAAAGGCTCCAGCACCTGCGCCGAACTCGAAGTGCACCCCAACGGGAAATTTCTCTACGGTTCGAATCGCGGACACGACAGCCTCGCCGTTTTCGCCATCGAGCAGGCGGGCGGCGCGCTCACGCCCGTCGAACACGTGCCGAGTGGCGGCAAGACCCCGCGCAACTTCGCCTTCGATCCCACCGCGAAATGGATCGTCTGCACGAATCACGGCAGCAACAACGCCGTGGTCTTCCGCGTCGACGAAACCACCGGCCGCCTCACCCCGAAGGGCGATCCCGTTGCCGTGCCCTACCCCTTCTGCCAGCGGTTCCTTCCCGTGAGATAATGAAAACGAAGCGGCGCCAGATTCTTCCCCCGCTTTTCGCCGCGTTCCTGGCGATTGCGCCGGCGTTCGCATCCGCCCAGGAAAAATTCCCGTCGGTGCCGCGCGCGCTGGAGCCTTTCATCGAGCAGGGGGAAATTTCCGGAGCGGTCGCGTTGCTGGCGGACAAGGACCGCGTGCTGCACCTCTCCGCGGTTGGCCGGAGCGATCTCGCCACCGGGAGAAGGATGCGGACGGACGACCTCTTTTGGATCGCCTCGATGACGAAACCGGTGGTGGCCGTCTGCGTCGCGATTCTGGCCGACGAAGGGAAACTGGCTTTTGACGACCCGCTGGAAAAATTCCTCCCGGAATTTCGCAACCCGTGGCTTGTCTCCGAGCAGACCTCGGAGCGCCGCGTCCTCATCCATCCGTCCCAACCCATCACCCTCCGCCAGATCCTCTCGCATACGAGTGGTCTGGGAGAATACGGCGCGACCGATCCGCACTGGACCCTCGCCGCGATGAGCAAGGTGCTCGCCCGCGAACCGCTGCGCTTCGCCCCGGGGAGCAAGTGGGGCTACTCCACCGCCGGCATCGATGCACTGGGCCGCGTGGTCGAGGTTGTCACCGGAATGCCATTCGCCGAGTTCATGCAGAAGCGGCTGCTCGACCCGCTCAAGATGAAGGACACGACCTGGTGGATTTCCCCCGAACAGGATGAGCGCCGCGCACGCACCTATGTTTTGAACGCGCAGACGCGGAAACTGGAAGTGACTCCCATCTTTTATATGTACGGCGGCGCGGTGACGGATCGCACGCGGCCGCCGCTGGGCGGTGCCGGATTGTTTTCAACGGCGGAGGACATCGCGAAGTTTTACCAGATGCTGCTTCACGACGGTGAACTCGCCGGACAACGCATCCTCAAGCCCGCAACCGTGGCCGAGATGACGCGCAAGCAAACCGGCGAACTTCGCGCCCGCCCCGGGATGCCTTGGGGCCTTGGTTTTTGCGTGATCGAGGATCCGCAGCAGATGGAAGCGAACCGGACGCTCTCGCCCGGCACCTTCGGCCACGGAGGCGCCTTCGGCACGCAAAGCTGGGCGGATCCGAAACGCGGCCTGGTTTATGTTTTCCTGATCCAGCGCGACAAAATCCCGAACAATCCGGACAACTCCCCCATGCGACGCGCCTACCAGTCCGCGATCGAATCCGCGCTCGCCCCCTGAATTTTATCTCATGAAAAAACCCGTCCTCCTCCTTCTCGCCTTCGCGTCGGTCACGGCGCTCCGCGCCGAGGTGAAACTCGCGTCGCCCTTCACCGATCACATGGTCCTCCAGCGGGAGATGCCGGTGCCCGTCTGGGGCTGGGCCGATCCGGGTGAACCGGTCACGGTGAGTTTCGCCGGGCAGAAGAAATCCATCACCGCCGGGACCGATGGAAGCTGGCGCGTCGACCTCGCCGCACTCACCGCCTCCGCCGAGGCGCGAGAATTCACCGTCACCGGCAAAAACACGATCACGCTCAAGGATGTGCTCGTCGGCGAAGTCTGGCTCGGCTCCGGGCAGTCGAACATGGACTTCGTGATCTCGAAGCAGCGCCAGTATTTCGCCGGCGTCATCGACGAGGAAAAAGAAATCGCCGCGGCGAATCATCCGTTGATCCGGATGTTCACCGGCAAGGCGGCCAAAGCCTACACGCCGCAGGCAACGGTGGGCGGCGAATGGCTGGTCTGCTCGCCGGAAACGGTGCCCGGATTTTCCGCCGTCGGTTATTTTTTCGCGCGCGAACTGCAGAAGGACATCAAGGTCCCGATCGGAATCATCACCGAGGCGTTCGGCGCGAGTTGCGCGCATGCCTGGATCCGGCGCGACGCGATGCTCGGCGATCCGGCGTTCAAAGCCGTGCTGGATGATTTCGACGCGCGCGTGAAAGCCTTTGCGCCGCTGACCGACGGGGAAAACAAGCAGTGGGAGGAAGCCGCCGCCAAGGCAAAGGCCGAGGGCAAACGCGCCCCGCGGAAACCGCGCGCCGATCCCGTGCAGGACCAGCACAACGCAACCGTCATGTACAACGGCATGATCGCGCCGATCGTCCCCTACGCCCTCCGCGGCGTGCTCTGGTACCAGGGCGAATCGATCACGGCGCCGAAGGAATTGTTTCCGCGCTGGAACGAATTGCTCATCACCGACTGGAGAAAACTGTGGGGACGCGAACTGCCTTTCTATTTCGTCCAGCTGGCCGCCTTGGACAACGCCAGCAACAGCCCGCAGGTGCGCGAATGGCAGGCCGAAGCCCTCAAGCTTCCACACACCGGCATGGTCGTGACCCTCGACGTCGGTGACAAAAAGGACGTCCACCCGCACAACAAAGCGCCGGTCGGCGACCGCCTCGCCCGCCTCGCGCTCGCGAACGTTTACGGGAAGAAAATCGAATCCTCGGGCCCGCAGTTCCAGTCCGCCGCCATTGAAGGCGCTGCCGTGCGCGTGAAGTTCTCCCATGTCGGTGGCGGCCTCGTTGCAAAGGACGGACCGCTCAAAACCTTCGAGATCGCGGGCGCCGACGGAAAATTCGCCGCCGCCGATGCGAAGCTCGATGGCGACACCGTCCTCGTCACCAGCGAGGCGGTCGCCGTCCCCGCCTCCGTCCGCTACGCGTGGTCGAACTACCCGGAAGGCGCGAATCTCTTCAACGGCGCCGGCCTCCCCGCCGCCCCCTTCCGCACGGACAAAAACTGAGCTCCGCCCGCCTCCAGCCCCGCAGGGGAATCGTGAATCATTTCCGAATCGCCGGGGTTGCCTCGTGATACTCTTGCCCGATCCCCTGCGGCGCGCACGATGCGGGCCGGTCCCGTCCCCGTTTCCTGTGACCCTTGCCTCCATGCCCCGCATCACCCCTCGCCTCGCTCTCTTCGCGATTGTCACGGGCGTAACCGCCCTCAGCACTTTCGCCATGGCTCCCAAACCCGCCAAATCCGCCACCGCACGAGTCACCACTTCCTTCGATGCCGACTGGCGATTCCTCAAGGGAAACGCCGCGGGTGCTGCCCTGGCCGATTTCGATGATTCCTCGTGGCGCGTCCTCGACGTGCCGCACGACTGGAGCATCGAGGGGCCGTTCGCAAAGGAGAATCCGACCGGCGGCGGCGGCGGTTTTCTCCCGAGTGGCGTCGGCTGGTATCGGAAGCAGTTCAAGCTTCCCGCGGACGCGGCGGGCAAACGCGTTTTCATCGAGTTCGACGGCGTGATGCAGAACAGCGACGTGTGGATCAACGGCCAGCATCTCGGCGACCGCCCGTTTGGCTACGTGAGTTTCCGCTACGAGCTCACGGGAAAACTCAACTTCGGCGACCAGGCAAATGTCCTCGCCGTCCGCGCCGACACTTCCGACCAACCGGCATCGCGCTGGTATTCCGGGGCCGGCATCTACCGGCACGTGCGCCTGGTCGTCACCGATCCCGTGCACCTCGACCACTGGGAGACCTTTGTGACGACGCCGGAAATCCTCTTCGTGCTAGGCACGCCCGAACCCGGGGGCTCAGCCACCGTTCGCGTGCAGACTCGCGTGGTGAATCAGTCCGAGACTCCCCGCGACGTCACGCTGCACGTCACGCTGCTGGATCCCGCCGGCAAAGTAGTGTCGACCTTGGAAACGCCGGCGCAATCCGTGGCAGGAAATGGGGCCGCGATGTTTCAGCAGGAGACCTCGCTCACGAATCCGTTCTTCTGGCACCTCAATCATCCCCACCTTTATCGCGCCGTGGTCGCGGTGCGCTCAGCCGGCCGGACGCTCGATGAGGAAACGGTCGCCTTCGGCATCCGCGATGCTCGCTTCCAGGCCGACACCGGCTTCTGGCTCAACGGCCACAACTTCAAAATCAAGGGCGTCTGCCTGCACCACGATGCGAGCGCACTGGGCGCCGCAGTCCCAATCCGAGCGTGGGAGCGGCGGCTCGAGGCCCTGCGCGAACTCGGCGTAAACGCGATTCGCACGGCGCACAACCCGGTCGCCCCCGAGTTCCTGGACCTGTGCGACCGCATGGGCTTCCTGGTGCTCGACGAACTTTTCGACTGCTGGACCGTCGCGAAGAATCCGCACGACTACCACAAGTTCTTCATCGAATGGTCGCGCACGGATATTCGCGACACCGTGCGCCGCGACCGCAACCACCCCAGCGTGATCGCCTGGAGCGCGGGCAACGAAATCCACGACACGCCGAAAGCGGAGCTTGCGAAGAAAATCCTCAGCGGCCTCGTCGATGTCTTTCACCAGAACGACCCCACGCGGCCGGTCACGCAGGGACTCTTCCGCCCGAACGTCAGCAAGGACTACGACAACGGCCTCGCCGATCTCCTCGATGTCGTCGGCCAGAACTACCGTGAGAACGAAATCCTCGCGGCACATGAGCAGAAACCGACGCGAAAAATCCTCGGCACCGAAAACGGACACGACCGCCGCATGTGGCTCGCGCTGCGCGACAACGCCCCCTACGCCGGCCAGTTTCTCTGGAGCGGCATCGACTACCTCGGCGAAGCGCACCCCTGGCCCGCGATCGCGACCCCATTCGGCCTGCTCGATCGCACCGGCACACCACGGACTCGCGCGTTCGAGCGCCAGAGCTGGTGGAGCGAAAAACCGATGGTGCATGCCACGCGCCGCACCGGCCGCGATGTGCTCACACCCACCGATCCCGGCTACGAACCGGATCTCCGTCACCGGCAGATTTTGTTTTCCGACTGGACCCCGCGCAATCAGCAGCCGCACGACGAAACCGTCGAGGTCTACAGCAACTGCGAGTCCGTGGAATTGTTTCTCAACGGCGCGTCGCTCGGAGCAAAGCCGCTGAGAGCCGATGCAGCGCCGCGCGAGTGGAAAGTCGCCTATGCGGCCGGGACGCTCAAGGCAGTGGGCCTCAATGAGGGCAAAGTCGTCGCGACCCACGAACTCCGCACGGCCGGTCCGGCGGCAAAAATTCAGCTGACGACCGATCGCGCGCGGCTCACGCCCTCGTGGGAGGACATCTCCTACGTCACGGCGGTTGTCGTGGACGCGAACGGCGTGCTCGTGCCCGAGGCGAATGACCTCGTGACGTTCACCTCGACCGGTGCAGGGGCGATTGTCGCCGTCGACAGCGGCAACAACGCCAGCAGCGAACCGTTTCAGGCGAGCGAGCGCCGCGCGTTTCAGGGACGGTGTTTCGCCTTGGTGAAAGCGGCCAAGGGCGCGAAGAGCGGTCCAATCGTGATCACGGCCAGCGCGGCCGGCCTGAAGCCGGACTCGATTTCCCTGACGGTGGCGGGCGCGAAGAAATAATCGCGGCGGCCCGCTGTAGGAGCGGCTTTACGCCGCGACCTCAGCGGGATCGCATCCCGTCGCGGCGTAAAGCCGCTCCTACAGTCGAAAAAAAAGCGCCACCCCTCTCGGGATGGCGCTTTGAAAATTTGCGCTTACTCAGCGAAGCGCAGGCGTCGCTCAGGTCGTCGGGACGGATTGGATCGTCTTGATGATCCGGCCGGCGACCAGGTACGGGTCGGCGGCGGAGTTCGGACGACGGTCCTCGAGGTAGCCCTTGTAGCCGGCGTTGACGAAGCTGTGCGGCATGCGAATCGAGGCGCCGCGATCGGCAAGACCGTAGCTGAACTTGTCGATCGACTGCGTCTCGTGGAGACCGGTAAGGCGGAGATGATTCTCCGGGCCGTAAACCGCGATGTGCTCGCCGACGTGCTTGTTGAAGGCCGCCATGAGTTTTTCGAAGTAGGCCTTGCCGCCGGTTTCGCGCATGAACTTCGTGGAGAAGTTCGAGTGCATGCCGGAGCCGTTCCAGTCGAGCGCCTGGTTGAAAGGCCCGAGGATCGGTTTGCAGCGCCACTCGATGTCGATCTCGTACTTTTCGCAGAGACGGGTGAGGAGGTAGCGGGCGACCCACATTTGATCGGCGGCGCTCTTCGAGCCCTTGCCGAAAATCTGGAATTCCCACTGGCCCTTGGCGACTTCGGCGTTGATGCCCTCGATGTTGATGCCGGCATCGAGACAGAGGTCGATGTGCTGTTCGACGATCTCACGGGCGACCGAGCCGACATTCTTGTAGCCGACGCCGGTGTAGTACGGACCCTGGGGGGCGGGATAGCCGTCCTTCGGGAAACCGAGCGGAGCGCCGTTCTTGTAGAAGAAATATTCCTGCTCAAAACCGAACCACGTGTCCGGATCATCCGGAATCGTCGCCCGCGAGTTCGAGGGATGTGCCACGCCCGTGTGGAGGTACGTTTCGCACATGACGAGAACACCATTCTTGCGCGTCGAGTCGGGATACACCGCCACCGGCTTCAGCACGATGTCGGAGCTTTTCCCTTCCGCCTGCTGCGTCGAGGAGCCGTCGAATCCCCAGTTGGGAAGTTCTTCCAGCTTCGGGAAGGAGGCGAATTCCTTGATTTGTGTCTTGCTGCGCAAGCTGGCCAGGGGCGTGTAGCCGTCCAGCCAGATGTATTCCAGTTTGTATTTGGCCATAATCGGGAGGTTTTTTAACAGGGTGAAGTTGGAGCTTTCGAGATGATCGACGTGGGATCGCGACGACCCGGGCACGGACGAAAACTCGCGCGCCAATTCAGCACCTTTGATGCCAGAGGCAACCAGAAGTTTTGTTCATGGTACTTTTTGCGACCAGTGACGGCCCGACCGGAGGTTGCCGAAGCTCAGGCCATGCTTGCCTGTCTCGGGCGCCGCCGGAAACTGGTCCGATTACCGATGCATGAGATGAAAGACACGCCCCGCGCCCTTGTGCGGATCGGCTTCGATGGTCGGGTGCACAAAACGTTTCGCGGCCACATGGCGCGCGAACGCTTCGAGCACGAGGTGCGGGTTCTCCGGCACTTGGAGGCGCGCGGCTGCACGTGGGTCCCCCGGCTGCTAGAAGTGGAAGCAGAGCAACTTAAGATTGTTACGACCAATTGCGGCCAGCGGGTCGATCACCTCAGTCCCGAGCGACAGAAGGAGATCTTCGCGGAATTGGAGGAGTTCGGCGTCCGCCATGAGGACCGGGAGTTGCGCAACATCACCTACCGCACGTCCGACGGACGGTTTTGCGTGATCGATTTCGAATTCGCCACGCTGCTCGACGGCAAGGGGGATGCCGTGTCGCTCAAACCTTCCTCCGCCGACGCATGAATCCCCCCGACCCGTCACCGGCCGGCCCGGCGCCCTCGCCTTCTTCCCACCTCAACTGGTCCGGCCTCACCCATGTCGGCCGGGTTCGCGCCAACAATGAGGACACGTTTCTCGCCCTCAACTTCGACGGCCACGAGATCCGTTACCTTGGAAAAACCGGCCATGCGTCGCTCGCGACCACCGACTTCGTGTTCGCGGTGAGCGATGGCATGGGTGGCGCGAAGTCCGGGGAGTTTGCCAGCCGCATCTCCGTGGACCGCATCACGCGATTGCTGCCGCGGGGCTTTCGTTTGTCCGCGAGCGGGATGTCGAGCGACTTTCAGGATCTGCTCGCCGAACTTTTCGGCGCCATCCACTCGGACTTGATCAAGCTCGGCCAGTCCTACGAGGAATGCGCGGGCATGGGCGCGACCTTGAGCCTGGCGTGGTTTACCCCGGAGTGGATGTATTTTGGGCACATCGGAGACAGCCGCATTTATTATCTTCCGGCCGAAGGGGGCATGACCCAGGTCACGCACGACCACAGCCACGTCGGCTGGCTGCGACGCAACGGCCAGCTCAACGAACGCGAGGCCCGGACGCACCCGCAGCGCAACGCCCTGCAGCAGGCCCTCGGCGCCAGCCAGCAATTCATCGAACCCCAGATTGGCGCCGTCGCGCACAAACCGGGGGATCGCTTTCTTATTTGCTCGGACGGGCTGATCGACGGCCTTTGGGACCACCGCATCGAGGACATCATCCGCACCGCTCCGCCCGATGGCGCATCGCCCACCACCGCGCACCGGCTCGTCGAAGAAGCGGTCCAGGCCTCCGGTCGCGACAACACCACGGCACTCGTGGTGGAAACCGCCGCCGCCCAACCCGCGGCTGCCGTTGCCGCCGTGGTTTCATGAGTGGCGCCGAAAAATTGATGTTCGTCTACGGCACGCTGAAGCGCGGCGGTTCGAATCACCATTATCTCGCCGGACAAAAATTTATCGGCGAGGCGCGCACCGCCCCGGGATTTCGCCTCTATGATCTCGGCGGCTATCCGGGAATGATTCCGCGGCCGGACGACCGCGAAGGCGTCACCGGCGAAGTCTGGTCCGTGGATGCGGATGCCCTCAAACACCTCGACGGACTCGAAGGACTGGAAGAAGGCCTCTATCGCCGCGCCGTGATTTCACTGCTTCCGCCGTTCGCAAAGCAGCGGATCGAGGCCTACCTCTACGCCCAAAACGCCATCGGCCGCCGCGAGATCGGGTCGACTTGGAAGGAATAAGCCGCTCGTCCCGGAGTCGGTCAGTTTTCTGTGGCGGCGGTCTATGACCGCCGAGGAACACCCCTGGTCTTCCCACGCTCCGAGACGGCGGCCATCGACCGCCGCCACCGTTTTCAAACCAAACGCGGAGATCTCCGAATCTACTTTTCGCTCTTCAGCGCTTTCTTCGACACCCGGCGAACGCTCGTAAACTTCGCGCGGAAAAGATCGTCCAAGGTTTCGCGGATTTCGGGGGAGAGTCGTTTCACCAGTTCGTCGAGCGGTGGCAGGTTCTTCGGCTCGCTGTTCTCCTCGACACTCTCGACCACCGCACGCGATGCCTGCACGGGTTCGCCGCGCTCCCGTGCTTCGGCGCGGAAAGCGGATTCGGCGGCTTCGTCGTTCCAGGTGTTGGTGCTTTCGGCGGCGCTGGAGATTTCCTGTAGCGGCGGTCTATGACCGCCGTTTTCCGCGGGCCCCTCTTCCGGACGGCGGTCATAGACCGCCGCTACCGCTGCCTCGCTGACGTCTTCGGCTGGAGGTTTCGGCGCAGCGAATGACTTCGCTTCGACCGCCGCGCCGTTCGCGGCAGTCAACCGCGATTCCAGCCGCTCAATCAGCCCTTTTTTTTTTCGCTGTCGCCACTCCCGCTGCCGGCGGCGGGCGCTTCATCGGCGAGGGCGGTGAGTTCCTTGATCAGGCTGTCGATCGCGCGCGCGCGACTTGCCTCGACGGCCTTCAAGAGGGTCACCTCAAAATTAATTTTCTCCGCGAGACCGAGCTTCACGCTCCCCTCGCCCTCCCGCAGACCGTCGAGCAGGCGGGTGAGCTGCTCGGTCGTCATCGTGACGCAACCCAACTGGTCGGTCTTGCCACCCTTCGCGATGGCGTCGAGCAACGCGTTCCGCACCAGCGCCTGCAAATCGGTGAGGAGCCGCACCAGATCGCGGCCGCTCGCATCGCAATCGTCGACGATGGCCACGATCTTCTGGTGATCGCCGGCCGCGATCGCACAGGCGAGCGCGTTGATCTTGTCCGCCGCCACAAGGCCATAGACATCCAGCACGTCGGGCTCCGCGATTTCGGCGCCGCAGAACGAAATCATCTGGTCGAAGATCGACTGCGCGTCGCGCATGCCGCCGTCCGCCATGCGGGCGATGCAGGCGAGCGCGCCGTCGCTGACCTTGATTTTTTCGTCCACCGCGATTTTTTTCAGCCGCTCGATGATGAGGTCGCTCGGGATCGGCTTGAGGTCGAAGCGCTGGCACCGGGAAAGAATCGTCGGCAGCACCTTCTGCGGCTCCGTCGTGGCGAAGACGAACTTCACGTGCGGTGGCGGCTCCTCGAGCGTCTTAAGCAGCGCATTGAACGCCTGCGTCGAGAGCATGTGCACCTCGTCGATGATGTAGACTTTGTAGCGGCCCTGCGCCGGGGCGTATTGCGCGGTGTCGCGGAGGTCGCGCACCTGGTCGACACCGTTGTTCGACGCACCGTCGATCTCGATCACGTCGAGGTGAGAGCCGTCGGCAATCGCCACGCAGGCCGGGTCATTGACATCGAAGTCCGCCTTCGGCCCGCCGGTGCAATTCAGCGCCTTGGCAAAAATCCGCGCCGTCGAAGTCTTGCCGGTGCCGCGCGGGCCGACGAACAGGTAGGCGTGCGCGATGCGCTGGCGGTTGATCGCATTTTTCAGCGTCCGCACCACGTGATCCTGGCCGACGACGTCATCGAACGTCTGCGGCCGCCACTTCCGGGCGATGACTTGGTAGGTGGAGGAGGCCAAACTGGTTGAAATTTGAAAGGTGAAAGTTGAAAGACGACCAGTTGGAAGGAGGCCGAGCAGTTAGCCAGTCTCCGTTCTTTCAACTTTCAACCTTCAACTTTCAACTTTTTCGCCGTCGCGCGGGGAGAAAAGAGGTGGCCAGGCACTCCACGGCACTAGGAGGACGTCGTTACCGTTGCTACCTTCCGGTCCTGGCGGAGTTCACGCGCCTGCCCATGCATGGCACCTGGCCGACGCGGAACATGCGAGGGTCACCCACTCGCGCAACAACTTTTTCCACCCACGCCGTCAGGGCACCGCGGGCGGCGGGGCCCCCGGCGTACCGTCACGATTCCGCTCCCGCTGCTTCTCCCGCATGGTACCGCCAGGAAGTTCGCCGCGCCGGTCCGGGAGGCCACCGCGATCGCCCTTCATGCGTTCGCGTTGCTGCTGCTTCATTTCATCAAGCTTCTGCTTTTGTTCGGGGGTCAGCACCTGCGCGACGTCCTGCTGGAGGCGTTCCATGAGGATGTTCATCTCGCGGGACTGGGCTTGCTGGACGCGGCGGATATCCTCGCCCGCGCGCTCGATCACCGGGCGGAGCTTGTCCTTCTGCTCCTGCGTCAACTCGAGCCGCTCCGCGAACATCTTCATGATTCGGAGCTGCAACGGGCCGGCTTGCTGACCCTGCTCAACGCGTTTCTGCGGCCCGCGCCCGCGATCCATCCGCAGCGCGAAAAATCCGCCAAACACCGAGCCGGCAATAAACACGCCGATGAATGCCGCGATTACTTTCCAAGGCGTCTGCATGCCTCAGGAAAGATCGAGCAACACCGCCACGACATCATCGCCACCGGTCGCCAGCTCCTCCTCCGGATGCGGGCTGGCAAGCGCCGAAAAATTCAACGCCACGCTGGCAAAGGCCAGGAGGCAGGCCACTCCGAGCGCACGCCACGAGAGCCGCTCGAACAAGGAACCCATCGGGCGCTCCGCCGTCATCGCGCGCGCGGCGATGCGCGTCGAGAAGCCGTAGGGTGCCGTGGTATCGCGGGCATCCGGGACGCGGCGCGCCGCGGCGGCAAGGCGCGACCAGGGATGTTTGGGGTCGGCGGGATTCATGAACGTTCCTTTCGTTTTAGGTCGGTAAAGAGTTTCTGCAACTTCCGTCTCGCGCGAAACGCGCGGACCTTCACGAGCGACTGGCTCCATCCGGTCAGACCGCTGATCTCGGCGATGGTCTTCTGTTCCAGGTCGAGGAGCTGAATCACCATGCGGTCGTCGGGCTTCAGCTGGTCGAGCAGCTTGTGCACGAGCTCGTGGGCTTCGAGGGCGTCGTCGGGTGCGACATCACTTTCGTTGGTCATCACCGCATCGAGCACGTCCGCCTCGCCTTCGGAGAGATCCGCCCAGCGAAATTCCGGCCGCCGCTTTTGCGCGCGCAAATGGTCGATGCAGGTCGTGACCGCGATGCGCGACACCCAGTGCGGAAACGGCACGGCGCCCTGATACTGGTCGATGCGGGTGAACATTTTCATGAACACCTCCTGCGCGAGGTCCTCCTCGAGCACCCGTCGCGGAAGATGCGAGCGGACGATGCGGATAACGAGCGGGTAAAGGTGATCGACGAGATCGCGCGCGGCCTGCTGATCACGCTGGCGCACCCGGGCGAGGCAGCCGGGTACATCGAACGGCGGATCGTCTTCAGGCATGGGGGGATGGAGGCGGTCTCATGCACAACACGCAAGACGGGGACTTGCACGCCCAAGTTACGGCTAAACGCATTCCCGGGGCCCGTAGCAGCCGAGGTGACGAGGCTGAGCGAGGATCCAGCCTAGGCGCTCCAGCCTCGTCACCTCGGCTGCTACGGAAAACCCTGCCGCTTTCTTGACAGCCCGCGGGTGCTTTGCCTCACTCCGCCGCCTTAAATGCGAAACACCCGCCAGGCCCTTCGACTTACGAACGCGCGCGATCTCTGAACGCCGCCTAGCGGCAGATCGTGCGTTGGCCTGATGGTTTGTCTGCCCTCCCAAGTGGAGCGGCTTGATTTGCTGCTGTTGTCCTGTCCGTTCGTCGTTTAAAAAAATTTGTCCGTTCCGTTCCCATGCAACCTGCTCCTGTTTCGAAATATCGCCCGTTTCCGCCCGTCGCCCTGCCCAACCGCCAGTGGCCCAACCGCACCCTCACCCGCGCCCCGATCTGGTGCAGCGTCGATCTCCGGGATGGCAACCAGGCCCTCGCCCAGCCGATGAGCGTCGAGGAGAAACTCGAGTACTTCGACCTGCTGGTGAAAATCGGCTTCAAGGAAATCGAGGTCGGCTTTCCGTCCGCTTCCCAGATCGAGTTCGATTTCTGCCGGCGCCTCATCGAGGAAAAACGCATCCCCGATGACGTCGCGATCCAGATCCTCTGCCAGTGCCGCGAGGACCTGATCACCCGCAGCATCGAAGCCATGCGCGGCGCGAAGAACGCCATCTTCCATCTCTACAACTCCACCTCGCCCGCGCAGCGGAAGCATGTCTTCAACGCCTCGCGCGCCGACATCGTGGCCATCGCCACGCGCGGCACGGCGTGGGTGAAACAGTATTCGCAGCCGCTGGTCGCCGCCGGCACGCGAATGCGTTTCGAATATTCGCCCGAGAGTTTCACGAGCACGGAGCTGGAGTTCGCCCTCGAGATCTGCGAAGCCGTCACCGACGTCTGGCAGCCGACCGTCGCGGACAAGATCATCCTCAACCTCCCCGCGACCGTCGAATACGCGACGCCCAACGTCCACGCCGACCAGATCGAGTGGATGTGCACGCATCTCACGCGCCGCGATCGCACGATCGTCTCGCTGCACACGCACAACGACCGCGGCACCGGCATCGCCGCGACCGAGCTGGCGTTGCTCGCCGGCGCCGACCGGGTCGAGGGCACGCTGTTCGGCAACGGCGAACGCACCGGCAATCTCGATATCGTGACCGTCGCGTTGAACCTCTACACGCACGGCATCCACCCGGGCCTCGACTTCAGCAACATCAACGAAATCCGCGAAGTCTACGAACGCACCACGCGCCTGGAGGTCCCGGCGCGCCAGCCTTACGCGGGCGAGCTGACGTTCACCGCGTTCAGCGGCTCGCACCAGGACGCGATCAAGAAATCCTGGGCGGCGCAAAACCCGGCGGAGCCTTGGGACGTCCTCTACATTCCCGTCGATCCCGCCGACATCGGCCGCAGCTACAAGGCGATCATCCGCATCAACAGCCAGTCCGGCAAAGGCGGCGTCGCCTACGTGCTCGAACATGAATTCGGCTATGCGCTGCCGAAGCTCATGCACAAGGAGATCGGCAAACTCATCAACGACGTCGCCGATGCCAAGGGCACCGAGCTCACTCCCGCTGAGATTCAGGACGTCTTCCGCCGTGAATATCTCGAGCGGACGACACCGGTGACGCTGCAGCATTTCAAAACCACCGAGCGTGACAGCGCGGTGAAATGCGAAGCCGCGCTCAGCATCGACGGCCAGTCCCACAAGCTCGCCGGCGAGGGCAACGGCCCGATCGATGCGTTCACGCACGCATTGGGCGCGACGTCGCTGCCAAAGTTCGAAGTCCTCTCCTACTCCGAACATTCGCTTGGCAAAGGCTCGGAGGCGCGCGCCGTGAGCTACATTCAGATCAAGACCGAACGCGGCCTCACGCTCTACGGCGCCGGCATCGACACGAACATCGAGCTCGCATCGATCAAGGCCATCGTCAGCGCCCTCAACCGCGCGCTCGCGAAAAAATAACGTCCAGGCACACCCCGGGACACAAGGCAGGGCGCGTTGAGGACAACGCACCCTGCCTTTTTATTTTCACCCCGGCGCGTCGTTCGCGGCCGGCGAACGTCTTTCTCCCGTTCCCCTTACCTCCTCATGAAACGCCCGCCCCTGCTTTTCAGTTCTCTCTTGTTGCTCACGTTCGTTTCGAGCGGACGAGTCTCCGCCGACACCCGTGCCGACTTTCTGAAGGTCATCGACCGCCCGCGCGTGGCACTCGCGCCGCAAGTTCAGGAAGCGCCTCCGTCCGACGGACTCGTTCACGTCGCGTTTTCGTATGCGTCCGACGCCGAAAACCGTGTCCCCGGAATCCTCGTGAAATCCGCCTCCTCCACCGGCCGCCGTCCGGTCGTCATCACGCTGCACGGCACCGGCGGCAACAAGCAGAGCGATCTGGCGTTCATGGCGGAGCTCGCGAAAGCCGGCTTCATCGCCGTCGCGATCGACGCGCCCTATCACGGCGCGCGATCCAAGGCAGGGAAAGGCTCCGCGGAATACGTCGAAGCCCTCCATCGCACGTTTCGCACGGGCAAGGAGCACCCGTTTTTCTTCGACAGCGTTTGGGATCTCATGCGGCTGATCGATTACCTCGAGACCCGCGACGACGTTGATGCGAAGCGGATCGGCCTTTTCGGAATTTCCAAGGGCGGCATCGAAACCTATCTCACCGCGGCCGTGGACCCGCGCGTCGCCGCCGCCGTGCCCTGCATCGGCGTGCAGAGTTTCCGCTGGGCGGTGGAGAACAACGCCTGGCAGTCGCGCATCGGCACGATCCAGGCGGCGTTCGACGCTGCGGCCAAAGATACCAGCATCGAAAAACCCGGCGCGGATTTCGTGCACACGTTCTACGACCGCGTCGCTCCCGGGCTCGACGGAAAGTTCGACGGCCCGATGATGCTTCCGCTCATCGCTCCCCGCCCGCTCTTCTCGATCAACGGCGAAACCGACGACCGCACGCCGCTGCCCGGCCTGCAGCTTTGCACGGACGCGGCTCGTGCCGCCTACCGCGCGGCCGGCGCGGAGGAAAAATTCACGCTGCTCATCCAGCCGAAGACCGGGCACAAAGTTTTGCCGACCTCATACACCGCGGCCCGCGAATGGTTCGTCCGCTGGCTGAAACCGTAGCGCGCCTTCGGCGCGGGTGAAAGTTGAAGGTTGAAAGTTGAAAGAACAAACCAGCCGCCGGGCCCGCGTGGGGCCGCCGTTGCCTCCGTCGTCTTTCAACTTTCAACCTTCAACTTTCATCACCGGCGCTACAACGCCGGCCGGAGCTCCACCCGCTTGATCGTGCCGACGACGAACACGAAACTGATGATCGCGAGCAGCGCGTGCGCACTGACGTAGATCAGCGCTCCGTCGAACGATCCCGTGCCCTGCCGGATATAGCCGATGACGATCGGCGTCGTGATTCCCGCAATGTTGCCAAACGTGTTAAACAAACCGCCGCTGAGCCCAATGATCTGCTTCGGCGAAGCGTCGGAAAGCACCGCCCAGCCGAGGGCGCCCACGCCTTTGCCGAAAAATGCGAGGCTCATGAAAATGATGAAGGCCCAATGCGTGTCGACGTAGTTGCAGCCGACCAGAGAGGTCGAAAGCAAAAGGCCGAAAATGATCGGAGTCTTCCGCGCTACGGTCAGCGAGAAACCGCGTTTCAATAACGTGTCCGAAGAAAATCCGCCGAGGATGCCGCCGGCCAGACCACACAACGCTGGCAGGGCGGCGAAAAAACCCACCTGGAGGTTCGAGAGCCCGCGTTCGCGCAGGATAATCGGAAACCACGTCAGAAAAAACCAAGTGAGAACATTAATGCAGTATTGTCCGAAATAAATTCCCAGCAGCATGCGGTTACGGAGGAGCTGGAGCATGGGTGAACCACCCGTGGGTGTGGTGGAGGCGACCCCACTCCGGTCCATGTCGACGAGTCCGCCGCCCCGCTCAATATGAGCGACCTCGGCCGCATTGGCCCAACGATGCTGCTTCGGTCCGTGGATAAGTTTTGGCCAGGCGGCGGCAAATAAAAGGCCGAGCCCTCCCATGAACCAGAACACCTCGTGCCAACCGAAACGCTTCATGATCCATCCCATCAACGGCAAAAATATCACTGTGCCGGCGTACTGCGCGGAATTGAAAATCGCCGAGGCCGTGCCGCGCTCCGCAGTCGGAAACCAGCTCGCGACGATCCGGCTGTTGGCGGGGAAGGCCGGAGCCTCGGCAATTCCGAGCATAAGCCGGAGCACAAAAAACATCAGCACGGCGCCACTCACCACGATGGAGGGCCAGAAAACCCGCGGAATCGTGAAAACGTGCTCCTGCCCAAAGACGAATCCCTGCAGCAAGGTAAACAACGACCATAGCCCGATACTCCACCCGTACACGCGCTTTGATCCAAATCGGTCAAGCAACCATCCCCCGGGAATTTGGGCGGCCACATAAGCCCACGAAAACGCTGACAGGAGAAAACCCATGGAGACCGAATCCATGCCAAACTGCTTTTGGACGTCTTTGCCCACCATCGAGAGCGTCGCGCGGTCCGCGTAGTTGAGCGACGTCACCAAAAACAAAAAAAACACGATCAGGTACCGAATGTGCGTCGGCCTCTCGCCAGAGGAAGGGATGGGATTCATTGGGGTATGCGATCCTGACGAGCCATTCCCGGATTCGGTGCGCCCGACCTCAAGCACCGATTGCTGCATTAGGGTAGGGCGGGACCGCTGGGACCGCCTCCGGAGTAGCAGCCGAGGTGACGAGGCTGATTAAGAACGACCATTCAGCCTCGTCACCTCGGCTGCTACGAATCACGGACGGCGAGCCCAGCAGGCCCGCCCTACCTTCCGAACCCGGCGGTCACAGACCGCCGCTGCAATCGAGCCCTAGACTTATGGATTACCAGCCCGCGCCCTTGGTGAGCGTTTTCACGCGCACCAGAAACATGTCGGCGGTGATGTAGAGCGTGGAGCCGTCGTCGCCCCAGCAGCAGTTGCCCGTCGCCTCATTCGTGTTGATTCTTCCCAGCAATTTTCCCGCCGGCGAAATCACCAGCACCCCACCCGGACCGGTCGCCCAGAGGTTGCCGTCGCGATCGACCTTCAGTCCGTCGCACGAGCCTTTGACCCCGGATTTGCGCAGCGGCTGCGCATCGAAAAGGACCCGGGCATTCGCAATCGTTCCGTCGGCCGCCACATCGTGGGCCATCACGCGCGTCGCGCGCGAATCGCTCGAGGCGACATAGAGGATTTTTTGATCCGGCGAAAACGCGATGCCGTTCGGGTACATGATCTCCCTGGTCAGCAGGGTCACCTTCCCGTCCGCCGCCGCGACGCGATACACGCCATGGAACGCCTGCTCCTTGAGCGGCGAGTCGTCGATCTTCTCCAAGCCGTACGGCGGATCGGTGAAATAAATGTCACCGCCTTGGTTGAGCGCCAGGTCGTTCGGGCTGTGGAAACGCTTCCCTTCGAAACGATCCGCCACGACCGCGTAGCTCCCGTCTTTCTCGAGCCGCGCGATCCGGCGTTCGCCGTGCTGACAGAGCAACAACCGTCCCGAGCGATCGACCGCGAGCCCGTTGCTGCCCGGTTCGCGAATTCCCGGGATCGAAGCAGTCAACCCGCTGGGCTTCAGGAAAACCTCGGCGGCGGGCATGCCCTCCTTCCAGCGATAGGCCGTGTTGGCCATCACATCTGAAAACACCACCGCGCCCTCGAACCAGGTCGGGCCCTCCGACCACACAAACCACTCGGCCAGTTTTTCGATCTTTGCATCGGCCGCGACGAGCTTGTCGAACGCGGGATCGAGACGCTCGATGCTGCCGGCAAACGGATGCCGGGGTTCATCGGCCGCAAAACTGACCAGGGGAAGAAGCAAACCGAGCAGGGGTAACCGGGGATTCATCCGCTCGGATGTACTCATCCCATCCCCCGCCGCAACCGCGAACCCTCCGAACCTACATGTCACTTAATAAGTGACATGTTCGCTCTCCCAATCCGCGCCACCCCGTCCGCCAGGAGAACTCGCGCACCGCCTGAAACCCCGGGCGGCAACATGTCACTTGTTAAGTGACATGTTCGGTTGGAAGGCGCACGAGGGGAAGGGCGGTGTCGGCCCGCTTGCATCGGAAACGAAGGCGCACACGCTCTCCCGCCCATGAAGTTCGCTCCCGCCAAACCGCCGCTCACCGGCGAAACCCTGGACTCGCTCACCGCGCGTCTGGCGGAGCGCGGCGAACCGGCGTTTCGCGCGAAACAGATCCTCGAATGGGTCTACAAGAAGCGCGTCACGTCGTGGGACGACATGACGAATCTCTCCAAGCCCCTGCGCACCTGGCTCGACGAGACCTTCGACTTCATGCCGGCGGAACTGGTGCTCAACAAGCACTCCGAGGACGTCACCGACAAACTCCTCCTCGAGCTTCGCGACAAATCGCTCATCGAAACCGTCATCATCCGCGCGCCGCAGGAAGGCGTCGGCGTCGATCACTCGCGCAAGACCATCTGCATCTCCACCCAGGTCGGCTGCGCGATGGCGTGCGTTTTCTGCGCGAGCGGACTGCTCGGCTGGAAACGCGATCTCTCCGCCGGCGAGATTGTCGCGCAGCTCCTGCAGGTCTGCCGCAGCGAGGACGCCCGCACGCCGCGCGCCCGCATGGAACTGGCCTCGTTCGACAACATCGTGGTCATGGGCATGGGCGAGCCGCTCGCGAACTACGACGCCCTCATCCGCGCGCTCACCATCCTCAACGCCGACTGGGGCCTCGGCTTCGGCGCGCGCCGGATCACGATTTCCACCAGCGGACTCGTCCCGAAGATCCTCAAGCTCGCCGACGAACCGCTCGGCTTCCGCCTCGCGATCTCGCTGCATGGCGCGACCGACGAGGTGCGCGAAAAGATCATGCCGGTGAACAAGGCGTTCCCGCTCGCGAAACTGCTGCCCGCCGTGAAAACGTTTTCCGAGAAGCACGGGCGCATGATCACCCTCGAGTTCATCCTGATCGAGGACGTCAACGATTCCCTCGACCAGGCGAGACTCCTCCGCGACATCGCGCTCGATCTGCATGCGCATGTGAACCTGATTCCCTACAACACCGTCGACGGGCTGCCGTGGAAACGCCCGAGCATCACGCGCCAGGAACGTTTCGCCGATATTCTGCGGGCCGCGCGGATTTCCGTGACGCTCCGCCGGGAAAAGGGCCACGACATCGCCGCCGCCTGCGGCCAGCTCCGGCTCAAGACCGAAAAAGAACGCGAGCTGGCGACGAGCTAGCCGAAGGCGGGGGTTCGAGGTCCGGCCGGTCTATAGCCCCTATGGGTCCTATAAGACCTATGGGCCCTATTTGCGCAGATCTCCTCGCCCCCAATTTTTCGCTTGCCCACCCCCACCCCCCTTTTTTTAGGACGAAACTTTCACTTCCTGAAAAAATCCCAGTCCCCGCAAAACCGTTCCCGCTCGTTTTCGTCCTTCCCGCCTCTTCCCATGATCGAAGTCAAAGGCCTCGTTAAAACCTATGGCGCCAAACGCGCGGTTGACGGCGTCAGCTTCAACGTCAACCGCGGCGACATCCTGGGCTTCCTCGGGCCGAATGGCGCCGGCAAGTCCACGACGATGAAGATGCTCACGGGCTTTCTCCGCCCCGACAGCGGCACCGCCACGGTCGACGGCATCGATGTGACCGCCGATCCGGTCGCGGTGAAGCGCAAGCTCGGCTACCTCCCCGAGAGCGCGCCGGCTTACCCCGAGATGACCGTGGAGGAATTTCTGCTCTTCATCGCCGAGGTGCGGGGGTTTCGCGACGCCGTGGAGAAGCGCGCGCGAGTCGAACACGTCCTCGGCCTCACCCATCTGATCAGCGTGCGGAAACAGACGATCGAAACGCTTTCGAAAGGCTACAAACAACGCGTCGGATTTGCGCAGGCATTGCTCCACAACCCGCCGGTGCTCGTGCTCGACGAGCCGACCGACGGTCTCGATCCCAATCAGAAGAACGAAGTCCGCGCGCTGATCAAAAACATGGCGGCGGAGAAGGCCGTAATCCTCTCGACCCACATCCTCGAGGAGGTCGAAGCGATCTGCACCCGGGTGATCATCATCTCGCAGGGCCGGGTCGTCGCCGACGAAACCCCGGGGCAGCTCCGCGCGCGCCAGCCGGGGGCGCGCATGGACGAAATCTTCCGCAGCCTCACTTCCTCCGACATTTGAACCGCCGCGCCTCTTCCGATGAACCAGACTTACCCTCTCTTCAAACGCGAGTTCCTCGGCTACTTCCGCTCGCCCGTGGCCTATGTTTTCCTGATCGCGTTTCTCGTGATCTCCGTGTCGCTCGCCTTCTCCCGCTACGGCGGATTTTTCAAGGCGGGCACCGCGGGCATGGAAAGCTACTTCCTCTTCTTTCCGTGGCTCTTTCTTTTCATCGTCCCCGCCGTGGGCATGCGGCTGTGGTCCGAGGAAAAACGCGCCGGGACGGTCGAGCTGCTTTTCACGCTGCCCGTCACCACCCTGCAGGCGGTGCTGGGGAAATTCTTTGCGGGCTGGGCGTTTCTGGCCGTGGCGGTGCTGCTGAGTTTTCCGATGGCGCTGACCGTCGCGTATCTGGGTGATCCCGATTGGGGCGTGCTGCTCACCACCTATTTTGGCGCGATCCTGATGGCCGGGGCCTACCTCGGCGTCTGCGCACTGATGTCGGCACTCACCAAAAACCAAGTGATCAGCTTCGTGCTGAGCCTCGGGGCGTGTGCGCTCCTGCTGTTTCTCGGCCTCAGCAGTTTCACGGCGACGCTGGAGGGCTGGTTCCCGGTCGTGCTGGCGGACGCGCTCGCGAATTTCAGCTTCATCACCCACTTCGACGCGTTCACCAAGGGCATCGTCGACCCGAAGGACGTCGTGTTCTTCCTCTCGCTCATCGGCTTCACGCTCTTCCTGAACGTCGTCGCCCTCGAACGCTGATCCAATCTCCACGACATCCTGAGGCGCAAAGACACAAAGGCGCCAAGTTCAAACCAGATGAATTCTCCGTCGCTTTGCCCTGCCCATTCCTTCGCGCCTTCGCGTCTTCGCGCTTAAATCCGCCGCCTTTCCGCTGCCGCCCATGAAACCCGGAAGCAAAACCCTCGCCGTCATCCTGCTCTTCGTCGCGCTCGTCCTCGTAAACTATCTGGCGTCGTCACTCCCGGTGCGCTTCGACGCCACCGCGGAATCGATCTATTCCCTTTCGCCCGGCACCAGGGCCATGCTCGGCAAAATCGAGGAGCCCGTGACGCTTGAGCTCTATTTTTCCAGGGACGCCGCGGGTCTGCCGATCTCGTACAAAAACTACGCGGTGCGCGTGGAGGAAATGCTCCGCCAGTATGTGCGGGTCGGACGCGGCAAGCTCACGCTGACCGTCGTGAACCCGCGGCCGGACACTCCCGAGGAGGAGCGCGCCATGGCCGCGGGCTTGACACCCCAGATCGCCCAGACGGGCGGCGAGCAGTTTTTCTTCGGCCTCGTGGCGGTGCAGGCGGAGCAACAGAAGGTGGTCGCCGCCTTCAATCCGCAGCGCGAACCGTTCCTCGAGTACGATCTCTCGAAGCTCATCTACGGCGCCCAGCAGTTCGACAAACGAAAGCTCGGCCTGCTGACCAGCCTGCCCCTCCAGGGCACCAGCCCGCAGGAGATGCAAATGATGATGATGATGCGCCGGCAGCCGCAGCCGGGGCAGTTTGTCGCGGAGGAATGGGCGCAGTCGTTCCAGATTATTCCCGTCGAACCGACCGCGACTGAGCTGCCCGCCAATCTGGACGCGCTCGCGGTGGTTCACCCTCAGAACCTGGCGCCGAAACTTCAGTTCGCCATCGACCAGTTCCTGCTCGGCGGGAAACCCGTGTTCCTCGCCCTCGATCCGGCGTCGCAATATTTCAAGCGCCAGGGCGGGCAACAGGCGATGATGGGCGGGCCCCCGCCCAACGTTTCCAGCGACCTGCCGGGGCTGCTCGGCGGGTGGGGCCTCACCTACGATGCGGGGAAAGTCGTCGGCGATCCGCGGCACGCCACACAGGTGCGCACCCAAAGCGGCATCGTCCACCACCCGATCTGGCTCAACCTCACCGGCGAGAGCTTCAACGCCAAGGCCCTTCCGACCGCCCAGCTGAAATCCACGCTTTTCGTCGAGGCCGGCAGCGTGGCTTTGAAAACCGGAAGCACGCTCACGTTCACCCCGCTGGTTGAAACCTCCGCCCAATCCGGCGACGTGCGCACGGAGGAACTGCAATTCGCGCCGCCCGAGGAAATCGCGCGTAAAGTGATCCCGTCGGGCAAAAGAACGATCGCCGCGCTCGCCGCCGGAAAATTCCCCAGTGCATTCCCCGGCGGTGCGCCCCAGGAGGCCGGGGACGCCGCAAAAAAGTCCGAACCGGCGAAAGCGGAAACGCTGAAGGAATCGAAGACCACCTCCACCCTCTTCGTCATCGCGGACACCGACTGGCTCTTCGACGACTACAGCGTGCGGAAATACAATATTTTCGGCCAGACCGCCGCCGAACCCTTCAACGACAACCTGGCCCTCGCCGCCAACACCGTCGAATTCCTCGCGGGCTCGCCGGATCTGATCTCGATTCGCGGCAAGGGCAGCTCGCTGCGACCGTTCACCGTCGTCCGCGAAATGGAGATCGAGGCGCAGAAAAAATATCAGCAAAAGCTCACCGAGCTCGATGCCCGGCTGCAGGAGGTGCAGACCAAGCTCTCGGACTTGCAGGGCAAGAAAACCGAGGGCAACCGGCTCGTTGCCACCCCCGAGATGGCGAAGGCGATCGAGGATTTCCAAAAGCAACAGGCCGCGATGCGGGGCGAGCGCCGCCAGATCCGCCGCGCCCTTCGCGAGGACATCGACACGCTCGAAAACCGGCTGCTCGCGGTGAATCTGCTCGCCACGCCGCTGCTCGTGCTCGCCTTCGGCCTGTGGTTCCACCGCGCCCGTCGCGCCGCCTAACCCGTTTCACCACGATGAAACTCCGTAACCTCCTCATCGTCGTCGCGGTGCTCGCCGCGCTCTCGATCGCTGTCTTTTTCGTGCGTCGTCCGTCGGCGCCGCCCTCGGCGGACAGCCGCCTCGGCCAGCCGCTCGTCACGACGGCCACGTTGGAAAAGGCCGCCAAACTCCGGGTCAGCGATCAGGGGAAAACCGTCGTCCTCGCGAAGCAGGACGATGGCACGTGGCGCGTGACCAGTTTTTACGACCTGCCCGCGGACTTCGGAAAGATCTCCCGCCTGGTCGGCGAGCTCAGCGCAGCAAAACTCGAACGCCTCGTCACGAGCAACCCGGAGCGCATCGGCCGGCTGGAGTTCAAGGACACGAAAATCGAACTGCTCGACGCGGCCGACAAGGAACTCTGGTCGGTGAGCTGGGGAAAGAATGCCGAGGCTGGCGGCGGCCGCTTCGCCCGTTTCGGGAGCGAGCAGAAAGCGTATCTCGCCAGCTTCACTGCATGGCTCGACGCCGAGGCGAAAAACTGGCCGGACCCCCAGCTGCTGAATCTGAAACCCGACGACATCGCGAAAATCGAGGTCCCCTTCGCTGAAGGCGGTCCGGTCATCGTCTCGCGGGCAAAAAAGGAAGACGCCTGGACGGCCGGCAGCACGCCGGGCGGCCAGCGCGTGAAGGCCGACCGGATCAGTTCGCTCCTCAATTCAATCGGCAGCGTGCGGTTTTCGGAAACCAGCGATCCCGCCGATGCCGCCGTGAGCGCGGCCAAGGCGAATGCCCGTGTTTTCAAACTCACGACCTTCGAGGGAAAATCCGTCGCGGTCACGCTGGGCCGCAAGCCCGGGGAGAAAAAACTGAAGCCGCCGGCCGCCGACACGAAATCGGGTCCGGCCGCACTGGGCTCCCTCGCGGACGCGGCGAAAACGGAGCCTCCGAAACCGCTGGAACCCGAGTTCGAAACGATTCCCGCAGGACCCGCCTACGTTGCCATCGCGCACTCCGATGCAAGCGCACCGATAAATGCCATCATGCAAAAGCGCGCCTTCCAGATCGCGGAGCATGTCTTCACCGGGCTGCCGCAGAACGCGGACGAATTGTTCGAGCCGGTGCCCGCGCCCGCACCGCCCGCGGCTAAGTAGCTCTGTTCCGCCCGCCAGAGCGTAGCAGCCGAGGTAACGAAGCTGACGGCGCGGCCCCGTGTCGCCGCCGGTCCAGCCTCGTTACCTCGGCTGCTACGCGCGCAACCTCCAACCTGAAGCGTCCGCTGCATGAGTGCCGGCTGGACGTCAGAGGACGAATCCTGTCTGGCTTGGCGGTCCCCATGATTTCACGCCCGCTCTGTTTTATTATCGCCCTCGTTCTGACTTCCATCGTCTTCGCCGCCGATCCCGCACCGCAGCCACGCGAGCGCCTGCGGATGGACGCCGGCTGGCGCTTCGCATTCGGGCATCCCTTCGAGCCGAAGAAGGATTTCGAACACGCTCTCGGCTACTTTTCCTATCTGACGAAGGCCGGCTACGGCGACGGTCCCGCCGCCGCGAAGTTCGACGACCGCGGCTGGCGTTCGCTCGACCTGCCCCACGATTGGGCGGTCGAGGCGCCTTTCGCCGCCAACGGCAGCCACAGTCACGGCTACAAGGCGGTCGGCCGGAATTTTCCCGAGCGCTCGGTGGGCTGGTATCGGAAAACTTTTCGCGTGCCAGCATCGGATCTCGGCCGGCGGATCAGCGTCGAGTTCGACGGTGTTTTCCGCGACTCGGTGGTTTGGGTGAACGGCTTTTATCTCGGTCGCCAGCCGAGTGGCTACTCGGGCTTTTGCCAGGACCTCACCGACTACCTCAACTACGGCGGCGAAAACGTCATCGCCGTCCGCGCCGACGTGACGATGGAGGAAGGCTGGTTCTACGAGGGCGCCGGAATCTACCGGCACGTCTGGCTGACAAAGACCTCACCGTTGCACGTCGCGACCTGGGGCACGTTCGTCACGACCGAGGTGAGGGAAAAATCGGCCGGCGTCGCCGTGCGCGCCACCGTCGTCAACGAAAGTTCCAAACCGGCCTCATTCGAAATCGAGCACCGCATTCTGGATCCCAAGGGCATCGAGATTGCGCGCGAGGAAAAGAGCGGGCTCATGCTCGCTGCGGGAATTTCGGGGGAGTTTTCCGCGGCGCTATCCGTGACGCAGCCGCAACTCTGGTCGCTCGAGACACCGGCGCTGCACCGCGTCGTCACCACGATCCGCAGCGGCGGCGCGATCGTGGATCGCTACGAAACCACGCTCGGCATCCGGACGATTCGCTTCGACCCCGACCACGGTTTCTTTCTCAACGGCAAACATGTTCTCCTGCTCGGCACCAACAATCACCAGGACCATGCCGGTGTCGGCGTCGCCGTGCCTGATGCCTTGCTGGAATTCCGCATCCGGCGCCTGAAGGAAATGGGCAACAATGCCTATCGTTGCGCACATCATCCGCCGGCGCCCGAGCTCCTCGAGATTTGCGACCGGCTCGGTGTGCTCGTCCTCGACGAAACGCGCCTGATGGGCCCGAGCCCCGAACAGATGAGCCAGCTCGAGGCGATGGTCCTCCGCGATCGCAACCACCCGAGCGTCATCCTCTGGTCCGTCGGCAACGAAGAGTGGGCCATCGAGGGCAATCCGCTCGGGGCGCGCATCAGCGCGACGATGCAGTCCTTCGTGCAGCGGCTCGACCCGACGCGTCGCACGACGGTCGCGATCAGCGGCGGCTGGGGCCAGGGCAGCTCCACCACGGCCGATGTGATGGGCTACAATTATTTCACGCACGGCAGCACCGACGAGCAGCATGCGAAGTTTCCGCACCAGCCGGGGGTCGGCACCGAGGAAACGACCACCCAGGGCACCCGCGGCATCTACTTCAGCGACGAGGCGCGCTCGCACCTTGCTCCGCAGATGAAGGGGGATTCCGGTGGCAACTGCCTCATCGGCTGGCAGCATTTCGCGGCGCGTCCGTATCTCGCCGGTTTGTTTTTCTGGACGGGCTTCGACTATCGCGGCGAGTCCAATCCCTACAGTTTTCCCGCGATCAGCTCCCAGTACGGGTTGATGGACACCTGCGGTTTTCCGAAGGACAGCTATTACTATCTGCAGTCGTGGTGGACCGCCCAGCCGGTGCTGCACGTATTTCCGCATTGGAACTGGCCGGACCGCGTGGGCCAGGAACTCACGGTCGGTTGCTACAGCAATCACGAGGCCGTCGAACTTTTCCTGAATGGCGTTTCGCTCGGAAGGAAAGCCATGCCGCGCAACGACCGGCTCGAGTGGAAAGTGGCGTATCAGCCCGGTGTCCTTGAAGCACGCGGTTACCGCGACGGCAAAGTCGTCGAGACCAAGCGCGTCGAAACCACGGGAGCCCCGGCGAAACTCGTGGTCACGTCCGACCGCTCCACGATCAATGCCGATGGCGAGGACGTCGCGGTCTTCACGGTCGAGGCGCGCGACGCCCAGGACCGCGTCGTTCCCGTCGCGGGCAATTCCGTCGATTTCGAAATTTCCGGCGGACGCATCATCGGCGTGGGCAACGGCGACCCCGGCTGTCACGAACCCGATCAATTCAACACGACCGTTGCCCCGTTGATTTTGGAAGACTGGCGCGGACGCATCGCGCCCGCGGGCACGGCCTCGCCCTCGGCCAAGCCGCTCGAACCGATGACGAAACTGGGAAACTGGAAAGCCACGCTCCCAGCAACCGGCGAGCTGTACGATCTCTCCGCGAAGTTCTCGCTCGAAGCCGTGTCCTCCGGCGTGGAGCTGTTTCTCCCGTCCTTCGGCGCGAAAACCACCGTTTGGGTGAACGGCCGGGAAGTTGCCCGGGATCTCGACACCTCCTTACGCGGCCCCGCGCTGCGACTCGATCCAGCGCACCTCGTGGCGGGCAGCAACCGCGTGCAGATGATCGTTACGCCCTTCGCCGACAAGCGTAACCACATCCCGGAAACGACGCGCATCGGCTCGGTCCGGCTGGCTCCGCCGACGATACCGGCGCGGCGCAGCCTGTTTAATGGATTCGCCCAGGTGATCGTTCAGGCCACCACGCAACCCGGGGAAATCCGGCTCGTCGCAAAATCGTCCGGACTCGCCACGGCGCAGACTAGCGTGGTCGCGCAGCCCGCCACTCCCCGCCCCGCGGTGCCCTGACTGTAGGAGCGGCTTTACGCCGCGACCGAACCGCGGACGAACCGCGAACACCCCAAGCGCGGCGTGAAGCCGCTCCTACAGTACAAGCAGGCACAAAACCCGATGCGATCCCGGCGGAAAATCAGTGCGGGCGCTTGTGGGCGTTGGTGAGCGCCCGCGCGAGGGCGATCTCCACCTTGTTGCGGGCCTCGTCGATATTCTGGCGCAACGCGCGGCGGGCTGCCTCCACATTTTTCTTCACCAGCGCCTCGAGCACCGTCAGGTGTTCGCCGGCCGTCGCCTGCACGCGGTGCGGGGTGGTGCTCACCACCAGCCGCACGAAGCGAAGGCGTTCGTTGATGTCTTTCAGCGTGTCGACGACGTAGGGATTGCCCACGGCCCGCGCGAGCCCGAGGTGAAACTCCTCGTCGGCCTGCACCAAAATGTCGCCATCGGTGGGTTCGTCGGCGCGGATGTGCAGCAACGGTTCCCAATACGCCCTGATCCGCGCCACGAGATCCGCCGGCGGACCGGTCTGTGCGAGCCGCTCGACGACGAAAAGCTCCAAGGCGAGTCGCAGGTCGTAGAGATGATGGATGCCCTCGACGTCCGGCTGCTTCACGTAGCAGCCCTGGTTCGGCACCTTGTCGACGAGGCCCTGCTCGGCGAGCGCGCGCAGCGCCTCGCGCACCGGAATGCGGCTCGAATCGAATTCCTCGCACAGCCTCTGCTCGGCCAGGTGGCAGCCGGGAGGATAGTGCCAGTTTAGGATCCGCTCACGCAGCTCCTTCAAAATTCCCTGGCCGCGATGACCGTTGGCGGCCGGCGGCGCGGTTTTTTTGCGCGAGGGAGACGTTCGACGGGCGCGGGCCATGAGAGGACGCCTATGCAACGAACGCGCGCGGCACACGCAACGGCGAACCGTAAACACACGGTCTCCGAAATCGGATACAACATTGTATACAATGTGGCACACCCGTTGCTGACCTGTCCCGGCGCGCTTCCCGCGCAGAACCGAACCACCAAGTCCCTCGCCTTCGCCACATGAACGCCTCTCCTTCCCTTCCCAGTTCTCCTCGCTCCGGCTCCGCCGGCCCCGCCGGCCGATTCCTCGTGTCGGGCTTTGCCCTGTTTCTCGCCGCGTCACCAACGCTTCCGGCCCAGACCACCGACAGCAGCATCGTCACCCTGGAAAAATTCGTCGCCGAGGCCAAGGCGCTCGACATCTACAGCGTTCTGCCCGACCGCCAGACCTCGAGCGTCTTTGGCACCGCGCGCACCCTGGAGGACACGCCACGTTCGATCACGCTGATCGAAAGTTCGCTCACCGATCTCTACAGCGTTCACACCGTAAACGACTTCGTGGCGGTCACGGCCGGCTCCTTCACGGGCAACTATTTCGGCGTGCCCGGCGCGCTGGATGTGCGCGGCGAACGCGCCGACAACTTCTTCCGGGGTTTCCGCCGCATCGAGAATCGCGGTAACTTCCCCACTCCCATCGCCGGCACCGATTTCGTCGAGATCATCAAGGGGCCGCCCCCGCCGGTCTACGGCGGCGGCAAGGTCGGGGGCATCCTCAATTTCATTCCCAAGTCAGCGAAGAGCAAAACCGCCAAGTTCATCGACCAGCCCGTCGGCGTGGCGTCGGTGACCGTCGGCAGCTACGGCAAAAAACTCGGCAGCATCGAGTACGGCACGCCGTTCACTCTCTTCGGCAAACGCTCCGGCGCCTACGTGTTCCTCGAGAAGGAGGACTCCGACAGCTACTACGACAATATCTACAACAAGGACACGCTCCTGCAGGTCGCGCTCGACACGGAGATCTCCGACACCGTCCTCCTCGAATACGGCGGCATGGCGCAGTGGGCAAAACTCAACCAGAGCCTCGGCTGGAACCGCGTCACGCAGCGCATGATCGACACCGACGGCGAATACCTCGCCGGCACGCCGCTCCTGAAACTCGACGCCAACAACAACGGTTTCCTCAGCCCGAACGAAGTCGGAGCCTACGCGCTCGAGCAGTTCGCCTTTGCCAATCCCTTCCCCTACGCCGCCCTCACCGCGAACCAGCAGGCCGCGTTCGCGCTCGATCCCGCCACGGTTCGCATCGTCAAGCTCAGCCACCACACGGTGCAGGCCGAGGCCATCGATTTCTCCAAGACGGCCGCAGTCACCGCTTTCTTCGACCTCACGAAAACCGTGAGCGACGACTTCTCGATCAAGAACCAGTCGTTCTACGACATGATGAACCACACCAAGTATTCCAGCTACGGTTTCACCGCCGACTACGAGGACGTGGTGTTGGAAAACAAAACGACCGTCCACTCCAGGTTCGAGCCCGCCAAGGGCGTCGTCCTCGATAACATCTTCGGCTTCTCCTATCGCTACACCAGCGGCGACGAACGCGAATCCCGCGGCCGCGGCTATCAGGTGCTGGACCGCCGCGACATCTCCGCCGCCCCGACCGGAAACGATCGTTTTGAAGGCGCGCACACGGGAACCGGCAACGTGCCCTACAACTGGCGCCAGATCGGCGACACCTCCGATCTCGGCATCTTCGCGCTCGTCGACACCACGTTCGCAAAAAAATTCAGCGCCATCCTCAGCGGACGCTGGGACAAATACGAAGCCACCACCAACGGCACCGACCTCGCCGGCGTTTTCGCCACGGTGAGCGACGACACGACCGCGTTCACCTACAACGCCAGCCTCAGCTACAACGCCCCGCAGGGCTTCACGCCCTACGTGACCCACGCCGAATCGAGCTATGTCGAGCTCGGCCAGGGCGGCATGGTTGACCGCCTGAATCTCGGCGGCGGCACCTGGCTCCAGGAATCGAAAATTTCCGAGGCCGGCGTGAAGGGCACGCTGCTAAAAAACAAACTCTTCACCACGCTCGCGCTCTACAAGCAGGAGAAAACGGCGTTCAACTCGCAGGGCGGCACGTTCGACAAATACAAATCGGAGGGGCTCGAAATCGAGGCGCGCTATGCTCCGACGAAAACGCTGAGTTTCACCGCCGCGGCCACCTGGCAGAAAACCACGCTGCTGAATTCGCCGTTCTTCCTCGGTGTCACGCCCTCATACCTCGGGCTCAATCCCGCCCAAACCTACGGCGGCCGGTTCGTCGCGGTCGGCGGTTTGATCGGCGTGCCCAGCCCACTCGAAACCCCCACGCCCCGAAAAGTATTTTCCTTCGGCGGCACCTACACTTCGCCGGCCGGCTGGGGTGGCTCGCTCGGCGGAACCTATGTCTCCGAAATGTTCGCCGGTTATCTCCAGCAGATTCGGCTGCCGCAGTATTTCGTGACCCGCGCGGCGGTCTTCTACCACAAGGGCCCGTGGTCCTTCCGCGTGAACGGCACCAACATTCTCAACGAGAAATACTACACGCCGCAGTTCCTGTTCTGGGACACGTTCATCAGTCCCAGCCAGGGCCCCACCGTCGAATTCACCACGTCGTACAAGTGGTAGGCGCGTTCGCTTCCCCACCGGGGGAAGGGCCCGTTCCGCGGCCCGAGCCCTGCTAACAAACCCTCATGCCCCAGCTCAACGCACCGGCCGTCGTGGAGGAAATCACCGTGTTGCACGACGCGTATGAACGGGCGCTGGTCGCGAACGACGTGGAGGCCCTCGTCCAGTTTTTCTGGGACTCGCCCCACGTCGTGCGCTTCGGCGTCAGCGAACATCTCTACGGGGCGGAAGCGATCGTTTCCTACCGCCAGGGGCATACGCCCGCATACACCGATCGAAAACTGCTGCGCCGCACCGTCGTGACTTTCCGCACCGACCTGGCGTCCGTGATGTGCGAGCTCTCGCTCACCGTGCACGGCCAGCCCCGGCACAGCCGGCAGTCGCAAACCTGGGTGAAATTCCCGGCGCTGGGCTGGAAAATAATTTCCGCCCACGTCTCCAACGCCCTCGGCCCGCCCGAACTTTGGGAGGCCTACACCGATGTGGCTTCCGCGGCGATCGGGCTGTCCATCGCCGCCACCCACCGACCGGGTGTCGTGCAAAATCTCACGCGCGCCGCCGCGATCGCCGGCCCGCTGCTCGCCTTCAACCTGCCCCCGGAAACGGAGCCCGCACCGGTTTTCACCGCGTGAACTTCGACCCCGCCAGCTCCACCGCCCTGGAAATCGCCACCGCCGTCCGGGCGCGCCATGTCACCGCTCGCGCCGTCGCCGAATCGGCCCTCGCGCGGATTTCCTCGACGCACTCGCAGTTGAACGCGTTCACCGCGGTCACCGCGGAGCGCGCGCTCCTCGAGGCCGATGCCGTCGACGCCGCCCTCGCCGCCGGCCGCGATCCCGGACCGCTCGCCGGGGCCCCGTATGCCGTGAAAAACCTGTTCAACCTCGCCGGCGTCACGACGGTCGCCGGCTCTAAAATCAATCGCGCCGATCCGCCCGCAACGGAGGATTCGACCGCGGTGGCGCGTCTCCGCACTGCCGGGGCCGTGTGCCTCGGCGCACTGAACATGGGCGAATACGCCTACGATTTCGTCACCGACAACGCCCATGACGGCGCCACGCACAACCCGCGCGACCTGACGCGTTCCGCCGGTGGATCCTCCGGCGGCAGCGGCGCCGCGGTCGCGGCGGGTCTGGTGCCCTTCTCCCTCGGCACCGATACGAACGGGTCCATTCGCGTGCCGTCTTCGTTCTGCGGAATCTGGGGCCTGAAACCGACATACGGCCGGCTCTCGCGCGGCGGGAGTTTTCCGTTCGTCGACAGCCTCGATCACATCGGGCCGCTGGCGCGCTCCGTGAACGACCTCGCTGCGACCTATGATGCGATGCAGGGTCGCGACACCCGCGACCACGTCTGCGTGAAACGCCCGGTCGAACTTGCGATGCCCGAACTCAGCGCGGGACTGGGAAATCTCCGCGTTGCCGTGCTCGGCGGTTATTTCGAAAAAGGCGGCGACCCGCAGGCGCACGCCGCCGTCACGGCCATCGCCGCCGCGCTCGGAGTCACGCGGCGCGTCGAGTTTCCCGAGGCAGCCACGGCGCGGGCGGCGGCGTACATTATCACCGCGACGGAAGCCGGACGCCTGCACCTCGGGCGGTTGAAAACGCAGGCGGCGGACTTCGATCCCGCGGCACGCGACCGCCTGCTCGCCGGCGCGCTGGCTCCCGCCGCCTGGTATCTGCAGGCGCAGAAATTCCGCGCCTGGTTCCGCGAACGCGTGCGCGAAGTGTTCCGCGACGTCGATGTGGTGCTCGCTCCCGCTACCCCGGTGCCGGCCACCTTGATCGGCCAGCAGATGATGACGCTCGACGGGATGGAGCTGCCCGTGCGTCCGAACCTCGGAATTTTCACGCAGCCGATCTCGTTCATCGGCCTGCCGGTCGTCGCCGCGCCGGTTCATTCGGTGGGGCCGCTTCCCATGGGTGTCCAGCTGATCGCCGCGCCCTGGCGGGAGAATGTCGCGCTGCGCGTCGCGCGCGTGCTCGAAGCCGGTGGAATCTGCGCCTCCTCCGCTGCGCTGCTCGCCGCATGAACGCCTGGTCCATTTTTTCGGTTGAGGCTGAACCGTACGCCTTCGAACTGGCGCCGGCCGCCTGCGCCTTGCTCGTGATCGACATGCAGCGCGATTTTTTGGAGCCCGGTGGTTTTGGCGCGGCGCTGGGCAACGATGTTTCCCTCCTCCGCCGCGCAATTGCCCCCGTCCGAAAACTGCTGACGGACTGGCGCGCCGCCGGACTTGGCGTCATCCACACCCGCGAGGGCCACCGTGCCGATCTCTCCGATCTGCCGATCTCGAAAAAAATCCGGGGACGCAACCCGACCACGATCGGCGATGCCGGACCGATGGGCCGGCTGCTCGTGCGCGGTGAACCGGGACATGCCATCATTCCCGAGCTGGAACCGCTCGCCGGGGAACCGGTGGTCGACAAACCGGGCAAGGGCGCATTTTGGGCGACCGACCTTCACGCGATTCTCCAGAAGCGCGGCATCCGCCAGCTCGTCGTCACCGGTGTAACGACCGAAGTGTGCGTCCACACGACCGTGCGCGAGGCGAACGATCGCGGCTACGAGTGCCTCGTTCCCGCCGACTGCGTGGCCTCTTATTTTCCCGAGTTTCACACCGCCGCGCTCGCGATGATCAAGGCCCAGGGCGGGATCTTCGGCTGGGTTTCCGATTCGGAAAAAATTCTCGCCGCACTGGAAATTCAAAGCTGGGAGCCAAGAGCCCAGAGCTGAGAGCCAAACCAACAGAACCAAACCAGCTTCAGTCTTCCTGGCCTGCTCCCAGCTCTAGACCCTCAGCTCTCAGCTTTCCCCCCCCATCACCATGATCCCCACTGCCCGCCCGAAACTCTGGGTGCCCGGAGACTGGAATGCGTTCTTCGGTTTCGGCACCAACATCCTCGTCAACGTCCTCACGCTCACGGGCCTGTTGCGCTTCGTGCTGAAAATGCCCGACGAACTCGTCTTCGGCCGCATCCTGCCGGCGGTGGGGCTGATGCTCTTCCTCTCGTCGTGCTACTACGCGTGGCTCGCCTACGACCTTGCGAAAAAAACCGGCCGCAACGACGTCTGCGCGCTGCCGTCGGGTCCCGGCGTCGGGCACATGTTCATCTGCGTCTTCGTCGTGATGCTCCCGATCAAGCTCGCGACCAACGATCCCATCAAGGCGTGGGAGGCGGGGCTGACGTGGGTGTTCATCCAGAGCATCGTGCTGGTGATCGGCGGTTTCATCGGCCGCTGGGTGCGCAAGGTGACGCCGCGCGCGGCGCTGCTCGGAACATTGGCGGGAGTATCGATCACGTTTATCTCGATGCGGCCGGCGCTGCAGATGTTTCTTACGCCGGTGATCGGGCTCGTGTGTTTTGCGATCCTGCTCGTGAACTGGTTTGGCGGCGTGAGATATTTCCGCGGCCTGCCCGCCGGGCTCGTCGCGATGGCGGTGGGAACGTTGATCGCGTGGGGCTCGAATCTCTTCGACCTGAACTACGGCGGCCTGTCGCTCAGCGGACTGACGCAATCGTTCACGCACTTCGGGTTCAGCATCCCGCTGCCGGCCTTCAACCACGTGTTTTCCGGTTTCGAATATCTGGGCGTGCTGCTCGTGACGGCGATTCCGTTCGGCATCTACGACCTCGTCGAGGCGATCGACAACGTCGAGAGCGCGGCGGCGGGCGGCGACAGTTTTCCCACGACCAAGGTCCTGGCGGCGGACGGCGTGATCAGCATGATCGGGTGCCTGATGGGAAATCCCTTCATCCTCGCGGTCTACATCGGGCATCCCGGATGGAAGGCGATGGGCGGCCGCATCGGCTACTCGGTGGCGACGGGGGTCATGGTGATTCTGCTCTGCTGGCTTGGCATCGCGTCCGTGATGCTGGCGCTCGTGCCGGTCGTCGCGATTCTGCCGATCCTCCTCTACATCGGAATGCTGATGGGTTCGCAGGCATTCTCGGAATCGCCGCACCGGCACGCGCCGGCCATCGTGGTCGCGCTCGTGCCGCACCTGGCCGCGTGGTCCGTCGGCATGATCAAAGGCGCGCTCGCGGCGGCCGGGGTGTTCACCGTCTCGACCGAACTCATCGGCAAAATGGCGGGCGAAGGCGTGCTCTTTCACGGACTCGAAGTTCTCGGGGGCGGCGCGGCGCTCGGCGGTTTGGTGCTGGCCGCGGTGGCGGTTTATATCATCGAGCGTCAGCTCTGGAACGCGGCGGCGTTCGCAGCGGCGGGAGCGGTCCTGACGTTTTTCGGGCTCATGCACGGCGAACGCATCGGCATCGGGCAGAGCCTGGGCGTGGCCACCGGCTATGTTTTCGTGGCGGTCTTTCTGGCGGGATGCGCGAAATTCTCCCGCGTGGGCCCGGGCCAACCGGCAGCGGTGCAACATCACGCCGGGACCCCGGAGCCGGCGGAGGCAGGGGCGGTGAAGTAAAGAAAACCCTCATCCCTTAACCACCGAGAGCACAGAGAAAGACCGGACAGGGAAATTTGGACTCTGCGCATTCGGTGTCCGACCTCTGTGTCCTCGGTCGCCAAGATCGAAACTTGGCGGATTTAGGCATGGGGCCTGCTTTTCCCACTGCGTAACACACTCCCTTCAAAACGTAACACGCACCCTCCATGAACCTCCTGCGCCGGATCACCTGCCTCACCCTTCTCGCCTTCGCCGCCCTCCCCTCACTGTTGCCGGCGGCCCCCCTCAAGATCGCCTACAGCGACTGGCCGGGCTGGGTCGCGTGGGAAGTCGCCATTCAAAAAGGCTGGATCAAGGAGGCGGGCGTCGACGCGGAGTTTCTCTGGTTCGAATACGGCCCTTCCATGGAAGCCTTTACCGCCGGGAAGGTTGACGCGGTCATGGTCACCAACGGCGACGCGATCGTCACGGGCGCAAACGGCGCGAAAAACGTGATCATCATGCTCACGGACTACAGCAACGGGAACGACATGATCGTCGCCAAACCCGCGATCAAGTCGGTGAAGGAGTTGAAGGGCAAAAAAATCGGCCTCGAGGTCGGCTTCGTCGAACACCTCATGCTGCTCAACGCCCTGAAGAAAGCCGGACTCACCGAGGCCGACATCACCATCGTCAACACCCCCACGGCTCAGACCCCGCAGGTCTTCGCCTCCGGCCAGGTCGACGCGGTCGCCGCCTGGCAGCCCAATGCCGGCCAGGCCCTCAAGGCCGTCGCCGGCTCCACCGCGATCTACACCAGCGCCGATGAAGCCGGCCTGATCTACGACACGATCACCGTTTCGCCGCAGAGTCTCGCCCAACGACGCGCCGACTGGGTGAAACTCGTCTCCGTCTGGGACAAGACGCTCGCCTACATCACGAACCCGGCCACGAAGGACGACGCGCTGAAAATCATGGCCGCCCGCACCGGCTCCACGCCCGCGGACTACGCTGCCTTCATTGGCGGCACGCGTTTCCTCACCCTGGCCGAGAGCGCGAAGATCATCGCGGCGAAGGGCGATGGTTTCAAATCGCTCGCCGGTTCCTCGAAGGTCGCCAACGAATTCAATGTGAAGAATGCCGTGTACAAGGAGTCGCAGGATGTCTCGACGTACATCGACGCCAAGCTCACGGCCGAGGCGCTCGCCGCCGCGAAGAAATAACCAGGGCAAATTAACGCGGTCCGTTTAACCCCACTGTCATTCTGAGCGGAGCGAAGAATCCATTTGGAGAGCCGTTCCCTCTGAACGCTTCGCATCTCCCGCTGGATTCTTCGCTCCGCTCGGAATGACAAACAAGGGTGAGAACGAACAATCGGTAGCAACCGGTCGTCGGCCGCCGCCAAGATTTAAACCCTCCCCGCCATGCCACCGCGCCCGCGCCGGTTCGCCATCGGCAAGGAGCTGACGCCCCGCACCCGCGTCACGCTCACGCTGCTGTCGTTTCTGCTCCCGATCGCGGTGTGGGCGCTCGTCAGCTACGTGCCATGGCTCTGGCATCCGCTCGTGCGCGTGCATTCGCCGGGGGATGTCGCGTGGTTCAAGCCGGAGCTGCTCGTCGAGCGCGCGGTCTTCGCCGAGGAGAATGCGAAAATCGCCGCTGCGGGCGGGCGCGTCGCGGACGGCGTGCGGGCGAATCCCGTTTTTCTTCCCGCGCCCCATGAGGTCGGCCGCGCGTTTTGGACCGCATTCAACACTAAGCCGATCCTGCGCGGCGATCTCTGGCTGCATGAAAGTCTCTGGCTCAGCATTCGCACGATCTTCTGGGGCTTCGTCGTCTCGTCGCTATTCGGCGTACCGCTCGGAATCCTGTGCGGGGCCTATCCGCCCGTTTCGCGGCTGGCGGAACCCGTCATCGATTTTGTGCGTTACATGCCGGCGCCGGCGTTTGGCGCCCTCGCGGTCGCGGTGCTCGGCATCTACGACGCGCCGAAAATCGCGATCATCGTCATCGGCACGTTTTTCCAGCAGGTGCTCGTCATCGCGAACACCGTGCGCCGTCACGACCCCGCGCTCATCGAGGCGGCGCAGACGCTCGGCGCCCGCCCGCGTCAGTTGCTGCTGCGCGTGATCGTGCCGAGCTGCCTCGTCGATCTCTACCACGACCAGCGCATCCTCCTCGGCTGGGCGTGGACGTATCTGATCGTCGCCGAGGTCGTCGGCGTGAGCAGCGGGATCACGTTTTTCATCAACCAGCAGGCGAAGTACCGGAATTTCGACAACGTCTACGCCGCCATCATTCTCATCGGCGTCATCGGCCTCGCCACGGACCAGGCGCTCGCCTTCGTGGGCCAGCGCCTCTTCGCGTGGAAGAACCCGCGGCCGAGCCGCGTGCGGTCTTTCTTCCGAAAACTTTTCGCCGGCCGCGAGGTGGTGCTGTTGTCCGACAAATCCGGCGCCAAGGCGGGCCCGGCGTCGCCATCATGAACGCGCCGCCCGGCTTTCCCCCGTCCCTCCCCGACTACCGCGCCCAGACCGCAGCGGTGGCCGAGCGGTTTCGCCGGCTGAAGGAGCGCCCGGTGGTGCTCGACGTTGACCACCTCACCCGGGAGTTTGCCGGCAACAACGGCACCGTCACCGCGCTGCGCGACATCTCCTTCCGGGTGCACCGGCGCGAGTTTCTCTGCGTGATCGGCCCCTCGGGCTGCGGCAAATCCACGCTCATCCGCATCATCGCCGGTCTCGAGGCGCCGACCTCCGGCCGCATGCTGCTCGATGGGAAAGAAGTAAGCGGCCCGTGCCCGGATCGCGGCATGGTGTTCCAGGGTTACACGCTCTTCCCGTGGCTCACCGTCACCCGCAACGTGATGTTCGGCCTCGAAATGAAAGGCATGGCACGCGACCAGGCCGAGCGCGAGGCGCTGCAGTGGATCGATCTCGTCGGCCTCACCCGTTTCAAAAACACCTATCCCGCGCAACTCTCGGGCGGCATGAAGCAGCGAACCGCGATCGCCCGCGCGCTCGCCGCCCAGCCGCGAATCCTGCTGATGGACGAACCCTTCGGGGCGCTCGATGCGCAGACGCGCGCACAGATGCAGGCCCATCTCCTCGAGATCTGGCGCAACGTCGATGTCACCATCCTTTTCATCACGCACGACCTCGACGAAGCCGTGCTGCTCGCCGACCGGATCCTCGTGCTCAAATCGAACCCGGGGGAAATCCAGGAACTCATCGAGGTGCCGGTGCCGCGGCCGCGCAGCGCCATGCAGGTGAACTCGCCCGAGTTTCTCGCCACCCGCCGCCGGCTCGACGAACTCATTCACCCCCGCATCACCGATGCACCGGTGGAAAAACTTCCCATTGTCCGGCTCACGCAGGCGGGGGATGACGTCGAATGAGTGGGAGCAGCACGGCAGCAGGAGTAGTTGGTAGTTTGGAATTGGTAGTTGGTGCGATCCCTACAACCTCACACTCACTCGCCCACCCACATGCGACCGCGGGGAACGGCTCACCAAATCCCAACTCCCAACTACCAACTACTGCCTTTCCTGCCTCCCCCTCTGCCCCCATGCCCCGCCGCCGCCCCAGCCTCGCCCGTTTCAGCGTCTCACTCCCGTCCGATCTGCTCGACGAACTCGACGACATGGTGACGCGCCGGAAATTCCCCAACCGCTCCCATGCGATCGCCGAGATGGCCCGCGAGCAGCTGCTCGATCACGAACAGGAACTCGGCACCCGGAGCATGGCCGGCACCATCAGCCTCGTTTACGACTACCGGAAGCGAAACCTCCAGCGGAAACTCGCCGACATCCAGCACCAGAACTACCTGATGGTCGTGACGTCGATGCACGTTCACCTGGAAAATCACCACTATCTCGAGGTGCTGCTCGTGCAGGGCCAGGCCCGCTCCCTCCGCGCCCTCGCCGACACCCTCGGCGCCTGCAAAGGCGTGAAACATGCCCGCCTCAGCCTGACCGCCACCGCGATGCCGCCGCTCCTGTGAGCCGTCCCGACCGAACTGGAACGCACCCTGCTTGGGATTGACGTCACACGAAACGACAGAATCGTAACACCTCCACGCCATGGACCTCGTCATCGACACCCGCCCCGACGCACCCTTCTACGCGAAAACCCTCACCCACTCCGGCATGTGGTCGGGCGTGATTTCGCGCGGCAAGACCCTCCGTCTCACCGATCTCGAGGGCGGCGCCAACGCCGGCCTTCTCCTCTACAACGCCGACGTCACCACCGAGCGCTACAACCTTTCCGACACCCTCAAGGGCCAGCACCTCTTTTATCTCCGCCATCCCTACTGCCTGCATTCCGACATGGGCCGGGTGTTCGCCTCCATCACCGCCGACACGGTGGGATGGCACGAAACCGTCTGCGGCTGCTCCGACGCGAAACTTGTCGCCGCCAAATACGGCGGGAAAAACTACCAGACCGCCCGCAACGACTATCACCGCAACGCGCGCGACTGCTTTCTGGTCGAACTCGCGAAGTGGGGCCTCGGTCCGCGCGACCTCGTGCCGAATCTCAATCTTTTCAGCAAGGTCGTCGCCGACGAGGCCGGCCGCCTCATGTTCGTCCCCGGCAACGCAAAAGCGGGCGACCACATCGACCTGCGTTTCGAGATGGACACGCTCGTCGTCCTCAACACCTGCCAGCACCCGCTGGACCCCGATCCGCGTTACCACCCGCGCGACGTGCGCCTCGAGGTCTTCCGCACCGCCGCCCCCGCGGCGGATGATGTGTGCCGGCGTTCGCGTCCCGAAAACGAACGCGCGTTTTTCAACACCGAGAATTACTACGCGCTGCGGGGGTAATTTGTAGTTGGTAGTTGGTAATTGGTAATTGGTGCCAATCCACAAGCCACTCGTCGGACCAACTAACAAATTCGCAGCTACCAATTCCCAACTACCAATTCCCAACTACTGCCTTACTGCCTGCCCTCCCTCCCAATGACCACGAGCCCGCTCTCCCCTTCCGCCGCGCTCTACCGCCACATCATACCCGCGGGCGATCCGTGGACGCATGAAATCAAGCGCGGCCAAACCCTCCGCATCGTCGACGTCGAGGGCAACCAGGCCGCCGACACGCTTTTCTACGACGCCCGCGATCCCGCAAATCGTTACAGCGCGAGCGACACCGTCCGCCACCAGGCCGCGCTCTACCTCAGCACCGGCACCGTGCTCATGTCGTCGTTTGGCGATCCGTTGCTCACGATCGTGGCCGACACCTGCGGCCGCCACGACACGCTCGGCGGCGCCTGTTCGCGCGAGAGCAACACGATGCGCTACGCGGTCGAAAAGGAATACATGCACGCCTGCCGCGACAGCTTCATCTGCGGCGTGCACGCGTGGCGCGCCGACCTCGGGAAGCGCGATATCACCTGCAACATCAATTTTTTCATGAACGTGCCCGTGACACCCGACGGCCGGCTGACGTTCGCCGACGGAGTTTCCGCGCCGGGTTACTACGTCGAGCTCCGCGCCGAGCGCGACGTCGTCTGCGTGATCTCCAACTGCCCGCAGCTGAACAATCCCTGCAACGCCTACAACCCGACGCCGATTGAGGTGCTGATTTGGAATTCGGTGCCGCCAGCAGGAGGCGAGGTAGTTGGTAGTTTGTAATTGGTAATTGGGCCTAACCTCACGAACGATGCGCGCCGAGCGAACGAAGATAGGCATTCAATGCTGGAAGCAGCTCCTTCAGCACCTGCTGCAACGGTGTTTTCTATTCCTTTCCGAGCAGTCTACGTTTGTCGGCGCGACGCAGAAAGTGCCGCACTTCGTAGAGCGAGCCACGCGCGATGCGAATGAAGCGTTGATGGTCCGTCGGCGAAGCCCGGCCATATCCTTCCGCAATGTTCGCGCCCACGCTGTCGGCGGCACGCACGAGCTGGTGCCCAATCGTGCTTTTGGGAAATTGATCCCACCCAATCACGACGTTCCACACCAGATCGGCCAATTCCTCGGCCATCGCGTAAACCCTCAAATTTTCGAGCGAGAATTTTGCCATGCGCACCCGGCTACGGCGCTCACCTACGCCTGGCGACCAATTACCAAGTCCTAACTACCAACTACTCTTTTCGTGTTCACCAAAGTCCTCATCGCCAATCGCGGAGCCATCGCCTGCCGCGTCATTCGCACGCTGCGCCGCATGGGCGTGAAGTCCGTCGCGGTTTACTCCGACGCGGATGCGCACTCGCTTCACGTGCAGCAGGCTGATGAGTCCGTTCACCTCGGCCCCGCGCCGGCCGCGCAAAGTTATCTCGATGCCGACAAAATCATCGCGGCCGCGAAAGCCACCGGTGCGCAGGCGATTCATCCCGGCTATGGCTTCCTCTCCGAGAATCCCGCGTTCTCCGACGCCTGCGCTGCGGCCGGTCTCGTCTTCATCGGACCCACCGGGGACCAGATGCGGATGTTCGGACTGAAACACGCCGCGCGCGCGATCGCCCAAAAGCACAACGTCCCGCTCCTTCCCGGCTCCGAACTGCTCCGCGACGAAGCGCACGCCCGCACCGAAGCGGCACGCATCGGTTATCCGGTGATGCTGAAGAGCACCGCCGGCGGCGGAGGCATCGGCATGTCGCTCATCCGCAAACCGGCCGAGCTTGCCACCGCGTTCGCCGCGGTCGGCCGCCTCGCGAAAAATAATTTCAAGGAAGGCGGCATCTTCCTCGAAAAATTCGTCGAGCACGCCCGTCACGTCGAAGTCCAGATTTTCGGCGATGGACGCGGCCACGTGGTCTCGGTCGGCGAGCGCGACTGCTCCGTCCAGCGCCGCAATCAAAAGGTCATCGAGGAAACCCCCGCACCCGGTCTGACGCCGGCGCAACGGGCGCAACTCCTCGAATGCGCCGCCCGCCTCGGAGCGGCCGCCGGGTACCGGAACGCCGGCACGGTCGAATTCGTCTACGACAACGCCACCGGCGAATTTTATTTCCTCGAGGTCAACACGCGCCTCCAGGTCGAGCACGGCGTCACCGAGGAAGTGACCGGCATCGATCTGGTCGAGTGGATGGTGCGCGCCGCCGCGGGCGAACTCGATCTCGCGAACTGGAAACCCGCACCCGCCGGCGCCTCGATCCAGGTGCGCATCTACGCCGAGGATCCCGGTAAAAACTTCCAACCCGCGGCGGGGACGCTCACGGATGTTCACTTCGCCACGTCAGCCCGCGTCGAGACCTGGATCGAACGCGGCACGGAGGTATCGGCGTTCTACGATCCGCTCCTCGCGAAAATCATCGTGAAAGGCCGCGACCGCGCCGAGGCGCTGCACCGCCTCGACGTCGCGCTCGCCGACACCCGCCTGCACGGGCTTGAAACCAATCTCGACTACCTCCGCCAGATCGCCGCCTCCCCTGGGTTTCGCGCGGGCGGCGTCACGACGAAATATCTCAGCACGCTTCCTTACGCGGCTTCGACCCTCGATGTGCTTGAAGGTGGAACCCAAACCACCGTCCAGGACTATCCGGGACGCCTCGGCTACTGGGATGTCGGCGTACCACCGTCCGGTCCGATGGACGGACGCTCCTTCCGGCTCGCCAATCGTCTCGTCGGCAACCCCGACACGGCGGCGGGTCTCGAGCTCACCGTCCAAGGCCCGGCGCTGCGTTTCAACACCGGCGCGATCATCGCGCTCACCGGTGCGCACATGCCGGCCACGCTCGCGGGCAAGCCCGTCGCCTATCATCGCGCGCTGCGCGTCAAGGCCGGCCAGACACTCCGGATCGGAGCCGTCGACGGTCCCGGCCTGCGCACCTACCTCGCCATCCGTCACGGTTTCGACGTGCCCGACTATCTCGGCAGCAAGGCAACGTTTACGCTCGGCCTTTTCGGGGGACACTCCGGCCGCGCGTTGCGAACGGGGGATGTTCTCCGCATCAATCGCGGGGCATTTGGTAGTTCGCAGGTGGTAGTTGGTAGTTCGGAATTGGTAGTTGGGAAAAACGCCGAGCCGGAGGACCGGCCGCCAACTACCAATTACCAATTACCAATTACACGCCTCCTCCGGCTCCCGCGTGCGCTTATCCCACTTCTCACCCGCGAGTGGGAAATCGGCGTGCTCTACGGTCCGCACGGCGCGCCCGATTTTTTCACAACCGACGACATCGCCGTTCTCTTCAGCACCGCTTACGAAGTTCACTACAACTCCGCACGCACCGGCGTCCGGCTCATCGGCCCGAAGCCGCAATGGGCGCGGCGCGATGGCGGCGAAGCCGGCCTGCATCCCTCGAACATCCACGACAACGCCTACGCCGTCGGCGCGATCGATTTCACCGGCGACATGCCGATCATCCTCGGCCCCGACGGCCCGAGCTGCGGCGGCTTTGTTTGTCCCGCGACGATCGTGCAGGGTGAGCTCTGGAAAATGGGCCAGCTCAAGCCCGGCGACAAAGTCCGCTTCCGCGCGCTCACCGCCGAGCGGGCGCGGATTCTGGCTACGGCCCAGGACGCGGAGATTGAGTCGCTCGTGCCCGCGCGGACGCGCGGGGTAGTTGGTAGTTCGGAATTGGTAGTTGGGAAAAACCCCACGCAGGTGAAACCGAATCCCAAATTACCAACTACAAACTACCAACTACCTCCCCCCGAGCCCGCCGTCCTCCACGAAATCGCCGCGAAGCCCGACGCGCCCGCGGTCTGCTATCGCCGCGCGGGCGACTCCTGCCTGCTGGTCGAGTACGGCCCGCTCGTGCTCGACGTCGCGCTGCGCATGCGGGTCTACGCGTTGCAAACCTGGCTCGAACGCCAGCACCTCCCCGGCCTCGTCGATCTTACTCCCGGCATCCGTTCGCTCCAGGTGCACTTCGACTACCGCGCTCTCCCGCTCGAACGGTTGATGGAAATTCTGCTGCGCGCCGAAAGCGAGCTGCCCGCCGTGGACAACATCGAGGTGCCTTCGCGCATCGTGCATCTCCCGCTTTCGTGGGAGGACGAGTCCACACTGTTCGCGATCCGGAAATACATGCAGATCGTCCGCAAGGATGCGCCGTGGTGCCCGAGCAACATCGAGTTCATCCGCCGCATCAACGGCCTCGATTCCGTCGCCGACGTGCACCGCATCGCCTTCGACGCGAGCTATCTCGTGCTCGCGCTCGGCGATGTCTATCTCGGTGCGCCGGTCGCGACACCGGTCGATCCGCGCCACCGGCTCGTCACGACGAAATATAATCCCGCGCGCACCTGGACGCCCGAAAACGCCGTGGGCATCGGCGGCGCGTACCTTTGTGTGTACGGCATGGAAGGACCGGGCGGCTATCAATTCATTGGCCGCACCTGCCAGATGTGGAACCGCTACAAACAGACGACCGAATTCACCGACGGACAGCCCTGGCTGCTGCGCTTCTTCGACCAGATCCGTTTTTATCCGGTGTCGAACGCCGAGCTCACGAAGTTCCGCGAAGATTTCCCGCAGGGCAAAGTGAAGCTCAAGCTCGAGGAAACCACTTTCCGGCTGCGCGACTATCAGCAGTTCCTCGCGACCCACGCCGACACGATCACCGCCTTCAAGACCCGCCAGCAGGCCTCGTTCGAAGCCGAGCGGAAGCGCTGGGAGGAAAGCGGCCAGCTCAACTTCTCCGCCGAGTCGGAGTCCGCCGCGGCAGTCGACGAGCAGGCTATCCCCGCCGGCTGCACCGCGGTTCCCGCGCACATCCCGGGTAACATCTGGAAAATCGCCGTGGCCCCAGGCGACACGGTGAAAGACGGTGACCCCCTCGTCATTCTCGAATCGATGAAGATGGAGGTGACCGTCGTCGCCAACCGCACCGGAAAAATCCGCGAAGTCCGCTGCGTCGAGAGCAAACCGGTGAATGCCGGCGAAACCCTCATCGTGCTCGAAGGCTGAAAAAATTGCCTCGCGAAGGACGCGAAGGGAGCGAAGGAAGCAAAACTGGCGGGAAACTAGCTGTAGACCTTCAGCGTCTTCCCGCACCTTCGCCCCCTTCGTTTCCTTCGCGAGACCCCTTTCCGAAATGTCTTTCTCCCTCGATCTTGAAACCCTCCGCGCCAGCTACGCCGGGGGCACGCTCACGCCGACCGCCCTCGTCGATGAAATCTGCCGGCGGATCGATGCGCACGGCGACCCGGCTGTGTGGATCCACCGGCTTTCGCGCGATGAACTGCTTGTCCACGCCCGCCGGGTCGAGGCGCGCGGGCCCGCGGAGCAGCCGCTGTTCGGCGTACCGTTCGCGATCAAGGACAACATCGATCTCGCCGGCGTGCCCACGACCGCGGCGTGCCCGGAGTTCAGTTACACGCCGCCGGCCTCCGCCACGGTGGTGCAGCGCCTGCTTGAGGCCGGGGCGATTCCCGTCGGCAAAACCAATCTCGATCAATTCGCCACCGGTCTCGTGGGCGTGCGCTCGCCCCATGGCGTGCCGCGAAATCCGTTTCATCCGGAAATGATCCCCGGCGGTTCGAGCAGTGGATCGGCCGTTGCGGTCGCGGCAGGGCTGGTGAGTTTTGCGCTCGGAACCGACACCGCGGGGTCGGGACGTGTGCCGGCGATGTTCAACAACCTCGTCGGGGTAAAGCCAACGCGCGGCTGGTTCAGCACCCGGGGCGTGGTGCCGGCGTGTCGTTCGCTGGACTGTGTGTCGGTGTTCGCGCTGACCGTCGGGGAAGCGACGACGGTGGCGCGGATTTGCGGCGGGTTCGATCCGGCTGACTCCTTTTCACGACCGGCGCCGGCCGAGGCAGCCGCCCCGGAAACCGCGGCTTCGCTGACGCCGTTCTGGTTCGGCGTGCCCGCGGCCGACCAACTCGAATGGTTTGGCGACACGCTTTCACCGGTGGCGTTTGCCGCGGCCGTCCGCGGCTTCGAGCGGCTGGGCGGCGTGCGCGTCGAGATCGATTTCGCGAGCTTTCGCGATGCGGCGCGGTTGCTCTACGAAGGGCCGTGGGTCGCGGAACGCTGGGCTGCGGTGCGCGCGTTTCACGCGAAAAACGCGGACGCGATTTTCCCGGTGACACGCAAGATCATCGAGGGCGGCGCAAAACCGCTCGCGGTCGACGCGTTTGAGGCGTTCTACCAACTCGCGGCGCTGCGCCGTGCGGCGGACAAAGTCTGGGAATCGATCGACGCCCTCCTGCTGCCGACCGCGGCCACGATCTACACTCGCGCCCAAGTCGAGGCCGACCCAATCACGCTCAACTCGCGGCTCGGCCACTACACGAACTTCGCCAACCTCCTCGATACCGCCGCGCTCGCGGTGCCCGCCGGTTTTCGCGTGGATGGATTGCCGTTCGGCGTGACGCTTTTCGGCCCGGCATGGAGCGACGAAAAACTCGCCGGTCTCGGAAGCGCGTTTCATCGCGCCACGGGACACACGCTCGGCGCTACCGGCCAGCCCCTGCCGGAAAAATCCGTCGCGGACGAAATTCACCCTGCCGCACCAACGCGCCTTAATCTCGCGGTGGTCGGCGCTCATCTCACGGGTCAGCCGCTGAACCGCGAACTCACCTCGCGGGGAGGCCGGCTCGTTCGAACCACCCAGACGGCGAATTGCTATCGCTTGCACGCACTCGTGGGGACGGTGCCGCCAAAACCCGGCCTGGAGCGGGTGACACCGGGGGAAGGTGTCGCGATTGAAGTGGAAGTGTGGTCACTCGCGCCGGCCGCATGGGCGGAGTTCGTCGCCGCCATCCCGCCCCCCCTCGGAATCGGCACGCTCCTCCTTGAGGACGGAACGGCCGTGAAAGGTTTTCTGTGCGAACCCCTCGCACTCGTGGGCTCGAAGGATATTTCCCACTTCGGTGGCTGGCGCGCCTATCGTCGCGACAGCAGCTCCAACCCGTGACTTGAAGCGACTCACGAAAACAAGCGCTTTACACATATCAACGCTTCCATATGCGTTGATGCGTGATTTCGCCCGACCGGCCCATTTCCGAGCTATTCGCACTCCAACGCCCGCTCCGGTCGCTGGAGTTTTTTCCGCCCAAGGATGAAGCCGGCGTCGAGGCATTGCGCGCCACGGCCACGGCGCTGCAGCGGATCAAACCGGATTTTGTTTCGGTCACGTATGGCGCCGGCGGCACGACGCGGGATCGCACGGCGCAAATCTGCGATTTTCTGAAACGCGATTTTGGTTTCACCGTGATGCCTCACCTCACTTGCGTCGGCCACACCCGGGCTGAGCTGTGCGAGGTGGCGGATCGCATTCATGCCGGGGGTTTCCGAAACATCATGACGCTCCGCGGCGATCCGCCGAAGGGTGAGACGACGTTCACTCCCTACAAGGATGGCCTTCGCTACGGAAGCGACCTCGCCAAGCTGCTGAAGGAGCGCCACCCGGATTTTTGCCTGGGCGTCGGCGGTTATCCGGAAAAACACCCGGAGGCTCTCTCGGCGGAGACGGATCTCACCCACTTGAAAATCAAGGTGGACGCCGGCGCGGCGTTCATCACGACCCAGCTCTTTTTCGACAACGAAGTTTACTACCGTTTCGTCGACCGCTGTCGCGCGGCGGGAATCGCGGTGCCGATCGTGCCGGGAATCATGCCGGTGCTTTCGTTGAAGCAGATCCAGCGCTTCACGACGATGTGCGGCGCCTCGCTGCCGAAAAGACTCATCACGCGCCTCGAAGCCGGCGCGGAAAACACGGAAGTTGTCGAGACCCTCGGGCTCGACTGGGCACTCACGCAAATTCGCGATCTGATCGCACGCGGCGCACCGGGTTACCACCTCTACATTTTGAATCGCGCGAAAGGTGCGCTCGCCCTCGCGGCGGGCCTGGCCGCGTGAGCGCAACGCCATCGTTTCGCAGCGGCGCTTCATAAAACTATTACACGCGTTTGGTTTGCATGAAGTTAGGTGTTCGGGATTATCGCGGCCGAATCCCAGCCCCAACTTCTATGACGATCCTCTCGCGCCTGGTTATCGCGTTGTGCTGTCTGTTTTGCACCGCGCTTCACGCCGGTAATCTCAAAGTTAATCTCGCTCCTTCCCAAGCGGTCAGCGCCGGGGCGCAATGGCGGGTCGATGGTGGGACCTGGCGAAATAGCGGGACCACCGTCAACGGGCTTTCCAACGCCAACCACACGGTCGATTTCAAAGCGGTTTCGGGCTGGGTCGCGCCGGCTTCAATGACAGTGGCCGTGGTCAGCGGAACAACGACGAAGACCGGCACCTATGTGCAAACGGCGTCACTGAAGATCACGCTCACACCGTCGAGCGGACAATGGCGGATCGATGGCGGCGCCTGGCGGACGAGCGGCACGACGGTGAGCGGCCTCACTCCGGGAAATCATGCGGTGGACTACACCGGCGTGTCCGGCTTTGCGGCGCCGTCAGCGGAAACGGTCACACTTACCGCCGGACAAACAACCACGCTCGCGCGCAACTATACACAACTCGCCCAACTCAAGGTAACGCTCTCGCCCACCAGCGCGCAATGGCGGGTCGACGGCGGTGCGTGGCAGGCCAGTGGTGCGACGGTCGCCAATCTCGCGGTGGGCAGCCACACCATCAACTACTCCGCCGTATCGGGTTATACCGCGCCGGCGACGGAATCCGTAACGCTCGGCGCCGGCCAGTTGCTGACGCTCACCCGCAGCTACGTCCAGCTCGCGCAGCTTTCGATCACGCTAACCCCGACCAGCGCGCAGTGGCGCGTCGACGGTGGGGCATGGAATGCAAGTGGAGCGACCGTCACTCATCTCGCGGTCGGGGCGCACACCGTGGATTACGCGGCGCTCGCCGGCTACAACGCTCCTCCGTCGGAATCCGTTTCGCTCGCCAGCGGACAATCGCTCTCGCTCTCTCGCAGTTACGTCCAGCTCGCGCAGCTCACGGTGACGCTTTCGGCCTCGAACGCCCAGTGGCGGGTCGACGGCGGCGTGTGGCAGGCAAGTGGTGCCACCGTGTCGAATCTCGCGGTGGGCAACCATGCGGTGGAGTACACGGCGTACCCGGAGTACATCAACCCGCCCGCGGAAACCGTCGCGCTCGCGGCTGGCCAGAGTCTTTCCCTTTCACGCACCTACACACAGAAGGCCTCGGTTCGACTCACGCTCGTTCCCAACACCGGCCAGTGGCGGATCCCCGGCGGGGATTGGAACGCGAGCGATGTCACGGTGTGGGTCGTCCCCGGCACCTACACCTTGGAGTTTTCGCCGCTCGCGTTTTATGACCCGCCGCCCTTCCCCCCGGTGACACTCGTGTCCGCCGGCAGTCTGTCGGGACCGGTCGAATATCAATCAACGAAACCGACCCTGCAGGTTCAACTCGTACCGAATACCGGCCAATGGCGGGTCGATGGCGGCGCGTGGCAAGCGAGCGGAGCGGTCGTGAGTTTTCTCGACGAGGGATCCCATACCGTCGACTTCTCCGATCTCGGCGGCGACTACAACCCACTGCCCTCGGAAACCATTTCGCTCGCTCTCCGGCAGCACGCATCGATGTGGAAGGAATATCCCATCAAGCCCGCCAGCGTGACCGTTAACCTGACACCGGCCAGCGCCACCTGGCGGATTTTCCCGGGCACGACTCCCTTCGGTCTGTGGCAGAATGCGGGTGCCACCGTCACCGGTCTCGCCCCCGGCAGCTACTCGATCGAATACGCTTCGGTTTTAAACCACGACCCGCTGGCGATTGAAACGATTGCGCTTACTCCCGGCCAGTCACTCGCGCTCGACCGCAACTATACGCCCCGGGCTTCCTTCAATGTTTCGCTGACTCCCGCGCAAGCGCAGTGGCGGCTCGATGGCGGCGCCTGGCAGTCGACCACGACAATCCTGAACGATCTTTCGGTCGGAATTCACACGGTGGATTTCTCTACGGTGGATGGGTATCTCACGCCCGCGTCGGAAACGGTCACCCTGGTCGCGGGCGCCAATCCGCCCCTGACCCGCAGCTACATCCAGCTCGCTTCCCTCTATGTTTCCCTCCCGCCGCTGCCCCCCGCGCAATGGCGGCTCGACGGCGGCGCCTGGCAGAGTTTCCCCTCGTCGCTCAGCAATCTCAGCCTCGGCATTCACACCGTCGAGTTCTCCGCCGTCGAGGGCTACATTACTCCCGCCTCGCAAACCGTGACGCTCGTCAGCGGCCCAAATTCCCTCATGGGCCCGACCTATGTTCCGCTGGCATCGCTCTACGTTTCGCTCGCGCTGCCCGCGGCGCAATGGCGGCTCGACGGCGGCGCGTGGCAGAGCTTCCCCACCGCGCTCAATAATCTCAGCCTCGGCATCCACACCGTCGAGTTCTCCCCGGTCGAGGGCTACATCACTCCGGCCTCGCAAACCGTGACGCTCGTCAGCGGCCCGAATTCCCTCATGGGCCCGACCTATGTTCCGCTGGCATCGCTCTACG
>DATAKE010000119.1:0-32998 GCA_036261745.1 Opitutaceae bacterium
CCCTCGCGCTGATTTCTGGAACAGCCGGGATGCCCCCCAGGTCTTTTCCGCTCCTGGCCAGAGGCATGCGCCATTGAGGCTAACGGCTAACCCGTCATTTTTTTTGTTCCCAAACGTGCCTTCCCGGCGTCATCTCACCTCGGCAACGGGATAAAGCGTTTGCAGCTTGGCTCCCATTTGTCATCCCCAGCTAGATCATACCCCATGAAATCGATGCGTGCCTTCGCTCTTCCTGTGCGAGCCTGCCTGCTCCTGCTGACAATCCCCTTCGTCTCACCCGTCTTTGGAGGACCGACCTATCTGCTCGCCGAGTCCGCCGCCGAGCAGGACTTCGGCGCCAATGGCACCATCGATCAAACCGCGACCACGACGAACACCTACGACAGTCACGGCAACCTGACCCAATCCGTGACCGTTCAAACCGGTGCCTTCGAACAGATCCAGACGACGACGTTCACGAACGACAATCATGGCAAGCCGCTGAGTTCAGTGCTCGAACTCGACACGGGAGCCGATGGGACGATCGATCTCACCGCCACGTCCACCTTCACCTACGACAAACATGGCAACCGGGTCGCCTTCGACCAGGTCGTCGAGAACGACGGCGATCCGAGTCCGGATATCATTCGCCACCAGACCAGCACCTTCGACAAACACGGCAATCCCCTCGTGATCGTGACTGCATCGGACACCGACGATGACGGAAACCTCGACGGAAATCCGGACCAGATCGTCACGCTGAAAAACACGTTCAACAAACACGACGACCTGCTTCAAACGGTGACCACCCTCGATCTGAACGCCGACGGAGATGCCAGCGATCCCGGCGATACGGTCAACACCCGCGTCAACCTCTTCGACAGTCACGGTGACGTCACGGGCTTCGTGACAACCAACGACAACCAAAACGACGGCATCGTTGATTCGGTCGTGACCACGACCCTCGTGTACGGCCAGCACGATTTGGTGATCGGTCTCCAGTCCGAGTTCGACGACAACGACGACGGCACGATCGAGCAGATCACCACCGTCACGAACACGTACGTGCATCACTGATCTTCCGGCCAGGGACGGAAGATCCAGTCCGGCCGGAGAGAGGCGCGTGAAAAAAATCTGCGCGTAACCGCGTAAACCGGCTGCTGGCTTGGAAGCGGAACCTCGGCGCCGTCACGGTTCCCCCGGAAAAATCCTCAGGTTTTTGCTGAACGTTTTCGCGCGTAGAACCGACTTGCCAGGTTTGGGTCGGTGGGGGTCCTCATCCCTATGCGAAATACATTCCTTCACCTCCAACTCGAATGCGACCGCGCCGCGCGTGAATTCCTTGCGCTGGCGGCCTGGGGGTTCAACCGCAGCGCGGTGCGTGCCGCGGTGAACCAGCTTACCAGCGGCGCGAGCCAGGGTGTCTCCGCCCTGGCCTGGTTGGTGGAACACACCGCCAAACTGCCCGAGTCCGCGGAAGCGGGCCGTCTCCTCCAGGATTTGGTGCAGGCGGACGCGGCATTGCGCGCCCACCGCGAACGTCCCGAAGCCGAGAGCGAACTCCGCACCTGCGATTTCGCCGGGCGGCTCCGCACCTGCTGACCATCGCGCGCGCGCGAAGTCGCTACTGACGCTCAACCAATCGCGCCTTCCGATCGAAGAACTTTCCCAGACGCTGCGCGGCTTTCGTGAGCGCAGCGCGCTTCGTTTTTCCGAGGGGCGCAAAGGGCACGACCCCAATGATGAAGTCGCTCTTCGTTTCCGTTCGACGCCAGGTGCCTTCGATTTTTCCGTCGATCACGATCATGCGATTGTAGGCGAGCTCCGCGTTTTGACGCGGGCCCGTCCCTCGATCTCCGCCGAAAAGCGCGCTGCGATCCTTGTACGCAATTCCGTACTCGTCGTAATCGGGCATCAGAAACGTCGCGGAGCTGGTTTGCTGGGAACGCGTCGGGATCGCTCGCGCGGAGAACACATGATTCCGGCCGTCGATTGTTTCGTGCGCGAACTCCGGCCCCAGGGAAGCGATGCCCGCCTTCGCATCGGCAACCGTCAGCCCGCTCCACCAGGCGAAATCGTGTGCGGTGGCGGGTCCGCGACTCGCGAAATAGCGGCGGGCGAGTTCCGCCAGCGCCGCATCGCGGGTCTTGGGCTTGGTCGCGGGCACGCGTTCGTCGAGCAAGGCGTACGTGAAGTGCTTCCCCTGGCGCGGACCGCTGCAGATGAGCCCGTCCAACTCCGCCTGCATGAGTGCGTGAGCGAGTTGCTGGCCGCTCAACGGGATTTTGGCGCGCAATGCCTCCGCGTGGAGCGCCGCGCGCGTGAGTTGGTTTCCACCGCGCAGGGCCTTCCTGAAGATCGAATTGAGCCGGCGGAACAGCGGACGGCTCATCCCGATCAACCGGTCGTTGTACGCCATGAAAGCGCGCACGCGCGGCGCTGTTAGTTCGAGCATCCAGCGGATGTCTGCCGGGGTGACAAAATGCCAGGTCGGCCGCAGCACGTGGGTGCGCAAAATCAAACCTTGGTTGACCGCTGCTTCGACCGAAGCGTCGGTCGATTGAGGAAGCCGGAGGCCGATGGACCATTTGGTCATCGCATATTCCTGCGCCTGCATCGCACCGAGCCAGCCCACGATCTCCTGAGGCTCCCGGAAACGCGTGCCGGCCAGTTGTTGATTTACGCGACGGCGAAGAAGGAGTTCAGCGGAGTCCACGTTGACGAACGCGGAGTCGACCATGCGACGGCGGCGAAACCAAGCAAAAGGAGGTCGCGATCATCGCGGCCGTGCAACGAGGCGCGCCGGTTCGCTGCCTCCCATCCGGGCTTATTCGTCGGCCCGGCCCTGGGTGCGTTCCACCACGCTGTGTTTCTTGAGATAATCGGGATCGATTTCGATGCCGGAGCCCGGGCTGGTTGGCACGGTGACTTCCCCGCCGGTGGTGAGAAGATCCGAGGTCTTGCACTCGTATTTCAGCGCGCGGTCCAGGCCCTTGAATTCGTGATACGGACCCGCGTTGGGGATCACGGAAACGAAATGGATCATGTAGAGGTATCCCATCCCGCCGGAAATGTGCGGCACGTGGAGCTTCCCCATCGCCTGCGCCATGCGGGCCACCTTCATCGAGCGAATCAATCCGCCAAAATAATAGACGTCGGCCTGGACGATATCCAACGCGTCGTTTGCGATCAGCCAGCGGAAGGCGTGCATGCTCGATTCCTGCTCGCCGCCCGCGAGTGGAATATCCACGGCATCGGCCACCTGCCTCGTCTCCTCGTACCAGTCGAACGGCACCGGTTCTTCATAGAAGGCGAATTTGTATTCCTGGAGGAGCTTGCCGAACTTGATCCCCTCCTCGACGCCATAGGAGCCATTCGAGTCCGCGTAGCAGACCATCTGGTCGCCAAATTCCTTCCGCACCATCGGGATGAGTTTCTCGGAGCGGCCCGCGGGAAACTCCGGGTGGCTCATGCGGCCGCCGATCTTGATCTTGAGCGCCTTCGCCTGCGATTCCTCGACCTGGCGTTTCAAGTTCACCATGACGGCCTCGGCCGTGACATCGCGTTCCCCGTTCGCGCGGTAGACGGAAACTTTTTTATTGTGCAGATCACCGAGGAGCTGGCCCATCGGTTTCTTCGCGATGCGACCGAGCATGTCGAGAATCGCAAACTCGATCGTCGCGAGCGGCACCCAGAGCGCGAGGCTCTGGAGCTTGTAGTTGCTTTGGTACACGTAGACCTCCTCAAGCAGGCTGTCCAAATCCCGCGCGTCCTTGCCCAGGAAGAACGGTTGCAGCCGGTTCACCTGAATCGCCCAGAGGGAAATTTGCTGGCCGTTGTTTGAAACCGAAAGCCCTTCCGCGCCATCCGTCGAACGCACGCGGCAGATGAAGGAGTTTTGATACCGCAGCAGCTCGAGCGTCTCAATGATGACCGGCGCACTGAAAAGCTGCCGCTTGAGAACCGGCGCGGCCAGGACCGCGTCCAGCTTCGCATACCTGGCCTGGAGGGTATCGTTGCTGCGCGCCGCGGCGGTGGCGCCGCGGCCCGCATTGGAAAGCGCGGCCGTGGCGGCGCCGGCGAGAGCCGTGGCGATAAATTTTCGGCGATTCGTGGTCATGAGGAGAAAGAGATTTTTGCAGCGGGCGCGTTCGCGAATTTACTGCCGCACCCATTTTTGGACCCGGGCGTTGCTCACCTCGGCGGTGTAGATGCTCCCATCCGATTGGTCGACGGCGATGCTGTGCGCGTAGTCGAGCCGGCCCGGCGCCTTGCCATAGGTGCCAAGCGTGCCGAGCACTTCGCCGGTGAGGCTGAGTTTCACGATGCGGTTGTATTTTCCGTCGCACATGAAGAGCGCGCGGTCGCGCGGCGAATAGGTGAGTCCCCATGGCGCCCCGAGATTTGTCCATTGCGCGAGAAATTTTCCCTCCGCGTCGAAAACCTGGATGCGCTCGTTCGCACGATCGGCCACATAAACCTTCCCCTCGGGATCCACGGCCACGTCATGGGCGATGTTGAACTCCCCATCGCCGCGGCCCGGCTTGCCCCAGTGCTTCACATAATCACCGCCGGCGGTGACCTCGACCACGCGGCTGTTCACGTACCCGTCGGAAATGTAGACGTTGCCGCCGGCCTTGAAGGCGACGTTGGTGGGACGCTGAAAGCCGTCGACCGCGTCATTGTTACCCGGAACGCCCTGGCGTTTGCCGAGCAACAGTAAGACTCGGCCTTCGCGGTTGAGCTTGAAGATCACGTGACCGTCGACGTCGACGCACCATAAATTGTCGTCGGGACCGACCCGGAGTCCATGGGCGGAGAGGACCCGAAAGGTATCGCTGGACCATGCCTGCAGAAATTTTCCCGCCCGATCGAACTCCATCACCGGCCAGGCGCCGCGATTGAAAACCCACACGTGGCCGTGCCGGTCGACATCGACGCCGGAGCACTGGCCAAAATTATAGCCCTTCGGCAGCTGCGGCCATGCGGGATCCACCGCGTAGGGCAACGGTGGACCGCTTTTCAGCTGCGCGACTTCCTCCGAGCTGGCCCGCTCGGTGCCCCGCGCCGGCGGGCTGACGGAGGAAGTGGCTTGGGCGTGAAGTCCATTCGCCGCAGCGATCAACACGGGGCAGACGCTGACCACTCGCGCCAGCCGCAAGGCCGTGCAAAGCGCCGATTTAAAAACGGAGTGAGCGAAGAACATAGGGAGACGAAGCAAACCGAGGGGTAACTCGCCTGACGTTTCGCGGCGAATAAAGGGGACCGATCTCATGGGGTAATCTTTGAAGTTCGGCCAACCGCTTTTCTGACGGCTTAAGCCTTTCGCTTACCAAATGGGCCGAGCGATCAGGGGATTCATTACGACTTTACCGTGGGCCGGATTATAGCAAACAAAAGGCAATAAATGTATGGTGCGGATGTCACCCTCGTACCTCCAAAACTCCCCATGAAAACAACCCTCAAATTCCTCGTCGTGGTCGCGATCACCGCCCTCCTCACCATCTCCACTCCGATTCAGATCATCAGTTTTCTCGGTGCATGCGCCCTGTTCGGCGCGGTCCACCGCAAACCCCACTCCCACGTCGACTGAAAGTTTTTTATGATGCCGAACAGCCTCCTCCACCATCAATTCGCCTGCGACCGGGCGGCTCGCGAGTTTCTCGCACTGGCCGCCTGGGGCTTTAACCGCACCGCGGTTCGGGCCGCCGTAAACCAGCTGACCAGCGGAACACATCAGCCACCGTCCGCGCTCGCGTGGCTCGTTGAGCATGTCGCGAAACTCCCACAGCACGATGAAGCGGAACGCTTGTTGCACGATCTTGTGCAAGCCGATGCGGCATTGCGCATCCACCGGTCGCGTCCGGAAGCCACGCGTGAGAGCCTCGCCTGCGTTTTCGCCGGAAGACTCCGTTACTGCTGAGCGAACACGCTCCCGCGTGTCGCGCTAAACGGTTCCCGCAAAGTCCTCCATGGCGTGGGGGCGGAGTGCGGTCGCAACGCCACGAGTGCGACCTTGCACGAAGGCGAGAAGTCTTCATCAGCTTCAGGGCGTTCATGGTCACCCTTCCCCCACCCACGCATTCCCCCAAAGTGGGTGCGGAACTTATTCTCGCCACGAAACCGTTCGCCCGCGACGACGCGCTCCGGAGCTGGTGGGTGGTTCTCTCGACGCTTTTTTTGCTCGGCGCCGCGCTCGCGATCACGCTCGCGAATATTCCCTGGGGCGTGCGGCTTGCTGGCAGCGTTGCGGCCGGACTGCTGCTCATGCGCTTTTTCGTGATCTATCACGATCAGCAGCATCACGCGATTTTACCGCATTCGAAACTGGCCGAGAGCTTGATGCGCCTTTTCGGTATTTTCGCCCTGACCCCGAGCAGTGTGTGGCGCAGCTCGCACAACCATCACCACCATCACAACTCGAAGCTGGCCGGTTCGCACATCGGGTCGTACCCGATCATGACCAAGCAGCAGTTCAAACGCAGCTCCAAGGGGGAGCGTTTTGTTTATCTGTTCATCCGCCATCCCTGCACGATCCTCTTCGGCTACGTCTTCATGTTTCTCTATGGGATGTGCCTCAACCCGTTCCTCAACCATCCGCGGCGGCACTTCGACTGCCTCGTTGCCCTGCTCGCGCACGCGGCGATCGGAATCGCACTGGTGAGCTTCGGCGGCTGGCAGGCGCTCGTGTTCGCACAGCTGCTTCCCCACTTCATTCTTTCCGCGGTGGGCGCATATTTCTTCTACGCGCAGCATAATTTTCCGGGCGTATCCTTCAGCGAAAAGAATGGATGGACCTACGAAAAAGCCGCGCTCGAATCCTCCAGCTACATGCGCACGGGCCGGATTCTCGCGTGGTTCACCGCCAACATCGGCTACCACCACATCCATCATTTGAACGCCCGCATCCCGTTCTATCGGCTCCCCGAGGTGAGTCGCGCGATCCGCGAACTCCAGTCGCCCAAAACAACATCGCTCTGGCCCGTGGACATTGCGCGATGCCTCCGGCTCAAGGTCTGGGATACCGAGACGCAGCGGATGGTCGGGGTTCAAGGCCTTTAACTTCCCAGCTCCTCCCATGTTCGTCTTCCTCCTCATCGCCGTTTTCGTCGTTGCGGTGGTCGCGATGGTGATCACCGCCAAAAACGCCGGCCCTCACGGTGGTTCCTCCGGTTCAACCGACTCGTCCCATTTATTCGGCGGCGGCCATATCGATCACTCGAGTTCCGGCCATCGAAACCACGATCACCACTCCAACCCCGGAACGCACCACGACCCCTCACCCGGAAGTCATCATCATGACTCGGGCGGACATTCCGGTGGACACGATTCCGGAGGTTTCGCTTCCGGCGACGCCGGAGGCGGAGGCGGGGGTGGAGATGGCGGCGGTGGCGGCGGTTCGGGCGGAGAATAGCGAAAGCTCACCCGGGGACCACGCCCGGCCAGACGTAGGCCTGAAGCACGACGAGCACACTCATCAACAAGGCCAGTGCGACGCTGTGCCAGAAAACAGCGCGAAGAATCGAACCCGCATCCGGGCTGTCAGGATGGCCGCCAGTCGCAACGCTCGCGACGACGATGCTCTGCGCATCGATCATCTTGCCCATGACTCCCCCGGAGCTGTTCGAAGCCGCCATGAGGATCGGTGAGAACCCGAGTTGTTGCGCGGTGTTTTTTTGCAGATTGCCAAAGAGCACGTTCGACGAGGTGTCGCTGCCGGTCAGCGCGACGCCCAGCCAGCCGATCAGCGGCGAGAAGAACGGGTAGAACCCGCCAGTCGCCGCCAGCGCGAGCCCCATCGTCGTATCGGTGCCGCTGTATCTCGTGGTGAACCCGAGCGCCAGCATCAGGCCGATCGTGAGCAGCGAAACGCGCACCCGCCAGAACGCGCGCGCATAGAGCGCGGCGAGGGCACGCGGGCCCACGCCCAAACAAAACGCTGCCACCACCCCGGCCAGGAGCAGCGCAGTGCCCGTCGCGGAAAGAAAATTAAACACGAACACCGCCGGCTCCATTTCAGGCCGCGACACCACGGGCGGAACCCGTTCCACGGCCTGATGCAGCAGCGGCACGTTCAAAGCCGGCGCGAAAACCCCATTCAGAAAACTCTTCGTCGCCGGCAGGCTCCAGATCGAGACGAACACCGAGAGAAAAATCCAGGGCAGCCACGCACGAACCCGGGCGCCTGAAGCCAGCGCCGGCCGGGGCGCAAGAGTCCGAGGTGCCACGTCGCTCGCCGACCCATCGCCCGGCCGCCAGAAACGCATCAGCAAAACCAGCGCCGCCATCGACACGGTCGCGCTGATGGTGTCGACAAGCATCGGACCGACGAAGTTGCTGACGAGAAACTGGCTGAGGCCAAAACTGGCCCCCGTGACGAGACACGCGGGCCAGACCGCGCGCATGCCGCGCCAGCCCACCTGCGCCGCGACGAGCCAGAAAGGAATGAGCAGCGAGAAGAACGGCAGCTGTCGCCCGACCATCGCACTGAGCAGTTGCAGATCGAGTCCTGTCACCTTCGCGAGCGTGATCAGCGGAATCCCGAGCGACCCGAAGGCAACAGGCGCCGTGTTTCCGATCAGCGCGAGCTTGGCCGCCTCGAGCGGACGGAATCCAAGTCCAATCAACAGCGCGCCCGTGATCGCCACGGGCGCGCCGAAACCCGCGGATCCTTCGATGAACGCGCCAAAACTAAACGCGATCAGCAGCGCCTGAATCCGGCGGTCCCCCGAAACGCCGGCAATCTGGTTTTGCAGCACCGCAAACTGCCCCGTCTCGACGGAGAGCTGATAAATAAAGATCGCGTTGACGATGATCCAGCCAATGGGAAACAGCCCGAAGGCCGCGCCGTATCCCGCCGACGCCAGGGCGAGCGACGCCGGCATGCCGTACGCAAAAACGGCAACCACGAGCGCAACGATCAGCGACGCCACCGCGGCGAGATGCGCGCGCACATGAAAAAAAGCCAGCAGCGCCAGCAGCGTCACCACCGGCAGCGCGGCGACCAGAGCGGAAACTCCAATGCCGCCAAACGGCGAGTAGCTTTGTGACCAATGCATGCGACGTAAGCGGGGGTGAATGCGAAAGACGCGCGGTCCGTCCGACGGTGACTCTGATTCTTGGGGTAACGCTGACACCGCCGGTTGGCGCCGCCGATCTTCCGAAGCGCGGGTGCGAGGTCAACCCTGCCCAGCGGCGGATGGCCAGCCCCCGCGCAGCATTCCAGATGGGGCAGAGTTGAGAGCTACAACGTCACTTAATAAGTGACATGTCTCAAAATCCCCCGGAGGTAATGTCACTTAATAAGTGACATGCTCCGGAGGAAGCGGGTTGTGACGAGTGTCTTCGTTTAGAGGGCGCGGGCGGATGGCAGACCGTTCGCGGTTGCGGGCAGTGGGATTCGCGCAACGTTGGGACCTCGTGGCGCGTCGAGCCCGTACCCCTACCCCGTTCTCTGTATGCCCAATCTCAGCCGCCGTGATTTTCTGAAAACATCCGCGATCGCCGGAGCCGTGGCCACGGTCGGCGAATTCGCGTGGTCATCCGCTCGTGGCGCCGAAACCGGCTCCGCCATCCTCCCCGCCGGCGGCCTCGCGCCCGCCAATCCATCGTGGATCGACAAGCCCATGCGCTGGGCCCAGCTCACGCTCGTCGAGGACGATCCGGGCAAATTCGACCTGGCGTTCTGGCTCGATTATTTTGCGCGCACCAAATCCGACGCCGTCTGCCTGAGCGCGGGTGGCTGTGTCGCCTACTACCCGACCAAGGTCCCGTTTCACCACCGCAGCGCGTGGCTCGGTGATCGCGATGTGTTCGGCGATCTCGTCGCGGGGTGTCGCAAGCTCGGCATGGTCGTGATCGCCCGCACCGATCCGCACGCCACGTACGACGATGTGCAGGCCGCCCATCCCGACTGGATCGCAGTCACGGCCGACGGAAAACCCCGCCGCCACTGGGCCTCGCCGGAGCTGTGGGTCACGTGCGGACTCGGCCCGTACAACTTCGATTTCATGACCGACGTGAAGCGCGAGATCATGACGGCGTATCGCGTCGACGGAATTTTCATCAACCGCTGGAACGGTTCCGGGATGTGCTACTGCGAACACTGCCGCGCGAATTTCAAAACCGCCACCGGCCACGACCTCCCGCGCACGACCAACCCGCAGGATCCCGCCCGGCGGGCCTATCTCCTCTGGAATCAGGACCGGTTGTTCGACCTCTGGCAGCGGTGGGATGCGGAGGTTCGCAAAATCAATCCCGACTCCTGCGTGATACCCAACGCGGGCGGCGGAGCGACGAGTTCGCTCGACATGAAACGCATCGGCGAACGCGCCCCCACGCTCATGGCCGATCATCAGGCCAGGCGGGGCGTCACCGTGCCGTGGGCCAACGGACAAAAGGGAAAGGAATTTCGCGCCACGATGGGAAACAAACCGATCATCGGCATTTTCAGCGTCGGACTGGAAGAGCCCTACCGCTGGAAGGATTCCGTCCAGAGCGCCGAGGAAATCCGCCTGTGGGCGATCGACGGAATCGCGAACGGACTCCGCCCCTGGTTCACAAAATTTGCCGGCAGCGTGAACGATCCCCGCTGGCTGAAACCGGTCGAAGAGGTCTATCGCTGGTGTCACGGCGCCGAGCGCTACCTGCGGAACGAACGCCCGCTCGCACGCGTCGCGATCGTGTACTCACAACAGACCGCGTGGTTTCACCCCGGCGACTCCGCCCGCGCCAATCGCATCGAGGACGCCGCCAACGGCTGGTATCACGCGCTGATCGAGGCGCGCATTCCATTTGAGATGGTGCACGACCAGCTGCTCGATCCGGCACACCTCGCGGCGTTCAAGACGCTCATCCTCCCCAACATCGCCGCGCTCTCCGAATCCCAGTGCGCGCAACTCCGGGAATTCGTGCAACGCGGCGGCGGCCTCGTCGCCACCTCGGAAACCTCCCTGTACGACGAATGGGGCGTGGCGCGACCGGACTTCGGCCTCGCCGATATTTTCGGCGCAAGTTTCGCCGGCCGCACCGAGGGCCCCATGCGCAACGCCTACGTGCGCCTCGAGCACGAATCCACTCCGAATCATCCCCTGCTCGCCGGCCTTGCCGACGCACCGCGCATCATTCACGGCGTCTGGCGCGTCGATGTCACCACCCGCGCGCCCCTGCGCGACCGGCCGCTCACGCTCGTCCCGTCGTACCCCGATCTGCCGATGGAGAAGGTTTTCACCGCGACACCGCGCACCGACATCCCCCAGGTTTATTTGCGCGAGGCCGGCGCCGGTCGCGTCGCTTATTTTCCCTGGGACATCGACCGCACCTTCTGGGACATTCTCGACCCGGATCACGGCAAACTGCTGCGCAACGCGGTGACTTGGGCGACCAGCGAACCGGCCCCGGTGACCGTTCACGGCCCGGGCGTGCTCGACGTCACCTTCTGGCAGCAGAAGCAATCGCTCACCGTGCACCTCGTGAACCTGACGAATCCGATGATGATGAAAGGGCCGATCCGCGAACTCATGCCGGTCGGCGAACAGAAAGTCCGCGCGCACCTGCCTGGCGGACTGCGCGCGAAATCGGTCCGCCTGCTCGTCGCCAATCTCACGCCGGCCTTCCGGCAGGACGGTGAATGGCTGGAGGTCACGGTCCCCTCCATCACCGCCCACGAAGTGGTCGCGATTGACGTATAGGTTCCGCTTCCCGTTCAGCACTGATCAACCGTACGTCGGCTGCTGCGGCCAGCCCGCGGGCGAATCCTCCCAGTCCTCCTGCCGGCCGAGCGGCGTCACATCGAGCAGGCTGTAGGAGTCGGTCAAACTTTCGACGCCCCGGGCGTAAGCGGAATAGCTGTGACAGGCCTCGCCGTTGAGCTGGAAGAACACACTGAGCCCATGCGCTTCGCCCTCGGGTTTGTTGTTGGGATCTTTTTTCACCAGCTCGTCCCGGGAGCGGAAATTGTATTCCACCGGCGCGACTTTCTCGTCGAGGGTCACATGAAAGTCGTAGTTGAACGGGCTTCCGAAGGAAGAGAACCACGGGCGGTTCCAGCCGCGCTGTTTCCGGTACGCCTCGAGCTTGGCGAGGGGCGCGCGTGAAATCAGAGCGAACGAAGTGTTGCGCTGGGCGAGCATCGACAAATCGCCCAACGCATCGACATAGCCGGTGCAACCGGGGCAGCCCTTGTCCCACGCCGGGTCGAACATGAAGTGATAAACGATCAGCTGCGCCCGACCCTCGAAGAGATCGATCAGCCGGCGTTTTCCCGACGGGCCTTCGAAAACATAATCCTTTTCGACACGCACCATGGGCAGCCGCCGGCGTTCGGCGGAAACGCGGTCCCACTGGCGCGTGACTTCCTTCTCACGCTCGAGCAGTTGGACGCGTTGCGCACGCCATTGGGCGCGCGAAGCGATGGGCGGGTGGACAGTAGCGGCGGCGGTGGCAGTGGGCATGATGGAGTCCTCCAGGATTTTTAGTTTAACGAATCTACCTGTCTCAACGAACCGCTGACCGCAAAAAGGACAGACGGTCCGACAAAAATTTCATCCTCCTGTGATGGACTGGCGCTTTTCTTCGCTCGCCAACGGCGAAACATTTTCCGACGTTCGCCGCCATGCCCCAGCTTGCGACCGTCGTGATCCTGTCGATTGTTGCCGGAATTCTCAGCCTCTGCGCGATGGCGATCATCCGCGGGTCGGGAAAAAAAGTGGTGGGATATCGCCCGACCTGGCTCACCGGACTTGGCGCCTGCTACCTCGGCTATTGGATCAGCCTGGTCTTCGGCGGCATCTGGGGACGGTTTCATCCTGTCGTGACAGCGACCGATCATTTCCTGCACGTGTTCTCGATCTACGGCGCGTCCTTTTTAATTTTCGCGCTGCTTCACATGGGCATTTCGCTCAACGGCGGGGGCCATAAACCCAGGTTCCGGCAGTCCTTGTTTCTCGGTGGGGTGCAAGCGGGCACCGGCTTGGTGTGGGGCGTCGCCGCGTGGTACCTCGGTCAGGCCGTGAAGGCCGCCCGCACCGCGTCACTTTAAATCGCGCAGCGCATCCCGGCCCACCCAGCGCGCCGAGGCGTTTTCAGAGTCCGCCAGTTTTTGGGCCGTGTCGCGGGCGGCGCTGCGAACGACGGGACTTTTCCGGCCCATCATGCGCAACGCCCAACTGACTCCCTTCTTCACGAAATTACGCTCATCGGCGGCGCCCCACTCGATCAGCGGGAGATAACGGACCAGATCCGCCTCCTCGGGATCGCCGTGCGCCGCGAGGCAGGCGAGCAGGACGAACCCCGCGCGACGCTGAAACTCGCCACGCTGCCGCGCCCAGGGTTTCACGCGGCCCCACGCCAGCGGACTCCGGTCGAAAAGCTTGAAGCACACCGTGTCCACGACCGCCCAGTTGTCGAAACCGCGACACCAGCGATCCATGCCGGCCACCGTCAGTTTCTCCGCTTCGCCAACGAATGCCGCGAGCAGGCGCGCTTCATACACGCCGGTTTCCCAAAGCAATTCCGCGACCTCCTGCGAGCGACCGATCTTCCGCGCGACTTGGTGCAGCGTGCCGACGGAAACGCCCAGCGCCTTGTCGGAAGGAATGCCATAGCGTCCCATGCCATCGCGAACCTTCGCGCTCGCGAGCCGCTTTAATTCGGCGACCGCCTCCGCCGCAATTTTGTCGGGAGCGAGCGGTGCTGGCTTGGACGCCACGCGCGGGCGTTTCAGAGAAGCAACGGCCGTGCGCGCGCGAGTCCGTTTCATTTTGCCGGCTGATAGTACAGCACGACGTTTCCATTCTTGAATGACCGGCTTCCCGTTAACTTCAGGTTCAACGGTTGCTTCACGCCTTCGAACATCGTCCGTCCCCGGCCGAGCACGATGGGGCTCAGGACGATTTGGTACTCGTCGATCAGGCCGTGCTCCGCGAGCAGCGAGACGATGGTGCCGCTCCCAAAAATGATCAGGTCCGGCCCGGATTCCTTTTTGATTTTTTGAATCGCCGACGCCGGATCGGTCTTCACCAGCGTGGTGTTGTTCCAGGATGCCTCGTTGAGCGTTCGCGAAAAAACGATCTTCGATGCGCTGTTCATCCTTCCGGCGACGTCAGGCATGACCTTCATTGCCTGCGGGCTCGGCCACCACCCCGCCATCATCTGGTAAGTCACCCGGCCGAAGACCATGACGGATTCGCCGCGGGCGTTTCCGCTGGTGAACTCCTGCCACTCCGGATCGTTCTTGTGCGCCCAGCTCATGTCGCCGTTCGCGCCCGTGAAGTAACCGTCCACGGTCACCGTATTAAAAACGACTAGCTTTCGCATGATGGTCTCCTGATTTGAGGTTGGTGGGGGCCGATCGCGAGGGACGTTCGGCCGCTGCTATCACTCGACGAACGAACGAGCCGGATTGGACACCGAAACGCGACTTTCGCCAGAAAGAACTCCCCGGACCGCTGCAACTTCCCCACTTGTACCTGTGTTCTCGCTTCCATGCCCACCGAGCAAGTCGCGCCGTCGGCGGCGCCCGAAAATCCGAGTCACAGGCCAGCCCTCCGTCTGCCGTGGGTGGATAACTTGAGGACGCTGCTGATTCTTTTGGTGGTCAACATTCACGCGTGCGTCACCTACAGCCACGTCGGTGACTGGTACATCAAAGAGCAGCCGGAGCCGCCCCTGCTTCCCGCCAAATTGGTGTTCCTGATCTGGGAGGGTCATCTCCAGGCGTTTTTCATGGGGCTGCTCTTTTTCCTCGCCGGATTTTTCGCCCATGGCTCGATCGCACGCCACGGCGTCGGGAAATTTGTGCGCGAGCGTTTGCTGCGGTTGGGCGTTCCCCTCCTCGCCTTCGTTTTCATCATCAATCCATTCGTCCTTTTCGTCATGCATCCCTGGCCCGGCCACCCGCCGCCACTCGGGGTAGCGTACTCCCGCTTTCTTGCTTCGGGACGTTTTTTGGAAGAAACCGGGCCGCTTTGGTTCGTGGAAACGCTGCTGGTTTTCTCCGGCCTGCTGGCGCTCGTCCGGACGTTGTGGCCCGCGGCGGGAAAAGCACCTGCGCCTCCCCAGCACTGGCCGACGATCCGTCCCGCCCGGTTTTTGCTGCTTGGGCTCGCCCTGACGCTCGCGAGTTTCCTGGTGCGAACCGTGCAACCCATCGGGGTCAGCGTTCTCAACCTCCAGTTTTGTTTCTTCGCGCAGTATGTCGCCGCGTTCTCGCTCGGAGCGATCGCCGCGCGACATTTCGATCTCGGTTCGATCGCGCGCCTTCCCTTCGCGAAACTGTGGAGCTGGACCGCCGTGGTGCTCGGTCCGCTCGCGGTGACCGGCCTCTTTCTCGCGGCGATGCCAGTGCTGGTGCCGGACGTGGAGCTGCCACCGTTTTACGGCGGTTGGAACTGGCTGGCGCTCGGCTTTGCCGCATGGGAGCAATTCGCCGGCATCGCACTGGCGCTGGGCATAATGGCGTTCGCCTTCCGGCGCCTGAATTTTGAAGCGGCGTGGACACGCTGGCTGAACGAACGGTCATTCGGCGTCTACGTCATCCACACCCCGGTGCTGATTGGCGTGACCTTGGGACTGCGCGGGATCCACGCGAACCCGTTTGTGATGGCGGGCCTTCTCACCGTTCTCGGTTTGGCCGGCAGTTTCATTGCCGCCGATTTGTTGCGGCGAATTCCCTTGGTGCGCGCGGCGGTTTGACCGTCGTCCGGCAACGGCGCGGGCTTCACACCACGCGAGCTCAGCGTGTGCGCACCCGGCAGATGAAACTCCATCCTCCGGTGACGTTTTGAATTTTGATCAGCAGGCGGTTCTTGCCCTTGGTGAGCCGCAGGGGAACGACATCGTCGTCGAGCCGGCTTGGGCGGCGGACCCACTGGTCGTTCACCAGAACGCCGTTGTGCCAGATCTTCACGCCATCGTCGCTGCCCAGGCCGAGCCACGCTTCCATGTCCGCGGGCGCGTCGAATTCCGTCCACGCGTAGCCGACCGAGTAGTTCACGTTCTCCGTGCCTTTCTGAAAGTTGACGAGCTCGCCGGCCGGGGTGACCCGGGTCCATTTCAACTCGAGCCCGTCGACGATTTGAGTCGCGCCCTGGACCGGTCGCACGCTGTCGGCTCCTGCCGCCGCGAACCAGTCGCTGTTGAACGCGTTCATCTGCGCCTTGCGGGTGACCGTTCCGGCCACGCCGACCGCCTTCAAAACCACCGTGCCCGATTCCTCGACGCGATCGACTCCGAGGAAATTGTTTTCTTCGACATGGATGGGTTTCAGCACGAGCCAGGAAGCAAGGGGGATTTCCTTGCGGGCATCGCCATTCGCCCACGCGACATCGGCCTCGGCCTGCACGTTGGCCGGTGGCACGACGAACACATAGTCGAAGGTGCCCGCGACGGCGCGGCCGTTTTCGATCGCGGGCGCAAACGGAGCCTTGCGCAAGGCCGCCGTGACCGGCTCCGCCATCGCAGCAGGCAGAATCGAGCCGGGCTGCAACGTCACCTCCGTGACGCTTCCATCCGCGGCCACCGCCAGCTTCGCTTCAATGCGGGCGACCTCGTACTCCCGCAGCCCGTCGGCCCGGAGGGGATTTCCGATCAACAACGGGCCCGTGCCACCCTCCGCATGGGCCAGCGGACGCACGAAATGCTCGTAACGATAGCGATCGGGCCAGCCGCGCTGATTGTCGATCTCGAGCGCGCCGAACAATTCGCGCAGCTTGTCCGCAAGCTTGGCAACCTCCTCGGTGGTTCCGGTCGAGCCGCTCACGAGTGGAACGCCTTCGCGCGACAACGCCACCAAGGCCGACCCTTCGCCAGGCGCGTGACGCACGAGGTCTCCCAAGGAAGGCTGCATCTGAAAATCGGCGACCAGCCAGGGCATCTTCGTGTCGCAGGCGATCCGCTTGTGCTGCAGCTGATCGTGCCGGACTCCGACAAAGAGAATTTCAACCCTCCCCGGTGCGACCCGTTGAAAGCGCCGGTAGATCGCGGAAAGGTCGCCGACCGCACGCCAGGATCCGCCGTCGTTGTTCGAACCGAACAACAAAATGAGAATTTCCGGCTCCGGAATCGCGGTGAGATCGGCGGGGACCAGTTTGTCGCCTTGCACGCGGAGCGCGCGGCCGATCACCTCGCGGGTGGCCACCCCTTTTGCCTGCGCCCACGAGCGCGCGCGGGGCGGACGGGACGCCGTTTCGCGATAAAAGCGCACGCAGTCTTCGGGGGAAAGGCCGCGCAACAGCACCCGGCGCCCGGTGTTGTTTCCCGTCTTGAACAAGGCAAACGGCCCGAACACCTGGGCCGGCTCCGCCTTGAATTGCGTACCTTGCAGGTCCTTCCATTCGGAGGATTTCGCCGCGAGTGGCGTCAGGGCCGCGGGGCCGCCCCACACGAGCAAGAGCAGTGCGGCGGCAACCGGGAATCGTGACCGGGGCGGTTTGTTCAATGAAAGCATCGGAACGTTTGGACGGGATAACGCTGGGGCGGGACTTGGGCTTCTTCCGGTGAGGGGTAACTCGGAAGTGCCCGGAGATTCAAAGCGGAAACGGACGATTCCGTCCATCGCAACGACGCTCTTTCTATCGCAAAAGAAAGCGGGGGTCAGTTCGCAGCCGGGCCACGACTTCCGTTTGGAAAATCCGGGCGTCGACGAGCAGGCACTCCGCGTCGCCAACCTTTCCTCGAAGCAATCCGCCGGCTTTTTCCAGCCACGGGTTGATCCGGCTGAAATCGGAGGCATTGCCCCACCGGTGCAACCGGCTCGAAACGCGAAATTCCCGGCCAGCGTCGATCACCACGCCGTCAATCGGCGCCGCGCTGAGCTGGTAGGTCGCATGCCGTTCCTCCGGTCCATGGATGCTCGTGTTGCTTTGCTGGGTGACGCCGAGCAGGAGAATCGCACCGCCGATTTCGCCGAGCCGCCACCACGGCGTGCCGGGGCCGCACGGAAGTCCTGACTCCTCGTGTCCCGCAAAAAGCCGGGCACAGTGCGGCCCCACGCCCATCATCGCGTGCGTGGGATGCCGGCTGAATTCGCGCGCGTACGAATGCTTGAAAACCTGCGGCAACACCCCGAGTCGCTCCCGGATCGGATCCTTCTGCAGATCAAAACGCGGCGGGTTTTCCGCCGTGAACTCGTGCGGAATATTCAGGTTGGGAAACAGCAGCGTCCCGGTTTGTCCCAGGCTTTCGCCCAAGGCGCGAATCACCGTGTCGGCGCCACCGTCCACCGCACCCACCGGCCGCAGGGAGGAATGCACCACGACCGCGCGACCCGGTGCGACGCCCAGGCGACCCAGATCGGAACGAAGTGAATTGAGGTCGTGCAATCGGCTCAGCGCTCCGCCGGCGCCACCTTGAGGTCAACCATCAAGTCCGCCGCGATCGTTTCCAAGTCGGCGCGGACCGCGGCAAGTTTCACGTCCGCCGGCACGAACAACGTTGCCCGCGCCTGGAACAGCATGCCGCCGCCCATCGCGGCGTCGACGCGCTCCGAGGCGAGTTCCTCGACGTTCACGCGGTGCGCGGCAAACACGCCCGACACGCTGCGCAAAATCCCCGGACGATCCGTGCCAACCAATTCCACGGTGACCAGTGAACCGCCCGCTGTCTTGTCGCGGACGGCAGTGCGTCCGGCACCTTCCACCGCCAAACCATCCGCGTGAATGATCGCGCGCAACCCGTCCACTTCGAGCGTACGCAATGCGTTGAGCAATTCGTCGCGACGCTCCTGCGCCACCTCCACGCGGACGATGCCGGCAAACTGGCCGCCCAACCGGCACATCCGGCTCTCGAGCCAGTTGCCGCCATGGTCGGCCACGCGCGCTGCCATCATCTGCACCAAACCGGGCCGGTCCGTCCCGATCACCGTCATCACAAGGGTCGAAAGCATCGCGCAGAAAGTGCCGAATCCGTCACACCGCGCAATCCCGTTATCGGTCTACTTTTTGCGCTTCGCCGCGCGCATCTCGCGTTCGATCACGGACGCCTTGTCCTTCACGATGCCGCTCTGGATTCGCCGTTCGAGGAGAACTTTCAAATCGCTCAGCACAAACGCGAATCCCTGCGCGGTGTCGGCGGCTTCGGCAATGAGGGTCTCTCTCCGGCCGGCCAAGCCGGACTGCTCGACGCGCACCAGCGTCTTCTTTCGCTTCAGGGCGGTGAACGTCCACTCGGTCACGCGGCGATTCGTCCACTGTACGCGAATGCGCCGGTCCGGTTCGAGCGCCAGGACTTTGACGGCATCCTTCACGCCGCGAACCTTGAAATGCCACTGGACTGTTTTTCCCTCCTCGAGCGGCGCGCCCGCCTTGGACAGCCAGAATTTTTTCAACTTCCTCGGTTTCGTGAATGCGGCAAAAACCGAGGCTTGCGGCGCGCGAATCAATTGTTCGACGACAACGACGGGGGACTTTTTGGAGGAAGGCATGATCCCCTTCGACCCGTCCGGCAGCGAATGGTTTTCGCTTCCAGGCGAGACAAGTCACCGGGGACTCTTGATCGCCTTGTCCACCGGTAGATTCACGCCCGACCAGGCTTTTTCCCACGTCGTCAATTCCGCCGGATCACTCCAAAACGCCGCACTGGCCGGCAGGCCGAGCGGCAGCAGCGCGACCGAGCACAGATAAAGACTGCCCGTGGAAATGTAGGGCTCTCCCAAAGCCGGTTGCGCACCCGCCAGACCGATTCGCAACCAGCCTTCCGCGTCAAAGGTCCCGGGCGTTTCCAACGTCCGCCGAATCACCCGCGTCAACGCGGCGCGCGCCTGCGCCGGTTTCACCTCGGGCGGCAGCATCCCGCGCAGCGCCGCCATCGCCAGTCCTTGGAACGCGCCGCATCGATAGGCGATCGACCGGCCGATCGCGGGATAGGACCCGTCCGGGGAAATCAGCCGCTCCTGCACGGCCGCCCAGCGCGCCAGCCGCTCGCGCGTTTTTCCCTGCAGGATTTTCAATTCGGGCGACTCGTCCCCGATCACGTCGAGGGCCTCGACGAACATCGGCTGGATCACGAACGAATTGTAATAGTCCCAGTGAAACTCGGGGCCGTCGCCGTACATGCCATCGCCGAGATACCACTCCTGATGCTTCGTCACGCCTTCCATCAGCCGCGCGTCGTCGCGTTTCTCCCCCGCGCGCTGGAGAAAAACCTCCACGGTCGTCGCGAAGAGTTTCCAATTGCTGTTCCCGGCGGGGATCGGGCGGGACGATTTCAGCGCCGTTACGACATTTTCCCGGACGCGTGCCTCCAACTTTTCCCAAAGCTCCTTCGGCGCGCGCAGGAACGCCTGCGCAAGAAACGCCGCGTCGACGAGCGGCTGGCCGCCTTTCTTGAAATTCATGAAGTCCGGCGATGCCGGATCGGTCGCCGCATCGACGCCGGCCCGGGCGAGCGCTGCGATCCGCGCGCGTTCCCGCCCCTCCGCCGTGTCGTCGCCCCCGAGTTCGAGCCAGGGCGCGAGTCCTGCGAGCAGCCGGGCGAATCCTTCGAGATGCGTGTACTGCGGCCGGTCCTTCGAGGCGGGATGCGATTCGACCGGCATCACGGCTTTCAATCGTTTCTCCGCCAGCGCGGAAAGAAGCGGCGACGCCAGTTTGGTGGCGATCGCACACCACACCGCGCGATCGGCGGCCCCCGTGGCGGGAGGGGAGGCAGAAGCGGGGTTTGCAATTCCAAGTCCCGCCGAAGCGGCGCAGGCGGTGCGGATGCCCGCCGTCCCCACCGCGGCGGCGGCCGTCAACCTGAGGAAATCGCGGCGGGTGGGTTTCATCCTGAATTTATTTCGGCAGCGTGCGGAGGAGTTTGTGGTCCGCGATAAACGGACCGAACGGCAGGAGGGACGCCAGGAACAAGACCAGCGATCGCTTGAATGGCCAGCCCTCGTATTCCAACTGCGCGTGCACGATCGCGAGCAGGTAGGCCAGAAACAAAATCCCATGCGCCATGCCCACCACGCGCACGGCTTCCGGCTGCCCGGCGAAATATTTGAGGGGCATCGCGATCCCCACCAGGACCAGAAACGAAATGCCTTCGAGAAAACCAACGAGCCGGAGCCGGCCGAGTGCCGTGGAGAGATTCATGAACGGAAAACCCGGGCGACAACCGCCAGTGACGTCAAGGCGAACACGCGGCCCGCCGTCACCCTCCCCGGACGCGGCCCTCCCAGTGTCATCTATTAGATGACACTTATCCGGAAGCCGGTGACGCCGGAAGTGCCGGTACACGGGTGAAAAAATCTTTGCGCCCGCGTGTAAGCTTTGGGCGGCGGCGGGTTTTAATCGAATGATGAACTCAAAATTATTCGCCCCCTCCTTCGAAGCAGTGAACGAAACGTCGGCTGACCGCACGATTCCCGTCCCCTTCCTCCCCCACCACCGCGTCTCCCGGCGCACCGCGCTCTGGGCGGTCACGATCGGCGTCTGGCCCGTGGTGATTGCCAGGATCTTCTCCGCCGGCGCCCGCAAACGCGCCGCGTTAAAAAAATAGTTCTACCCTTGCGCGGGGCGGCCGGCGGCTTCTGCGTTTCCGCGATGGAAACCGAGCCGTCCGCCGCCGCCGATATTTCAATCGCGGTCGAATACGAACACGCCTCCGGCGTCTCCAACCGCGACCTCGCCGGAAAAGGCTATTTTCTGATCGGCGCGACGGAGCCGCGTTTTCGCTTCTCCGGCCAAAACCGGAAGTGGCAGGGCCGCACCACCACCCTCGAGTTTCGCTCGGACCAAATCTGGAACGCGCTCGTGGATGGCCCCCGGGTGCAATTCGAGATCCGAACCGGGCGATCCGGGTCGGACGAGGCACCGTTTGTTTTCTTCTGCGCCACTCCGGAGGCGGCGGCCGACGCGGCCCGGCAGCTGCCCCAGACGAAGGACGACGAATTTTTCAGCCGCCGCAGTTTCAGCGACAAGCTCAGCGCACTGCCCGGCGCCACCGGCCCCTGGTCCTCAGTCACAAATCTCATCATCGCGGCGAACTTCGCCGTGTTTGTCGTGATGGGATTTTTCGGCGCTGGCTGGTTCGAGCCGGCCTCGATGCGGCCGTACGTCCTGTACGTGGCCAACAATGCCGGCGCGACCACCGACGGCGAATGGTGGCGGATCGTGACCTGCATGTTCGTGCACTACGGCCTGATTCACCTGCTGCTCAACCTGTGGGCGCTTTTCCAAACCGGTCACTTCGTCGAACGGCTGCTCGGCCGAACCCTCTACACGCTCGCCTACTTCGGCAGCGGGATCATCGCGAGTTTCGTGTCGCTGTTCTGGAACGGGGACAAGGTCTGGAGCGCCGGCGCGTCGGGCGCGGTGTTCGGGGTGTACGGGATGCTGCTCGGTTTCATGGTGCGGGAAAAGCAGGCGGTTCCGAAATCGGTTTTCCAGCCGATGCTGAAGAGCACGCTGATGTTCGCCGGGTACAACCTTCTCTATGCCCTGGCCAATCCGCGGATCGACAACGCGGCCCACGTCGGCGGATTCGTCGCCGGCATGGCGCTGGGCTGGCTGGTGGCGCTGCCGCTCGATCTCGGGCAGCGCGCGCGCCACTGGACCGGCCGGTTCCGCGTGGGCGTGGCGGCGGTGGCGGTCGCGACGACCGCGGGGGTGATTTTCGCGCCGCGTTTCAACTACCGTTTCCGGGAAGAGCTCGCGTGGGAGGAATCGATCCGGGAACCGCTCGTGCGGGAGGGCGAAATCTCGCGGCGGTGGCACGAACTCGCCGGAAAAATCCAGCAGGGAGAAACCGCCGCGGCCGGCGACTTGATCCGATTCGTGGAAACGGAGGCGATTCCCTTCTACGAACAGTGGCGCCCTCAATTCGAGGCGATGACCCTCACGCCCGGCACCGAGACCGACCGGCGGCGGAACCGGGAGATCACCCTGATGCAGGCGAACGTCGCGAACTACCGCCAGCTCGCCACCGACCTCCGCGAAAAGAGTCCGGTGGCGGCGATCAAAACCTACCTCGCCGCCGAAGCCCGGGCCCTCGCCACGGCCAACGCGAGGGAGAAATAGCGAACCGCCGCTCGCGCCCATCGCCGGCGCGGAAACTTTCGCACTTGGCATCGGCAGCGACAGCTGGAGAGTTCGCCCACCATGAACTACCGGACCAAAGCGGAGTATTACATCCAAGGCATCACGAAGGGCTTTATTGAAGCCTCCGAAGTGATCGCGTGGAGCGATGAGGTGATTGTCAGCGCGCCCAAGACCGAGGACTGGATGCTCGAAATCTCGAGCTGCGGACCCGGCGACCGCATGGTGGTCCTCAGCCACCTCAACACGGTGAAGGGCGAAGCCGACCCCGCGGAGCTCGCCGCCCTGTTAAAAGCCAAGGGCATCACCTAACCCGGCCAAGGTCGGAGAGCGCGGCGGCTGCGCTGCACGGCGGGTCACTTTTCACGGCGAGCGACGGCAACCAATTCGCCGGCGTCCGGTCTGTTGCGGAGTCCCGACTCTCGCTCGCTTGCGCGTGCGTTCCCAAAGTCAGCACCGTTTCCCATGAAAACAAAGTCGTCGTTGGTGATCGCCGCGTGCTGCTGTCTGCTCACCGCGGTCGTGGCGGCCGAAAATGAGTCGGCCAAAGAACGGCCCGCCGCTTCCCGTCCCGCGGCGACCTCGACCCCGGTCCCTTCATCCGCGGAAAAGGAAAAACCGGCCGACTCCGCCGCAAAACTTTCCCCGGCGCTCGCCGCCAGCCGCGCGAACGAGGAAGCGAAGCGCGCGCATATCCTGCCGGCTTCCGGTCCGTTTAAAATGGAAACGCCCCCGCCCGCCCCTCGCACGGAGACGAAGCCGCCGACACCGGTGGCGGGCTATGTGTGGATGCCCGGACACTGGGCGCCCGTGAAAGGCCAGTGGCAGTGGACCCCCGGCGAATGGGGCAATCCTCCCACCGCGGCATCGGTCTGGATCGAGGGCAAATACGATCCCAAAACGAAGGAGTGGACCGCGGGTTACTGGCAGCCGGATCGCGCCCAGTCGTACGAACCGGACGTGCTGGAAAAAGAGCCGGCTCCGTCGCCGAAGTACTGAGCTTGGGAATCGAGACGCCGTCGCGTCAGGTGCTTCGGTCCCGTCGCGGCTCACGCCTGACGAGTCCTCCGGCGGGCTTGCGCTCCCCCGGGATGCCGTTTGCGGTATCAACCGCTACGCCCGCTTCGACTCTTGCCTTCCCGCGCCCCCCTGATGTTTTCCATCTTCCGCCGCAAGCCATCGCCCGGGCCACTGACTTTCAACGAACGCGTTGACGCGTTCTGGCGCTGGTTTCAGGGCGTGGCTCCGCGATTCTACGCGACGATCGAAGCCGGCAACTGCTCCGATCTCAGCGCCGAAACCAGCGCGAAAGCGGACGAGCTGTTTCCGGGATTCGCCTGGGTTTTCGGACCGGGCGAGGGAGGAAAGGGCCATTCGTTCACGCTCACGGGGGAGGGAAACGTTCACCGCCAGCTGCTCGCGCTGCAGTGGTTGTCGCGCGCACCGGCCATCACGGGCTGGACATTCCACGCCGCCCGGCAGCCCGGCCCGATCAAGGGCCATGTCATTGAGATCGCGGACATGAACTTCGATCCGCAGGAGATTTGGGTCACGCCACGGATCGACAAGGAGAATGAAAAAATCGACCTCACGGTCTGGCATCCCGCGTGGGAACGGATCGAGGAACGGCAGCGTCACACCGTCACGTTTCTCTTTCTCGACGAAGCCCTGGGCGAATACGGAACGGATTGGTGGATCGGCGAAATCAAATTCGGCAGGGACCGGCTGGGTGATTCATTCCCCCTCGAGGAACTGGCGGACTACGTGAGCGCCTCCGCGGAAAACTGCGGCTGGAAAAAATATCCTCCCGGAGAGTCCTGCGCTCTTTTCAGCTTCAAGCAGGCCCCCGGAGACTTCCCGCGCGGCGACATCCGCACCCAGACCACCTGCGTATCCCGCCTGGTGGCCGATTTCATGAATGCCGCGGGCGAGTTCGACGACCCGCTCGCCGGCTCGGGAGCGGACTACGTCTACGTTTCGATTGCCGCCTCGTTTTTCCCGCCGGGCGATGAAGTGACACGGCGCGGCGAAATCGAGGAGGCGGTGGAAGCCGCGTTAAAAAAGATTCAGGGCGGCCGCTGGATCGGCGGCGCGCTCGGGACCGAGCGGGGTTATTGCGATTTTCTGATTTTCGACGGGAAGCGCAGCCTGACAGCGATCCAAAAAGCGCTCGCGTCCCGCGAGGTGCCAGCGGGAACGATGATCGAATTCTTCGCCCGGGAAAAACGGGGCCGGCGCATCGCGCTGTGACGCTCGCGTCCATCGCGCCGTCCCCGTCTCCGCTCGCGGCACGGCCACGATGAAGGCAAACCTGCCACGACAGACGCCCCTGAACACAAAGTAACCTATCAGGTTACTATGTGCGGGGAGCTCGGCGCGACAGTCGCTCGCCATCCCGCTAAGCGGCGCCCGTTTCGACAGAGCGCGCCCAGTCCGGCCAGCCGGCGGCGCGCGCGGCGGCGCCGGCGGCACGCCAGTCGTAGGGCACGCCAATGAGTTCGGCGCTCCAGCCCTTCGAATCGCGCCGCACAATCGCGTAGCGCGCATCCGGGCTGCCGTTTTCCACCACATGCGGAACCGGCAAATCGTCCTCGTAGGCGGGCAATCCGACGCTGCCCGGGTTCACGACCAGGCGGGCGTCATCGAGCCGAACCACCCGCGGGAGGTGCGTGTGTCCGCACAGCACCAGCGATTCCGCCGTGTCGCCCAAGCGGGCGGCGATCTCCGGCACGCTCGCAAGCGCGGTTTTCCCGGCGACGACGTTCTCGAGAAAATATTCCTCATCGCTGCGCGGCGTGGCGTGAAACGCGATCCAGTCTTCGCCGCGCACGACCGCCGGCAGCTCCCTCAGCCAGCGCAGTGCCTCCGCATCGAGCCGTTCGCGCGCAAAATGGGCCGAGCGCCGCGCGGTGGCCCCGCCCTCACCCGTCATGCGATCGCCGTTGCCGCGCACATGAATCGCACCGCACCCGCGCAACAGCTCCACGCTGCGCCGGGGATCGAGCGGACCGTTCGCATTGTCGCCGAGATTCAGGATCGGCTTCACGCCGCGACGCGCGATGTCGCTCAACACCGCTTCAAGCGCCCACGCGTTGCCGTGCACATCGGCGATCACCGCCAGCTCAGTCGCGTTCATGGCCGAAGCACAAACGCCCGTCGCACGTGCGACGAGCGCGGATTTCCTCGTCTATCGGGCCAGCATCCAGTCACGCACCGCGGAGTTGAGTCCAAAGTACGGCGATTTCCAAAGAGAGTTGTGCGACGTGGGAACGGGAAGTTTCGTGGCGGGCCCGGACGTGGCATTCGCCAGCTGCTCCGTCATCCAAGGCGGCGTCAGGGTGTCCCGCTCGCCGTAGACCAGCAGCACCGGACACGAAACGGATTTTATTTTCGCCAGATTCTCGAAGCGGCATTCCGACACCAGCGATCGCGCCAGCCAGCGCGGCATCCACGTGACCGCACACTGCACCGCCTCCGTCGCGCTGGTAAATCCACCGACGGTGATCAATCCCGCCAGGGGACGCCGGCTCGCCAGGTCGACCGCCGGGCCGGAACCGAGTGACTGACCCGCGGCAACGATGCGCGCGTGGTTGATGTCCGGGCGGCCCAGCAAATAGTCCAGGGCCGCGTCGGCGGTGGCGTAATAACCGCTTTCACTGGGTGAACCCTCGCTCATCCCATTCCCCGGATACTCGGGAATGAAAACGTTCACGCCCAGCATGCGGAGACCGCGAAACACGCGCTGGTTGTGCGGCGCGTTGAGGTGTTGCTTGGCGCCGTAGAAAAAAATCACCGTCGGCACCTGGGCCGGATCGACGTCCGCGTTGCCGAAGGAAGGCTCGGCGCGGCCGAACCAACCCGCGATCTTCGTGCCGTCCTTCAGCTGCAGCGGAACGATCTCGTAACCCGGATCGGCGGGCAGCGCAGTCTGGGGCTGGCCCTGCATCACCGCGGGCAGCGCCAGCCGTCGTCCATACGACGCGCACCCTCCCGCCAAAAAACCCAGGCTCGCGCGAAACCCGAACAAGAAAACCCGGCGGCAGAAGCGGAAGTGGGGATTTGGCACGGCTAGGGGAAACGGAACGCGCGGATTTGTTCCGGTCGCACGACCGTGAACGGGACGAGTCCGGACTCCACCCTGAAAACTTCGCACCGCTCCGGCGCGGGGCGCGTCTTGCGTACATTCCCCAACCCTTCATTCGTTCCATGCCACCCGGTGACATCCCTTCCGTCCGCCACAATTCCGCGGAGCATCGCTACGAGATCGAGCTGGACGGAAAGCTCGCCGTGGCCGAATACGCGCTCGAAGGCGGGCGGATGATTTTCACCCACACGTTCGTCCCACCCGAACTGCGCGGACGCGGCCTCGCCGAACAACTTGTTCGCCGCGCCCTCGACGACGCCAGGACGCAAAACACCCGGGTTGTCCCCGCTTGCTCGTACGTGGAGGCGTTCATCCGCCGGCATGCGGAATATCAACCCCTCCTCGCCGGACCAGACTCGTAACCGATGATCAAGCAACTCGCCCACCTCTGCCTGAAAACCGACCAGCTCGAACGCATGACGGTTTTCTACCGGGACATCCTCGGCGCCACCGTCAAGTTCCGCTACCTCAACCGCGGCGGGGCGCCGATCGGGAGCTATTTCGCCTTTGGGGGAAACACCTTCGTCGAAATTTTCGATCACGCCGACGCGCATCGCCGCAGCCAGTCGGCGGCGCCCTTCCAGCCGCTGGAGGAGCCGCGCGATCCGTGGCTCATGCGTTACAATCACTTTTGTTTCCAAGTCGAAGACCTCGATGCCTACGTGAAACTCATCGAGTCGCGCGGCGCGACGGTCACGGGCCGGAAAATCGGCAACGACCGCTCGCACCAGGCGTGGATTCGGGACCCCGACGGAAACCTCATCGAGCTGCAGGAATACACCGCGCAGAGCCGGCAGTTCACCGGCGAGGATTTCCGGGAGAGTTAGCCGGGGCCGAATTGCCCGGACTCAATCCGAGCCACAGAGGACACAGAGCTCCGACACAGAGATCATGGAGAAAACCAGTGGACATTGCTCTGTGTCCTCTGTGTCGGAGCTCTGTGTTCTCTGTGGCGAAAGATTTTTTCGTTCCCTCAGCCCGCGATCCCGAGCCAGCCGCGCAACACCTGCGCATCGGCGCGGAACGCTTTCACGATCTCGGCGCGCTGCGCGAAGGGCACGGGCGCAAGTTTGCCCGCGGCGCCGGTGAAATATTCGTTGTGAATGCACACTGGCAGCGGCCCGCCATGCGCGGCGACCACCTGGTCGACGATGTCCTTCTTCACGCGCCCCTGGCCGAGTGGCAGCTGCACGGTCTGATCGCCCTCCCACTTGAAGCTCTTCACGCACAGGGCGACGGTGCGCGGCGCCAGCAACTGCACGGCATTGGGCCACGATTTTCCCTGCTCGATCATCACGTGCTCGGCATCGAAGGCCACGCCGAAGAACTGCGGGTCGATGTCGTCGAGGATCAGATCGAGATCCCACGCCGCGCTGCCGGCCGCCGTTCTGCCGGAATGAATCTGATACACCGCCTGGATGCCGATCTCTTTGTTCGCCGCGGCAAATTCCTTCGCCATGCTGCGGAAATTCGCGATCTGCGCCTTGAGCGGCTGGCCGTCGCGATAACTGAAACCGCGGTGGCGGTATTGCGGGATGCCCAGTTGCTTCGCGGTGCGGATCGCTTTTTCCCAATGCGGTTCGTCCGGCCGGACGGTGTCCAACGCCACCCACAGAATCCGGCGGTTCTTCTTCGCGAGTGCCGCGGCCATCGCGGGAAGTTCGTCGGGCGCTTTCTCCGGCGTGATGTGGCCGTTCTTCCGCAAGGTGAGTTCGAGATCGAGGCCGATCTCGTCGAGCGTCTGCGCCATTTCATCGGGCGTGTATTTCAACGGGCCGCCATCGCCACCGTCGAAAAACCATTTTTCGAGCAGGCCGATTTCAAACTTTGCTGCCGGCGCTGGCGCCTTGCGCGGTGACGGCCCGGCGCCAGGACTGGTTTGCGCGAGCAGCGACGGCATCAATCCGGCCGTGGCAGCGACCAAGCCGGTGCGCGCCAGAAATTCACGCCGGCTGACCGGGGAGGAGGAAGGTGTGGGGATACTCATGGGGTAAGAAAATAAAGGGGGTTCGACTTTGGATCCAATTCACGCGCTCGACACCGGCGTCAGGGAAAAGGACCGCCCCCGAGCTCCATCCAGACCCGCCGTACGTGGGCGGTGAGATTGCCCGGAACATAGCGGGCGATATTCGCGGTCGCTTTCAGCTTCGTCGCGAGTTCGGGCAGCGCGGCCTTCACTTCAGCGGCGGACTTGCCGGCCGTCAGTAACGCCTTCACCTCGCGCTGCAACGCGATGAAGTAGCCCTGCTGGTCCACGATGATCTCGGGGCCACCCATCGGTCCGTGACCGGGGCAGACTTTCTCCGCACCGAGCGACTTCAGCGCCTCAAGCGTCTTGATCCACTCGGAAATGTTGGCGTCGTGCACGGCGTTGTGCGGGCCGTTCACGCAAACGTCGCCGGTGAATAAAATTTTCTGCTGCGGCAGCCAGGCCATCGCGTCACCGCGCGTGTGCGCGACACCAAACCAGCGCAATTCCACGCGCTGCTTTCCATCGTCGACAAACAATTCCTTCGGGAAAAGCAGTGTCGGCGGCTTCAGCCTGGTCGCGGCGACGTCGGGCCGGTTCTTCGCCGAGGCCTCCCAGCCGCCGGGAGCGCCGCCGAAATAACCCGTTTCCGTTCTCTTCATCTCCTCCAGCACCCCGACATGCGCGACCGGCACGGCGCCGGCATCCACCCAGAGCTGATTGCCGTAAGAGTGATCGGAATGGTGGTGGGTGTTGAACGCGAAGCGGACCGGCTTGCCGGACGTCTCCTTGATCTTCGGCATCACGACCTCGGCACCGGAGGGAAAGTTGGCATCGACGAGCAGCAGGTAGTCCTCAAAGAGGATCCAGCCGTTGTTGCAGTGCCCGCGCCGCGGGTCGCCTTGGTGGAAGAAAACGCCGGGTGCCACTTCCTGCACCGCTCCGATCTGGCCGTGCGCCGCCGAAAAACCGACCACAGACAAAACCGACGCAACCAAGAACGATGAGCTGAGTTTCATGGGGTGATCCAGCTAGACGGCTCGCTTCGTCAACCGTTGCGACCCGTCGCAAAGACATTCGCGCTCCGACAAAGCGCGTAACTATTCCGGCGCCAGCGGGTATTCACGCCGTGGGCGAATTCCTCCAGGACCTCAAATTCGGCTGTCGCACTCTCTTCAAAAACCGCGGTTTCACCGTGGTGGCGCTCGCCACTCTCGCACTCGGGATCGGAGGCAACGCCGCGATCTTCAGCTTCGTCAACGGCGTCCTGCTCAAGCCGCTCCCCTATCCCGAGCCGGAACGCATCGTGCGCGTGCTCGAAAAACCTCCCGGCGGCGGCACCAACGGCATCTCGACCCTCAACTATCTGGACTGGGCGCGGGAGAATACCGTTTTCGAGGCGATCGCGGGTCAGACCGGCGGAAACGCCACGCTGACCGGCGTCGATCTCCCCGTGCAACTGAAGGGCGCCCGGGTCTCGGCGTCATTTTTCGACGTGTTCGGGATCAAGGCGAAAATGGGCCGCACGTTCGCACCGGGCGAGGACGCGAACGGAAAACACCACGTGGTCGTCCTCAGTCACACGCTCTGGCAGTCCCAGTTCGGCGGCGATCCTGGCATCGTCGACCGGCAGATTCAGTTGAACGGCGAGGCGCACACCGTGATCGGCGTTCTGCCGGAAGGCGGCGCGTTCGAACGCGGATCCGCCCAGCTGTGGCGTCCCCTCGCGTTCACGCCGGAAAACATGACCCGGAATTTCCACTGGTTCGGCGCCGTCGCACGATTGAAGCGCGGCGTCACGCTCGAACAGGCGCGGGCGCAGATGGATTCGATCGGGAAGCGGATCGCGAGCGACTACCCCGACATCAAAAAAGGCTGGAGCGTGGCGGTCGATTCCTACGGGGGCGGGCTGGTCGGCGATCAACTCCGGCGTTCGCTCTATGTGCTGCTCGCGGCCGTCGCGATGGTCCTGCTGATCGGGTGCGTCAATCTCGCGAATCTCAGCCTGACACGCGGCCTGGCCCGCGAGCGCGAGGTCGCGATTCGTGCATCGCTCGGCGCCAGTCGCGGACGGTTGATCCGGCAATTTTTGACCGAGAGCGTGCTGCTGTCCGCCATCGGCGGCCTGCTGGGACTCGCGCTCGGTTACGCGATGATCCTCGGCCTCAAGCTTGCGCTGCCTCCGTTCTCGCTGCCGCGCGAAGCCACCGTGGCGATGGATGGCCGGGTGCTCGTGTTCACGCTGCTGCTCGCGGTTTTCACCGGGGTGATCTGCGGGCTGTTCCCTGCCCTGCAGGCCACACGACTCGATCTCGCGCATGCCGTGAAACAAGGCGGCGCCGGTTCCGGTACCAGCCGGGCGCGGCAGGGCGTGCGCACGGCTCTGGTTGTCACGGAGGTCGCACTCGCGTTTGTGCTTCTCACCAGTGCCGGCTTGATGCTGCGCAGCTTCGCACGGCTCCAGAAGGTGGAGACCGGCTTCGATCCCACGAATGTCGTCACGGCCGGACTGCCGATTAACGACAAACAGCTTCCGACCGCCGAGGCGCTGCACGCCTATCTGCATCGCATCGAGGAAAGCATCGCGGCGGTCCCCGGGGTGCGCGAGGTCGCGTTCTCCTCGGCATTGCCGTTGCGCGGCTGGGGCTACGGGATGCCGTTTCACCGCGCCGACCGCGAAGTCCCCGACCGCGCGGCGCGACAGGGCGTGTTCTTCAAGATGGTGAGTCCTTCCTACTTTCGGACGCTCGGCATCACCGTCATCAAGGGCCGGGGACTCACCGAGCGCGACGTCAAGGGCTCGCCGCCTGTCACCGTCATCAATGAAGCGATGGCCAAAAAATATTTTCCCGGTGAAGACCCGATCGGAAAACGCCTGATGATCGAGGAGATCCTCTACAACAAAACCGGACTCGGCCCCGACGTGCCGTGGGAAATCGTCGGAGTCATCGCGAACGAGCGCGTCGACCGGCTCGACGCCAAAAATCCCAGCACCGGCGTGTATGTCACCATCCAGCAGAGCCCCCAAGGCGGCCAGGCCCTGGTCGTCCGCGCCGCAATGGATCCGCGGCCCTTGCAGAAGTCCATCCGGCAGGCGGTCCTCGCGGTGAACAAAGACCAAACGCTGCCCGACATGAAAACGCTCGAGCAGATGAAGACCGAATCCCTCGGCGACAACCGGCTCCGCTCGACGCTGCTGGCGATTTTCGCGGTCGTTGCGCTGCTGCTCTCCGCGATCGGCATCTACGGCGTGGTTTCCCACGGCGTGGAGCAACGCACCCGGGAGATCGGCGTCCGTGCCGCGCTCGGCGCGACTTCCGGGGTGATCCTCAAACTCATTCTTCGCGGGGGCCTGACGAACGTCACGCTCGGCCTCCTGATCGGGATCGCCGGCGTGTTCTCGCTGACGGGGCTGTTGTCCTCGCTGCTCTTTGGCGTCGGCGACCGCGACCCCGTTACCATCGCCGGTGTGGCGGGATTGCTCGCGACCATCGCCCTCCTCGCCTGCTACATCCCGGCCCGGCGCGCGACGAAGGTGAATCCGATCGTCGCGTTGCGCTGCGATTAAGCGGCTGACGGTGGTCTGGTGAGATGCATTTCGGCTGCGCGAGCGTCGAAGGAGACTTCGCGTTCCGTGTAACGAAATGCCGGGCCCGGCATCTAATCGGAATCCAGCGCCCTCTTATGGTCAAAAAACCCTCCAAAAATCGAAACCATGAATCGCGCGACTGTTTCCCTTGTGTGTTCCTGCGCCGTCGCCGGAACGATCGCGGCCCTGCTCACCGGTGCGAACCAACCGCCGCTGCAGGCCCAACCTAAATCCAGCGGACAGGAATACGACCAGCGCATCGCGGAATATAACGCGACGCTGATGACCGAGGGCCGGCGAAT
>DATAKE010000122.1:0-13503 GCA_036261745.1 Opitutaceae bacterium
GTCGATTTACCGGCGCCATTTGGACCGACCAGACCAAGCCGATCAGTGCGCGCAATGAAGAGGGACACCTCGGCGAAAAGCTCGCGGGTGCCATAGGACTTGGAAACGTCGGCGATGGTAAGCATCGGAACCGGACAACAAACTCGAAGAGAGGGGGCCCCGTCAATGGTTCGCTTTCCGCGCCCGCCGGTTCCGCTCCCCCGTCCGATTTCGAAGTGTCATCTATTAGATGACACTTCGAAATCATCGGGAGAGGTTCAAAACCCACCTTGTCATCTAATAGATGACGAGGTGCCCTTAGCGGGCGAGGGTGAGGGCGATGACGCCGCCGACGGCGATCGCGCCACCGATGAAGGAACGGAGCGGGGTTTCTTCGTCGTCGATCAAGTAGTTGAGCGGGACGATGACCAGGGGAGCGGTTGCCACGATGGGCAGCACGATGCCACTGGGTGTGGTGGCAAGCGCCCACTGGTAGCAGCTCACCCCCAGCACCGCGCCGCAAAGGGCGTTGGCGGGGATGCAGAGGTAGTCGCGCCAGCTTTTCGCCGGCTTGGCGGGAGGAGCGTCGGGCTTCTTGATGAGGAGCGATCGCACCGCAAAATAGACCACGGTGATGGCGAGCCCGCCGACGATCCGTTGATAGGCGGCCGTCATGCCGTCGATCGGCTCACCGGCGAGAGCCGTGAGAGCGTTCGCCTTCCGGCTGATCACGGCGCCGACGCCCTGGCCGACGGCGGCGAGGAATGCCAAAAACAAACCGCTGCGAGCCAGGCCGGTGTGAGGAGGAACAACCGCGCGGCCGTTCCCTGGCGCAGCTCCGCCGTCCGTGGCATTGCCGCCGGAGTCGGGTCGGGCAGCGGTATCGCTTGCGGCCAGCTGCCCGGCGCGCTCGGCGGAATCAGCCGCCCGTTTGGCTTTGGTGGGGTAGAGAGCCGTGACGACGCCCGCCAGAATCACCACACCCCAGCCGATCTGATCGAGTCGGAGCGTGGTGCCGAGCCAGACCCATTCCGTCAGGATGGCGACGGGCACGGCGAGACTTTGCACGACCAGGATCGTGATCCGCGGCCCGAGCGTCGAAGGGCGGCGAACGAAGCGAGGTCTCCCAGCCCGATTCCGACAAGACCGCTGAAAAGAAACCAGTCGCGACCGGCGCCGGAGAGACCACCCCCGACGCCGTGTGCGTAGCATCCCAGCAGGATTACCGCGATGAGCAGCCGGCCCAAATTGGCGCGAACCGGACCGACGACGTCGCTGCTGCGCCTGGCGAAAATCGCCGACAGCGAAAAGAAAACCGTGGTGAGAAACGCGGCGAACATGCGCGAGGAAGGCGGGGACGTCGCTCACGCCACACGAAAGCTTCGGCTTCCGCGACGGTTTTTTGTGGCGCCGCCGCGCGGCCGGCTTCTATTTCTCGCCACACACATGAAAGCCAAACGCAACGCGCAACGCCCCGAAGACATCAACGCTGCTCTCGCCAAGAAAAAGGGGCCCGTTTCGCAGTTCATCGCGCAGCACTACCGTCACTTCAACGCCGCCGCCCTGCTCGATGCCGCGAAAGGCTACGAAGCCCATTTGAAAATTGGCGGAAAAATGCTCGTGACGGTGGCCGGCGCGATGTCGACCGCCGAGCTTGGCATCTCGCTCGCCGAGATGATCCGCCAGGACAAGGTCCACGCGATCGTCTGCACCGGCGCGAATCTCGAGGAGGATATTTTCAACCTCGTCGCGCACGACTATTACGAACGCGTGCCGCACTACCGGCACCTCACGACCGACGACGAGCAGGCGCTGCTCGAGCGGCACATGAATCGCGTGACCGACACCTGCATTCCCGAGATGGAGGCGATGCGCCGGATCGAAGCCGTGGTGCTCGAGGAGTGGGTCAAGGCTGACAAAGCCGGCGAACGCTATTTCCCGCACGAGTTCATGTATAAAATTATCCGCGGCGGTAAGCTCAAGAAGAGCTACCAGATCGATCCCAGGAATTCCTGGATGGTCGCCGCGTGCGAGAAGAACCTGCCGATCATCGTCCCCGGCTGGGAGGACGCGACGCTGGGCAACATGTTCGCGGGACACGTCATCAGCGGGGATGTGAAGAACGTCCACACCGTGCGCACCGGCATCGAGTACATGATGCAGCTCGCCGAATGGTACACGGAGACCTCGAAGCTGCTGCGCAACGGCGAAGGCTCGATCGGGTTTTTCCAGATCGGTGGCGGCATCGCCGGCGATTTTCCGATCTGCGTCGTGCCGATGCTGCACCAGGATCTCCAGCGCACCGGCGTGCCGCTGTGGGGTTACTTCGCGCAGATCAGCGATTCGACGACGAGCTACGGCAGCTATTCGGGCGCGGTGCCGAACGAGAAAATCACCTGGGGGAAACTCGGGGCGAAGACGCCGAAGTTCATCATCGAGAGCGACGCCACGATCGTGGCGCCGCTGATCTTTTCCTGGGTGCTCGGCCGATAGTCCGGAACGGCAGCGGGGGTCTATGACCGCCGACGGACGTCACCACACTTTCGAACGGCGGTCATAGACCGCCGCTACAGAAAACCTTCGGCGCGTTCATTTTCTTGCGCGCGAGCTTTGCAACGCGGGCGCGGCTGCTCAGGTTCCCGCCATGGCCAATCGACTCGCTTCCGAAAAATCCCCCTACCTGCTGCAGCACGCGGATAATCCCGTGGCGTGGCTGCCGTGGGGCGAAGAGGCGTTCGCGAAGGCGCGCGCCGAGCAGAAGCCGATTTTCCTGAGCATCGGTTACTCGACGTGCCACTGGTGTCACGTGATGGCGCATGAGTCGTTCGAAAACGCGGACACCGCGGCGATCCTCAATGCGCATTTCGTGCCGGTGAAGGTGGACCGCGAGGAGCGTCCGGACGTCGACAAGGTTTACATGACCTATGTGCAGGCGCTCACGGGTCACGGCGGCTGGCCGCTCAGCGCGTGGCTTACGCCGGACCTGAAACCGTTTTATGGCGGCACTTATTATCCGCCGGACGAGCGGCTTGGCCGGCCGGGTTTTCCGGGAATTCTGCAGGCGATCGCGCGCGGCTGGCGGGAGGAGCGCGACAAACTGGTGGCCGAGAGCGAGCGGGTGATCGGCGCTTTGGCCGAGCAGATGGCGGGCGCAGCCGCCGCGCCGGAAGGGAAGGCCCTGGTCGAGTCGGCGGGCGAGGCGTTCGAGAAGTGTTTCCACTATTTCCATGAGTCGTTCGATGCGCGGAACGGCGGTTTCGGCGGAGCGCCGAAATTTCCCCGCGCTTCGAATCTGGATTTTCTTTTTCGCGTCGCGGCGATTCAGGGGCTGAAAAGCGAAATCGGAGTGGAGTCGGTGCGGCTGGCCGCGGCGACGCTGCGGGGCATGGCGCAGGGCGGGATTCACGACCACGTGGGCGGGGGTTATCACCGTTACTCGGTCGATGAGACCTGGTTCGTGCCGCACTTCGAAAAGATGCTCTACGACCAGGCGCAGATCGCAGTGAACTGCCTCGAGGCAAAACAGGCGACTGGCGAGGAGCGGTTCGCGTGGATGGCCCGGGATATTTTCGACTACGTGCTGCGCGATCTCACGAGTCCGGCGGGCGGTTTCTACACGGCGGAGGATGCGGACAGCCTGATCGAGCGGGGCAAACCCGCGCATGCGGAGGGCGCGTTCTACGTCTGGACGGCTGCGGAGCTGCGCGAAAATATCGGCGGCGATTTTAATTTCTTTGCCGCGCACTACGGCGTGAAGGAGGAGGGCAACGTCGCGCCGGAGCTCGATCCTCACGGCGAATTCACCGGCAAAAACATTCTCATGCAGCGGCAGCCGCTTGCGAAAAGCGCGGCGGACCACGGCCTCGGGATCGAGGCGGCGAGCGACCGGTTGCTCGCGGCCCTCGGAAAGTTGCGGGCGATCCGGGCAAAGCGGCCGCGGCCCCTGCTCGACGACAAGATCGTGACGGCGAACAACGGGCTGATGATTTCGGCGCTGGCACGCGGTGCGCGGATTCTCGGGTCCGATGCCGAGGCGCCCGGTGCGAGCACGCCTTATCTCGCCGCGGCGATCCGGGCGGCGGAGTTTGTGGAGCGCGAACTTTTCGATTCCGCGCGCGGCGTGCTTTTCCGGTCGTGGCGCGAAGGGCGCGGCACCGCGGAGGGCTTCGCGGAAGACTATGCGTATCTGATCCAGGGGCTGCTCGATTTGTATGAGGCCTCGTTTGAGATCCGCTGGCTGCAGTGGGCGGAACGGTTGCAGCAGAAAATGGACGCGCTGTTCTGGGACACCGCGCGCGGCGGTTATTTCAATTCGGCCTCGGGCGACACGAGCATCGTCCTGCGTTTGAAAGAGGACTACGACGGTGCCGAGCCCGCGCCCAGTTCCGTGGCGGCGCTGAATCTTTTCCGGCTGGCGGGAGTTTTGGGCCACGGGCCCGACACGGCAGGCATGCCCCATCGGGATCGCGCCGCGCGTTGCATCGAAGCCTTCCAGGCGCGCTGGTCTTCCACGCCGTATGCGATGCCGCAGATTTTGTGTGCGTTCGAGTTGGCGCTGGCCTCGCCGCGTCACGTGGTTCTGGCCGGCAACCCGGAAGCCCCGGATTTTCGGGCGCTGTCGGCGGTGTTGCATGAGCAACTCGGGCCGCGGCGGACGCTTTTGGCGGTGGAGGGCGGCGCCGGTCAGGAATGGCTGGCCAGGCGTGCGCCCTGGCTCGCGGAGATGCGGCCCGAGGGCGGCCGGGCGACAGCGTATGTTTGCGAGGAGTTTACCTGTCAGGCTCCGGTGCAGGAAGCCAACGAGTTACGGCGTATACTTAGCCGGTAGGTTGGCGGGGGTTTGCCCTCAACCTCGAGGGTGAAGGTGCCGATTAAAAGGGACTTGAATCCACCGGCTCCAGACCCGTTTTTGCGTCGATGCATGACGCTTGCTGGCTGCGGGCTTTGTGCCCTTGGCGGCACGGTGATCGCGGGCCGGTTTTTGGGGTGGAGGCGGTTGGTGACGGTGATTGCGGACGGGCCGCCGATGGCGTTTCTGACGGCCGTACTTTTCGCGGCGTGTGGCGTGGCATTTGTCGCGCATGCGCGCGGAGCCCGGCGGGCGGCGCGGAACTTGGGTGCGCTGGTCGGACTTGTCGCGGCAGGCGCGAGCCTGGTGTATTTTTTGGCGGAGCGATTTGGCGTCCGTGAGTTTGCCTACGACATGACCGGCGTCGGCTTCAACGGCCGGATGTCCCCCAACACGATCGTCTCGTTTGTCGCGCTGGGATGGGCGTTGGTTCTGATGGAGGCGCAGCCGCTGAAAACGCGGGCGCTGGTCGCACTGGCGGTGGTTTTGCTGGTCGTTTCGTTCCTGGCGCTGACGGGTTATTTTATGGGCGTCCGGCAGGTGTTTTCGCTGTGGCGCTACACCGGCATGGCAATGCATGGCGGCTTGGGATTTCTTGCGGGAGGACTGATGGTGCTGGCTTACGCTTTGCGTAAAGCAGGTCCGGCCGACCGCGCGGTCGCGCGCGTCCTGCCGTTTTTCGGCACGGCGGGAGGAATGATTGTCGCGGTCGGCGTGGTATCGCTGGCGAGCAGCTCGGCGCAGCACGAGGTGGAGCGGTCGGCGCGGCGAGCCTTGGAAACAACGGCGGCGGTCGAACGGCTGGTTTCGCTGGTCGTGCTGAACGAGGACAGCAAGGCAACGGAGGCCCAACTCCACACGTTGGAGCAACTGGTCGCGGACCGGGCTGCGCAGGTGACGCGGGTGCGAAATCTCGGTGTCTTCCTGAAAGAGAAGGCGGCACGCAACGATGCGGGTGCCGACCACGGCGAATTTCTCCGGCAATTCATCGGGTTGAGCAATGCGGTCCGGGCGGATGCGGCCCGTCTGCTGGCGCAACAACAAGTGGAGTCCGAGCGGATGGAGCAGACTTCGCGGCGGGTGCTGGGATGGGGCGTCGCGATGTCGGGCGCATTCCTCGCGATCGCCTTCGTGCATGTTTATCGCACGCAGCGCGGATTGCAGAAAATGAATCTGCAGCTCGCGCAGCGCGTCGAGGAGCGCACGCGCGAATTCGAATTGAGCAACCACAGCCGGCTCGAGAGCGAACGCAGTTCGCGGTTCCTGGCGGACATCATGCCGCAACTGGTGTGGACGGCGCGCCCCGACGGCACGCTGGAAAGCGTCAACCGGCGCTGGGCCGATTTTCTCGGCCTTCCGGAGTCGGAGACGCTCGCGGCCACGGCGAACGTGGTCCACCCCGACGACACGCCGGGCACCCACACCGAGTGGACCGCGATGATGCGCGAACGCCGCATGGGCAGTGGCGAATGCCGGTTGCGTCGCGGCGATGGCACGTGGCGCTGGCATTTGTGGCGCGCCCACCCCCAGCGCGATGGGAACGACCAGATCGTCCGCTGGGTGGGGACCTCGACGGACATCCACGATCAAAAAGCGGCGACCACGAATCTTGAGCTGAGTGTCCGGGCGCGCACCGCCGATCTCGTCACCAGCGAAGCACGGCAGCGCCGAACCGCCGAGGCGCTGCAACGCGTCACGACGATGCAGCAGGCGATTCTCAACGGGGCCTCGCACATGATCGGGGCGGTGAACCGCGAGGGCCGGCTGCAGATGTGGAACCGCGTCGCGGCGGAAAATCTCGGCTGGGACGCCGAGGAAGTGGTCGGGCACCACTCGCCCGCGCTCTTCATTCTCCCGGAGGAACTCGCTTCAGCCGCCGCCGAACTTTCACGCGTGGCCGGCCGGACGATTGCGCCGGGTGAGGTGCTCTTCGAGCAGGTGCGCCGCTCGGAAGTGTTCGAGCGTGAATGGACTTTCGTCCGCAAAAACCAGAGTCGCTTTCCGGCGCGCTTGAGCGTGACGGCGCTGCGCGACGAGGCGGGCGAGATGATCGGCCTCGTGCTGGTGGCAAGCGACCTCACGGCCAGCAAGATGGCGGCGGAGGAGCTGCATCTTTCCCGGGAACGGCTCTCGTCGATTTTCAGTTCCCTGGCGGAAGGCGTGCTGTTGCAGGATGCCGACGCGCGGATTCTCGAGTGCAACGCGGCCGCGGAACGCATTCTCGGCCTCACGCGCGATCAGATGACCGGCCGCACCGCACTCGATCCCCGGTGGTGCTGGGTGCGCGAGGATGGCAGCGCGTTCCCCGGTGAAGAGCATCCCTCGGTGGTGACCTTGCGGACGGGCGAGTCGCAGCGGAACGTCGTCGTCGGCGTGCACAAGCCCAATGGCTCGCGAACCTGGATCACGATTAACAGTGAAGCGGTCCGGCGGCCCGATGGCGTCGTGAGCGCGGTGGTCTGCAGTTTCGCGGACGTGACGCATCGCATGGCACAGGAAGCGGCGCTGCGGGAAAGCGAGGAACGTTTCCGGCTGATCGTGGCGAACGTGCAGGACTACGCGATTTTCATGCTCGATCCGGAGGGCCGGGTGGCGACCTGGAATGTCGGCGCGGAGCGCAACGAAGGCTACACGGGCGCGGAAATCATCGGGCGGCATTTTTCGATCTTTTATCCCGCGCAGGAAGTCACCGCGGGCGAACCGGCCCGGGCCCTCGCGCGCGCCGCGGCGAACGGCCGCGAGGAGCGGGAAGGGTGGCGGATGCGCAAGGACGGAACCCGTTTCTGGGCCAACGTTGTGATCACGGCGCTCCGCACGCCCAAGGGCGAGCTGCTTGGCTTCTCGAAGATCACGCGAAACACCACCGAGAGCCGCCGGGCCGAGGCGGCGCTCCGCGAGAGCGAGGAACGTTTCCGGAATTCCTTCGAACTCGCCGGCATCGGCATGGCGATCATCGGGCTGGATGGGCGCTGGCTCCGGGTGAACCGCACCCTGGCCGACATCGTGGGCTACGAGCCCGAGGAACTGCTGAAAAAAACCTTCCACGACATCACGCATCCCGACGACCTCGCCCCGAACGTCGCGCATGTGCGGACGCTGCTGTCCGGCGCGCGCCGCTACTACCGGATGGAAAAACGCTACATCCATCGCGAAGGGCAGATCGTGTGGATCAACCTGACCGCGTCGCTCGTGCGGGATGCCGCCGGTTCCCCGGTGCATTTTGTGGCGCAGGTCGAGGACATCACGCAGCGCCGCCAGCTCGAGGCGAGCCTCGCCAAAGCCCGTGACCAGGCGCTTGAGGCGTCGCGCCTCAAATCGGAATTTCTCGCCACGATGAGTCACGAGATCCGCACGCCGATGAACGGGATCATCGGCATGTCGAGCCTGATGATGGAATCGTCGCTGACCAGCGACCAGCGGGATATCGGCCGCGTGATCCTCAACAGCGCGGAGAGTCTGCTCGAAATCATCAACGACATCCTCGACTTCTCCAAGATCGAGGCCGGGAAGATCCGGATCGACGCCGCCGAGTTCGACCTCCGCGTCGTCGTGGAGGAGACCCTCGCGTTGCTCGCGCCCCGTGCGCAGGGCAAGCACATCGGCCTCGGTTGCACGTTTGAACCGAAGATGGGCACCGCGCTGGTGGGAGACGCGGGCCGCATCCGGCAGGTCCTCACGAATTTTGTCGGCAACGCGATCAAGTTTACGGAGGTCGGCCAGGTGACGGTCGACGTGCGCGAGCTGCGGACGACGGCCGCTCACACGCGGTTTCGCGTGACGGTGCGCGATACCGGCATCGGCATCAGCCCCGGGTCGCAGGACAAACTTTTCCAACCGTTCACGCAGGTTGACGGCACGAGCACCCGGCGTTTTGGCGGCACGGGCCTCGGCCTCGCGATCTCGCGCCAGCTGACCGAGTTCATGGGCGGCGAGGTGGGATTCGAAAGCGAGCCCAGTGTCGGATCGAGTTTCTGGTTCGAGCTCGAACTCGCGCGCGGCGACGGCATCAACGCGACCGGAACGGCCGCGCCTCTTCCCGGCGTTGTCGCCGAGATCAAGGCGCCCGTGGCGCCGGCGCCCGCCGCCGTGGTGGCGACGGGAGGCTTGAAACTCCTGCTGGCCGAGGACAACCACGCCAATCAGATTGTCGCGCAGAAGCTCCTCGCGAAAATGGGGCACCGCGTCGACATCGTGGGCAACGGAGTGCAGGCGCTGGAACGGCTCGCCCAGGAGCCCTACGACGCCGTGCTGATGGATTGCCAGATGCCGATCCTGGATGGCTACGAGACGACCCGCCGGATTCGGTCGGGCGCGGTCCCCGGGCTCGACGTGAGAATTCCGATCATCGCGCTCACGGCCTATGCGCTGCTCGACGATCGCTTGAAATGTCTCAAGGCGGGGATGAACGACTATGTGAGCAAACCGGTGCGCCCGGAAAATCTGCGCGCGGCGCTGATGCGGAACGGCTTGGTGATGGATTCCAAACTGACGCCGGCAGCTGCACCGGTTTCGCCGGGGGCGGCGGTATTGGACGAACGGGTGCTTGAGCAGCTGCGCGGCTTGCCGGGAAGAAACGGTCCCGCGCTGCTGCCGGAACTGGTGGCGATGTTCGGTCGCGAAGCGCCGGTGCGTCTCGCGGAGTGCGAAAAATGGTATACCGAGCGGCGTTCCCAGCCGCTCGCGGATGCGGCGCACACGCTGGCGGGGAGTTGCGCGAATCTGGGAGCCCATGAGATGCGCGCGGCGGCGCTCGCGGTGGAAAAAGCCGCGCAGGCGGCGGCTTGGGAGGACGTATCGCGCTTGCTCGCAGAGTTGCATCCCGCGTCGCGACGACTACACGATGCTTTGAAACGAATGGACGGCACCTCATGAACATCCTCGCGGTTGAAGACGATCCGGTGGCGCAACTTGTCCTTGAGTCGGCGCTCAAGTCGCTCGGGCACACAGTGACGACCGTCGGCGACGGAGAATCGGCCTGGAAGGAACTCCGCGTCCGGCCGGCGCGCGTCGTGGTCAGCGACTGGCGGATGCCGAAGCTGGACGGGCTTGAATTGTGCAAGAAGGTCCGGGCGCAGGCGGGCGACTACGTTTATTTCATTTTGCTCACGAATCTTTCCGCGACCGAGGAAAACCAGGAAGCCGCGATTCAGGCCGGGGTGGACGATTTTCTGACCAAGCCGGTCGACGTGCGGGAACTCCAGATGCGGCTCCACGTGGCGGAGCGGATTTTGAACTACGCCACGCAGGTAAAGCAGCTCGAGTCGTTTCTCCCGATTTGCGGCTACTGCAAGAAGGTTCGCGACGACCACAATTACTGGCAGCAGATCGAGCACTACCTGCACGAGCGGACGGGCGCGGCATTCAGCCACGGCGTGTGTCCCGACTGTTATCAGCGGCAGGTGGTCCCGATGCTGACGGCGGCGGGAATCGATTTGCCGCCGCCACCGGCGTTGAAACCGGTCGTGCGAAAAACGTAGTTTCGCGATTTGCGGGCCCGCCGCGGTTCGAAGGCGGACGTTCGGGGCCCGTGTTTTCTCCGTTGCGCGCGGAAAAAACTCCTCTCTGCTTGCGGCGATGAAAGTCCTCGCGGTTGAAGACGATGCCGTGGCTCGTGGCGTACTCCGGCAGGCGCTCAAGCGCCTTGACCACGATGCCATTGAAGCGGCGAACGGCGCGGCCGCGTGGGAAGTGTTGCAACGCGAGCCGGTGCGCGTGGTGGTGAGCGATTGGGTGATGCCGGAGATGGACGGATTGCAGCTTTGCCGGAAGATCCGCGCCCGGCCCGGGGCCGAGTACACTTATTTTATCCTGCTGACCTCGAACACCGCGAACGACGAGAACCGGCGGGAGGCGGCGGATGCGGGCGTCGACGATTTTCTGACCAAGCCGCTCGACCTCGAGGAACTCTGGACGCGGCTGCGCGTGGCCGAGCGCATTCTGCGGTATGCGACGCAGGTTCGTCAGCTGGAGGAGATGATGCCGATCTGCTCCTACTGCAAAAAAATCCGCGACGACCAGAATTACTGGCAGCAGATCGAGGGCTACATCAATCAGCGGACCGGCAGCGAATTCAGCCATTCGGTCTGCCCGGACTGCTATACCCGCGTGGTGGTCCCGGAGCTCGAGCAACTCAAGCAAGCCCAGGCGGCACACACGCCTCCCGCCGTTGAACGAAAGCATTAAACGCCTCGAGGAGAAGATCGCTTATCTGGAGCGGCACGTCACCGAGCAGGACAAGGCGATGCTCGAGATGGCCGAGGCTGTCGCGCGCCTGCGCAAGGAGCTCCTCAAGCTGCGGGAGGTTTCGATGAGCGCGTCGCCGCGCGAGGACGCGGGCACGGTTTCAGATGAGCGTCCGCCGCACTATTGAGCGGGATGTGAGGGCTAGCGCGCGGGTTTGAGGCCGCTGGCGAGCAGGGTTTCGAAGAAGGGCTCGTTGGTTTCCTTCGCCACGGCGGCGACCTCGACTTTTCCGAATCCGGCTTTTTTCAGAAAGCCGTGGAGCGCGCTCTCCTTGAATCCGAGCCAGACGTCGGCGTAGAGCTCGCGGGCTTTTTCGAAGGTGTGCTCGTTGAGATCGAGAACGACGATCTGCCCGCCCGGCCGGAGAATCCGGAAGGCTTCGTTGACCGCCTCTTGGGGATGCTGCGCGTGATGAAGCGCCTGGCTCAAGATCGCGAGATCGACCGAGCGATCGGGAAGGGGGACCTGCTCGATGTCGCCGAGTTTGTAGGCGAGGTTGGCCAGCCCGTTTTTTTGCGCGAGCTCGGTGCCGACCTCGACCATGCGGGGGGAATTGTCGATGCACCAAACCTGGCGGGCGCGATGGGCGAGCAACTGGGACACAAGACCCTCGCCGGCGCCGAGGTCGGCAATATCGATCGCGGGGGTGAGCCGCAGGGCGAGATGTCCAATCGCCTCCCAAGAACGGCCCGGACAGTGGTGTTTCCCCAAGCGGCCGGCGATGAGGTTGAAATACTGTTCCGAGACCCGCCGCCGTTTCTGGAGGATGCGATCGAGGTTGTCGCGATCTTCGGCGACGACCGGGAGATCGGCCACGGATTCGGTGGCGGCCTTGAGCAGCGCGAGCGACTTCTGCGGGAGATTCGCGCGGAGGGAGTAGAAGGCTTTTTTCCCTTCGCGGCGGTCCGAGACGAGATTCACCTGCCGCAGCAGCGCGAGTTGCGAAGAGATGCGGGACTGGCCCATGCCGAGAATTTCCTGCAGCTCGGCGACCGAGAGTTCTTCACGCATCACCAGGGCGAGGAGCCGGAGACGAGTGGGGTCGGAGAGCGTTTTCAGGATATCCCAGGAAGCGTTCACGCGTTCGGGGAAACTGTCGCCGGTCCGGGCAAAGGCAATGACGGAGGAGGCGGCGCTTTTCCGGCCGGATCCTAGCGATCAAGCGCGAGTCGAATGAGCTGCCACACCCCGAAGCCGGCGATCAGTATCCCTGCGAAGGCATGGAAGACACGCAGGCCGCCCTGCTGCATTCGTTTTCCGAGCCATTCCGCACTGGAGCTGAGAATCGTCCACCAGATCGCCGAGCCGACAAAAACGCCCGAGACCAGCCAGCAGGAAGTAGAGGTCCCGCCACCACCACCTCCGGCGCCGATGCCGAACCCGGCAAAAATGCCGACAAAGGCCAGTATCGTCATCGGATTCGTCAGGGTAAGGGCGAGAGTGGAGAAAAATGCTCGCTTGAGGCGCGGGGAATCCACGGTGCGCGCGCCAACCGAGGCCGGTTTGGCGCGGAGCATGTTAATTCCGAGCAGAAGCAGAAAGATGCCGCCGCCGAGCTGGATCTCCCGTTGATGCGCGAGCAATTCGTTCGTGATGAACGTGAGGCCCAGCGCGGCGATCAGTCCGTAGATCGCGTCCGCGGTCGCGGCGCCAAGGCCGGAGATCAAACCTGCCAGGCGCCCGTCCCGCAGGGAGCGTTTGAGGCAGAGGACGCCGACCGGTCCGACAGGAACAGCGATCGTGAATCCGATGGCCAGGCCGGTGATGAAGGGAGGCGTCACGACAAAAAGAAGCGCCGCCTTTTTCGGGGCGGCGCTGAACCGAAACAGGTTTTACTGGGTATCCGCGTAGCGCGCGATGCTGACGATCGTGTAGTCCTCCTCGGAACTACCGGTTTTCACTTTGACCGTGTCGCCCTGCTTTTTGCCGAGCAGCGCGGTGCCGAGCGCGGTTTTATACGAGATGATGTTGTTCTCGGGATCGCCGTCCCATGCGCCGAGGATGGTGTAGCGGGTGGTTTTCCCGGAGGCGGCGCCTTTGACCTCGACGAGGGTGCCGGCGCTGACCTGACCGGTGGAGGCATCCTTGAAATCCGTGACGCGGGCGCGTCCGAGATCTTTCTCGAGATTGGTTTTTTGCGCCATGAGGACCTGCTGGTCCTGCTTGGCCATTTTGTATTCGGAGTTTTCCTTGAGATCGCCGTGTTCGCGCGCGGCGGCGATGGCCTTGGAGTTTTCCGGAATTTTCTTGGACACGATCGTTTCGTATTCCTCGCGTTTCCGTTCGAAGCTGGCCTTCGAAACGAGCAGTTGCTCTTCCTTGCTTTCGGCGTCGGCGGCGACGAGCGACTGGATCTTGGGGAAGATTTTGATGAAACGGGCGAGAAGCGATTTCTTCGTCAATTCCTCGAAGCCCTGATTGAGCATGAGGGT
>DATAKE010000029.1:0-6296 GCA_036261745.1 Opitutaceae bacterium
TGACAATTTCGTAAGGCGGCAGATAGACGGCTTCAGAGCGGCCAGAACAAGGGAATGAGCAGCGACGCCAGTGCCCAATGCAGAATATTGATCGGCAACCCGAGCTGCAGAAAATCACCGAATCGATATCCGCCCGCGCCGTAGACCAGCGTATTGGTTTGATAGCCGAGGGGCGTCGCAAAACAAGCGGAAGCTCCGAAAGCGACGCCGATCAAGAACGCTCGCGGATTCGCCTGCAACAGATGGGCGCTCTCAAGCGCCAAGGGTACCATCAGGGCAGCGACTGCGTTGTTCGACAGGAAGTTCGTCAACACCGAAGCGGCAAAAATCATCACGCTAAGGGTGACCGCCGGGCCAAACGGAGCCACCTGGGTCACAAACCCGCGCGCAATTTCTTCTGCAGCTCCCGTTTTCACCAGGGCGACGCCCAGCGCGAGCGATCCCGCGATCATGAAAAGGCACGGCCAGTCAATGGCACGATACGCCTCTTCCGCATCGATACAACGCGCGGTAATAACCACCACGACCGCGATGAGTGATGCCACTGCAATCGGGAGGATTTGCAAAGCCGCGACGACTACCACTGCCGCAAGCGCCGCGGCCGCGATCCATCGTTTGTTGCGCCGCGGCATCTGCTGCCCTCCCGCGAGCACAAGCAAGTCGTCGCCCTGCGCGAGTTTCGCTATCGCCGCGTCATTCGCTTCCACGAGCAGCACGTCACCCGACCGCAACGGAATGCTACCGAGGTGCTCCGGCAAATTGTGTCCTCGGCGGTGCAGCGCGAGTACGATCACCCCGAGCCGCTCGCGCAAATCCACCTCGGCCAGCGTTCGTCCAATCAATTCAGAAAGTGGTGCGACCACGCATTCGATCCGCCGGTTCAGCTCAGTTTCACCGACTGCCAAATCGGCCGGAGCCGAACTCATCAACAAACCGCGACGCTGTTTCAGGGCCGTAACACTATCGGCGTCTAAGCTCACACGGAGGCGGTCGCCAGCCTCCAACCGGGCATCCTCAATTTTGCCCTCGAAAACTTCTCCATGCCGCAGCAATTCGAGCACGCGCCCTCGGCGCAAGACTCCCGACAGGGCGGCGTGCGTCGTCCGCCCAATTAATGTCGAACCTGCCGGCACGAATGCTTCGGTTAGAAACTGACGCTCGGAAGCCGCATCGAGCAGCGAAGTTCCGGTTTCCCGACGAGCTAACCGGGGAGCGAAGATAAAGAGTATCACCAACCCAACCGCCGCGAGCAACAAGCCCACCGGGGTTAGTTCGAACATTCCCAAGGGTGCAAGACCGGCCCGCTGTCCTGCTGAACTCGCGACCAGATTTGTCGAGGTGCCGATCAGCGTGGTCGAGCCACCGAGGATCGAAGCAAAAGAGAGCGGCATGAGTAACCGCGAAGCGGCGAAATTGTGACGCCGTGCAAGGGTCACAATGATAGGCAAAAAAACGACCACGACCGGGGTATTGTTGACGAAGGCGGAAATCGCCACGACCGGAGGCAAGAGCAGCAACAGCGCGAAACGTTCGTTGCGAACGGGAAGTGTTTGCAGCAAACGGCTCGCCGACGCGATGACGCCGGTTCGCTCCAACGCGGCACTCAAGACGAACATCGCGCCGACCGTGATGATTGCCTCGTTGCCAAAAACCGGAAACAAATCGTCGGCCGTGAGCACCCGGGCCGCGAGCAAGATGCAGCAGCCGGTCAAGGCCGCGAGTTCCGGTCGTAATTTCTCCGTAACGATCGCCGCAAACGTTGCCGCGATCACACCAACTACGATCCACATCTGGAGAGTCACGCGTCCATCCTTTCGTTGTTACCGGCGCGACTGGCGAGGTTCTCCATTGCGACTACAGATATAAAAGGGCGTCGCTCCATCGTGGGCGGCGACGAATTCGCCAACACGCGCGGCACGCGCAAGCGCCTTGGCGGGTGAAGCGCGCCGCGCGAGCAAAGCGGCGAGAAATCCCGCGAGAAATGCGTCACCTGCGCCAATCGTATCACGCACCACCACTGGCCGTGAGTCCTCCCAATGCCAGCGATCCTTCCAAAGCAAGCCAGCTCCGCGGGCGCCAACAGTCACACACACCTGGGAAAGCCCATGAGCAGCACTAAAACGGCGCGCCGCTCTTTCCAGTTGAGCGGACGTGCGCGGGCGGCTGCTAGTCATGCGACCTAATTCCTCGTCGTTCAGTTTTACGAACTGGGCATGCTTCAAAGCCAGGGCAACTGCTGCGCTAGTATCGAAAGGTGCTCGCAGATTTAAATCTAGCACCCGGAGCGCATCGGGCCAGGCGGCAAATAACCGCAACAAGGCACGGCGGTTGAATTCTTGACGAAGTGCGAGCGTGCCGAAAACGACCGCCGTCACGGAGGTGCTTTCCCGCAAAGCGGACGGAATCGCAATATGGTCCCACGCCACTCGGCGGGCGATTCGATAGCTCGCCACTCCGGCTGCATCGAGGGTTGCCGTCACGACGCCAGTGGGAAACTGAGGAAGCTGCGCGATAAACCGACTATCCAGACCCCAGGATTTTATCCGCCGAATAATTTCGTCGCCAAGAAAATCGCGACCCACGGCCGTAATCGGAACGGCAACGATGCCTTGGCGCGATAGGTGGTAGGCCACATTGAGCGGCGCGCCGCCGAGAAATATCCCGCGCGGTAAAACGTCCCACAACGCTTCTCCGAAGCAGGCGATCGTGGTCGAGCGAGCGTGGGCCATGGAACTGCGCTCATTCGCCCTGCGATTGCTCCGCTCCGATATGCAATTCCTGGCAGGCCCGCAAATAGGCAGCCGCGGACCATGCTTGGAATGCCTTGCCCATCGGCCGGCCCGTCTGGCCGTGAACCCATTCGTTGAATTCCCATTCGTGGGTTTTGCCGAGGCGATTCACCTGCGCGAGTTTCACCAGCTCGTTGCGTGCAATCTCGTGCAACCCGAGTCGGTGAATAAAACGAACCCACATTCCACCAATGAATGGCCACACTCCCCCATTGTGATAGTGATGTGGCAGATTGAGGAGATTGACCGTATAGTAAGGGCGCCAGTCGGGATCCCCGGATTGCACCACGGGATAAAGATTAGCCACCGGCCAGGGCTGGCTGACGCCAACGCCCCACATGAAACGAAAAGCCGTCCGCGCCCGATCGATGTCGATCACGTTAGTGAGAAACGCGAGGACGTTCCCCAACACATCGCAGCGCCAGTTAAAGGCGAAGGGAGTGATTTCAGCCAAAAGGTATTGGGTGTCACCGAGCGAGGCCTGCCGGTCGGCGAAGGTGGAGGTAATTTTTGGGTCCATCCGCGTCGAGGGCCAGAACGACGCCTTAATTTTTCCCGCGATTTGCTGCGACCACCGCAGGTAGTCCGCGGCACGATCGAATTCGCGCTGATATTCCAGCAAGCGTCCGTAACACACGTTCGCGCGATACCAGAGAACTTCGTCATAGAGCACGTGATAACTGCGCCCGAACAAGTCGGTCCAATCGCCTGCTTCAGGAACTTCGATCAACCCGTCGTTGTTGCTATCGTGCGCCGAAAGCCAGTCCATGATCCTCTGCAGGTCCCCGGCGTATTCGGTGAGCAAATCGTTATCCCCGGTGTGGGTGACGTAGTGATAAACCGCGACAATCAGCCAGAGCCCGCTGTCGATCGAACAAATGCCACCGACGCCGGCGTACTCCGGTGCGCGATCGGCGATCCGCACGTTTGCGGGCACCTGGCCATTCGGTGCAATCGCGTCGAGAAGGGTGACTAGCGTAGCCCTCTGAGCGGTCCGAATGTCGGCGTCGTTCATTTCGACCGTCTGCACGACCGTGAAGCAGCCGTCGCGGGCCCACACGCTGTGATAGTTCGCGTCGGTGCCAGTGACTTCGTTGTCGGACAGCGAACAGGCGGAAAAACCGAGCGGCGTGATATTCTTGCGCAGTGCCACCAGCGCCATCTCGTAGCCTTTCGCGATGAGTTCACGGTCCTCCGGACGGAGTGATTTAAGCGATTCCGGGCCGAACATCATTCCCTGCCAGGCGGCGCGCTCCTGTGGCATCGGAGGCGTTGTCTGCGGATGCGGCATATCCGGAATGATCCCAAAATGCTTCAAGCCCTCCAGCACACCGTCCGCCATCACCTTTGAACTGACGAAGACCGGCAGCTTCACGACGGCTTCGAAAAGCTCGGGCTGCGCATTTTCGACGACAATGCCATTCACCCCCGCGAGCAGAAACATACTGCTATCGTTTCCCGTATCCCCGGCCACCAGCACTTGCTCGAGCGACACCGAGATGCGACGGCAGAGCCAGCTGAGCGCGTTGCCCTTGTTGGCTCTGGCCGGCAACACGTCGAGATGCCGCAAGCTGGAATACACCACGGCAACCTGCAGTCCGGCCGCCTCCAGCCGATGCCGTAATTCTTCGATTTGGGTGCGGTCCGCCCGATCGAGAAACCAGCTCGATTTATAAGGATGAAGAAACTCAGGAGGCTGACGAAGTACGCCCGGAGTCGCGCCGACGATTCGTTCGACGGTTGGCAAGTCCCAGCCTTCACCGAATTGGGCAACGAACTCCTTCACTTCTCCCGGTTGCTTCACATCGTGAAATTCGGTGCCGACTCCGCCGATAATAAAATCGGGCACGGGGAGTTTTCGCCCGTGTGAGAACGAAAGAGTATCTTTCACACTGCGTCCGCTGTTATAGACCAGCAACGGCCGCATCTCCCGCGAGATTTTTTCCCACGTCACCTTGAGGCGCTGCATCGATTCCGGGTTTCCGATGAGAGTGCCATCGAGGTCCGTGGAAAAGAGCCGAATCGGGCTGGTGGGCGTGTTGCTCATGGGATCGAAGTTAGGGTACGCCGAAACAGTCACTTCGGTCCCGGGAGGACCAAAACAGGGCTACGACATCCCTGCGCAGCTGCAATGAAAGCGCAACCCACAGAACATAGGTGACACCTCAGTCGCCGTCGTTCCACGGTTCGTCCCAATCCTTGTCGTCCAAGGTCACACCGACGGCGACGCGCTGCTCGACCGCCGCCACAAGCTGATGCGCGATGCCGGTCCAAGTGAAAAGACTTCGTGCCTTGTGCGCTCCCATTCGGGCGAGACGATCGCGCAGCCGCGGATGACGGAATATTTTAGCCATGGTGATTCCGAGATCCTCGCGATCGAAGGGATCCGCAAACAACGCATGCCGGCCAAAGGAGAGCGCGCGATATAAACCTCCGTGAACGGTGACGACGGTCGGAGCGCCGGAAGCCATCGCTTCAATCGCCGTCATGCCGAACGGTTCGTAGCGACTGCAGAGAACAAACATGTCTGCGGCGCGGTAGTAATCAGGCAGATCTTCATCGGCGATGAACGATCCAAAATGAATGCGGTCCGCGTGTCCGGTTTTGGCAGCGCGCTCTTTCAGTTCAGCCAGGATTTTTTCCTCATTCGCGTTCATCTCCTTTCCGCCGACGGCAAGATGCAGCACGGCTTGAGGGTCGCGCGTGGCGACAAGGGAGAATCCCTCGATGAGCAAGTCGTAGCCTTTGTTACGGGCGAGCCGGCCAAGGGCGAGGATGACCTTGCCCTTAAATCCAAGCCTTTGACGAACCGCAGCACGACTGGCGTCGCTTACCGGAAAGAATCGATGGTCGTCATAACCCGGCGGGACCATCCTCACCTTCGCGGCCGGGATTCCATACTCCTTACCGATAAGATCGAGCTGTGGTGGCGTGGTCGCCACCACGATATCGCAGTCAGAATAAAGCTGGCGCTCCTCTGCGATGCGTCGGGCGAAATTGTAACGCTTCTCGAATTCAGCCGCGGTCTGCGGCGCGTCGGTTTCCATCTGACGTTGCTTCCACAATCCCAGCGAATGCGGCGTGTGAACGTGCGGCACGTCGAGGGCGTTGCTCAGGTGCTGCGCCGCCATCCCCGCGTCCCAATAATGGCTGCTGATAAAACTGTAGGTGAGCTGGTGCGCCGCGATGAACCGGACGGCATGTTCGTTCCACTCCGCCAGGTAATCGCAGAGATATTCTTTCGGCAAAAAATCAGGTCCCCCGCATGGCATGCGAATAATGCGCACGCGATCCCCTATCCGTTCGATTCTGTCCTGTCCTTCGAACTGACGGGTCCAGATGTCCACCTGATAACCGAGCAGCGCGAGTTTCTTGGAAAGTTCGAGGACGTAGACGACCTGCCCGCCAGTATCAGCTGCGCCCAGAGGGGGGACGGCCGCCACATAGCCGTGAGTCGAAACCATGGCGATTCGCGGGAGCGAACTTTGCGCCTGCAAAATTGAATCC
>DATAKE010000039.1:0-21090 GCA_036261745.1 Opitutaceae bacterium
ACGCCCTCCTCGATTTTCCAGCCGGCGGCGGGATTCGTCACGGACGCTTCGGCGAAAATGTGGAGACCGTCGAGGTTGCTTCCGTTGAAGAGGGGAATGGGGGTGGTTTCCTTGACCAGCGGTCCGGTCGGTTCGGCCGCGGGAACGCCGAGATGACCGATAAGAAGGAAAATGGGGAGAAGGGTGGATCGGCGCATGGGTGGGTGTCCGCTAGACGCACGCGCTCGCAAGGCGGATCGGTCAGTCGTCAAAAAAAAGACGGCCGGGCTGTCCGGATGACCGTCGTCCAAGCGTTGAAGCAGTGTCCGGCATACTCCCCAAAACAAATTTCCGACAAAACCGATCATGAAAATCGCCCAAAAAATCACTCCGTGCCTGTGGTTCGACGACCAGGCCGAGGCCGCTGCCCGGTACTACACGAAGATCTTCAAGAATTCCAAAATCGTGAAAATCGTCCGCTATGGCGAAGCCGGACGAGAAATCCACGGCCGTTCCGCCGGCTCGGTGATGGTCGTGGAGTTCCGGATTGCGGGTCAGCTTTTCACGGCGCTCAACGGCGGGCCGCTTTTCAAATTTAACGAAGCGATCTCGCTCCAGGTTTATTGCGAGAACCAGAAGGAGCTCGATTACTTCTGGTCGAAGCTCAAGCGGGGCGGCCCAAAAAACGCGCAGCAGTGCGGCTGGCTCAAGGACAAGTACGGCGTCTCGTGGCAGGTCGTTCCCACGGCGGCGATGCGGATGTTCGACGAACATAAATCCGCGAAGTCGGCGCGTGCGATGGCGGCGCTCCTCCGGATGAAGAAAATCGACATCAAAAAACTCGAGCGCGCCTACGCGGGCTGATTGCGCGAGCTCCTTGCACGCGTTCGCTTTGCGTGTATCAAGCAAGGCTCGGTTGGTTTTCTCCCCCCCTAACAAGTCACTGATCCCTATGAAACGTCTGCTTGTCACCCTCTCGCTCAGTCTCGCCGTCCTCGCGGCCCCCTTGCTCAAGGCCGAAGCCCTCACGGCCGAGGCGCTCGCCCGCGCCAACGCTCATCTGAAAAAAACCAGCGCGGCGTTTGTCGCGTCGACCGCCGGTTTGTCGGACGCCCAGCTGAACTTCAAGCAGGGCCCGACCCGCTGGTCCGTCGCACAGGTCGCCGAGCACATTGCCGCTGCGGAGGATTTTCTCATGGACATGATTCAGACGCAGGCGATGAAAGGCCCCGCGCGGGCCGAGCCGGCCAACTTGAAGGAGATCGACGACTTTGTGGTCACCGCCATCGCGGACCGTTCGCAAAAGGTCCAGGCGCCCGAGCCGCTCGCGCCCTCCAACCGTTTTGGCAGTGCCGCGGACAGCGTGAAGCACTTCAAGGAAAGCCGCGCCAAGACGCTCGCGTTCCTGAATGAAACCAAGGACCTGCGCGATCATGCGATCGACAGTCCGCTCGGGAAGAAACTCGATGCCTACCAGTGGGTGTTGTTCATCTCGGCCCACAGCGAGCGGCACACGAAGCAGATCGAGGAAGTGAAGGCCGATCCGGCCTTCCCGAAGCAATAAACGCACGACCATGCCTCCCGCGTCACCGGCCGTTCCCTTCCTGCTGCTCTTCCGGAATGCCGGGCCGGAGACTCACGAGCATCTCTCGCCGGAGCAGCGTCTGGAGATGACCAGGAAATGGAACGACTGGTACGAGGGGCTCGCCGCGCGTGGAAAAGTCCAGCACGCGCGGCCGCTGGCCCTGAACGGGCGGGTCGTCATGGGCGAAGGCGGACACCGGGTGACCGATGGTCCCTACGCCGAGGCCAAGGAAGTCGTGGGCGGTTATTTTTTCCTGAACGTGGCCGACATCGATGAGGCCACGGAAATCGCGAAAGGCTGCCCGGGGCTTTCGGTGGGACTGACGGTCGAGGTGCGTCCGGTCGTCGAATTCAGCCCGGTCCTGGAAGGCGTGCAGGGCCACGGTCCCGGGAAATAGTTTTGGGAATCCGGATGAGCGGCCCGTGCGGTTTGCTGCCCGCGGTTCCGCGCGGGCCGGAACGGGTTGACCGCCAGCATGACCAAGCTCTCGCATGAACGAATCCCCCGGCAAGCCGCGCCCGTTTTCCATGATCCGTTCCTTCGTGGCGGCGGATTTTCTGACGCTGGGCAACGGCTTCTGCGGCAGCGGCTCGGTGCTGGCCGCGATGCAATACCTGGTGACGGATGAAACCCGCTGGCTCGTCACGGCCATGGCGCTTCTGCCGATTGCCGCCGTTTTCGATTTTGCGGACGGCCGGGTGGCGCGGTGGCGTCGTCGTTCGTCGATGCTCGGCGCCGATCTCGATTCGCTCGCCGACGTGATTTCCTTCGGCCTCGCCCCGGCGGCGCTCGGCTTTGCGGTGGGAATGCGCGGCCTCTTCGATGTGACGATCCTGCTTTATTTCGTCGGGTGCGGCATCAGCCGTCTCGCGCGTTTCAACGCCACCGCCGACGCGCTCGCTGACGAAGCGGGCAAGGTGAAATATTTCGAAGGCACGCCGATCCCCACGAGCATCGTGATTGTCGGGCTGCTCGCGATCCTGCACGCGCGGGGATTGCTGGGAGCGAATCTCTGGCTGGGCACCTGGACGATGGGGAACGCGGTGCTGCATCCGCTCGCGATCGTCTACGCGCTGAGCGGCAGCGCGATGATCAGCACCATTCGCGTGCCGAAAATCTAGGCGGCTATCGCCCGGCCAACGGATCTTTTTCGGGGACGGGTTTCAGGTAACGCGTGCGCCGCGTTCCACTTTTGCCCTGCGGTGCGACGCGATCAGCGGGTTCGCTATAAGGCCGGCGGCGGTAGCCGGGCCGGTACGGCTCCGTCGCGCAGCGGATCTGAAATTCCTGCATGCGATCGAAGAGACCGAGGAGTTGCGTGGGCAAGGGGTAGCGATCGAGTTCCGAACGCTCGAGCGCGAGGAGCAGTTCGTGGGTCGCCTCCAGCGTGGAGAGACAGCCCTCCTGCGGTTGTTGCTTGATGACGTAGCGGCTGTGATGCGTCGCGTTGAACATGATCCGCGGCAGCTGCTGCAAACTCGGACTGAGGCGGAGCATCTTTCGCGCGCAGCTCCACGTGCCGTCCAGCAGGAACACGACGAGACGCCGCCCGGCAAGGTCCTCCGGACGGAGCATGCCGTCCGAGAGATTCCGCGCGTGTTCGCCGGGGTAGAGGAGCACGGGGAAATTATTCCGATCGCGAATCAGGTCCTGCACCGCCTCGTGCCGGTCGAACTCGATGCCGACGTGAAGTTCGCTGCTGGCGAGACACAGGTGGGTCAGGCGTCCGGTCGCGGCTTTCTCCTGCTTGTATTCCTTCGGATGCATCAGGAAGACGAACTTCGTCCGCGTTTCCATCGGCTGGATGGAGGAGCACCAGCACAGGGGCTTGGGCCAGAAGCATCGGTAACACGTTTCGCGACTCATTGAAGCGGCGAGTTCAGTCGCACGGGACGCGGGTCGCAACGTCGGTTTTGAATTCCGGGCTGACCGCAGCTCCGCATGGGGCTCGCCCGCGTCTGAAAAGCAGACCCGCGCTGCCGCAATTTGAGTGGCTGTTTCCAGACACAATGGATTCAAATCCGCGGTCCGCTTCACTTCATCCCTCCGGCGATGCCCTCCACGTCAGCACCCCAAAGCACGAAACTCGGTGGGCTCGAATGACACGGTTCGGCAAAACACAAAATGAAACGACTCATCGCAGCGCTCGTCCTAGGCTTGTCGCCCTTGATACTAAGCGCCGATGCGGCTCCTCAGGGTCCCTACCACGCATCGTCAAAATCAACCATCTATCATTTTACGTCGTGCACGTGGGCCGGTAAAATCAGCAAAGAAAACCTGCTCGTATTTCCGTCGAAAGGAGAAGCGGAGAAGAAAGGCTATCGAGCCTGCAAGGTCTGCAAGCCGTAGTACGAAATCCGCAGATGAAAAAACCAAACCAACCGCCAACCGCGGGGCTCCTGCCGGCCGCGACTTGCCCCTGCTATTCGGAGAAAAATGAAAAACACTGAAACACGTTACTGGCTTTGGGCGGTGGTCATGCCGGCAATCGTCTTCGCCATTGTTTACTTCGGTCTGCGGTTCGCGCTGAAAGGCGAAACCGATGGAGTCAGCGGAAAGACGTTCGTCATCGCTTTTCTTGCATCGGTGCCCGCGATGATTGCCTCATCGGTTCTCACGCTGGCTTCCGTGAAATCCGCCGAAAGTCTGTCAAAAGTAGCCGTTGCCTCCTGCGTCATTTATTTCGGAGCGTGCGTGACGGTGTTGTTTTTTTGAATGGAGAAAGGGGCCGAACCATTCGCTGGAGCAGCGGCGAGACTGCGTCCTGACTAACAATCACACGATGAAAAAGAATATTCCCTCGGGGGCTGAGCTCGCCCGGCCTTTCCTGCCGGCGAAGGATTTCGATCTGTCCAAGCGGTTTTATGAAGCGCTCGGCTTTGCCAAGGTACTGGATGGCGAGGTGGCGATCTTCCAGATCGGAGCGAGCAGTTTCATCCTGCAGAAGCATTTTCAGAAGGAGTGGGCGGAAAATTTTATGATGCAGCTCATGGTGGATGACCTCGACGCGTGGTGGACTCACCTGGTCTCACTGGACTTACCCAGGAATTTTGGGGTGCCTGCTCCGAAAGCTCCGGCCGTCCAGCCTTGGGGTTTGCGAGTCGCCTACGTTGTCGACCCTTCCGGCGTGCTCTGGCACGTCGCGCAGCGCCGGCCCGGCACCAAGCACGACGAATAAGAAATCAATCCGCGGAAAAAGCCCGACCGATCGCCAGATCGAGTGCTTTGTCCGTCGCCGCAAAACAGGAAAATTTGATGGGCCAGGGTGCGCTGGACGAAATCACCGACCTGAGCATGGTTTCGCGTCATGCAACTTTCCGGTATTCACCACCTGACCGCGGTCACCGCGGATGCGCCGCGCAATCACGCCTTCTACACGCGCACCTTGGGAATGCGCCTGGTAAAGAAGTCCGTGAACCAGGATGACGTCTCCGCCTACCACCTCTTCTATGCGGATGGTCAGGCGACGCCGGGAAGCGACCTGACCTTTTTCGACTGGCCGGTTCCGCCGGAACGCCGCGGCACACGGAGCATTGTACGGACGGGGCTTCGCGTCGCGCGGCCGGAAAATCTCGAATGGTGGTCGAAGCGTTTCGAGCAGTCCGGCATTTCCCAGACGGCGGTCGCGGAGCGCGACGGACGGCCCACCCTCGACTTCGAGGATTTTGAGGGCCAGCGGTTTTCCCTCGTCGTCGATGGCGGGCAGGGCGCCAGTCATCCCTGGGAAAAAAGTCCCGTGCCGGCCGAGCATCAGATTCGCGGACTCGGTCCCATTGTGCTGAGCGTGCCGCAGCTCGAGCCCACCGACGAGGTGTTGAAAAACGTGATGAACATGCGCCATGTCCGCGAATATCAGATCGGCGGCCGTTCGAGCGGCTCGGGCGGTCTCGTCGCCGGAAAAAAGATCGATACGCCCGTGCATGTTTACGCCATGGGCGACGGCGGACCCGCCGCGGAACTCCATGTCGCCGTCGAACCCGGCGCGCCGACCGCAAGGCAGGGCTCCGGCAGCGTGCACCACGTTGCCTTCCGGACGACCGTCAAAGACTACCAGGCGTGGGCGCAGCGCCTCGGCAAACTCGGCATGCCTTCGAGCGGGCCGGTCGATCGTTATTATTTTCAGAGCCTCTATTTTCGGGAGCCCAACGGAATCCTGTTCGAAATCGCCACCGACGAGCCCGGCTTCGCCGTCGATGAACCGATGGACACGCTCGGCGAGCGGCTGGCGCTCCCGCCGTTTCTCGAGTCGCGTCGCGCTGCCATCGAAGCGGGACTGAAGCCGCTCGTGTGATCCAGCCCCGGCCGTGAGGGGGTGCCCGCGTGCAGCGGGATAATCAACGGCCCGCGGCGAGGTAGTCGATCAGCAGGCTCATGTTCCGGATGTAGGTGCCGGTGGAAATTCCCGGGGTCGATTGTGGATTCCGGAACGGCGAGGTGTCGCTTTCGTCGCCCACCTGGGTCGCGCGAAAATCGCCCGTGGAGATTTTTTCGCTGCCCTCGCGCCCATAGCGGTGACTCGTGAGCGGGAGATCGCGCGACCAATAGCCCGCGGGTGTGAGCGAGGTGAGGACGCGGTTCACGCGTTCGTTCGAGGGGCCGGGCGCGCCGATGCCGTCTGCCATCAATTCCGTCCGCTCGAAGAATCTCGGGAAGGCGTCGCCGCGGGCCGCTTGGAAAAGCGGCGAGTGTGCCTGCGCCTCCCCTGGCGGGACCGCGCAGGTTTCAGCGTAGCGCTGGCGAAGGCCGGCGAGATCGATGGCGCGGAATGACGAGTAGTGTCCGACCGTGTCGCGCCAGTTGTCGTCGAGGAAATAGCGGCCGTTGACGACATTGGATCCGGCGCGATGCAGGTAGAACGGGCGGTTGGTGCCGAGCTCGACGAAGGTGGGATGAGTGCCCTCGTTGCGGGGACGAACTTCCGGCGGGAGACGGACGCTTTCCAGCCAGGTGAAAATTTCCGGCACGCGCGCCAGAAACTTTTTATCACCGGTCAGCCGGTAAAATCTCAGGAGATAGTCGATGTTCACCGCGGTCGTGTGAGTCGCGAGGGCCTTCGGCTCATAGGTCCGCGCGCCCGCGGGCTGCAGATCGTGCGTGTGCTGCAGGCTCCATCCGGCCTGTGGGGAAGGATGAAGCGTCGCGAGAAAGACCTCCATGCCGCGGCGAATGGGAGCGAGGAGACGTTGATCGCCGAGAGCCTGGTAACATTGCACGAGCAGTTCGACGTTCCCGCCGGTGACGCCGTCGTTGAACGTGATGTAGCCGGTGTAGTCGGGACGGCCGGTGTGCTCGAACTTGTCCGTCCGCGGGAAACGCTGCGGCCAGCCGCCGCTGGGAAGCTGGGCATCGAGGGTGAACTGCAGCGCGCGGTCCAGCGCCGCCTTGAAGCGGGCGTCGCGTTTCTCGAGAAAGACGCGCAGGAGAAAACGCAGGGCGCCGGCGGTGGAGGAGTCGTCGAACGTCGCGTTGCCGTAGTAGTGATGATACTCCTCCAGCCGCCATGCGTTTCGACCGACGGTCGAGTACCACTCGCGAAGGTGGGCCTCGCCCGCGAAATCGATGAGGTAGTTCCAGCCGCCGCACGGAAGCTGGCCGGCGATGAGCGCGTCCGCCGTCTGGGTCGCCGCACGGTAATAGTCCTCATCCCCCGTGGCGTGAAACGCATCGAGAAAAACGTGACCCATCTGCACCGTGCCGGGCGCCTGCACCCAGATCATTTCCGGGGTCGCCTCGAGTTCACCCCAGCGGCGCGAGAGATCGGGGAGATAGTACCAGACATAACCGCCCCGAACCGCGACCTTGCCGGTCATGAATTCCGTCGCGCGTTTCATCGTGGCGAGAACGGCCGTCCGCGAGGGAGCCTCGGTGCGGCCGGCCGCGGGACTCGCGTTTTGCGCGGGAATCGGAGGAGCGGCGTCGGATGCGGCGAAATTCCAACTCGCGGCCACGAGGGAAGCGGCGGCGAGCAGCGCGAAAATTATTTTCCGGTGAAGGGCAGGGGTGGAAGCGGACACGGAAGAAGCGAACACAGCGGGTTTGACGCAGCGGACCGGTTGGGGATGCGGCCATGCAATGCAGCCGGCAGGGCTTTGCAGCTGAAATCAGGATTGTCGGCCGCAAGGTCCGCGACAAAACCAACGGCATGGATTCAATCGCGGCGCCTGCGGCGAATCATCGCGCCAGCCTGACCGGTGGCGAATCGGCGGCGCATCGGGAGTTGAAGCGGCTGGCCGTGACCTGGGCGCTGGCGCACCGCCTGGTCCTGTGCGGGACGGAGGTGCGGCTTCCGCGCAGCGGGTATCGCGCGGATGTGGCGGCGGCGATGCCGCGGGTGACGCTGCCCTCGGCCTGCACTGCAGTCTTCGAGTGCAAGGCGAGCCGCGAGGATTTCCGGCGGGATGCGGCGGTCGAGGCTGCCACCGCGGCGCAAGTGACCGCGCTGCGCGTCCGGCTGGCGGCGTTGCGCGAAGCGATCGGCGGCCACCGTCCGGATCTGCGTTGCGGCGATGAACTGTTTGCGATGTTCGAGGCGGTGGATCTGCGGGGCGTCCGCCACGACACCCACCGGCGCCTGACGCGGGAGTTGCAGGCGGCGGAAACGCGTCTGTTCGACGGCACGAAGTTTTCCCGGCTCACGCGCTGGCGCTCGGCATCGTTGTTTTATCTCGTGGTGGAGCCCGACCTCGTCGCGCCGGCCGAATTGCCGGATGGCTGGGGGCTGCTCGTGCGCGACGGTGAAAATCTTCTTCTCCGCGCGAAACCGTGCCTGCACGAGACGACGAGCGAGGAGCGCATCGCGTTTGTGGAACGCATCGCCGCGGCGGCCAGCGCGGGCGTCAGGCGCAGCTTTGGATTGAAGTGGCCTGAAACGAGGGACGGTTCGTCTCGAGGGTAGGGCGGGACCGCTGGGCCCGCCGAACGTGTCGGATGTTTGCGCACCACGTCGGTCCCAGCGGTCCCGCCCTACCTTCAATCAACCACGCGCGGTTTTCCTGCGCGGTGGCGGCGGCTCGATGGAGATCACCTGCTGGCAGCGGCGGAACACGGCGTCGTCGAGATTGCTGGGGCGGTTGCTCGCAAACACCGCCATGCCGGGAAAACGGTCCAGTTTCTCGAGGAGATGGTTCACGTCGATGTTCGCGTAGCGATCATGGGAGTTGCGGACCTCGCGGCGTCTTTCGAAGACGGTGTCGGCGTCCTCGAAAAACAGGATTCGGTCCTTTGCTTTCGCCTGCCGGAAAAGTTTGTCGAGATTCCCCTTTGTTTCCTCGGTGTGCTGGCTGACGAGTGCCGCCAGGTCGACGCGATGGATCTCCTTTTTCGCGTCGATGGCGAGCGCGCACACCACGCCGTAAACCGATGCTCCGGGATGTCCGCCCACCACCAGGATGCGGGGCGGGGGAGTGGCGGGCGCCATTTTGCGCGGGGCAGTTTTTTTCTTCGCGGCGGTTTTGGAGAGGCGGGGCGGACTCATGAGAGAACTACATTCCGGGAAAGCCGCCCTTGGCCTTCATGGCCTCCATCTGGCGCATCATCTTTTTTGCGCCGCCACCCTTCATCATCTGCATCATCTTCTGCATTTGCTGGAATTGTTTCAGGAGCTGGTTCACCTCGACGATCTTCACTCCCGAGCCGTCGGCGATGCGTTTGCGGCGGTTGCCATTGAGGATATCCGGTTTGCGGCGCTCCTGGATCGTCATCGACTTGATGATGGCTTCGGTGCGGGCCATCTGCTTGTCGGCGCCTTCCGGCAATTCCATGCCGCTCATGCCCGGCATCATGCCCATGATGCTCTGCATCGAGCCCATCTTTTTGATCGACTGCATCTGCGCGAGGAAGTCCTCGAGGTTGAAATCGGCCTTGCGGAGTTTCTCCGCCATCTTCTCGGCTTCCTTCTGGTCGATCGACTCCTGCGCTTTTTCAACGAGCGAAACGACATCGCCCATGCCGAGGATGCGTGACGCGAGCCGGTCGGGATAAAACGTGTCAAAGTCCCCGGTCTTCTCGCCGGTGCCGACGAATTTGATCGGCACGCCCGTGATCGACTTGATCGACAGCGCCGCGCCGCCGCGCGCATCGCCGTCCATTTTCGTGAGGATCAACCCGGTGAGCTGCAGCGCATCGTTGAAGGCCTTTGCGACATTCACCGCCTCCTGGCCCAGCGCTCCGTCGACGACCAGCAACACCTCGTCGGGCTGCACCCGCGCCCGGAGTTTTTTCACTTCCTCGATGAGGTCGGCGTCGATCTGCAGGCGGCCCGCCGTGTCGAAAATAATGCAGTCGGCCGTGGCCGTTTGCGCCGCGTTGAGCGCCGCCACGCCGATCGCGGGGACGTCCTTCGAAACGCGATCCGCGTAGAAGCCGAGTTCCTCCTGCTTGGCCAGAATCTCGAGCTGGTCGATGGCCGCGGGGCGATAGACGTCGCAGGCCGCGACGAGCGGACGATACGCGCGTTTCTTGAGCAGCTTGCCGAGCTTCGCGCTCGAGGTGGTTTTGCCGGAGCCGTGCAAACCCACCATCAGGATCTTGAGCGGACGCGCGCCGCTGAGGGTGTTCGAGCCTTCGCCGAGCAGGCGGACAAGTTCGTCGTGGATGATCTTCACCACCTGCTGGCCGGGCGTGACGGACTTCAGGACTTCCTGGCCGACGCACTGCGCCTGGACCCGTTCGACGAATTCGCGCGCGACCTTGAAATGGACGTCGGCGGCGAGCAGGGCGGTACGCACTTCCTTGAGCGTCTCGGCCATGTTTTCTTCGGAAAGTTTGCCGACGCCGCGAAGATTCCGCAGGGCGCTGCCGAGTTTTTCGGTGAGTGATTCGAACATCGAACCTCACCAGAATGATTTCCGCGAACGAAGCAATCCCAGGCGTTCGCGCGGGAGACCTCCGCGGCCCTCAGCTCAGACCAAGCCCCGGGCTCTCGTTCCCGGCGCGCTATCCGCGGCAATCTCGGCTTGGATCTGCTGGAGTTTCGCGTGGACCCGCGGGGCGGTCGCCGGCTTCACGATAAAGTGGCTCGTCCCGAGCTGGATCACCTTCTGAACGGTCTCGCGGTCGCTCGTGGCGGTGCACATGACGACGCGCTGCGATCGAAGAATCTGTGATTCGCGAATGCGGGCGAGAACTTGGAGGCCATCGGTTTCCGGCATCGACACGTCAAGGAAGACGACGTCGAAGATGAGCGAGGGATTATCGAGCAACTTCCAGGCTTCGCTGCCGCTCTTGGCCTCGGTGATCTGGTGCCCCGGCTCGACCGAGATGATTTGCCTCAGAACCCGGAGGGATACGGGATCGTCATCGACGAGTAAAATTCGCATGGACGGTCTTGGTTTCGAGGCTCGTCGTCTGTGATCGGTGCATTTGGTGGGCAATGAAATAGTTCCCGGCATTTTCGTCCTCGTCAAACCCGATGGATTGGCGGATAAACCCGACCCCTATGAACCCTGTTCTCAAGCTCTTGATCGAAGGCGCGAGCCTCACGACCGGCCAAATGGCGCAGGTCGCGGGAATCTCCGAGGCCGAAGTTCAACAGCATCTGGAGCAGTTGAAGAAAGATAAAATCTTCCTCGGCTGGCGTCCGGTGCTCGATCTCTCGCGTGAGGCCGCCGCCGCCGCCGCGGTGCGCGCGGTGATCGAGGTCAAGGTCACGCCCGAGCGCGGGGGTGGGTTCAACCGGTTCGCGGAACGCGTCGCCCGCTTCGACGAAGTCGAGTCGTGCTATTTGATGTCCGGGGCGTACGACCTCCTCGTTTTCGTGAAGGGCCAGTCGCTGCAAAAAGTGGCGGCGTTCGTGTCGGAGAAACTCTCGAGCATCGAGGGTGTGCTTTCGACCTCCACCCATTTCATGCTCCGTTGCTATAAGGAGCAGGGTTTCCTGCTCGAGGGCGGCGAAGCGCAAAGCTCACGGCTCAACGTCGCTCCCTAACCGGACGACTTTATTACGATGAGCAACGACCCAAAAAATTGGGTGGCGCGCCATGTGGCGGCGCTGCCCAAAAGCGGCATCCGCGACTTCTTCGAGCTCGTCGCGAAAATGAAGGGCCAGGACGTCATTTCCCTCGGCGTTGGCGAACCTGACTTCGTCACGCCGTGGCACATCCGCGAGGCGGCGATCTTCGCGCTCGAGCGGGGCAAGACCTACTACACGTCGAATCTCGGCATGATCGAACTGCGGCGGGCGATCGCGATCTACGTCGCGGAGCACTTCAGCGTCAGCTACCGGCCCGAAGACCAGATCATCGTCACCGTCGGGGTGAGCGAGGCGCTCGACCTCGCGTGCCGCGCGTTCATCAATCCCGGCGACAAGGTGATGTTTCACCAGCCGTGCTACGTGAGTTACCACCCGAGCATTTCGCTCGTGCACGGTCAGGGGATCGCGGTGCCGACCTACGCCAAGGACAACTTCGCCCTCACCGCCGAAGCGCTTCGCGCCGCGTGGGAGCCGGGTGCAATGATGCTGATGCTGAATCTGCCGTGCAACCCGACCGGCGGCACGTGCAGCAGGGAGCAGCTGGAAAAGATCGCTGCGTTCTGCCGCGAGAAAGACCTGCTGGTTCTCACCGACGAGATTTACTCGGAGCTCTCTTTCGACGGTCCGCACACGAGCATCGCGTCGCTGCCCGGCATGGCCGAGCGCACGATTTTCCTGCACGGGTTCTCGAAGGCTTTCGCCATGACGGGCTGGCGCATCGGTTATGCGTGCGGTCCCGCGCCGCTCATCGATGCGATGATGAAGGTCCACCAGTATTCGATGCTCTGTGCCTCGATCATCGCGCAGGAAGCGGCGCTCGAGGCGCTGCAACACGGCTGGGACAGCGTCCTGAAAATGCGCGAGCAATATCACCGCCGTCGCGATCTCGTGGTACGTCGCTTCAATGAGATCGGCCTCAAGTGCCATTCGCCGCGCGGGAGCTTTTACGCGTTTCCCGATGTGACCGCCACCGGCCGCACGGAAAAGGATTTCGCCTGGGGCCTGCTCGAAAAGGAAAAGGTCGCGGTCGTGCCCGGCACCGCGTTTGGCGAAAACGGCACCGGCCACGTGCGCGCGTGCTTCGCCACCAGCTACGAGCAGCTCATCGAGGCGTGCAATCGCATCGATCGTTTCGTGCAGGGCGGCAAAAAGTAGCGAGTAGCGGGTAGTGAGCAGCGGGCATCTTGCGCGCGTGGCTCCCTGGTTTTCCTACTCGCTACCCGCTACCCGCTACTCACTACTTCCAGCAATGAATCGCACTGTCGCCATCGTCGGCCGGCCCAATGTCGGAAAGAGCCGGCTCTTCAACCGGCTGGCGGAGAAACGCATTTCCATCGTCCACGATCAGCCGGGCATCACGCGCGATGTCATTTCGGCCGAGGTGGCGGACGGCTGCTACACGCTGCTCGACACCGGCGGGCTCGGCTACAAGGGCAAGGACACGCCGGCGGCCCTCACCGCGGCTTCCGAGCAGCAGGTGGAATTCGCGATCGCGACGGCTTCGCTGATTCTTTTCGTGATCGACGGCCTCGAGGGGCTGACCTCGCTCGACGAGAAGATCGCGAAGATGCTTCGCAAGAGTGGAAAAACGGTCCGGCTTGTGATCAACAAGGCCGACTTCGACGACGAGAAGATCGAACTGGCGGAGTCGTACCGCCTGGGCCTCGGCGAACCCTTGCGGGTGTCCGCCGAACACGGCCGCGGCGAAGCCGGGTTGCGCGATGCGATTCTCGCGGTGCTCGGTCCGGTCGATGATCCCGATCGCGGCCGCGATGCCGCCGCGGCGCTTGGGGTGTGTTTCATCGGACGCCCGAATGTCGGCAAGTCCTCGCTGAGCAACCGTCTGCTCGCGAGCGAACGTTTGATCGTGAGCGATGTGCCCGGCACCACGCGCGATTCCGTCGAGCTCGCTTTCGAGTACACGGGTCGCGACGGGAAGAAATATCCGTTTCGCCTGATCGACACCGCGGGGATCAAGGCGGCGACGAAACTCGCGTCGCCCGTCGAATATTTTTCCCGGCTGCGCGCCCTCGATGCGATCAAGAACGCCGATGTGGTTTTCCTCGTGCTCGACGCGATGGACGGCGTGACCCAGCAGGACAAGGCGATCGCCGGCGAGGCGATCAAGGAGCACAAGCCCATCGTCATCGTCGTCAACAAATGGGATCTCGTGAAGGAGGCCTTCAAGTCGCAGGGCGGCTTCAAGCCCTACAAGAGCGAACGCGACTACCGGGAAAAATATGAGCACGCGCTGTTCGAGCGCCTCTACTTCACGCCCGGTGCGCCGGTGATTTTCGTGTCGGCGGTCAGCGGGTATGAAGTCGATCGCATGCTGAACGCCGCGGTGAAGCTGAACCGCCAGCTCGATATCAAGCTGTCGACGGCGAAGTTGAACAAGGTGATCGGCTACCTCGCCGAGAAGATGCCGCCGCCGGCGATCGGGGGGCGCCGCTTCCGCGTTTACTACGCAACGCAGACCGGCACGCGTCCGTTCCGCATCAAACTTTTCTGCAACCGCGAGGAGAAGCTGACCGAGCAGTACCGCCGCTATCTGGAGTCGGGCCTGGTGAAGGAATTCGATCTCAACGGCTGTCCGATTTATTTCGATCTCGTCGGCAAGGAAAAGCACGACCCGGGCATGTCGTTCTCGGCGATTCGCGAAAGCCAGGAGCGCGCGAAGAACACCGCGCACACCCCGAAGTGGCGGGCGGCGGAGGACGAGCGCGCGACAAAAATTTCCCATGAAACCCTCGAAGACTGAATTCCGCGGTGGTGAAGCGCTGACCTTCGCCAGCCGCGCCCTTGAGTTTACCGTGACGACGGCCGTCGGTCCGCGCGTCGTGGCCCTGCGCTCCAAGGCGGGGCGCGCCGAAAACCTCTTCCTGGAATTTCCCGACGACGAGCAGCGCTACCACGGCTACTATTTGCGGGGCGGCCACCGTCTGTGGCATTCGCCGGAGGATATCGTTCGCACCTATCAACCCGACGACGCCCCGCTCACGGTGAAGCTGCAGCCGAAGGGCGTCGCGCTGACGCAGCCGGTCGAGGAGATGACCGGCCTGCAGAAGGGGATGAAGCTCGAACTGCTGGGCGAGCGCACGGTGAAGGTGACGCACACGCTGAAGAACCTCGGCCTGTGGTCCGTCGAATGTGCGGCGTGGGCGCTCACGATGTTTCGCGCCGGTGGCTACGGCGTGCTGCCGTTGTTGCCCAAGGGCGATCACGCGGCGGGCGACCTGCTGCCGAACTACGCGCTGGTGCCGTGGACGTTCACCGACCTCTCGCTGCCCGTCTGGGAAATGCACCGCGATTTCGTGGGCGTGAACGTCGGCAAGGCGAAGACCGCGCAAAAACTTGGGATCACGAATTACCCGGGCTGGTCGGCTTACTGGGTCGATGGCGTGACGTTTGTGAAATACTCGCCGGTGATTCCCGGGGCGGCGTATCCCGATCTTGGCTCGGCGTTCGAGACCTTCACCAACGGGAAGATGATCGAACTCGAAACCCTCGGGCCGCTGACGACGCTCGCGCCCGGCGCCACGTCGACGCACGTGGAGCACTGGGCGGTGCTCGATGGATTTGCCAAACCCGATACCGATGCCGCGTTCGACAAACTCGCTGCCGCGGTAAAGGCCTGGGTGGGAAAACTCCGCTAGCATTTTTTCCTGTCATTCTGAGTGAAGCGAAGAATCCCTTGGACTCACGACCTTCAGCCGCGCCGCGGTAGTGCCATTGGATTCTTCGCTTCGCTCAGAATGACAAACGTCAAATCATGAGCGCGCCGCTTCGCCTGGTTTTTCTCGGCTCCGATCCCATTGCGCTGCCGCTGTTGGAATGGATCGCGGGCGAGGGGAGCGCGGTCGGCCAGGTCGTGGCCGTGTTTACCCAGCCGGACCGCCCGGTGGGGCGCGGGCAGAAAATCGTTCCCAACCCGATCAAGCAATGGGCGGGGGCGCGTGGTCTGCCGGTTTTTCAGCCGGAGAAGCTGACGGAGGAAGTGCGGGGCCAGCTCGCGGCGCTCGGTCCCGATGTCGCGCTCGTGATGGCCTACGGCCACATCCTGCGTGACGACTTCATCTCCACGCCGCGGCTTGGCACCCTCAACCTCCACACCTCGCTGCTGCCCAGGTATCGCGGCGCCTCGCCGATTCAAACGGCGATTGCGGGTGGCGAACGCGAAACCGGAGTGACGTTGATGCGCATCGTGCGCCGCCTCGATGCGGGGCCGGTGGCCGGCGCCGAGCGGGTGACGATCGCTCCCCTCGACACCGCGCTCGAGGTGGAGGCGAAACTCGCGGCTGCCTGCGTGCCCTTGATCGCGCGAACGTTGCCGCGGCTTCGCGATGGGACCCTCACGTTTGCGGAGCAGGAGGAAAGCGCGGCGACGTTCTGCCGGAAACTTTCGAAGGAGGATGGAACGCTGGACTTTTCCGCGCCCGCCGCGGTGCTGGCTGCACGAATCAACGGCCTTTTTCCCTCGGTCGCCTGCAATCTCGAATTTCCCGGTCAACCGGTGAAGGTCGGACTCGCCGAGGCGTTGCCAACGAACGCGGCGTCCGGTTCAGCGCCGCCCGCGGGAGGCGTGCTGGGAGCCGATCGCGAAGGGCTGTTGATTGCGACGGGCGAGGGCGTGTTGCGCGTCCGACGCCTCCAGCGGCCGGGTGGAAAAATGCTGCCGGCGGCGGAATTTCTCCGGGGTTTTCCCGCGCCGGCGGGCACCCAGCTTGCGTCTCGTCCGATGACGCCACTCTTAAAAACAAACTAACGCGCCGAGGCGTCGTTCAGCTTTTGCTTCGCCTCGAAGGGAATTGCCGGGGGCGTCGAATAGCTGAACGTCATGTGGCACTCGAAGGCGATCGAAGTCGTTTTGCTCCCGACGGTGGTTCCCATGTTTTTGTCGCCTTCGGCGCTGATGCGACATTCCCGGATCAAGCCGTCGCGCAGGCGAAGATTCAAGGTGCCCGTTGCGTCGGGAATCATCCGGGCGGATCCCAGCCAGAAGGAAGCGCCCCGATCGGTCAGCTCGGCTTCGATCTTGTCGCCGGCTCGAGTGTAGTTCTTCGCCTCGTTCAACAAGCGGGTGAGTTCTTCCTCCGGCGTCATGAATTCGAAGGCGGCGAGCGCGACCTTCAACCAGGACGCTTCCGAGCTCCCGCGTTTTGCGGTCCGCGACACATCGGAGAGCTCCCTCTTGGTGGCCCAGCCCTTGGTGGCCCGCACGACCGCGGCGCCGTCGGAGCGCGAGATGATTTCCACCGTGCGTCCGTCGGGCCAGATCTGTTCCACAACCATTTCCCCCTCAGAAGTCATCGCGCCATGTTTGGTGCGCGGCGGGCTGTAGGCGGAACTCCCGGGTTTGCCGATCGTGACATCCCAGGAATAACCGGGCTGGGAGCGCAGTTTTAACACCGCAGCGACGGCATCGTCGGCGGGAGCCGCGAAGACGCCGGGCAACAAAGCGAGGGTGAAGATCAGGAACGCGGGCCGGACAAAGGGGGCATGCATGGAATGAGGGGCACGTGACGGTCGAAACCTGGGGATTGTTCCCGGCAGCCGTCAAGCGGAGCGGTTTCGGGTTCGCGAAATCCGGGTACACATGCCGCTTGTTTTCCGAAAACGTTTTTGCAGACTTCGCCCCATGTTGCCCCGAATTTTCTGGCTGATGGTTGCGGTTGCGGCGGTGCCGGCGGCCTCAGCCCAGGTCGAGCTGGCCAATCTGCGCGAGGATGTTCGCGGCATGGCGCAGCGGGTCGGCGAGCTTTCGCTTCGGGTCGAACAGCTGGAGCGTGAAAACGCCGCGCTGCGCCAGTCCTCGCAGGGGCTCAACCAGACCTACGTGACGCTGACCCAGCTCAACAACACCGTCGCCGATCTGAACGCCGCCATCCGCACGGCCGTCGCCGCCTCGAAAAACGAGACGCTTCAGCAAGTCGGCACCCAGATGGAAAAACTCGCGAAGCTGACCAACGCCTCCATCGAGTCCCTCGCCAAGGGCATGGCCACGCGACCCGTTGTCCAAGCCACGTTCTCCGAGGAATACTCCAAGGAAGGGGTCAGCTACACGGTGCAAAAGGGCGACACGATTGCCGAGATCGCCAAGAAAACCGGCGCCAGGCAGCAGGACATCATCAACGCCAACAAACTTTCCGATCCCTCGCGCATCGTCGTCGGTCAGACGCTTTTCATCCCGGGAGGAAAATAATTCCATGGCTGTCGCTTCCAAATCTCGTCTTGGCCGTGGACTCGGCGGCCTCATCGCCGCGGGCAAACCCGCCACCAACCCTGCGCCTTCACCCGCCGCGGCTGTTGCGCCTGAAACCCCGTCCGCCGCGCCGGTCGCGAACGGAGCGCCCGGCTACCTGGAAATCGGCACGCATCTCGTCGAGCCGAGCCCTTATCAGGCGCGGCGCGAAATTCCCGCCGACCAGCTGCACGAACTGGCGGAGAGCATTCGTTCCGAGGGATTGTTGCAGCCGATCGTGGTGCGAAAAGCCGGCGACAAATATCAGCTCATCGCGGGCGAACGCCGCTGGCGCGCATTTCAGCAGCTCAAGATCAAGACGATTCCCGCCCGCCTCGTGGAAGCCAGCAACGCGTCCTCGGCTGCCTTGGGCCTGATCGAGAATTTGCAGCGCGAAGGGCTGAACCCGATCGAGGAAGCGCATGGCTACGCGAGCCTCATCCGCGATTTCGATCTCACGCAGGAATCCGCCGCGGATCGCGTTGGCAAGGGCCGCGCCAGCGTCGCCAACTCGCTGCGCCTCCTTTCGCTCGAAACCGAAACCCAGGGATACCTTGCCAAAGGGCTGCTGAGCGTCGGGCACGCGAAAGTCCTGCTCGGCGTGACGGACAATGCCCAGCGTGCGGTCATGGTTCGCCGGGTGATCGAGGAGGGCTTGAGCGTTCGGGCCACGGAAAAGTTGGTGCAGGACGGCAAAGCCGCCCGTGGCGCCGCACCCAGTGCGAAAGCAGTGCGCGGGCTGTCGCAAAAGGACGCCGCCACGGTCAGCGGCATCGAGAAGAAGCTTACCTCGCATCTCGGTGCCCGCGTAGCAGTACTGCACACCGCCAAGAAGGGCCGCATCGTCATCGAGTATCGCGGCAACGACGATTTGCAGCGCCTGTTGGAAAAACTCGGGATCGAAGCCTGAGGCAGCAGGGGGGACCCGGCCCGAAGCGGGTGGGGAACGGGTTTGAGATCACCCAACCGCGCGGTTGACAACACCCCTGCCGGACTGATCTTTTGCCCGTTTCCATGAGCATCATCTGGGGCATTACCACCTTCCTCCTTATCCTCGTCGCGGTCTTTTTGATCTTGGTCGTGCTGGCCCAGAAGGCCAAATCCGATGGCGGCGCCGGAGCCGCTCTGGGTGGCGGCATGGCTGAAGCCGCTTTCGGAGCCGATACCGGCAACGTCCTCAGCAAGTCGACGATCTACGCGGCCATCGCCTTTTTCGTCCTGACCCTCGGCCTTTATCTCGGCCGCATCGCGGAGCGGAAAAATGCCCACACTGCCGCCGGGGATGCGTTACCCACCATCAATGCTCCCGCGGTTCCGGACGCCACGCCGGCCACCGCACCGATTACCACGACTCCGTCGGCCGCGACGCCCGCCACCGCTCCCGCTTCGACCGCGACTCTGCCGACTGAGGCGCCCAAGAGTCCTTAAGCAATGACAGGTGATGGCAGATTTACGCCCGCCCTGATTCGGCGGGCGTTTTTTATTCTGACGGCGGTCGTCGTGGCGGGCACCGCCCGTGCTGCCGTCCCGGCGCCCGCTCCTCCGGAACTCGCGCAATTGAACAAGCCCGATGCCGCGGAGGCCCGCCACATCGTCGAGCAATTTCAGCAGATGGGACTCTCGGGTCAGCACTACCTGGAGTTTCAACTCCGCGTTTTGCCCCGGCGAGGTCCGGAGCGGATTCTGGAAGGCAGGCTCTGGGGCGGTCGGAACCCGCGCGGTGACATCTGGCGCGTCACGTTGCGCGATGCCTCGGGCCAGGAGCGGCGCCTCCTGTTGCAGAACGGCGCGAACGCCGCCGCCTGGAGCTTTGCCGGCGGCCGCATCGAGCAGGTCAATGCCGGGGGTTTGTTCGAGCCGTTTTTTCCGGGGGTGGAAATTTCCCCGTTCGATTTGCAGATGCCGTTTTTCTACTGGCCGGACTTCGCCCTCGAAAAAGTCGAGCGGCTGCGCGGGAGGCCGGCGCATGTTTTCTTTTTCCGTCCGCCAGCCGCGGTCGCGACCCAAAACCAGTCGATCTCGGGGGTGCGGGCCTATCTCGACACCCAGTTCGATGCACCGGTGCAAACCGAACTCATCGGTCGCGACGGCCGCGTGATGAAAACGCTATCGCTCGTGGATCTGAAACGGGTCGAGGGGCAGACGATGGTGAAAACGGTGGACGTCCGCAACGAGCTCACTCGGGACAAAACGCGCTTTCAGGTGACCGGAGTCGCCCTGAAACAGGAATTTTCCCCGGCGATTTTCGAACCCGCGACCCTGGCGGAAGACGTCCGCCCCCCGGCACCGGAGCGCATCACGCGGCTCGCCCCATGATTCGCCGGCGCCGGACGAGCACCGTTGTCTTCGATCTGGATGGCACGCTGGTCGACAGCCTGCCGCTCGTGCTGCGCGCGTTCGGGCACGCGCTGGAACCGTTCGCGCCGACCCCCACGATGGAAATTTTCGCGCGCCTGGGCGGCCCGCCCGAACGGATTTTCCCCGCGCTGCTCGGTGGCGAACGTCATTTGCCGGAGGCGATGCAGCGGCTCCACGCGTTTAACCGCGACAATCATCATCTCATCCGGCCGTTCACCGGAGTTGCCGTCGTGCTCGAACAACTGCGTGTTCGGGGCATTTCGCTCGCGGTTTGGACCGGCCGCGATCGGGAGAGCACCGACTGGCTGTTGCGCGAACACCGGCTCGCGGATTTTTTTGCGACGGTCGTGTGTGGCGACGATCTGCCGACGCACAAACCCGATCCCCAAGGCCTGGCGGAAATCCTGCGGCGCATCGGGGTGCCGGCCGGCAATGCGCTGCTGGTCGGCGATGCGGATGTCGATGTGCTCGGCGGCGCTGCCTGTGGAGTCGACAGCGTGCTGATCAATCACGCGCGGGAAGTGGACGCTGACGTTCTGGCGAAAAGCTGGCGCACCGTAGCCTCGCCCTTCGAGGCATACGAGCTGGTTCTGCGCTGTGTCGGCCTGACTCCGCCCTTGGAATAACCGGCCGTTGTCCGGCTTTTCCCGGGAAAGTATTCCGGCGCCGTTCGGCCTACAAAGTAACCTATCAGGTTACTTTGTACCGCGGCCACCAACACGGGCGCCTCGTTTCGAACAAGGGGTGCCTCGTTCGAACAATCAACGCAGCACCAATTCCGTGGCCGGGTCGAAGAGGTGGGCGTGGTCGAGTTGGAAGGTGACCTTGATTTTCTGATTGGGCTCGAAGCGGTCGGTGGGGCGGACGCGGGCGATGAAGCTGGTGGCCTGGGTGTCGAGGTAGAGGAAGGTTTCGGCGCCCATCGGTTCGGAGACTTCGACGGTGACCTCGGCGGTG
>DATAKE010000079.1:0-33981 GCA_036261745.1 Opitutaceae bacterium
TAGTCCGGCGACAAATGGTCATCCGAACCTGACAATTTTCGACACCGGATTCCTCGATGACGACTTCGTGGCGCCCTCGGGGGGAAGTCCCGGTAATTCCGCAAGCTCACCCATCCAGACCCCGGGCTCCGATAGCGGCTCCCCGCAAGACCCGGTGTTCATTCCGGCAGATTATTCCGGTGCTTTTAACGGTGCCGTCAATTTGCTTCTCAGCACGAATCGGCCGCCGCTGACGAATTTCGGGAGCACGTCTACGACTCCAACGAACACAGCCACTACTTCAACGCCTACATCTACAAACGTCGGCCCAAACAATCCAGCGACCATCGGCGCCGGGAGTGTTGGCGCCGAAATACCGCTTGGAGGAGCGATTCTAACTCTAGCTCGTTACATTGCTGCTAACGCGGCGGAAGGTGCGAGCGTGGCTGGTGGCGGAATGACCATCGCTGACGCGGTCACGAAGGCGCTCGTGGCGGGTGGAGGATTCGCGGCCGAGGGCACGATTCGTATGGCGCCAGTGGTTGTCACCGCGGGCGCTGTCTCGGGGGTAGCCGTTTCGATATTCCCGATGACGATAACAGGGGGACACTATCCGGGAAACTTTAACCCCTATGGTAGCGGCGGCGTGCTGGGAGGGAGTTATGCGCCACCCATGCCAACTCGTGTTGATAGCCAGTCCACGCCCACATCAAATCCTCGGGATTTTATTAAGTTGAAGGGCACTCAGGGTTATCGGGATTTTGACGGAAATTTTTGGAAAAAAGACCAACTCCATAAAGACCACTGGGACGTTTCAGATCGAAGGGGTAATAAGATTAAGGAAGTCGATTTCAACGGAGAGCAGATTTGGCCTGATGGGCCCAAAAATAAAAATAAATGAGGATAAAAAAACACCCTTACGAAAAGTTTGAGAATCACGCATTATGGACAGTAGTTGATTCAGCAATTGAAGACTTGGTTCAGAATAAGGACCTGAAGGAGTTTACGCCGCGTCCCCACATCGTTGGCTATTTAGTTCAGAAATTGGCAGAAGCCGTCATCGAAGATGATCGCAAGCTTACGAAGATAAGGCGGCGAGAGTCATAGAACATGACTCAAGCGGCACGTCTCGCGCCAGCCTTCGACTGACTCAGTCTGTCACTCGCCCTGCTTCCTCCTCCGAGGCGTCGTGTCGCTTCGCTCGCTCCGTCGGCTCCGGCGTTCGCCTCCACCGCAAACCCTCTCCGTGCGGTAACATAGCGGTCGAGGTAGCCGAAAGGGGTCATGTCTTGACTCTTGACACACCGCGCTGCGGCTGACGCTTTCGCGGTCATGGCACGGAAACTGAGACTGGAATACGCCGGCGCGTGTTATCACGTGATCAATCGCGGGAACTACCGGCGCGATTTGTTCGCCGGGAAGGGCGCGGCGGAGTCGTTCGAAAAATGTCTGTTCGAGGCGGCGGCCCGGTTCGGCTGGCGGTTGCATGCGTTCGTGATCATGCGAAACCACTTTCATCTCGCGGTCGAAACACCGGAGCCGAACTTGAGCGAGGGAATGAAATGGCTGCAGGGAACGTGGGCGGCGCGCTTCAACCGGTTTCGCGGGGAAGGCGGGCGTCCGTTTCAGGGCCGGTACAAGGCTCTCCACGTTGAGCCGGGGCATTCGCTGGCTCAGGTGGCGCACTACATTCATCTCAATCCGGTACGCGCGAAGGTGAAAAAGGCGGAAGAGTTGCGGGAGTTTCGCTGGAGCAGTCTGTCGTGGCTTTTGAAAAACAAACGGCCCGACTGGCTCGCGCCGGAAACGGTGCTGTTCGAGAGTGGCGGCCTGCCAGACACGCCCGCGGGCTGGCGGCGGTACCTGGGCTACCTGGCGGTGCTGGCCGAGGAGGAAAGCCGGCTGCGTGAAGAAAAGTTCAGCCGGCTGAGCCGGGGATGGGCGATTGGATCGAAGGAGTTTCGGACGGGGCTGAAAAAAGATCTGGCGGAGGAAGGGCGTGAGCGGTTTGGACTGCTGGGCGCCGATCCTGCCGCGCATCGGCAGGTGCGGGCGGAGCTGTGGGAGCAAAAGCTGGCTGACGGGGCGAAGGCGCTGGGCGTGGACCTCGCCCGATTGCCGGCGCAGCGTTCCGCGCCGGAGAAAGTCGAGCTGGCGGCATTGATGAAAAGCGCGACCTCGGTGTCGAACGACTGGCTGGCGGAAACTCTTGCGATGGGGAAACCAGCCAGCGTCAGCCAGTACGTGCGACGTTTCCGCCTCGCGGGAGGTCTTGAAAACCGCGGTTTCAAGACGGCGTTGTCAAGAGTCAAGACATGACCCCTTTTCACGGGGATTTGTTCGCGCCTTCCACTCGCTCACGCTCGCGGCCGCCGGCTACTTTCCCGACGCTGCGGCCTGTTGCTCGAAGTACTGTTTGGCGAGCGGCGCGAGCTGCACCATGTTCCCGTTCGCTTTCAGTGCGGCGAGCTGGACGGGCGACAGAAATTCCCGGGCCTCGGCTTGCACGCGCGGCCAGTCCATCGTCATCAGGTCGGCCTTGCCACCGGCCTGGTAGCGACCGCTCGCGTTCGCCATGAGATTCAACAGTCGCAGCGTTTGCGGTCCCGTCATGGGCTCCGACGTATGGCCGGCCATGCTGACGACGCCATTCGCCATGGCGGTGATTGGCTCCAGCCGTTTGAATTGCTGCAGTTGTTCGTAGCCTTCGTCGCCGAGCACTTCCTGCTGCGCGGCGTTGAGCTTTTCCTCCATGTCACGGCGCATGGTGACGACCGTGGGATCGGTGGCCGGCACTTTCTGCTCCTGCATGAGCGCCGCCAGAACCATTCTGTCCTCCGCCTCCTGGATCATGAGTTCCTCGAACTTCACGCGCTGGTCGGAAGTCAGCCTCGCTTTTTCGTAGAAAGGAAGGAGCTGAAATCCCAAACCGGCGTGCACCGATTGCTTGAACAGGCGGCGCAAGGCGGGATCCGCATCCATGAGTTTCAGCACTTCGCCCACGGGGGGTGGCGGCGTGGGAGGGGTGGCTATCCGGCGGGAAACGGTGGCGCCCACCGCGCCTTTTCCCTGCAGCGACAGGGCTTCGCTCCGCTGTTTTTCCAGCGCCTCCCGGTCGCTCGCCGCCGCCGCCAGCTTCTCCCCGGTCGCCTTGATCTCGGCATTCAGTCTGGCGTGTTTTGCGGTCAGGCCGGCCACCAACGCGCGCGCTTCCTGCGCGGACTTGAAATTCAGCCAGGCCATCGCCGCGACCGCTGCGATCGCCATCCCAGCCATCGCGAAGAATGCTTTTTTCATCGGAGTCATCGTCAGGATTTCGCCTTGGACGCCGTGGGCGCGGTGGTGCCGCGGGCTTGGTTGACGGCTTGCTTGAATTGAAGATCGAGCAACACGGCCTCCGCGGCGCGCCACTGCGCGGGCGTCAACACGGTTTTCACCTGCGTCGAGGTTGCGCCCCAATCGATGGAGTCGTTCGTCAAGGCGCCGCCGTTCCGGTACGCGTCGCTGCCTTGTTTGATCGCGGCAATCACCTGCTCCGTTTGCTGCGGTTGGAGCGGACTGCCGGTCAGGCCGGTGACCGTGGCGAGTCGAACCGCGATGTCGTAGGCCGGTTTGACGCGGTCGTAATCGAGGTATGCCTGGTAGCCTTCCTTCCCCAGGATCTGCTGCAGTTGGTCGTCGGGGAGCTGGGTGACGCTCGGATTGATCCCGCGCGGGGTTGCCACGATGGAGTTGAGCCACAGGAGCGCGGTTTGGTTTTCGATTTCCTCCCGCTGTGCCGCGGTGAGGGGGTGGTACAAATAGAAGGCCGCGAAACTTCGATTAACCTGCGCGCGGCCGAGCTCCAGGACCATCCCGCGGGCCTGCGGGTAGGCCGCCATAAATTTCTGCCCGTCCGCCAGACCCGCTTCCAACGCACTGTTTCTCGGCGAGGCACTCGCCGGCTGCGATGGCGCGGGTTTAGCGGCGGCGGCAACGCGCGCCCGTTCCGTTTCCGCCTGGAGCTCCGCGGCGCGCTGATCGGCCGCCCTCACGTTTTCCTGCAATTGTTTCAGCCGCGCTTCCGCGGCATCGTAGTCGCGCTGCGCCGCGACCACCGCGGCATTGGCCTCCTGCGCCTCGTGTCTTTCGTAAACAAAAATTCCCGCTGCGGGAATGAACAGCAGCCCGGCAAGCCCGGCCGCGGCGATTCCAAAGGTAGTTTTGACGCCCATAAATTGAATGATTCCCGCCGTCGCGGCGCCCGCACCCGCCGCCTGCGCCGCCAGCGCGGTTCCCGCAATCGTTTGCGCCAGCCCGGCGGGAGCGGCCAGGGCCGACTGCCCCGCGAGCAGGGTGCCGAGCGCGATGGCCGTGGACGTGACGCCTTTTTTCCGGAGCCGCTCGCGCAGTTTTTCCAAGGCGCGATCGACCCGCTTGCGCGCGGCGTCCTCGCTCAGGCCGCACACCGCTCCGATTTGTTCGAAAGCGTGGCCGTGAAAAAAACGCAGCAGAATCGCTTCGCGGTCGCGCTCCGACAATTCGTCCATGACGCCGTCGAGTTCCTCCCGGATGCGCTGCCACTCGGGCTCGGCTTCCGCCGGGGCGATGTCGCTCATGCGATGGGCCTCCAGCTCACGGGCCCGGCGTCGCTGCTCCGCGCGCAACGTGTTTTCCGCCACGTGCCGCGTGGTGAGATAGAGCCATCCCGCGAGGGTCGGATGGTGCAGCAGGCCGGGCGCCTTGCACGCGAGCGTCGTAAAAACCGTCTGGGAAACCTCCTCGGCGAGATCGGCCCGGCCCCCGGTGCGCCGGAGGGCGGCGTGGTAAACCGCGCCGAGATGCCGCCGGACGAGTTCGGTGAAATCGTCCTCGTTAGTGAAACTCGACATAGCGGCGGAGGTGTTCGGCGTCTTCCCTCATGGGATTGGGTTCACTCTACCATGTGCGCTGATTTCAAAACCGGACAAAAAATCGGAGGGCGGCCGTGTCGCCGGCCGGCGTCAGTTGAATTCCGCCCGCATCCGGTCGAAGGGCGTGAGGAGACGAAGCGTCACGGGAAACGACTTGGTCGCACCGGCGGGGAGGATTTCCAGGTCCACCTGGTCTCCCGGTTTCCGGTTGAGAAAAATCCGGCCGAGTTCGCTGTCCTTTCCCACCCCGGCGGCAAACTCGACCGCTTTGCGGCCGTTGATCGCGACGATCGCATCGCCGACTTTCACCCCGGCGCGGTCGGTGGTGGAACCGGGCGGGACCAGGTTCACTACGATGCCCGTGACGCGGTCACCGCCGGAATTTCGCATGATATCGAAACCGATGGGAAAATCGGAAACCGGGATGTCTTTGACGACATAAGGGCTCATCGCGACCGATCCCGACGCCAGCGGATCGTCGCGACGCAAAAGCCGAAAGGCAGTCGCCGCCGTCGTCGCTGTGTTCTCCGGCTTCGCGTACAGCACGCCCCAGCGCGCGTCGGCCACGGCGAAAACGAAGAGCTCGCAGTCGAAGGTTTCGGTTTTGTTCGCCATTTTGAAGCGCAGTCTCCGTCCCGAATAACCGAATTCCACCGCCTGCTTTTCCGTTAGTTGATCGCTCCGGAAATCGCTGAAGGAGCTTCTGAGCCGGTGGGCAAACGCTGTGAGCGACTCCGGCGGTTCTTCGCGCCGGCGTGAACTGAACACGATCAAGCGATCGGTGAACCCCACATGCGTCGCGAGCAGTTCGAAGGTAATCTCCGGAGCGACTTCCTTTCGGATGGATTTCACCGTCCAGTCGCCGTCCGGGCTGACGAAGCTGAACGGCAAAGCCGCCCCCTCGAGCCGCGCTCCCCCCAACCAAAAGGCAGCCAGGGCAAAAAGCGCATGGGTTCGCCGCACGCGCCACGACGGCGCCAAAAATCCCGGAGTTTTCATCATGGTGTGATCGCTTGCTTAATCTCCGCCGCTCATCAAACCGGACATAAAATCGGCATTCGTCCGTCCGTGCATTCAAAATTTTTCCCCTCCATGCGCCACACCTATTTGTTCTCCGCCTCCATTCTCGCCGCTTCGTTCGCCCTCGTGATGCGGGCGGCGCCCGTCTTGCCGGCTGTCAGCGCGGCCATGCAGGCAACCGTCGATGCGCGCGAGGTCGCCGGCGCGGTCACGCTGGTCGCGACGCGGGACAAGGTCATCCACCTGGGCGCGACCGGGTTCTCCAATCTCGAGCGCCAGACGCCGATGGAGACCGACGCGGTGTTCTGGCTCGCGTCGACGACCAAGGTCGTCACCGGCGTGGCGGTGCTGATGATGCAGGACGAGGGGAAGCTCAGCCTCTCCGATCCCGTCGCGAAATATCTCCCGCAGTTCGCGGACCTGAAAACGCCCTCGGGCAAACCGGCGAACCTCACGATCGAGCACCTGCTGACGCACACCTCGGGCTTGGCGGACACGAAGCGCGAAATTTATTTTGCCAGCAAGAGCATCGAGGAAGTGCTCGCAGCTTACTTCCCTGCCGCGCCAATGCTTTTCGAGCCGCGCGAGCGGTGGAAATACACCGGCATCGGCTTCGATGCGGCCGCACGCATCATCGAGCTCCTCAGCGGCAAACCGTTCGACACCTTTGTCCAGGAGCGGTTGTTCACGCCGCTGGGCATGAAGGACACGACTTTTTATCCGACGGCTGACCAGCAGCGCCGGCTCGCCACCGGCTACGCCCGGGATCGCGGCACCGGCAGCCTGAATCCGCAGCGGCTCATGATTGGCATACCGGTCGCCGGAAAATTTCCGCCTCACCCCGGTGGCGGACTTTTCGGCACCGCGAGCGATCTCGGCCGGTTTGGCCAGATGCTGCTCAACCACGGTGTGCTCGAGGGAAAACGTTATCTGAGCGAAGCCTCCTTCAAGACGCTCACCACCGTGCACACCGGGGATCTTGCGACGGGATTCAGCACCGGGCAGTTCAACCAGGTTCTCGGCTGGGGCATCGGCACCTATGTGCTGCGCGCGCCGCACGAAGGCGTTTCGGCGAAACTGTCACCCGGGTCGTTTGGTCATCCCGGTGCCTGCGGCACACATCTCATCGTCGATCCGGTGAAGGGCCTCGTTTATGTGCTGATGGTGCACCGCTCCAATCTCCCCGACAATTTCGAGAACGAGCCCGCCCGCGCCCTGGTGCAGTCCGCCTCGGAAGCACTGCAGGGAACGTCGCCGTAGGTCGTTTTTCCTGCCGGCGTAAATTCCACGGGGCGGCTGTTCGCTTTTGGTTTCGGCAGACTGCTAGGGACGAACTTCCCACCCTTCATGAAATCATCCCGTTTTTCGTTTCACCTCGTTCTCGCGATTTTTTTCGGGTTCACCGTCGGCATCATCCTTGCCGGGGCCCAGCCTATCCACCTCACCGCGCCGGAAAAGATGGTCGCGAGCCTGAGTCGCGCAGTCGGCCTCACCCCGGAACAGCAAGTCAGGGCCGGGGAAATCTTCCGGAAGGAAACCTCCGCGCTGCTCGCAATTCCGGAAAAGGAGCGTTTTCAAAAAGGAGATCCGATCCGCCAGGCCGCCCGCGAGGAAATCAAGGCGATGCTCACGCCCAAGCAGTGGGTCGTCTACGCGATCACTCCGCAGGTGGAGGGCGGCGGCTCGAATATCAACGCGAAGGCCATGACCGCCCGCCTCGACACGGTGGTCTCGCTCAGCCCGGAGCAGAAAGCCCGCGTGTTGGAAATCTACCAGCGGTTCGCCGAGGACGTGGCCATGATTCCCGAGGACAAGGAGCACTTTCCCCAACGCATCGATCTCCGCCAGGCGGCGCAGGCGAAGGTGCGCGCCCTGCTCACCCCCGCGCAGCAGCAGAAATCCGATTCTGCGCCGAAAGGCGGCAGCGGCGGCTCGACGACGGTAACCTACACGACGATCACAATAGAATAGACGCCCACGCACCAAAGGCTGTCATCGCCCTCATGCCTTCGGACGGCGATCTCCTCCGCAGCTATGTCGAACAGGGTTCGGAAACGGCGTTCACCGAACTGGTGCAGCGCCATGTCAACCTGGTCCACCGCTCCGCCCTGCGCCGCGTCGGGGGAAACTCGCACGCGGCGGACGATGTGACCCAGCGCGTTTTCACCTCGCTCGCGCGCAAGGCAAGGTCGCTCGCCGACCGCGCGAGTCTCGCCGGCTGGCTCTACACCAGCGCCCGTTTCGCGGCGTCGGACGTGGTCCGCGCCGAACGCCGCCGCCGCACCCACGAAGAGGAGGCCCACACTATGAATGAACTGAACGCGCCCACGACGATTGCGGCGGATCAGCTCGAACCGTTGCTCGACGAGGTCATGGACCTCCTGCCGGAAAAAGACCGGGAAGCCGTCCTCCTGTATTTCTTCGAGGGACGCTCCTTCGCGGAAGTCGGCGCGACACTCGCCATCGCTCCCGATGCCGCGCGCATGCGGGTTAACCGGACGCTCGAACGCCTGCGGCTGGCACTCTCGCAGCGCGGGGTCACCTCGACCGCCACCGCACTGGCGGGTGTGCTTGCGACTCAATCCGCGGTGGCCGCCTCCACGCCCGCCGCCCTCGCCGTGGCGGGCCAGGCGCTCACGGCGGCGGCCGCAGCCGGTAGCACTTCCGTTGCCGGCAGTCTGATCGCCGCCGCGAAAATCTCCAAGGTTGCGCCGTGGATCGCGGGCGCCGTCACCGTGGGCCTCGTGATAGTCGCGGTGCAATGGTTTCAGGCACCGCTCACCGAAGCCTCCGACGCACCCGTCCTCCAATCCGTCGAACTCGCCGCCATCGATCTCGCACCGCCCGTTGCAACCGCGGAAACCACGACGCCGAGTGCGCCCGTCGCGGCGGCCGAGCCCGCTCCCGCCGGAACGTTTCGCTCCACCGCGGGCCTCGCGGGATTCGCCGGGCTCACGAATGCGGAAAAAAACATCCTGAAAACGCTTTGGAAAAATCAATCGGTGGCCACCGCCCCGGGTAAACGCTGGGCCATGTCGGTCCCGCCCGACGCGCCGCGTTTCTCCAGTTTCCAAAATGGCCGCGACCTCCTGGTAGCAAAAGGGCTGGTCGCCCTCGGCAAACCGCGTGGTTTCGCCTGCCTCACGAATGCCGGCATCGAGTTTTGCACGGTGCATCGCGACGAGCTCGGCGCCTATTCGCCTCCCTCCGCGCCGCGCTAGCCGGCGCGCCACGGCCGACGACATGAAGCCCCCGCCGTTTTTTATTCGCGCGTTGGACGACGCCGGTTTTCGCCACGCGCAATTGGCCGATCTGCGCTACCACCGGAAGGTCGGAATCGGCCTGGCGGTTTCCACTGCGCTGCTGAGTGGCGCGGCCACGCTCTGCGGCGGACTCCAGCACGGAAAAGCGGAGGACGGTCTTCCCCTGCTAGGCGTCACGCTGCTCGTTCTCGTAAACCACGCGACCACGACGACGACCATTGCCGCCCTCGAGGCGATCGACCAGCGGGCCGGCGGCGAAAAAGGATCGCCCGAATCACCCGCTGTTCTTACGAGAGCGGGCGGATGAAATCTTTTTTCTTTTTCTGCGCGGCAATTCTTTGCGCCAGCAACCTCCTCGCCGCCGTCGAGCCGAGGGATGAACTGGCAAACGCGATCCGCGCGCTCGGGGACAAAAGCTACCGCTGGGATACGCAGGGGAAAGGACCCAACGTTCCGGAAAATCCCCTCGAGGGAAAAACCGATCCGACCGGCCTCACCGAATGGAGTGTCAAGGTGGGCAAGCGTTGGTGGATCATGGTCGTCCGCGACGGCCGGGGCGCGATGTATATCGACGGAAAATGGAGAACCCTCGACGAAGCCTGGCGCATCGCGATCGCCGGCATCTCCGGGCCGTCCGATCCAAAAGTTCCCCAGCGCGTCGGCAACCTGATCATCACCGGCGCTTCGATGTCGCACATCGACGAAACGGGACAGGCCGCCTACGTCATCGCCCGCGTCTTGAAACTTCGTCGTCCCGCCGCGCAGATCGACTGGTATCTAGCCAACGCCGTGAGCGTCGAAGCCAAAGGTGGCGCCTTCCTTCTCACGCTCGACGAACCGGCGGCAAAAATGATCGGGGAAATTCCCTCGTCCGTTCCCGGCTACAAGCCGATCCGAATCGAAAACACCCAGGGCACGGTCAGGATTTCCCTCGCGGACGGCGTGATCTCGAACTGCGCCGTTGCGGTCTCATGGAAACAGGATGGCGAGCTTCGCACCCGGACTTGGGACACCCGTTTTAAAAAAGTTGGCGCCAGGATCGAGGTCTCCCCGGAGGCGCTGCAGCTTCTGAACTAGGACGGAGACCAAATTCCCTCCGTCATTCTGAGCACAGCGAAGAATCCAGCAGGAGATTCGAAGCGCTCTAGGAGTACGGGAGTCGAAATGGATTCTTTGCCGCGCGCCCCACGCCAGAATCGAAAACGTACTGTCAGCCACTGAAAACGGGCGGCCCGGTTGACTTGGCCGAAGTCACGCACACCACTGGGATTTCCGCCGTTTCCTCCCGGCGGATTTTTTTCCCCACATGCCGCCCTTCCCTTCGCTCACCCGTCGCGCGTTCATTGTCGTCCTGCTTGTCTCCGCCCACGGACTCAACGCCCAGATCCAACGCCCCGGCCGGCTCAACGAAGTCTACGCGCAAAACTGCGCGTCCTGTCACGGTGCAAAAATGGAAGGCGCGCAGGCGCCCTCGATGCTCGACGACGTGTGGGTGCACGGGGGCGATGATGAGAGCCTCGCCCGCAGCATTCGGACGGGGTTTCCCGACAAAGGCATGCCGCCATGGTCCGCCCTGCTGAGCGAAAAAGACATCCGCTCGATGGTGATCTTCATTCGCGAACAGCGCGCGCGCGCGCAGAAAGAGCAGACGACCTTCGTGAAGCCGGTCGAGTCGATCACGGTCAAGAGCCAGCTCCACGACTACCAGGTCAACACGTGGGTCGGCGGACTCGACGATCCGTGGTCGCTCGCGTTTCTGCCGGACGGTCGCGCGGTCGTGACCGAAAAGCGCGGCGTGATCCACACGATCGAAAACGGAAAACTTTCCGCGCCCATCACCGGCGTGCCCGAGGTCGACAGCCGGCAGCAGGCGGGACTCTACGATGTCGTCCCGCATCCCGACTACGCCCGCAACGGCTGGCTCTACCTCGCCTACAGCCATCCGCAGAAAAATGCGGACGGCAAAGCCGTCAGCCTGACCCGCATCATTCGCGGCAAACTTCGCGACGGTGCGCTGACGGACCAGGAGACGATCTTCGAAGCGCCGGTGGCGGTCTATCCCTCGGCAGGCGGCGTGCACTTCGGCGGCCGCATCGCGTTTGACCGGGCGGGCTATCTCTTTTTCACGATCGGCGAGCGCGGCACGATGGCGAACGCCCAGAACATCGCGGTGCCGATGGGAAAAGTTCACCGCGTCTTCGACGACGGGCGCATTCCCGAAGACAACCCGTTCGCCAAGGATCCCACGGCCGCGCGCACGATCTGGAGCTACGGTCACCGCAACCCGCAAGGCCTGGCGGTTGATCCCGTCAGCGGCGGCCTTTTCGATGCCGAACATGGCCCGCGCGGCGGCGATGAAGTCAATTTTGTCCTCCCCGGCCGCAATTACGGCTGGCCCGTCATCACCTACGGCATGGACTACGACGGGAGCTCGATCACCGCGATCACCGCGAAGGAAGGCATGGAGCAGCCGGCGACGTATTGGGTGCCGTCGATCGCACCGTGCGGAATTAATTTCTACACCGGCAGCCTTTTCCCGAAGTGGAAAAACCATCTCTTCGTCGCGTCGCTGGCCGCGCAGGAATTGCGTCGCCTCGAAATCAAGGGCGACAAGGTCGTGGCGCAGGAACTTCTCTTCAAGGACCTCGGCCGCATCCGCCACGTCATTGGCGGGCCGGATGGCGCGATCTACGTCCTTCTGCCCAATCGCATCGCCCGCATGGCGCCGGCGAACTGAAACGGACTCGCTCTTTTGGAGGGTGCTGGCACCTTCGCCGCCAACCCCGGCGGAAAGAGCGATCCATGGTCAATGTTATCCAGGTTCGAGACGGATTGATGCGAGCGACGTTGCACGGCCAACTGACCGCGGACGATCTCGCGGAAATCGCCAGGATCGCCGCAGAAATAGAAACCCGAATGCCAGTGTCGCCCGACCGGATTACCGACATGTCGAGGGTGTCCGGGATCACGTTGGACTTCACCGCCATGGAGGCGTTCGCGGCGAAACGCCGGAATGCACCCCTCAAAAACCGGGTGAAGTCGGCCATCGTGGCCCCGCAGCCGCTGCAATTTGGCTTTGCCCGCATGTACCAAACGCTGAATGAAAACCGCGACATCGTGATCGAGCTCTTTCGCGATGAGGCCAGCGCCCTGCAGTGGCTCGAGGCGAGTGTGCCAGTCGAGGTGCAAAGAACCTAACTGCGCCGCCGCCAAATCCGGTCGGATGCAGGCGTCGCAATCGACGGATCCTGCTCGGTTTCAAAATTTAAACGCGGCGAAAGAGACTAGGTATTGCTTTTATTCCGGCTAGTGTTCACTTGGACACATGCCCGAAGCCCTCACCGATCGCCAGCAGCAGGTCCTCGATTTCGTCCACCGCCATCACCGCCAGCATGGCGTCGCCCCTTCCCTCCGGGAAATTCAAGCCCACTTCGGGCTCGCGAGTCCTTTCGGCGTGAAACGCCACCTCGACGCCCTCGCCGCCAAGGGCGCCCTCCAGCGCCTCGACGGCAAGGCCCGCGGCCTCGTTCCCAATCTTCACGCGCAACGCGGCCCGCTCGCTGACATCCCGCTTTACGGGACCATCCCCGCCGGCCTTCCGACGGCGGCCGAGCAGGAACCGGATGGTTACGTGTGCGTCGATGCCGCGTCGCTCGGCGTCCGGCCCAACGCCAAGCTCTTCGCCCTCCGCGTGCGCGGCGATTCGATGATCGATGCCAACATCGTCGAGGGCGACACGGTGTTCCTCACCCCGCGCGAGCCGCGCCCACGCGACATCGTCGCCGCGCTCATCGACGGCGAGTCGACGCTGAAACGTTTTCTCCTGAACCGCGGCAGCGCGTTTCTCCGCGCTGAAAATCCCCGCTATCCCGACCTGCTCCCCGTCACCGAACTCATCATCCAGGGTGTGATGGTCGGGCTGCTCCGGACCGGCAGTTCCTAAGTTCATTTCCCGCCCTCCAAACCCCGCCTCAAGCGGACCACAGCTACTGCTTTGTCCATCCCCCCTATTCTGAACCTTCAAACTCCCCTCGCATGAAAAAATTCTTCTTCAAAGCCTCCCCCTCCCGCGCCCTCCGCTCCACCTTGATCGATCTTTACTCCACCGGGACCATGCAGGTGTTTCGCCGACACTCCTTGCTGCGGCTTTGGGTGCCGTTGCGCGAAGGGGTCTCCCGCAGCGACAATTCCTGGGCGGAGTAAGCGTGAGCCTGCTTTTGCCACCCTCGTTCACTGGCTGGTGTCTCCATGGCTGCCGCGTCCAAAAAACTGGCGGCGCTCCGCGATCTCCTCGCCGCGCGTTTCCCGACCGTTCCGCGCACGGCCGGCCGGACGCTGCCCACCGGCATAGCGGCCGTTGACGAAGCAACCGGCGGCCTTCCGCTCGGAGCCGTGACCGAGCTGGTGAGCACGCAGCCTTCCTGCGGCGGTCAGCTTTTCCTCGGACAACTGCTCGCCGCGACCCGCGCCGCCCGCATTCGGGTCGCGTTGGTGGACAGCACGGACTCGTTCGACCCGAATTCCCATCCCCCCGATCACCTCGCGCATCTTATTTGGATTCGCTGCCGTGACATCCCGGCCGCACTGCAGGCCGCCGACCTTCTCGCACGCGATGCGAATCTCGGGCTGGTGCTGCTCGATCTGAGGGATGCGCCCGAACACGAGCTTCGCCGCATTCCCAATCGCCAATGGTATCGCCTCCAGCGCGCCGTCGAACCCACCGATCTCGCCCTCATCGTGACCACCCCACGGCCCAGCGTGGCGAGCGCCCAGCTCCGGTTCGTGCTGGGAAATTCGCCGACAGACACTGAACTCGAAACCGAGCGGCCTCGTCTCGTCGCACAACTTGCGCCGTCGCTCCAACGCCAGCGCCTGCAAGCCGCCACCGCCTAACCCGTCTGCCGCATTCAACAAAGCAGCCGCGAGCGTGAGCGAGTGGAGGGATAACGGCTCAACCCGCTTCTCGCGTCCCTCCAGTCGCTCAAGCTTACGGCCACCTCACTCGCCACCCTGTCCCGGTCATGTTCGCCGTCCTGCATATCGCCGATTTTGCGTTGCACGCCGTGCTGCGCACCGAACCCGGCTCCAGCGCTCGACCGGCCGCCCTTTTCAGCGGCACGGGTAAAAAATCCCTCGCCATCGCGGCCAACGCTTCAGCTCGCGCCTCCGGCGTCGATCCCGGCATGACCGCGCCGCAAGCTGTCGCCCGTTGCGCTTCGCTCCTCATTCGCGCCGCGCGGCCCGCCGCCACCGCCGAGGCACGCGCCGCATTGCTGGCAGTCGGCTTCACGCTTTCCCCCTCAATCGAGGACACGACGCCCGGGATCTGCACGATCGATGTCAAAGGCGTCGACTCCGCAAAACTCACCGCCGTCACCGAGGTCGCAGTCAACGCGCTCATCGCCCTCGGTCTTCCCGCCACCGCCGGTATCGCGACCACGCCGTTGCTCGCCCTCTACGCGGCCCGCGCGGCGGGAAAAAATCGCGGCGGTGATCGCGTTCAACAGGTCCTCCACGTCACGAATCCGGCGGCGTTCCTCGCTCCGCTTCCCCTCGCCGCCGCCGATCCTCCACTCCCGCTCGCCCAAGTCCTCGCCACGTGGGGAGTGCGCACCCTCGGCGATCTCACCGCGCTGCCCTGCGACGAAATCGTCCGCCGCTTCGGCGCGGAAGGTCTCGCGCTCTGGCAACGGGCATCCGGCGGCACATCGCGTCCGCTGCATGTGGTCGCACTGCCGCAGACCTTCGCGGCGGAAATCGAATGGGAGGACGCAGTCGAAACGCTCGAGCCGCTGCTCTTTGTTCTCCGCCGCTTCCTCGAGCGGCTCACCTTGGAATTGAAAACCTCGCAGCACGTCGCCGCCGAGATCGACCTGCTGCTCCGGCTCGAGGACGACACGCGGCACGCACGCCGTTTCCGCCTGCCCGAGCCGACCGCCGATGTGGAAATTCTTTTTCGCACCCTGCACACCCATCTCGAATCCCTTCAGACCGACGCCTCGATCGCCGCAGTGCAACTCCGCCTCACGCCCGCGCGTCCGCTGGTGCGGCAACAGGGGCTCTTCGAAACCGGTCTGCGCGATCCCCACGGCTTCGCCGAAACGCTCGCGCGCGTCATGGCGATCGTCGGCTCGGATCGCGTCGGCACGCCGCAGCCCGAGGACACGCATCGTCCCGACGCCATAAAACTCATCCCGCCGCTGGCCGTGATTCCTCCCGCCGGCGAGCCACCGCCGCACCCGGCGCTCGGTCTGCCTCTGCGCCGCTGCCGGCCGCCACTGCCCGCGCGGGTTGAATTCACCGAAGGCCGCGCGACGTTTCTCTGGACCGAGCGGGCGCGGGGCGAAATCTGTTTTCAAAGCCGTCCGTATCCCAGCAGCGGCGATTGGTGGCAGAACGACCGCGCGTGGCACCGCACCGAATGGGACATCGCACTCACCGAAGGCGGCCTCTACCGGCTCCTGCTCATCGACGACGCTTATTTTATCGAAGGGGAGTATGATTAGCCAAAGTCGATAGCTGATAGCTTAGAGCTGAGAGCCGATCTCTCCGAGGCTCTAGACTCTAGGCTCTTAGCTCTCAGCTCTCAGCTTTAGACTCGCGAACGCAGTGAGCACCTACATCGAACTTCACGCCCGCAGCGCTTTCAGTTTCCTCCGCGGCGCTTCCGATCCGGAGGCGCTCGCGCATGCGGCGTCTGACTTGGAAATCCCCGCCGTCGCCCTGCTCGACCGCGATGGGGTTTACGGTGCGCCGCGATTCTATGCTCCGGCACGCGAGAACGGCGTCTGCGCCCGTGTCGGCGCCGAAATCACGATGGAAGACGGCAGCGTCGTCCCGTTGCTCGCCGCCACGCGCACCGGCTATCGCAACCTCTGCCAGCTCATCACCGAGGCGAAGCTCACCCCCCGCGCCTCCGACCTCGTCCTGCCTGGTCTTCCCCCGGGCATCGATCCCCACGAACGCAAACGCCCGTGCTTCGCCACGTGGGTCGAACTTTCCCGCTACTCGGAAGGCCTGATCGCGCTCACCGGCGACGAAGAGGGCCCCGTCCGCCGCGCCTGGCGAACCGCCGGCAACCCTGCCGCCGCCTCCGCACTCGAAAAACTCACCACCCTCTTCGGACCGGACCGGCTCTATGTCGAATTGCAGCGCCACCGGATTCGCGGCGAGGAACACGAACTGAAATTCCTCACCGGCCTGGCCGCGGCGCATCGTCTCCCGTTGCTCGCCACCGGCGGCGTCAACCACGCCATCGCCGCGCACCGCCCGGTTGCCGATGTGTTCACCTGCCTGCGGCTGCACACGACGCTCGATGGCGCGGGTCGGCGGCTTGAGATCAATTCCGGCCGCCGGATGAAATCCGCCCGCGAAATGCAGTCGCTCTTCCACGACCTGCCCGAAGCGATCGAAAACTCGGTGCGGCTCAACGAGCGACTCGGGTTCACGCTGGAAAATCTCGGCTACCAGTTTCCCGAATTCTCCACGCCACCGGGCACCACGATGGATCGGCATTTGCGCGACGTCACCTTGGCCGCCGCGCGCGAACGTCTCGGCCCGCTGCCCGCCACGCTGGAGAAACAGCTGAACACCGAGCTCGAGCTGATCGCCCGGCTGAAATTCTCCGGCTATTTTCTGATCGTCTGGGATATCTGCGCCTGGGCGCGCGCAAACCAGATCCTCGTCCAGGGACGCGGCAGCGCCGCCAACAGCGCCGTCTGCTACGTGCTCGGCATCACCGCCGTGAATCCGCTCAAGCACCGGCTGCTCTTCGAACGTTTCCTGAACGACAGCCGCGTCGGCGCGGACGGCCACCCGTCCTGGCCCGACATCGATCTGGATCTGCCGAGCGGCGATCGGCGCGAACGCGTGATCCAGGAGGTTTACCGCCGCTATGGCCGGCTCGGCGCGGCGATGACCGCCAACGTCATCACCTATCGCGGCCGCAGCATTGTGCGCGAAGTCGGCAAGGTGCTCGGCTTCGGCGAGGATGCGCTCGACCGTTTTTCGAGCCTCTACGCCAATGGCGATTTCCCGGAAACGCTCGGCCTGCAACAACAGCTCGCCATGTCGGGCATCGCGCCGCGCCACCCGCGCGCCGGCGCGATGGTCATGCTGCAGCCGTTCATCCACGGTCTGCCCCGGCATCTCGGGCAGCATTCCGGCGGCATGGTCATCTGCCAGGGGCAGCTCAACCAGGTCGTGCCGCTCGAACCCGCCACCATGCCCGACCGCACGGTCTGCCAGTGGGACAAGGACGACTGCGAAAACCTCGGCATCGTGAAGATCGATTTTCTCGGTCTCGGGATGATGGCCGTGATGCAGGACACGATCGAACTCTGCGGCGCACGCGGCCCGAAGGACCTCAACGATTTCCCGCCGGACGACCCCGAGACCTACGAAAAAATCCGGGCCGCCGACACCATCGGCGTCTTCCAGATCGAGAGCCGCGCGCAGATGGCCACGCTGCCGCGCTTCAAACCGAAGGACATCTACGACCTCGCCATGCAGGTCGCGATCGTCCGTCCCGGCCCGATCACCGGCAACCTCGTGCATCCGCTCATCCGCCGGCGCGACGGCCTCGAGCCCGAGGAATACATCGACCCGAGCGTCGAGGACATCGTCAAACCGATCCTCGGCCGCACGAAGGGCGTGATTCTTTTTCAAGAGCAGATGCTGGAGCTCTCGATGAAACTCGCCGGCTTCAACGGCGCGGAAGCCGAGGAGCTGCGTCGCGCCATGGGCTTCACCAAGGATCCCCGCCGCCTCGAGCGGGCGATGAAGAAGCTGCACGAATCGCTCCGGCGCCAGGGCCACAATGAAACCGTGATCAAGAAAGTGGTCGCGGCCACCACGTCGTTCTCCGCCTACGGATTTCCCGAATCCCACGCCATCGGTTTTGCGATGCTCGCCTACGCCAGCACGTGGCTGAAGCTGAACCGCACCGCGGAATTCTACGCGAGCCTGATCAACAACCAGCCGATGGGATTTTATTCACCGGCCACTTTGCTGCAGGACGGGCGGCGGCACGACCTGCAGGTCAACCCGCCCTGCGTCCACGCCTCGCGCTGGCAGTGCACGGCCGAGGACGGAAAAACCGTGCGCATCGGCCTGCGCTGCGTGAAAGGCCTGCGCGAAGCCGCGGTGCAGGCGATGCTCGTCGCACGCGAACAAGGCGCCTTCACCTCGCTCGACGATTTCCTGCGCCGCACAAACTTCACCGCGGTCGAGCGCCGCTCGCTGGCGGCCGTGGGGGCGCTGCAGGTTTTCTCCACGCATCGCCGCGATGCGCTCTGGCAGATCGAGGTGGCGTGGTCGGACGATGAAAACCTGTTCAAGCAGTTCGAGGAAGCCGATCGCGACAACTCGCCGCTCGCCACCATGTCGCGGGTGGAGGAACTGAGCGCCGATTTCTCCGGCCTCGGGCTCACCACCGGCGAGCATCCGATGGCGATGCTCCGTTCAAGGTTGCCGGGGGTTTGCAGCGCTGAAGGTTTGAAGAAAACCAAGACAGGCGATCGCGTCACGATCGCCGGCTCGGTCATCTGCCGCCAGCGCCCCGGCACGGCGAAGGGTTTTGTTTTCGTGAGCCTCGAGGATGAAACCGGCATCGCCAATGCCGTCGTCGTGCCTGCGCTCTTCGAGCGGCTGCGCCTCGTGATCACCCAGGAGCCCGCGCTGCGCATCACCGGCATCGTGCAAAACGTCTCGAACGTGATCCACGTGAAAGCCGAAAAGATCGAACCCTTCCGCGAAGCCGATCTGCCGGCGCAGACGTCCCACGATTTCCATTGAGCACCCGGCCTCGAAGTAGCCGCGCGCGTGAGCGATTGGACGGACGGCGAACCGCTCGCTCACGCTCGCGGCTGCAATTTCGGAGCGCCACCGCCCTTTTCCCGCCGGCAGACCACGAGCACCTCGTGCACGTTGCTCAGGTCCATCAAGCCGTCCGTGAACCTCAGCCGTTTTTGAAACACCAGGCCGATCGGAAACAGCAGCCAGTTGTAGCTGCGTACCGCGGCCACCGGATGCTGGCTGAGCCCCTGCACCGCATAACGGAGCAGCCGCGGGCTGTTCGACTGCATCCCGAAGACCACGCTTTTCTCCACCACCAGCCCATTGGCCGCGATCAATGCCGTTAACGCTTCCGGTTCATAACGGCGCGCATGACCGACGTAATCGTCGAACTCCGTCCAGTGCGCGGCATGCAACGGCACGGAAAAAATCAGGCGTCCGCTGGGCTTCAGCACGCGGTTCAACTCGGCGAAGGCACGGTGGTCGTCATCGACGTGCTCGATCACGTCGCAAGCCATCACGAGATCGAAACTCGCCGACGCGTAAGGCAGCGCCGTGATCTCGCCGGAACGCGCGATGCCGCCGGCGGCGTTCAAGCGTTCGATGGCGGACGCACTCAGATCCAGGAAGTGGGTCTCCGCAATCGGCAGCCGGGGACGCAGGCCCGGGCCCACCTCCAGCCGCTCCGCGGCCAACGGCAGCAGCGATGAAATCACCGGCCACGTGTTGAAACGCTCGGGCCGGGTCAGATACGTCTTCGCCCAGAATGCCTCATAAAACCGGCCGTTCTTCGCGACGAGGTTACTCGCTTTCATAGTTCGCCGGGTAACGCATGAGTCGCACCACACATCACCTCGGGACGCTCCGCAATCTCCGCCAAAGAATAATTCTCCACGAGGGAACCAGCGCGCGCGTCGCGGTCTTTCCCGTGGCCGGAAGGTCCGGCCTGAAATGCGTCGCACGATGCAAATTTACCATGGAGCCAACTCCGGGGTCTCGGCCTACCAGATCGGCTCTGACTTCATCGTCGTTCAGTTCAGATCGGGCGAAGGCTATCTCTACAACCACCTTTCCCCGGGGCGCCGGCATGTGACCGCGATGAAGAAGCTCGCCGTTCGCAATGAAGGCCTGGCCACGTACATCAGCCGGCACGTGAGGGAAAACTACGCGGAGAAACTCGCGTGAATCCCCGTCGGGACTGTAGGAGCGGCTTCACGCCGCGACCGAGAAGTTTACGCACTCCGCTTCCTTTCCGACAGCCCGTCGCGGCGTAAAGTCGCTCCTACAGTTGCGCGCCGAGAGCGGGTGTCTCACCGCCATTCGTGGCGCGGATAACGGCGCGACAGCTCCGCTTTCACCTTCGGGTACTGTTCGCGCCAGAAGTTGGTGAGATCGTCGGTCACCTGGATCGGGCGGTGGTTCGGCGCGAGAACCTCGATCTTCACCGGCACGCGGCCGTGGCCGACCGCGAATTTCCCCTCGATGCCGTAGAGTTCCTGGATGCGGGCGCTGAGGACCGGCGGACCTTCCTTCGCATACGTCAGCTTGGAACGGCGGCCGTTCGCCATCGTGAGTTTCTCGGGCAGGTAGTCGTCGATGACCGCCAGCTGCTCGGCGGTGAGCCAGTCGCGGAGGATCGGCATCACGGGCTTGTCCTTGATGTCGCGGTAGCCGAGCTCGCCGTAACAGATCTGCTCGATGAGCGTCGCGCGGTCCGGGTCGGTGATGGGATTCACCTCGAGCTCGGGAAACCACTCCGCAAGCCGGTTCACGCGGGTGATCCACTGCTCCACCGTTTCGTCCCAGGCCTCGAGTTTGAGCCGGCCCGCCACCACTTCCTTGGTAAGCAACGCGGCGGCTTCGTTGAGCGGGGCGTCGTCGCTGCTGGATTTGGCCTCGAGGATCAGATCGCGGAAACGCCGTTCGCGACGCGACACCACGCGCTTCATCGACTCGTCGTAGGTCACGCCTCGAACCTCGCGATAGTCGTCCGGAAAGATTTCCTTCAACCACGGCTCCTCGATCGCGGTCGCGAGCGAGAGCAGGACGTTGACCTCGCCACCGCGGCCTTCGATCTCGCTGATTTCCGCGGCGACCAGCAACGTCGCCTTCTGGATGCTGCTCTCGCGCGCCAGCACGCCGCGGCGGTTGTGCACGAGTTCGCAGCGGAGCGTGCCGCCGTCCAGACGCTTCGCGAGCTGGTCGGAGAAACCCGCGAGCACGCATTTGCGAATCTCCGCGCCCTCGACGCGGCGGTCGGTGACATCGAGACCTTCCTTCTCCGCGATCTGCAGGAACTGTTCGAACAGCGGCCCCACCTGGCGCGCGCCCTGGGCATGAATGCCGAGGCGGCGGCAGGCATCGAGCGAGTAGTTCGCCTTGTCCGCGTAACGCCATGCGCGCATCAGCAGGAAAAAATCGCTCTCGTGTTCCTCGCCGAGAACGTCCTCGCGGGCGGATTCCACGTCCTTCGGCACGCCGCGCAGCAGGAAATTCCGGCCCTGCGTGAGCGCAGCCATCAACGCCACCGAACGCACGCAACCGCGTTCCTGCGCCGCGAGCAGCATGCGCGCATAGCGCGGATGCACGGGGAAGCGGAGCATCTTGCGGCCGGTTTCGGTGATGCGCGACCGCGGCGCGGTCGCAGTTGCGGGTTTCGGGTTGGGAGTTTCGAGTTCGTCGTGCTTCAGCGTGTCTTCCCTTCCGGAACCCGAAACCCGAAACTCCGAACCCGAAACCGCTGACGTGGTCAGCGCCCCCAGATCCGCCAGCAGCAATTCCGCGCGCTCGAGTGCCTTTGGCTCCGGCTTTTCGAGCCACGGAAAATTGGCGATGTCGTCGATGCCGCTGGCCTTCAAGGTCAGCACGACCTCGGAAAGATCGAGGCGCTTGACCTCGGGCAGTTCCTGCGGCGCACGCTGGCCGTGCTCGCGTTCGGTCCAGAGGCGAACGCACACCCCGGGCGCGGTGCGACCGGCGCGGCCGGCGCGCTGATCGGCACTCGCGGCGGAGATTTTCTCGACGAGGAGCGTGTTGATCCCGCGGTGCGGATCGAAACGCGCAACGCGCGCGAGCCCGCAATCGATCACCGTGGTCACCCCGTCGATCGTGAGCGAGGTTTCGGCGACGTTCGTCGAAACGATGATCTTGCGGGATTCATAGCGGGCGACCGCGCGGTCCTGCTGCTCGGGCGGCAATTCGCCATGCAGAGGGAAGCACACGAAGTCGCGCAGCGAGCGGGCGCCCTGGATCGCCTGCACCGTGCGGCTGATTTCGTAGGCGCCGGGCATGAAGACCAGCAGATCGCCCGTGGATTCACCGGCGACGCGTTCGCATTCGCGCGCGGCCACGTCCCACACGGGCTCGTGCTCGAAGTTCGCCGTTTTCGGCAGGTACTCGATGCGCACGGGAAAGCTGCGGCCCTCCGAGACCAGCACAGCGCAGGGCGCGAGGTAGGTTTTAAGCGCACCGGCGTCGAGCGTGGCGGACATCACGATCAATTTCAGATCGGGCCGGATGCTTTGCTGGATCTGCAGGGCCCGGGCGAGAGAGATGTCCCCGTAGAGATGCCGCTCGTGAAACTCGTCGAAGACGATCGCGCTGATCCCGCGCAGCGTCGCATCGAACGACATTTGCCGGAGCAAAATTCCCTCGGTGACGAACCGGATGCGCGTCCGCTCGCTCACCCGGGACTCGAGGCGGATTTGATAGCCGACGATGTCGCCCAAATTCGTCCCGACTTCCTCGGCGACGCGTTTCGCGAGCATCCGCGTCGCGAGCCGGCGCGGCTGCAGCACGACGACCTCGCCGCGCTCGCCGACCAAACCGTGCCGCAAAAGCATCTGGGGGATCTGCGTGGATTTTCCGGAGCCGGTCGGCGCCTGCACGATCAGCCGCCCCTGTGCGCGAAGGGAGGCGACGACAGCAGACTCGAGTTCGTAGATGGGCAGTTCGCGCGGAGCGGGCATTCGCAGAGCCCGCAAAGCTGAGAGCTAAGAGCTGAGAGTCTAGAGCGAAGACAGAAAGCAGGCCGGCTTTTGCCCGGGCTCTAGACTCTGAGCTCTCAGCTCCCGGCTACCGATAGTCCTGTGAATAACCGGTGAGCGAAATTGTTCAGAAGATATTCACAGGTTGGGACGGCGAAAAAGTTGTGAAGAACAAAAGCTTCAAATCGCGCGCAGGGTTCGCACTGTCCCACCTCGTTCCTTGATAGAACAGTCGCAGCGCAGGGGCCTGAAAAACGCCACTGAGAGCACGACTGGGATAATCCCGGGTGACCGGGGAAAGGTTGGTGGCAGCTGGTGCCACCCTCCCCTTCAAACCGCGTTAGCGGTTCGACAGGCAAATCTCACCAGCTCCTCTGCCGGAGTCGTGTCCGGTCAGGTTTCACGAAAACAGGAGCTAGGCGACAAGGCGCGATTAGAAACCGCGTGCGAGTCGAGTCAGGCCCACGGAAAGTTTCGAGCCGTGCGCCGACGCAGTTACCCCAGAGGGTTTTGGTTGCTACTGCGCAGACCAGAACGCAGCCGCGTTTCCCGACGGGACGACCCCGTCAAAAGGCCCAACTCATCCAATGGGAAGGGCGCGCAAGGGAAACGAGGCGGCGGGGAGTGAGCGGGCCCGGCAAGGCTCGTCAACCTCCTCAATGAGGCAGCGTGTCAAAGCACGCCGCCCCACTGCAAAAGCTAAGGCAACCTGAGAGGTAAGAGGTCAGACCCGTAACGCGGGGCCAACGGCCAGTCAAAAACTGGTGCCGTCCTCGCGGTCACGGTGCCGACGCGAAGTAAGATTGCAGACGTGTCCGCACCACGTCCGGCGTGCCACTCCCGGCAGGGAGTGACCGAACTGGGCGCAAAGGCCTCACTCAAAAGATCCCGACCGGCAACGGTCAGGACGGTCCCGCCATGAGACCGAAACATCCGCATTGCCGCGGAGAGTGGCGTCGGGAAGCACACAGCCCGCGAAAGCGAGCGCGCCCAATCGTGTGCCGCTGGGAAAGAGTGCGTGGCGAACACCCACCCCCAAATTTGGCCCCGGGACCGCAAGGTCCCGGGGCCTTATTTTTTTCGAGTTTCAAATCGGAGAGGGAATGCGTCTGATCGGCCGCGAAGTCCTCAACCCCCTTCCCTGATCATGCACCTCCGTTTTTCGGCCTCCCGGTTTTTTGCCGTCTCCCTCGTCAGTTCGTTTTTGGTTTCAACCGCCCTCGCCCAATCTCCCGCGGCTGCGCCTGCGCCGGCGGAGACCGCCGCCAACACCGCTGAGGAGCGCCCCGTCATTTTACTCTGGCCCGAGGGCGCACCGGGCGCGCTCGGAACCGATTCGAAAGACAAGCCGACGCTCACGGTTTACGCCCCGCCCCTGGCCCAGCGGAACGGCGCTTCGATGCTCGTCCTCCCCGGCGGCGGGTACAGCCACCTCGCGGAACACGAGGGCAAGGGTTACGCCGAGTGGTTCGCCGCCCATGGCGTGACCGCCTACGTGCTCAAATATCGCGTGGGCTCCTCCGGCTACCGCCACCCCGCGATGCTCAACGACGCGGCCCGCGCGCTCCGGATGATCCGTTCGTTCGCAAAAAAGAGCGATGTCCTCGACCCCTCGCGCATCGGGATCATCGGGTCGTCCGCCGGCGGACACCTCGCGTCGACCCTGCTCACGCATTTCGACGAGGAGGAACGCGACACCGCGGATCCGATCGAACGCGAAAGTTCGCGCCCCGCCCTCGGCATTCTCTGTTATCCCGTCATCTCACTGGGCGAGTTCGCGCATGCAGGTTCGAAGAAGAATCTGCTCGGCGACAATCCGGAGCCACAGCTGGTGAACTTTCTTTCCAACGAGACCCAGGTCACGCCGAGAACCCCACCCTGTTTCATCTGGCATACGGTCGAGGACAAAACCGTGCCGGTGGAAAACGCGCTCCTCTTCGCCTCCGCGCTGCGCCGGGCCGGCGTGCCGTTTTCTCTCCACATCTACGAGACGGGAGCACACGGTCTCGGACTCGGCCGGCCGGGCAAGCCAGCTCCGCCCTGGGCCGACCAGCTGCTTCACTGGCTGCGTGAGCGAAAATTTCTGACCGAGTAATCGTTTTGTCCCAGCTCAACCCCCAAAAAAATGAACCCCTCGGAAACACCCCCGCCTGCCGATCCGTCCTCCTCCTCCTCCGCGTTCTCATCAACCGCTGCCACCGCCGACTCCTCCCTTCGCGCGGAGGTCGCTGACACGGGTAATTTTCCCGCCGCTCTCGGTGCGGGCCTCGTCGCAGCCATTGTCGGCGCCGCGATCTGGGCGGCCGTGACCGTCGCGACGGGATACCAGATCGGCTTCATGGCGATCGGTGTCGGTTTCCTCGTCGGTTACGCGGTGCGCATCGCCGGAAGAGGCACCGACCAGCGCTTCGCCATCGCCGGGGCCGTGCTGGCGCTGGCGGGATGCGTGCTTGGCAATCTTCTCACGGTCGTCGGCGTTGTCGCGGGACAGGAAAACGTCGGTTTCTTTTCGCTCCTGACCAAACTCACTCCCTCGGTGGCCGTCGAGTTTCTACAGATTTCCTTCCAGCCGATGGATCTGCTGTTCTACGCGATTGCCGTTTACGAAGGCTTCAAAGTTTCGCGTCCCGCCGCGTGACGCCAACGGCTTCATGGACGCGGGGAGCGTGCAGCGGCCGTTCCCCGACGAGCAACCCGCCTAGTGCCTGAGCATGGCCTGGGTCGAAAACATCGCCGCCGGATTCATCCGGGTCGCCTGCGGCGTGCGCCCCCTGCCGGCGGACGCATTGCCCGCGTCCCCGGCGGTTTTTTTCGCGAACCATTCGAGTCATCTCGACTTCGCATTGATCTGGGCCGCCTTGCCGCCGGCCCAGCGCCATCGCACCCGTCCGGTCGCCGGCCGCGACTATTGGGAGAAAACCGCGGCGCGCCGGTGGATCGCCTGCCGCTGTTTTCGCGCGGTGCTGATCGAGCGGCAAAAGGTCACCGTCGCGACCAATCCGCTCGAACCCATGCTCGCCGCGCTCGATGCCGGTGCATCGCTCATCGTTTTTCCCGAAGGGACGCGCAGCCTCGACGGGCACATGCAACCGTTCAAGGCCGGCCTCTACCATATCGCGCGGGCGCGCCCCGCCCTGCCGCTGGTGCCGGTGTGGGTCGACAACCTGAACCGCATTCTGCCCAAGGGGGAATTTCTCCCGGTGCCGCTGATCGCCTCCGTGTCCGCCGGAGCCGCGCTCAGGCTCGAGGCCACGGAATCGAAACCGGAATTCCTGGTTCGCGCCCAAGCGGCCCTCGGCGCCTTGCAGCGCAATTGAAGCGATGAACCCGGACCACCAGACCCTGTTGATGATCGGCGGCATTGTCGGCCTGCTCCTGCTCTCGAGCGCGATCGTCGCCGTGCTCAAGGCCCGGCAACCCGCCGGGAAAATCAACCCGGTGATTGCCAACCTCGATGCACGGGTGCGGGCCTGGTGGGTCATGGTCGCGATTTTTTCGGCGGCGCTCTTCACCGGCGGACTTGGCTCGGTGATCCTCTTCGCCCTGACCTCGTTCTTTGCGTTGCGCGAATTCCTGACGCTCACCCCGACGAAAACGGCGGACCATCGCGGATTGTTCTGGGCGTTCTTCGCGATCGTGCCGGTGCAATACGCTCTCGTGGCTTCGCAATGGTACGGGCTCTTTGCCGTCTTCATCCCCGTCTACGCGTTTCTTTTCATCCCGATCCGCTGCGCGCTGGCGGGCGATGCGGAGCGGTTCCTCGAACGCACCGCGAAGGTGCAGTGGGCGCTGATGGTCTGCGTCTACTTCGTCAGCCACGTGCCGGCGTTGCTCATGCTCAAAATTCCGGGCTTCGAGGGGGCGAACGCGCGTCTGCTGCTTTTCTTCGTCCTCGTCGTGCAGATCAGCGACGTCCTGCAATACGTCTGGGGAAAACTTTTCGGACGGCGCAAGATCGCGCCCGTGCTCAGCCCGAGCAAAACCTGGGAAGGTTTCATCGGCGGCGTGTTGTCCGCCTCGGCCATCGGCGCCTCGCTCTGGTGGGCGACCCCTTTCAACCCCTGGCAGGCCGCCGGGTTTTCCCTCGTGATCACCTTGATGGGATTCTTCGGCGGACTGGTGATGTCGGCGATCAAGCGCGACCGGGGCGTGAAGGACTACGGATCGATCATCGAGGGACACGGCGGGGTGATGGACCGAATCGACTCGATCTGTTTCGCCGCACCGGTGTTTTTCCATCTCGTGCGCTACTACTTCACCTGAGCCATGGCTTCGATCTACGACATCAAGCCCGCCTTTCAAAATCTGCTGCGACCGCTCACGGGCGCGCTCGCCCGGGCCGGCGTAACCGCGAACCAGGTGACCGTCGCCGCCGCCGTGCTCTCATGCGCCGTCGGAGCCTGCGTGCAGTTTTCCCCGTTCGAGAGCTGGCCGCTGCTCGTGATGCCGGGATTTTTATTCGTCCGCATGGCGCTGAACGCGATCGACGGCATGCTCGCGCGCGAACATGCGATGAAGTCGAAGCTGGGCGCGATCCTCAATGAAGTCGGCGATGTGATCTCCGATACGGCGCTCTATCTTCCGCTCGCGGCTGTTCCCGGATTTTATGCGCCCCTGGTGGTGATCGCGGTGGTGCTGGCCGTGATCAGCGAGCTGACCGGGATTGTCGGCGTCCAAATCGGAGCGAGCCGGCGCTACGACGGCCCGATGGGAAAGAGTGACCGCGCCTTCGCGTTCGGCCTGCTCGCACTCCTGGTGGGTGTCGGCCTGATTTCCGACACCGCCATTCTTTCCCTGCAACTGCTCGTGGTGGTTCTCCTCGTCGCGACGATCGTGAACCGCGGACGCCGCGCGCTGGCCGAAAGCAAGGGTAAGCCGTGACGGAAACCACCCGAGAGGGAAAACCGTTGGCTTCAGGACAGTGGCGTGCGTGGGCTTTCGCATGGGGACTCGCGGAGTCCACATTCTTTTTCATCGTCCCGGATGTTTTCATCACCCGCCTCGCGCTGCAGGATTTCCGCCGGTCACTGGTTGCGTGCGTTTGGGCGGTCGGCGGCGCCTTGCTCGGGGGCGCCATTCTCTGGTGGGTTTCCGATGTTGAAATGGGTTCGCGCTTGTTGCGCGCATTCACCCACATCCCCGGTATCAACCGCGACCTGATCGCGAGTGCCGGCCAGGCGATGCACGAACAGGGTTCCACCTCGCTTTTTTCCGGGATGCTCCGGGGCCAGCCCTACAAGATTTTCGCCGTCCACGCCGGCGTGCAGGAAGTTCCCCTTGCGGCGTTCCTCGCGTTTTCGGCCCTGGCGAGAATGAGTCGCTTCGTTCTCACCGCCGCGCTGGCCAGCCTGTGTGCACGCGCCCTGCGCGGACATTCCCCGCGCGTCCTTTCTCACCTGCACGCCCTGGTCTGGCTGGCCTTCTATCTCATCTACTTTCTGGCGATGCGGTGACCGGGAAGGTGCGGATCAATCTGCTTTCATCCTTGCTGAGGCTTAGTTTAAGGCTAAATCGCAGGGCAAACCGCCTCCTCTGAAGCGCCTCCGGTCGTGAGACGCTTCTTCCCCAAACTAGAAACCGATGCCCTCCTCCGTCGCCGACATGCCGGTACGCCTCTACCGCGCGGTCTTGATCGCGATCGCGATGACCATCGGGCCCGCCCACGCAGCGTCGGCGGCAACACCGGTTTCGCCGCCGATAAAATTTCAGCGTTACGTTTGGCGCGACGTGGTGATCGGCGGAGGAGGTTTCGTCACCGGCCTCGTCTTTCACCCGGTCGAACCCAATCTCCTCTACGCGCGCACGGACGTCGGCGGGACTTTTCGCTGGGATTCTTCCGGGCGGCGCTGGATTCCGCTGAACGACAATCTCAGCCGCGATCACGCGGAATTGCTCGGCGTGGTGAGTCTGGCGGTCGACGCCTGCGACCCCGAGCGGCTCTACCTCGCCTGCGGTTCCTATCTTCCCGACTGGGGCAAACCGGCCGCACTCCTCTGGTCACCTGATCGTGGCGTAACATGGGAACACGTCCCACTTCCCTTCAAACTCGGCGGGAACTCCGACGGTCGCTCAACGGGTGAACGGTTGCAGGTGGATCCTCACGACGGAAATATTCTCTTCCTCGGCTCGAATCAAAATGGGCTCTGGCGCAGCGCCGATCGCGGAAGATCCTGGAGCCAGGTGACCGGTTTTCCGGCGCGCGGTGTCACCCTGGTGTTGTTCGATCCGCGCGGTGCAAAGGGAAAAGCAACCCCGACACTCTACGCCTGTGCCAGTGACCTCAAAGGTCCCGCGGTTTTTCGCAGCGTCGACGCCGGTGCCACCTGGCTGCCCGTGCCCGGACAACCCGCAGGCTTCATGGCTCACCACGCCGCTTTCGATTCGAACGGGACGCTTTATTTTTCCTTCGCGAACCACCCCGGACCCAACGGAGCAACGAACGGCGCGGTCTGGAAACTCGATCCGGAAACCGGTCGCTGGACCGAAATCACACCGGCAATACCAAACCCCGCGGAGCGCGACACCTTCGGCTATGCGGGCCTCGCCACCGACGCGAAGCAACCGGGCGTCGTGATGGTCAGCACGCTCGACCGCTGGACACGCGGCGATGAAATTTTCCGCAGCACCGACGCCGGAGCCAGCTGGAAACCGGTGCGTCCCACCTCGACGTGGGACGCGTCCTCCGCGCCTTACGCCGCACAACTCAAACCGCACTGGATCGGCGCCTTCGCGATCGATCCGTTTAATTCGGACTTCGCGCTCTTCGTAACGGGATACGGCGTTTGGGCCACGCAACGCGCCACCGCGGTCGACACCGGCGCAGCGACCCCCTGGACCTTTGCCAACGGAGGATTGGAAGAAACGGTTGCGGATGGATTGGTCAGTCCGCCCGTCGGAGCGCCGCTGGTCAGCGCGATTGGCGACATCGGCGGTTTTCGTCACGACGACCTCTCGCTTTCTCCGGCCAGCGGAACCCACCAGCCATTTCACGGCTCGAGTTCCTCGATCGATTTCGCCCGGAACCTGCCGGCGAAATTGGTGCGCACCCATTCCGGTCCCACGCGAGGGGCGATTTCTTTCGATGGCGGCGCCACCTGGAGGGACTTCGCCAGCGCCCCGCCGGCCGCGATTGCCAATGGGGCGGGCAAGATCGCGATCGCCGCGGACGGGCGCCGGATCGTTTGGGTACCGAAGAGCTCCGCTCCATTTTTTTCCGACGACGACGGCGCCACGTGGAATGAGAGCCGCGGCGGCCCCATCTCCCCGCGGGATTTTCACAGCACCAGCCCGGTGGCGGATCCAGTGAACGCGACCAGGTTTTATCTCTACGATTCCGTCGGTGGACGCGTTTTCATCAGCAAGAACAGCGGCGAAACATTTTCCGCCGGTGCGGAAATACCCCCGGGCGGCGGCACGCTCCGCGCCGAACCGGATCGCGAGGGCCGGCTGTGGGTCCCGACTCCCCAGGGCCTTTTCGTCTCCGAGGATTCGGGCGCACATTTCAAGCGGCTCGCCAGCGTCGATGCCGGTTATGAGCTCGGCTTTGGCCGAAGTGCGGAGAACGGCGCCCCTTCCACCGCCTTTCTGCTCGGCCGCGTCGGAAACATTCCCGCTCTCTTCCGCTCCGACGACGCGGGCAAAACCTGGACGGCGATCAGCGATGCCGCGCACAAATTCGGGTACTTGAAGGCCATCACGGGCGATCCGCGCGTTCCCGGGCGCGTGTATCTCGGCACCGGCGGCCGCGGCATCGTTTACGGCGAACCCGATCCACAATGACCCCTCGCGCACAATTTCTCCCATCCATGAAAAATCCGTTCTCCAAAATCAGCCTCCTCGCCTTCGCCTGTTTCACGGTCGTCGTCGCCGCCGCCAACGCGCCGCTTTCCCTGCTCAAGCCCGCCGCCAAAATAGAAAATTGGGATCTCGAGCAACACGACGGGGCGAAGGCGGCGGTCAAACTCGATGACGACGCCATTGCCGTCACCGTCGAGGCCATCACCGGGACCGACTGGAACGTGCAGCTGATCCAAGCCGGTCTCGATCTCAAGGAAGGCAAAAGCTACGAGGTGAGTTTCAAGGCGAAGGCCTCCGTGTCCCGCGCGATTCAGGTCTATGCGGGTGTGGCCGAGGACGACTATCACGCGATCGGCCTCGATGAGTTCCTCAGCATTTCCAAAAACTGGACCGAGTTCCGGTCCGTTTTCAAAGCGGAAAACGTGGCGGCAAAAAACAACAACCGCCTCGGTTTCCTCCTCGGCCAGGAAAAGGGCACCGTGTGGCTGAAGGACGTGACGCTCGTCGCGAAGTGAGGCTTTCCTGGGATCGCCTCGCCGATGCCTCGGCGGCGTGAACGACGTCGACAACTTCTTCTCGAGCCGGCAATGGTCGCCTCCTCAAATCGGAACCAGACCATGATCAATCAACCATCGGCAGAATCCCGGGCTGATCGCGAAATCGTCAGTGCCCGCGTCTTCGACGCACCTCGCGAGAAGGTGTTCGAGGCCTTCCGCGATCCGCTTCAGCTCGTGCAGTGGTGGGGCCCGAAGGATTTCACGAACACCATCCACGAGTTCGACCTCCGGCCGGGTGGAAAATGGCGCATCACGCTGCATGCGCCCAACGGCGCGAATTATCCGAACGACAAAGTGTTCGTCGAGGTCGTGCCGCCCGAGCGGGTTGTCTTCGACCACCTCGAGCCGATGCACCATTTCCGGATGATGCTCCTCCTCGCCGATCAGCGCGGAAAAACACACGTCACGTGGCACATGCTCTTCGAATCGGCCGCCGAGGTGGCGAAACTGAAAAATTTCATCCTCGAGGCGAACGAGCAGAATTTCGACCGGCTCGCTGCGCATCTCAGCAAAGTTCCGGGAAGAAAGTAGAGCGGCTCGCGGCGTTTCCCCAAAAGTCCTGGCAGTTTCCGCTGGAGATTGAGGGAAAGGCGGCGAAGGTTTCCGCCTATGCGCTTTCTCCCAACTTGCGTGGTGTTACTGGGCAGCCTGGCGTCGGGACTCTCCGGCGGTGCAGCGGAGCCGGCTGGAAAAGCCGCGCCCTTCGAATTCAAGGCCGATCGTTTTGCCGACATCCAGGTGCTGCGCTATCGCGTGCCCGGATTCGAGCAGCTGTCGTTGCAGCAAAAAACCCTGGCATATTATCTCTACGAAGCGGGGCTCTCCGGGCGGGATATTTTCTTCGACCAGAAATACCGGCACAATCTGGCCATCCGGAAAACCCTCGAGGGCGTGCTGCTCAGCTACCGCGGGGCGCGCATGGGGAAAGACTGGGATGCCTTTCTCACTTACGCGAAGCAGGTGTTTTTCGCGAACGGCATCCACCATCACTACGCGAGCGCGAAGATGCTGCCGGAATTTCCCCGCGAGTATCTCTCCACCCTTCTCTCGGAATCCGACGCCACGCGTCTTCCGCTCGACGGAAAAACCGTCGGAGACTTCGCGTCCTGGCTCACGCCCATCCTGTTCGATCCGAACGTCGACGCGAAAACCGTGAACCTCGATGCCGGCGTCGATCATGTCACGGCATCGGCAAACAATTTCTACCGCGATGTGACGGGCGCCGAGGTGGATGCCTTTTATGCCGCCAAGGTGAAGGAGACCGGAAACTCGCGCCTTTCCTACGGATTGAACTCACAGCTCGCGAAGGTGGACGGAAAAATCGTCGAACGCGTTTGGAAAGTTGGCGGGATGTACGGTCCGGCGATCGAGAAAATCGTCGGCTGGCTGGAGAAGGCGGCGACCGTCGCCGAAAGCGAAAAGCAGAAGGAGAGCCTCCAGCATTTGATTCGTTACTACCGGACCGGCGACATCGCGGACTTCGATCTGCACTGCATCGCGTGGGTCGGCGACACCCAGTCCACGATCGACGTGGTCAACGGGTTCATCGAGGTCTACGCCGACGCCACGCAAAAGCGGGGATCCTACGAATCGGTCGTCTCGATGCGCGACGTCGAGGCCACCAAGCGGATCGCGGCGATTTCAAAGGAAGCGCAGTGGTTTGAGGATCACTCGTCCATCCTGCCGGCGCACAAGAAGGCAAACGTGACGGGCATTTCCGCCAAGGTCATCACCGTGATCGGCGAAGTCGGCGATTCCGCACCTGCGACTCCCGTCGGGATCAACCTCCCGAACGCCGAGTGGATCCGCGAGCAGCACGGCTCGAAGTCGGTTTCGCTGGGCAACATCGTGGAAGCTTACAACGACGTGCGCGCGAAAAGTCCGGCGAACGCCGAATTCGGCGCGAGTCCCGAGGTCGTCGAGCGGTTGAAAAAATGGAGCGCCCTGGCCGGGGAGCTGCACACCGACATGCACGAGGTGATCGGCCACGCCTCGGGCCAGATCAATCCCGGCGTCGCCACGACCGATCAAACGTTGAAAAACTATGCCGGCACGCTCGAGGAAGCGCGCGCCGACCTCGTCGCCCTTTACTACGCCCTCGACCCGAAGCTCGTGGAGATCGGGGTGATGCCCACGACCGAAGTCGGCAAAGCCGAGTACGACAGCTATCTCATGAACGGGCTGATGATGCAGCTCTACCGGATCAAGCCGGGCCAGAACCTCGAGCAGGCGCACATGCGAAACCGCCAGCTCATCGCGAGCTGGGTTTTCGAGAAGGGCCAGCCGGACAAAGTCGTCGAACGTCTGACCCGCGATGGAAAAACCTATTTTCGAATCAACGACTACGAAAAGCTGCGCGGCCTGTTCGGTGCCCTGTTGCGCGAGATCCAGCGGATAAAATCCGAAGGCGACTACGAAGCCGGGAAGAATCTCGTCGAAACCTACGGCGTGAAAGTCGACCAGGCGCTGCTCACCGAAGTACACCGCCGCTACGCTCCGCTGAACATCGCGCCGTTCATGGGCTTCATTCAGCCCAAGCTGATTGCGGTTAAAAAGGACGAGAAAATCGTCGACGTGAAAATCGAATATCCCTCCGACTTCATCGCGCAGATGCTGGAATACGGACGCGACTACGGATTCCTGCCGACGCAGAACTGATCACAGGCCGATCGCGGAAACGCTGAAACGCGAA
>DATAKE010000087.1:0-49822 GCA_036261745.1 Opitutaceae bacterium
CGAGCAGTGGGAGGTTTTTAAATTGGGTGCAGGGGCTGGATTCGAACCAGCGACCTTCAGGTTATGAGGGCAACTTCGACCTTCCGCACCCTCAAGCAGTTAACCCCACTTTCGGGGCATGTTTGGCGTAATGTTTGGCTACCGTGATTTCGGGGGGTGCTGTCCGTTGCCCGCAGTTGCATGGGGTCACAAAACCTCAACGCAACAAGGAGAACAACGTCATGGCATTGGAACTACGTTATCCGCGCAGCAAGTGGTGGTATGGCCGCGTCGCAATCGGTGAACGCCGCATCCTGAAAAACCTCGCGGTGGAAGTCCGCGGCAACGTCCCGCCCACGCTGACCGAACTCGGCGACATGGCTTTCGAGCGCACGCGCGCGAAGGCCCAAGCCGCGCTGGAGAAACTCCAGCTCGATCTGAAGAAACGCAGCAGCGCCGAGGAACTGGTGCAGACGATCCACGAGATCCGCACCGGGTCCCGGGTCTGCTCCATTCCCCTTGCGGAGATCGGCTCCCGCTGGTGCGCAGTCCTGCGCCGCCGTCCGCTGAGCGCTAGCTACCAGAAACAGAAGGTCGCCTGCATCGAGCGGTTCATCCGCTTCGCCAAGAAAACCTCCCCGTCGCTCTACGAGATGGCGCAAATCCATGCCCCGCTGGCCAACACCTTCTGCCGGGCGGAGATGGCGCGGGGCGTCGCCGCGAAGACCTACAACCACACGCTGATTCACCTGCGCTCGGTGTTTCATGTGCTGCGCAAGGAAGCGGGCATCGCCGAGAATCCCTTCGCGGCCATCCCGCTCCAGGACGGCGAGACGGTTTTCCGGAAACCGTTCTCGGTCGAGGAACTGTCCCTGCTCGAAGAGAAGGCCAAGGCCGATCCCTTCATCTACCCGCTCGTCGTGACCGGCATGTGCACCGCCATGCGCCGGGGCGATTGCTGCACGCTGTTGCGCAGCTCGGTCGATCTCGAAGGCGGCTTCATCACCGTGAAAACCGCCAAGACCGGCGAGACGGTGCAAATCCCGATCTTCCCGCTCCTGCGAGGGGTGCTCGAAAAGGCGTTGGCGAAGCCCGCCCCGCGTCCGCCGTTCTACGTCTTCCCGGACTTGGAGGCGCACTACCGGGTCAACCCCGATCACCTCACCGACCGGGTGCGCCGCGTGATGAAGGCGGCCGGGTTCTTCAACCCGAAGGAGGACGAGGCGCAGCGGCCCACGCGCGGCGCGGTGCAGCAGAAGCGTGAGCACGGCCTGCGCAAGGCCTCGCTCCGCGACTTCCATTCGTTCCGCGTCACCTGGGTGACGGTGGCGCTGACCGCCGGGGTCCCGCTGGAAATCGTGCAGAAGGTCACGGGGCATCGCACCACCGCGATTGTGCTCAAGCACTACTTCCAGCCCGGCCGGGAGGAGTTCCGGCGCACGCTCGCCGGCCGGCTGCCGGCCCTGCTGGGCGACCGCTCGGCGCAGCCGGCGGAGGCCTTCAACCTCGGTGAACTCCGGGCCAAGCTCGTCGCGATGGAAAACACGACCTGGCGGCACATCCGCGACGATCTCCTCCGTCGCCTGCCGGCCGAAAGGAACGTCACTCCGCCCGCCCTGCCCAAATCCGCGTTCGCGGTCTGATGAGCGCGCCAATTACAGCCCGAGCCGCTGCCGGAGCTGCTCCTCGGCGGCGCGACGCTTGGCCGCGTCCATCTTGCGCAGATTGTAGAGCTTCCACTGCGGTCCTGGCAGGCGTTCGACTCCCGGCAACCCGAGCAGCTCCCATTTGGGCTCCAGCCGCTTCATCGAAAGCAGAAACTCCCGCTCGGCGGCGGTAAGGTCGGCGTTGATCCGTTCGATCAGCCGCTCGCGGGTGTCCTCCAGCACCGCGAGCGGCACCGGGTCGAGCGTCATGCCCTCGAACTGGTCGGCGAAGACCTGCTTCAAATCCTTCCGATTCGGGGTGAGCAGTTCGCTCATCGGCCGGTCATGGCTCGCCAGAAACACCACGAAGGCGCGCCGGATTTCGTCGGTGATTCCTTCGGCCTGAAAGAGCCCATGCACGTCGAAAAGGTCGCGCGGGTGCTGGCGGTCGAGCGCGGCGCAGAGCTTGCCGCCGAACAGGTCCGGCAGCGACACGACGCGCATGGTGGCCGACCGTCCGAACATCTCGACGGCTCGGGGCGACAGGTTGAGGTCGGCGGTCGGATACAGCGTGCCGCGGAGCACCGTGTTGGGCTCGATCTTCACCTCGGTGCCGTCCGCGGCGCGCACGGTCAGCTTGAAGAGGAGTTGGTCGCTGACGGCGCGATGTTCCCGGACCTGCACGCCCGGCATGGCCCGGCGGATCTTCGCCACGATGTGTTGGAGCGCGGCGTCGATCCCCCGCAACGTGGTCGGCCGATCCTCAAGCGGCAGGTAAACCAGATCGATGTCCACGGACAGACGCGGGAAATCGCGCACGAAGAAGTTGATCGCCGTGCCGCCCTTGAGCGCGAAGCAGGCCTCGGCGTTCACGAAGGGCACGACCTGCACCAGCAGGTCGGCCTGCCTGAAGAACGGGGTGTTTCTCATGGGGCGTCGGAAGGTGTTTCGACCGCCGCCGGGACGGTGATCAGATATTTAGGATCGAGGCGCCCTCCCGGGATGAGCACGCGCTTGCCGCTGCCAAGCGAAACCTTTGTCAGGTCCAATTGCTCGAACCACGGGTGGGCCTGTTTTTCGGCCAGGTGGAGAAAGAGCCGCTTCACCTTGATCGACGCACACGCCTCCAGGAGCGACTGGACCAACCCCGGGCGCAGCGTGCCGAGCCCTTCGAAAACGAGGTTGGCGTGTTCGTAGCCGGCATCGTCCGGCGTCAGATGCTGGAGGAATTCGAGCGCGGCCCGCTCCGGCGCGGAGACCGTCACGGTGAGTGCTCCTTCGCGGTGTTCGCGCAGCCCGAGTTCCTGGGGCAGGAAGTTCGTGCTGACATGGCGGACGCGACTGAACCAAGGCAACCCTTTGAACCAAGCGGGAAGCCGGTCACCGGCGCGGCCGAAAAGATAGACGGGATGGGCATCTCCCAAGGGTAGAAAATGGGCGAGACCGGAGAGTTCCAACGCGGTGCGCCCGCCTGGATGAAACGACTTAGATTTCTGCTGGAGTCCGAAGACCGCTCCTAGCCAGCTGGGGGGCTCGGGTTGAACGGTGAAGGCTCCGTCTCCGACGCGGTGCAACCAGCCGGAGCTGGCGTAGTAGTCGGCCAGCCGACTGGATATGCCTTGGCCCTTGAGCCAAGCCGAGGTGAGCACCGCACCGGCTGGGGCGGCGTTCAGCCTCTGGTTTAATTTTTGTCGTTCTGAACCAGTATCTCTGGTCATATCTGCAACGAATTAAACCGGCCGGTTCATTTCGTTGCAAATAAACCAAGTAAAACTGGTCTTATTTGCAAGAAATTAAACTGCCGCGCCCGCGCTCGAAGTGTTACGTTTTCCCTCCACTTACGACTAAGTGGGATGAAAACGTAACTCCCTCCGTCTGAGTGCCGCGCGCTCACTTGGGGTAAAAAAATACCGCCCCGGTGGCCCCCGGGGCGGCTGGCCCGTGTGGCAAAAACCGTTGGCCGAAATGGGGCGGAGTCAACGCACGATCCGCTCGCGCGGCCTCGTGAAGGCCGCGGCAAAGAGGGCATCACAGGATGCCCGCCGCGCGGAAGGAATAGTGCCCGACGCCGTGCGGATCGGCCTTCGCGTCGCCGACGATGACGTGGTCCATCAGTTCGATGTCGATCACCTTGGCGGCTTCACGGAGGACTCGGGTCATCTGGACGTCGGCCGCGCTGGGGGCCGGGTCGCCGGAGGGGTGGTTGTGGGCGACCACGAGGGCGGTGGCGCTGGCGAGGATGGCTCCGCGGAACACCTCCCGGGGTGCGACCAGCGTGGACGTTGCTGTGCCTAGGGTGACGAGATGTCGGCCAATGGGGTGATTCTTGCGGTCGAGATAGACGCAGTAGAACGCCTCCTGCATCGGGCTTTCCTCGAACGCGGAGCGGAGGTAATCGGCAACCTTCTCCGGTCGGTCGAGACGGACCTCTTCGCCGAGAGAAACGAGGGAGTAAACAATCTTGGCTTCGTAAACGCGCATGGTGAGCGCTCGCGCGAGCCGCGTTTCCCTTTCTCGACATGGTGTCGAGTGATCGCGGGTGCTGCCCGGTTGAGCGCCCGCTCGGGATGGGCGAAAGTCAAAGCGCTGGGTGAAGCGCCGAGGCCGTGTCCCGCGCAGCGAGACCAACGAGGGGGAAGCGGAACGTTTGCGCGTGGTGGAGGCCGCAGGCACGACCTTGACCGCCCATAAAATGGGGCGCTACCGGACGGGGCAGAGCTAAAAGAATTCGAGCACAGCGAGCGTCGGTCGGGACGCAATCCACGGGCAGTTTCACCACAAAACTAGGAAGTGCGTCCTGCTTTGACGAGGTCACGCTCCAGCCACTCAATCGCCTTCTTCACGTCGTGCTCGGTTTTCGCCAGCGCTTTCAGGCGGACGTTCAGGAATCTGATGTCCGCTTGCACGCCGGTGATGGTGGCGTGCGCTTTGGCGAGCCGCACTTCGGCTCGAACAGTTCTTTTTCCGGTTTCGTGAGTTCGACGGGGTCAGATGCGTCCCTGCTTCACCCTGCACGCGCCTAGCACTTCCACGAAATTCCGCGCGAGTTGCGAGCCGCCGCCCTTGCGCCAGACCGCCATCAGGTGCACGAGCAGATCGTCGCCGCTCTCCTTGATGCGTCGATAGACGATCGTGTTGTCGCCGCGGGCGCGCATGTAGGGCAGGAGGATGGACACGCCGTGTCCTCCGGCGACCAGTGCCATCAGCGACTCCAACCCGTTCACTGACTTGATCGGCCGGTGCCGAATGCCGCGCGCTGCGAATATGCCTTCCATCCACTGTTGATGCCCGGCTCGCCCGCCGTCACTCACGCCTACCACGGATTCGGTCGCCAGCTCCATCAACGAGATCGACGGCCGCGCTGCCAGCCGATGTTCGCGCGCCACCGCCACCGCGATACGCGACACGAGCACTTCGGCCGAATCGAACCCGGATGGGAGGGTCGTCGCGGGACCTGTCGTCAACGCGATTTGGATCCGCCCAACTCGCAATGCCTGAAGCTGATCGGAAACCGGCGCCTCGTGCAACGTGACCTCAACCTGCGGAAACTCGGCGCTGAACGCGGCCAGCGCAGGTGCGAGGAAACCCGCCGATACGCCGCCCAAGCTGCCGACCACCAGTCGTCCGGCCCGGCCGGCTTCGGTCGCCCGTGCTGCGGTCATTGCGAATTCGACCCTTTCAAGCACGTCTCTGGCGTCTTCCAGAAAGGACGCCCCCGCCGGAGTCAGCACAACTCCGCCCGTGTTCCTGATGAACAATTGTGCGCCCAGATCGTTTTCCAGATCCTTGATCTGCTTGCTGAGCGCGGGCTGCGACACGTGCAGATGCTCGGCGGCTCGCCGGTAATTCATGGTTTCAGCCACCGCCACGAAATATCTGAGATGCCGTAGTTCCACACTCTTCTGATAACCTTTGTCTATCAATGTGCAAACTTCAAAGTCTCAGCTCATGCTACCGAGTGTGCTAAAGTGGTCAAATGCTCCGTCCACTTTGCGATCTGTCGTTCCGGGATGCCTTTCTGGCGCTCGCCCGCCATCGCTCACCGACGGACGAACTAAGGTGCCGCGCGCTGCTGGACCTGCTTGAGACCTGCCAGGTGCTTGATCTGGCGATGCGGCGTGAACTCGAGGCCAGCGGGCTCACCGAATCGGGGTTTCTGGTCCTCGCACATCTGATTCCCTATGGACCCGGGGAGGGCGGCGCCCACCCCTGTCTTGCACAGACCCTGCATCTTTCCCGTCCGGCTCTTGCCGAAGTTCTCGGCCGGCTGGAGATCTCGGCCTTGGTCACACGGCGACGCTCGCTCGGTGATCGGGGCGATCTCGCGATCGTGGCTACCGATCTCGGCCGCGAGGTCTTCTCAATCGCGCTCGCCCGCTCCTTGGACGCGTTCGTGCGAGCAGCCGGGACGCTGGACGACCGTGAAACGGCGGTAGTCGAACTCGCCGGTATTCGCCTGCGCGAAGCCTTCGCGTCTGACCCGAGTCTCTGAACATCCCACGAATTCTCTTCCCGATGCACCCTTCGCTCCCGCTCAAGCCCGGCTCATGCCTCCTTTCGCTCGCCGCCGTTTTGGTCCTGCTGGCCACTGGCTGCTCCCGCCAAGCTCCGCCGCGCCCTCCCGGCGGCCCCGTCCAGGTCGATGTTGTCACGCTGTCTCCTTCGCCGGTCGCGTTTACGCGCGAGTTGCCCGGTCGCACGGCCGCCCGACGCATTGCTCAGGTGCGCGCGCGCGTCAGCGGGATTGTTCTGAAGCGACTGTTCACTGAGGGGTCGGAAGTAAAGGCGGGGGACGTGCTCTTCGAAATTGATCCGGCACCCTATGAGGCGGTGCTCGCCCGAGCCCGCGCCGAGTTGCAGCGGGCCGAGGCCAACCTTGTTTCGGTCAAGCTTCAGTCCGAACGGTTCAAACCGCTCGTTGCGAGCAACGCCGTCAGCAGACAGCAATACGATGACGCGGTGGCGGCGATGGGTGTCGGCGAGGCCGCTGTGGCCGCCGCCAAGGCCGCAGTCCAGACGGCCGAGATCGACGTTGGCTACACGAAGGTGCTCTCGCCCATCGACGGCCGCATCGGCCTCGCCGAAGTCACCGAGGGCGCCTATGTGCAGGCCGGCCAGGCCACGCTACTGGCGACGGTCCAGCAGATCGATCCCATCTACGTCAACCTTGTGCAGCCCAGCTCGGAGGTCGCTCGCATCCGCCACGAATTCGAGGAGGGACGAATGAAGCGGGATAGCCAGGGGCAGCCCGAAGTGACGCTTCTCACGGAGGCCGGAACTGAGTATCCCGTCCGCGGCCGGTTGGAATTTTCGGACATCACCGTGGATCGCAGCACCGGTTCAGTAACCCTGCGCGCCCTTTTCCCCAATCCCGAAAGCCGGCTGCTGCCGGGCACCTTCGTCCGCGCCCGTTTCGAGGAAGGATTTAACCCGCAGGCCCTGCTCGTGCCCCAGCAGGGCGTCACGCGCAACTACCGCGGCGACCCCACCGCTTACGTCGTCGCCGCCAACGGCACTGCCGAATTGCGCACGCTCCAAACGAGTCGCGCGTATCGCGACCAATGGGTCGTGGAGTCCGGACTCTCAGCGGGAGATCGCGTGATCGTCTCGAACCTCCAACGCATCCGCCCTGGCGTTCCCGTCCAACCTGGCGACGCGGCCGCGAAGCAGTCCGCGCCGGCGGAGAAGCAGCCCGCCGCCGCGAAACAACCCGCCGACTCCAATCGCTGACGCGGGCTTGCCGTCCGAGCCTCTCCGTCTCGTCCCAATTTCCACATGGCCAGATTTTTCATCGACCGTCCCGTTTTTGCGTGGGTGCTTTCCCTATTCCTTGTCGGCGCGGGCCTGCTCTCGATCCGCAACCTCCCGGTTGGGCAGTATCCGAACATCGCTCCGCCCCAGGTCGCGATCTCTGCCACCTATCCGGGCGCCTCGGCCGAAACCGTCGAGAACACCATCGCCCAAGTCATCGAGCAGAATCTCACCGGCATCGACAACGTGCTCTACATGCAGACCACGAGCGATTCCGACGGCAACGCGACTATCACCATCACGTTTCGCTCCGGCACCGATCCGGACATCGCTCAGGTGCAGGTGCAGAACAAGCTCCAACTCGCCATTCCGCTGCTGCCGCAGGAAGTCCAAAATCTCGGCGTGCGGGTGCAGAAATCCGTCCGTAACTTCCTGGTCGTTTATGGGTTCTATTCTGAAGTCGAGTCGCTGACCCGCGACGACATCTCGGACTTCCTGAATTCGAACCTAAAGGAGCCGATCAGCCGGATCCCCGGTGTTGGCGAGACCATTGTGTTCGGCAGCCAGTATGCCATGCGCATCTGGCTCAATGCGGACCAGATGACGAACTACGGCATCACGGTCGCGGATATCTCCAGCGCGCTGACCGCGCAAAACGCGCAGGTTTCCGCCGGGCAATTCGGCGGCAGCCCGGCGGTGCCCGGGCAGCGGCTCAATGCCACCGTGACGGCGCGCAGCCGACTGCAATCTCCCGAGGAGTTCGCCAACGTGCTGCTCCGCACGAATCCCGATGGTGGCACGGTTCGATTGGGCGATGTTGCGCACATCGCTCTCGGAGGAGAAAACTACGCCATCGACGCCTTTTTCAATGGCCATGCGTCGTCAGGTCTGGCCATCCGGCCGACGGTCGGCGTGAACGCGCTGGAAACCGTCCGGCAGCTCAACGCCTTCCTCGCCTCGCAGGAATCGTTCTTCCCGGTCGGCCTGAAATACTCTGCCGCGTTCGACACGACTCCGTTCATCCGCCTCTCCATCGAAGAAGTCGTCAAGACCCTCATCGAGGCCGTCATCCTGGTTTTCTTGGTGATGTATCTCTTCCTTCAGAACTTCCGCGCGACGCTCATTCCGTCCATCGCCGTTCCGGTCGTGCTCCTCGGCACGTTCGCCTGTATGGCGGCCTTCGGCTTCACGATCAACACGCTGACCATGTTCGGCCTGGTGCTGGCCATCGGCCTGCTGGTGGACGACGCCATCGTTGTTGTTGAAAACGTCGAGCGCCTTATGGCCGACGAGGGCCTTTCCGCGAAGGAAGCGACCCGAAAGTCGATGGACCAGATTACCGGCGCGCTCGTGGGCATCGGGATCGTGCTCTCGGCGGTTTTCATTCCGATGGCCTTCTTCGGCGGGGCGACAGGGATCATCTACCGGCAGTTTTCCATCACCATCGTGTCGGCCATGGTGCTGTCGGTCTTCGTCGCGGTAACGCTTACTCCCGCCTTGTGCGCCACTCTGCTGAAGCCCATTCCGCAGGGCCATCATGCCGAGAAACGGGGCTTCTTCGGCTGGTTCAACCGTGGATTTGGCCGCGCCACCGATGCCTACGTCGGCGGCGTCGACCGGTCGGTCCGGCGCTGGGGGCGGTCGCTTCTGGTTTATGCCGCCATTCTGGTCGCGATGGGCGTCGTCTATCTGCGCATCCCATCCTCGTTTCTGCCCGACGAAGACCAGGGCGTGCTCATGATGCAGGTGCTGCTTCCCGCCGGCGCCACGCAGGAGCAGACCAGCGCGGTTCTTAAAAAGGTAACCGATCACTTTCTCACGCAGGAGAAGGACTCGGTGGAGTCGGTCTTTTCGGTCGCTGGGTTCAGCTTCGGTGGCCGTGGACAGAATGCCGGCTTGGGCTTCGTGAAGCTGAAGGACTGGGAAGAGCGGCAGTCCGAGGACCAAAAAGTCATGGCGATCGCGGGACGCGCGGCCGGTTATTTCTCGCAGTTGCGCGAAGGCTTGGTGTTCGCGTTCCCTCCGCCGGCGATCATCGAGTTGGGCACGGCCAACGGCTTCGAATACCAGCTCATCGACCGCTCGGCCCAAGGGCACGAGGCGCTGATGCAGGCCCGCGGCCAAATGCTGGGCCTCGCCGCCGGCGATCCGCGCATTGTGAACGCCCGCCCCACCGGGTTCGACGATGTCGCCCAATACAAGCTAGACATCGATGAGGAAAAAGCCTCCGCGCTCGGCGTGCCGCTCGGCCTCGTCAATCAGACGCTGGCGGCGACGTGGGGCTCCTCCTACATCGGCGATTTCAGCCACCGGGGTCGCGTGAAACGTATTTACATGCAGGCGGACGCGCCGTTCCGCATGAACCCCGAAGACTTGAACCGGTGGTATGTGCCAAATTCCGCGGGCCAACCGGTGCCCCTCACGACCTTCACCGGGGGAGACTGGACTTTCGGTTCTCCGCTGTTGGCGCGTTTCAACGGCCTTCCCGCCATCACGATCCAGGGCCAGGCGGCACCGGGCCGCAGTTCGGGCGAGGCGATGACCGCGATGGAAGAACTCACCCGTAAGCTGCCGCCCGGCTTCGACCTCGCGTGGACCGGCCTTTCCTACGAAGAGAAGCAGTCCGGTGCCCAGGCTCCTGCTCTGTATGCCATTTCTCTGCTGGTTGTTTTCCTGTGTCTCGCGGCGCTGTATGAGAGCTGGGCCGTGCCGTTTTCAGTCATGCTCGTCGTGCCGATCGGCATCCTCGGTGCCGTGCTCGCGGTTGCCCTGCGCGGGCTCAACAACGACGTCTATTTCCAGGTCGGGCTCCTCACCGTGGTCGGCTTGTCGGCGAAGAACGCCATCCTGATCGTCGAGTTTGCGCGCGAGGGCTATGATCGCGGCATGAGCCTGGTTGAAGCGACGCTTCTCGCGTGTCGGCAGCGCCTGCGTCCCATCATTATGACCTCGCTCGCGTTCGGTCTCGGCGTGCTGCCACTGGCCATCGCTCGCGGCGCCGGCTCCGGCGGGCAGAACTCGGTCGGCACCGGCGTGCTCGGCGGCATGCTCGCGGCGACCTTCCTCGCCATCTTTCTGATCCCCGTGTTCTACGTCGTCGTCGCCCGGCTCTTTCGGGTGAAACCGGCCAATACCACCGAGCAACGCCAAGATCCGGCAACGCCATGACTCTGATCCGACCCACCATCAAGTTGCTCGCCGCCGGTTGCACGCTGCTCTCCGGCTGCTCACTCGCGCCGAAGTATCAGCGCCCGGCGGCTCCCGTTGCCGCGACGTATTCTCTTGACGCCTCGACCGCCTCGACCCCGGCCGCCGACCTCGCCTGGCAGCAGTTTTTCGGCGACGCGCGCCTCCGCGGCATCATCCAGCTTGCCCTCGAAAACAACCGCGACCTGCGCGTCGCTGCCCTTAACGTCGAGCGCGTCCGTGCCATCTACGGCATCCAGCGCTCCGTCCTGATCCCCAGCCTCGACGCCACCGGCGATGCGGTCCGCCAGCGGACGCCGGCAACCTTGAGCCCGACAGGCCAACCCGTCACCGGTTCGGTTTACGAGGTAGGGCTGCAAATTCCGTCCTACGAAATCGATTTCTTCGGGCGGGTCATGAGCCTGCGCAATCAAGTGCTGCATCAATACCTCGCGACCGAGGAGGCCCGCCGCAGCGCCCAGATCGCCCTTATCTCAGCGGTTGCCCGCCAATACTTGGCGGCCTTGGCCGCTGACGAACAACTGGCAGTCGCGCGCCAGACGCTCCGGGCTGCCGAGCAATCCTACGATCTCAATCGACAGAGCTTCGAGGGCGGCGTCACCTCCGAACTTGACCTGCGCACGGCCGAGGGCCAGCGGGAAGCCGTCCGCGCAAGCGTGGCGGCACTTGAACAGCGAGCTGCCCAGCTCGCCAACGGACTCGTCTTGCTCGTTGGCTCGCCGCTTCCCACCGACCTTCCTCCGGTTGGTTCGCTCGCGACCCAAGCCCTCGTGGAAGACCTTCCTCCGGGTCTGCCCGCCGACCTGCTTGCCCGCCGTCCCGACGTGCGTGCGGCGGAGGAGGTCCTGCGGGCCGCCAACGCCAACATCGGTGTAGCCCGGGCGGCGTTTTTTCCATCGATCAAGCTCACGGCCTTTGGCGGCAGCGCCAGCACCGAATTGTCCGGGCTGTTCGAGAGCGGCTCCGGTCGGTGGAGCTTCGCGCCGTCGATCACACTGCCCATCTTCGCCGGGGGACGGAACAAGGCCCAACTCGACGTCGCATGGATCGAGCAGCGCATCGAGATCGCCCAATACGAACAGGCAATTCAGAACGCGTTTCGCGAAGTGGCCGACGCGCTCGCCGTCCGCAGTATCATCGGCCGCACGATCGCCGCGCAACAGGCGCGCGTAAACGCGGCCCGGCGGCGCTATGAGCTCACGCAGCAGCGGTTCGATGCCGGTGTCGACCCCTATCTCACGGTGCTGCTCGCCCAGCAGGAGCAGTTCGCGGCCGAGCAATCGCTCATCGACGCACGGCTCGCGCGGTTGGCCAACCTAACCGCGCTCTACTCCGCGCTCGGCGGCGGCTGGCAAAACGACACCCCGACGGCTCAACCATGAAGCCGACCATGAACAGGTGACCCACCATGAAGGTGTCTGCGCCACGGCCCAAACCTCATTGCGAACCGAATTGGCACGGGTTCATGGAGGACTGCTTGCGCAACGCCGGCAAGCCGCTGCCCGACGACTCGCGGTCGGGCGAGCTACTAGCGCGGTTCACCGCCTCCGCACGCGCCATCCACCACGGCTTCATGCGGAGTTTCGGCCCACGCGGGTGGACCGATCATCAGTTCATGGTGATGGTTGTTCTTTCGGCTCTCGATCCTGCGCCCTCTTCCCCTTCGCAGCTCGCCCCCTACGCCACCATCACCCGCACATCCATGACCGATGTGCTCGATGGCCTCATACGTAAGGGATGGATCGTCCGTCGACGCGATCCCAGCACCGATCGACGGATGATTTGGGTGAATCTTACACCCAAGGGACGGAAGGCGATCGCCGAGGCCGCTTCGCTCTATTTGACCATGGCCAGCGAGATCGTGCGCCCGCTACCACCTGGCGATCTCGCGGCGTTCGAACGGATCTGCGAGCGCCTGCGGTTCGCGGGCGAGGCTTTGGCCGCTCAAACCGCGCAATCCCCATCGTCAGCGCATCCTCTATGATCACCCCGGAACTTCTGCATCGCCTTCGCCTGGCTCAACGGCGGTCAGCGCAGGAGCAGCAGCTCCTCTCGGGCCGCGATTGGATTCTCGTCGCTGGCCTCGTCCAGCTTCTCAGCGGCCTCCATCCGCTCTTCGTATTGATCAATCAGCGCGTGCTAGGCTCGGCACCACGACCAGGCGTGCCTCCCGGCGTCGAACTCGCGGCCGAGGTCGCGCTGGCGGCGGCCTTCGTGCTCCTGTGGCGCTGGGCGCGCTACGCGCCGTTCCGCGCCGCCATGACAGCCGTCGTCGCGTTTCTGCTCGTCCACGGTGCTCTCGGTCTGCTTGAGCCCCGCACCCTGCTCGCCGGGGCCGTCGTGAAATCGCTCATCCTCGTCGGGCTGGTCCATGCCGCCAGGACCGGCTATCTCCGTCATCGGCCGCTTTGAACCTTCGCACGATGAAACCACTCAATTTTCTCACGGCCGAACCGGCCGATCCGACACCTGATGTTGGCCCGCGCTTCCGCGGCGGACCCTTCGCGTTGTTCGTCGCGATTTTCTGTGCGTTCTCGGCGGCCGGCGGCGGCCTCGTCCTCTGGCGCGAAGGACTGCACCTGTGGGCCGGCCTCGCCGCGCTGCTCTCCAGCGCCGCAGCCCTCTGGGCATTATGGGACCTGATCGGGCGCTTCCGCGGTCACGCCGCCGCGCAGCGATCGCACGCCGTGCTCACGGACGTGTTCGGCTTCGACATCATCTGCACCTGCCGCGATGTCGCGGCCACCGTGTTTTTCGACCCGGACTCACTCGCCGCCGGCTCGGCCACCCGGGTTCTTTTCTTTGTCGAAAACTATGCGTCCCGACAACGCATCGTTCATTTTCGCTTCGGACCGCATGCTGCTCTGGGACTCGACGAAGCCCAAACTTGCAGCCTGCTTCTGGCCGCGGGGCAGGCGGCCGTCTATGTGCTCCCTCGCGCAGTCGCGCCGGTGGCGGTGCCGGGCGAGCACGATCTGCCTGTCACCCTTCGCGTCGAGAGCCCGACCGGCGCCGGGCTGCGTCTGCCGGTCGGACGCCATCACCTCCACGACCTCCGCACCGTGCATTTCGCCGCTCCGTTCACACTGGGCAACGCGTCAACGTCCCCTGCTCCCGCCGCAGTTTCAGAGAAACCCCGCTATGTTTCCCTCGCTTCGCTTGGCGAGCCTGCGCCGCGTCTCGAACTTCTCGCCAGCGTGCTGGGGACAGCTCCGACGGCGGGTATCACCACCCATTCCGCCGAGCCCTCTTGAGGATGTCCTTACAGTGCCACGTTAACCGATCCGCCGTTAATTCATGCGTCCCCAGTTGGCATCATATTGGAGCCGATACTCGAAAAACGTCGCGCATTCCCGGGCATGATCCTCGTGGTGGCAATTCTGGTGCTGCTGATCGTGGTGGTAGCCACCGACACTGACGATGGACACTCGTAGACACGACGTCCCGGAAGATTTGCCTGGAACCTGGAACCGCTGGTTGCTGCCGACCTTGCGTCTCGGCATCACAGATTCACTTAGGCCGTGGTCGGCTGCTGGCGGGTTGTTGTGGATAGGCGAGCGAGTCCGTCCTCTTCGCACAAATGTCCGCCAAGTTCTCGCCAGATATTATAATCCTCGGCTCCGCGTTGCGCCCGTTCTGATGCACGTTCTTCTCGGCCTGCTCGCAATAGGCAACGCGACCGAATCCCATGGTGCAGAGAGCGAAGTCCTGTATAGCTTGCATGTTCCCATCGCCCGCGTTGCGCCCGGCTCTCGTATCGAGGTGCAGCTCGCTGCGCTAAACCGAGGTCCGGGCGACGTCGCGGTTGCATTTCCGCCGACGCTGACCGGACAACTCAGAAATACTACGGAACAAGCGACCGTCGAGTTGCGCGCCGAAGACGCTGCCGGGACGCAGCCGCGGATCGCCGCCGGCTCGTTCGCGGTTCGCAGTTACATGCTCGAAATTACGCAGAGTGCCGCGCCCGGCCTGACGACGTTGGATGTCTCACTCGCCAACGCCGGTGTCGTCCGGTCCGCTCTCGAAGTCGATGCCGCCGCGCCGCCCGCGCCGCGCGTTGCCACCACCCGTGGCGCGCAACGCCCCGTCACGATACTCGGCCGATCCCAGCCCGCCGCCGCCGCCTTGCGCCAGACGTTCATCAATCGGTTGGATACGCACGAGCCCATCTACTTCATCTATGGTCCGGACGCGCCCGCCGCGAAATTCCAGTTCAGCTTCAAATACAAGCTGCTCGAGTTCGGCGAAGACGGGCCGCAGCGCATGACCCGGACGCTGCAGTTCGGCTTCACGCAGAGATCGCTCTGGGATATCGACGCGGATTCCAGCCCGTTCTACGACACGAGCTATATGCCGGAGATCATCTATCAGGCGCTTGCACCCGAGCCGGACCGAAGCGATGGCTGGCTCACTTGGCTGGGGTGGCAGGCGGCCTACAAGCACGAATCGAACGGCCGCGATGGCCCGATTTCGCGCAGCTTGAACGTCGTTTACGTCCGGAGCGGCCTCGCACTCGGCCGCCTCGACGGCTGGCACTTGATCGTGGCACCCGAGCTTTTTGCCTATGTCGGCACTCTCGGCAACAATCCTGGCATCGACGACTACCGCGGCTACGGCCGGCTGCAACTCGTGTTGGGCCGCACCGACGGTCCGGCCCTGGCCGTCACCACGTGGGCGGGAAAAAACTTCGACCACGCATCGGTTCAACTGGATCTGACACTGCCAGTGCGCACGCGCCTCCTGAATTTCGGGACGTATTTCCTGGTGCAATATTTCACCGGCTATGGCGAAAGTCTGCTCTCGTATCGCACCAAATCCGAAACCGTTCGAGCCGGCATTTCTTTTGTTCGGTGAGCCCACTCTCTCGTGCGGTCTTTCGATTATAACGTCAGCATCCCACTCGACGCCCAGATTGTGGACCAGGGCCTGATGCTCGGCTACGCGCGCGAAAAAGTCGTGTTTACGGGCTGCACGGGAGAACGGATCGCTGGTTGGTTTGCTCTGCCAAAAGTGATTGGCTTGCCGCACCCGTGCATTCTCGTTCTGCATGGCGCCGGCACCAATAAGGATGCGTGGTGGAGCGCAGAGAATCCCACCGGGCCTTTGGTGCCTCGGCTGTTGGAGAACGGCTTTGCGGTCTTCATGCTTGATGCCGGCTCCTTCGGCGAACACCGGATGCCGGCCGACCTGGCCGATTCCACGCATTCTGCGCTCCCGAGCAACTGGCGACACGGGTTTGGAGATCTTATTTTTCGGACGATCGCCGACTACCGGCGGGCGCTTGATTATCTAAAGACGCGAACCGAAATCAACCCAAGCCAGAGCGCCGTTTTTGGTTACAGCATGGGCGGTGTCGCCGCGACCAATCTGATTGCCGGCGAACCCCGCCTCAAGGCTGGCGTTATCTGTGTCGCGCCGCCAATGATCAGACCGAACACGGTGTTATCCCCTCATCGCGCTCGCTTTGCTGCCATTGTTCCGGAGATCAATGCCCGGGCACTGGATGGCAAGCCGCTGTTGTTTCTCATGGCCCGCCAAGACATCTACTTTTCAGTCGAAGAGGCGGCCGGCTTGGTCGCTCTCGTGCCCGGCACAGCCAGGCAGCTCAAGTTCTTTGATAGTGGGCATATTCTGCCCCACGCTTACATCGACGATACCGTAAGCTGGTTTCGCCAACACTTGAGGCCGTAGAATTCAGCATTTCGAATTATGCGCATCCCTTCGCCCAGAATATTTTACATGCCTTCACTATTCCGATTCACCCGTCCGGCTCTGCTGGGTCTGACGCTGGTTACGCCACTGTCCTATGCCGCGGAGCCCACTGCGCCAACGATGCTGCCACATCCTCTGACCTTGGACGCGGCGCTAATACCTTAGCCGCATGCGGCCAACCGGCGCTGCTGGTGGTATAGTCTCCCCGATGCGGTTTGCTGATGAGCTGTAGTAAATTCTGGCTTCGAAGGTGACCCGCGCTATCGGGCAACGGCTTTCAAACGCGTGTTCAGGACCTTGATGTCGATCTCGGCGGTCGTAACGGTGGCGCGGGCTTTGGCGAGGCGGACCTCGGCTTTCATTAGCTCGCGTTTGAGCGTGTCGAGTTCGTCGGTCGTGGTGCGGGGGTTGCGTGCGGTGGCGGGTGCTTCGGAGGTGCCGTTGTTCATGGTGAATTTCTTTGGATGGTGAATGCGCCGGTGAGCGGAGTGCTGACCGGCGCTGCTGATTGAAGCGGCCCGCGTGCGCCTGGCACGCGAGCGCGCCTACCGGAAACGGGGGATCACGCCTCCCGAAAGAAAGGGGGCGGCCCGAAGGCCGCTCCCTGCGTCAGGGTCAGTTGTTCGAGAACTCGCTCGCGAGACTCCAGAGCGCCTTGTTGAGCTTCTGGCCTTCGCTCAGGCCGCCCACCGGGCGCGTCCGATTGCGGCGGATACCCATGCCGGCGGTGTAACCCAAGTAGCGGTCGCCGCCTCGAATCAGGTGCTCCTGAACCACGTTGAAGGTGGTCCAGAGGTCCGTGGCGGCATCGCCGTAGCGCACCGGCGTCAGCAGCTTCTCAGGGCTGAGGAGCTTCATGACCGGCTGATCTGCATCCCAACGAAGGCCCGCCGCGCGCCGGGCGAACTCCACCCGGGTGGACTGCGGGAGCTGCACACCCTGCCATTTGGCCACAGCCTCCAGCGCGCGAGGTGTGTTCTCGGCAACGGATTGTGCCGCCTTGGCGAAGGCGTCGGCGGAAACGTCCATGTGCCGGATCGAGACATGGGCAAAGTCGGCATCCGCGACGGTCAGACCGTTGCGGCACACCAACCGATACAGGCCCGCGTCGATGCGGTAGGCCCGGCTGCCATCGTGGGCGTTCTGCAGGATCATTTCCGGGCGGGTGTTGCCGACCTGAAAGGCCCCGGCCTCCAGGTCAACCCGCCGGGCAAAGCGGATTTCGTGCATCTGAAAACCGATGCGGTCCTCCAACCTGACCCGCTGCTCGGACGCCTTCACCGGTTCCCAACCCTCGGCACCTAGCAGGGCAACGACCTGCTGGGTGGAAACGAACGTGTAGCGGGACGACACCCCCGGCCGGGCGTGCTCGGCAAAGATCGAGGGAGCGCAGCGACGGAGATCATCGGACGAAAGCGCCTTGAAGACGCGAGCGGGAGCAACGGGAACGGATTCAATCGAGTTCATAACTTTCCTTGTTCTGAAGCGCCCCAACGAGGGCGCATAGTGGCGGGCCGCGCCACGCGGACCCCAACCCGAGCCGAACCGAAAATCGGCCGCCCCGGAGGGATGCCGACGATCAGCACCGTCGCGCAAGGTGGAGCGCAGCGCAGCGAGCAATACCTTGAGGCGCGGACGGGCGAAGGCGCTCGCGCCGCCGACCGCCAGCCGGCGCAGGTGCTACAATCAGGCAGCCCACAGGGGTCAGGCTACGCACACTATGGATGCGCGAGCGGTGCAACGAGAGCGAGCATCGGCAGCCCAGCGGCGTCTGAGCGTCACCCTTCGGGTCGAGTGGGAACGGACGGCGCGCAGGTGTGGGAGCGGAGCGAAGGCGACAGGCCGTGAGTGGAGGAAGGAGTCGGCGCCGGCGGGAGCGCGGCAAGGCCGCCGGTGTCGCGACCGGAGAGCCTGCGACCGGGAGCGATCCTGGCGAATGGTCGTGCTCGGACGACGAATCGCCAGAGGCGACCGATAGCGCGTGAACCAAGCCGTCTCCGACCGCAGCGAACGGACGGAGCCGGAATCGGAGCGGGAGCGCCGGAGTGCCGAGCGCGGTAGCGAGAGCTGGAAGAACTCCGGCACCTGCCGGCATCGGGGCGTTGCGGGGTGTCCCCGCTAGAATGGGGAGCGCGAGACTTCGGCTCGAGTGCGGGGAAAGTCCTTTCCCCGAAAAAAGCTACTCTCGATTGATTTAACGAAGGGAAAAGTCACCATCGGCCTAATTGAACGCGACGTTACCGCTTACCCTCTCGCCATGAACCCCACCTCATCCGAACCGAGACTTTCGAAAAGCACTACACGCACGCGATACCGCGAAATGGAAACCGCGAAAAACCGGACGGGCATCGCCGACTTTATCCGCGAGCGGCTGACAGAGAGGTTCATAGATCCCGTCGAGTCGACTCCCCGCGAGCAGAAGCACGGCTTCACCACGATGGCCCTTTCCTGCCTGCTCGTTGAAACCTTGGAATCCTTCTGGCACGGCTGGCCCGACTCAAAAGGGAAGAGCCAAGAAGCATTCGAAAAGTTCCTCAACCGGGCTGGCCCGTTTCGGGAATTTGCGCCCCATGCAAAAAAGTTCTTCTACGGAGTTCGGTGCGGACTTCTTCACCAAGGCGAGACAACGCGCGGTTGGCGCGTCGTGAGGAACGGACCATTGTTTGCCGAGAAAACGCTGACGATAAACGCCACTGTGTTCCATCGCCGACTCGGCCACGAAATCAATGCATACGCCGAGATGCTTCGGACGTTGGATTGGGAAGCGAAGCGTTGGAAAAAATTCCGCGATAAGATGGATGCGATCTGTAGGAACTGTGATCGACTCCCATAGTTCGTCGAATTCCTAACCTATCCCTTAAAGCTCACAACTTGCCGGCTTCGCCGAGGGTATTCGCCCAGAATTGCAGAACCGACTCAGCCTTGGAGACAGTGACGGTCATTTCGTTGACGGTTTTCACCGCTGCGAAGAGCGCCTCCGGTGGTGGCGGTTCGCTCGAAACGTGAAACACGTAAAGGTAACCTCCCAGCGTGATGCGATACATCCATTGGTTGGTCCCGGTGTCGCGCAAACGTTCCGGCTGCGGCATGAAGTCCTCGCATCCGTCACCATTGTGCTGGAGGTCGATCATTGCGCAGGCGTATTGCGTCGGCAGGCCAGGATTACCGGCGATGAGGAGGGCGCGAACGATCGGTTCGTGTTTTGGCCCGAGGTCGACGTTCTTGAAGAACGACCCGGTGGCGACGCTTGCTCGCCAGAGGACCGAAAGCTGGAAGAGACGTAGCTTAGTGTAGTCGACACCGGCGACGTTTTTCACGTCGATCACGAACTTGCCCACAGGCGTTCCAGGTGGAAGGGCGCTGGTTCCTATCGCGCGCTTTCTGAGAGGATACGCCTCGGGAACATAGAGCAGACTCCTGACGTAGGCCTCGTTTTTCGAAAATTTGTTTTCACATGGCGCGCAGAGAAGGCGCTCCTTCAGACCAACGATTTTCTCCCATTGGCCGCGCTGTCGTTCGCCGTCGACAACGTCGCTTCGCGAACTTTTCAGGATTGAGAATCGCTGTGGCAGCCCAGTTTGCCCGGCAGGTTTCTCGCGCTCAAGGCTCCAAATGAAGAAGTCGGGATAAATGTGAGACTGACAAAGGGGCGCGGTCTGGCCGCACAGTTTACAGGTGCCGATAGGTGACATCGAGGTGTTGGGTTGTTTGGTGACCTCTTGGTATACACCTGCGGCGGTCAGGTTTTGGACGTGGGGTTCGGCACCGCAGCCGAAACCTCATGAGTTCCTCGCGATGGTTGTTCGGCGGGCTTCACGAGTCCGGTTTGAAAAGCGATGGTCTCGGTTGTCCGTTCGGCGAAGATCTCTGCGAGACGTTCCTGGCCCATGGCGCTGAGCGCTTCCACGTCCTTGCACCCCATCTTGGCGAACAACGCGAGAAGAGCCTCCTTGGAGTTGTGTTTGTAGCTCTCGTAAAACCAATCGTAGAGCTTCAGTGGATCCTCGACCTTCGGCTCCTGTTCCTCGCGGCCGAAGAATGTCCGGGGCGATTCGTGGTAGGCCTGCATCTCTTGGTCGCTCAAGGGCACGGTGACCATCTGGTCGCGTCCGTTCTCGCGGAGCACGCACATGGCAGCTTTCTGATCGGTCATTACGATCGCGTGAGCCAGCTCGCCCACAACGTCGCCGTTGGGCGTCGTAATCCGGAATTTCTTCCCGAGTAGAAGTCGTCCGCGAGATTTTTCTCCCGCGAACGGCTGCGTCTCACCGTCGAAGGTCACCGGGATGCGTGTGAACTCGTGCAGCGAATCGAGTAGGGCTGAGAACGCGGCGTGCTTTTTGCGCGCGTCGAGCGCTTCCCTAAGACTGGAGTAGGCACCTTCGACGCGGAAGTCTGGGATCTTGAATCCTTCGAACATGAAGGCCGGGGCGTGCGGACGCTCGACCGTCGCCGGCGGGTTGTTCGAAACTACGAGATAGGCCGGCGGAGCGGGCTGGCCGTCGATTAGGAGGTCGGCTTCTTTTCCGCGCACCGTCGCGAGCAAGTTGAGGAGGAGTTTCTTCTGCGCTTCCGGTGGTGTCGTCTCATCGTTTACTTCAATGAAAACAAGCCGCGGGTGGTTGGCCTTTTTCTTCAGCGCGTTGCCGAGGAGCCACCGGATCTGAGGTGGTTTTTGCCCCTCCGGCATCGCCTTCACTTGGCGCATTTTCGCTTCGACCGAGAGCTTTTGTCCGGAAGCGCGATGCGTGGCGGTGAATTCACAGTGCGACGTGGTGCTGTCGGATTCGTCCTCCAGCTCAATGTCAAAACCGGCGCGGATCATCATCCCGGTAATGGCTGCCTCGTGATAGGCGCCGTAGAATTGATCCCTTTGTTTAAGGCGTTTGACCAATGCCTCGTGCACCTTTCCGTTGTTGTGCGAGATGAGGTAGAGGTTGTAGGCGAGGCCGAGGTAAGCCGCCACGAGCGACGTCATCGTCGCATTTTTTCCCTTCAGGATGTGCGCGTTGGCATATCGCGTGACGTCCTCGTGCCAGACCATCAGGGGATGGCGCTCCTCGCGCGGTTTTTTGAATTCGAGAACGGTCCAATCGCCGCCGAGGAGGATCTTGATGTAGTGGAGAAGGAAGTCGTGAAAGTTTTTCCACTTCTTCGAGTGAAACATTTGTGAGCCCGAAGCGACGAACCACTCCCCGTTGAATTTCGACGCGATGATGGGTTTGCCCCGCCCCTGCTGGAGCAGACGCTGCAACTCGGGCACGACAGTGCCTTCCTGGGTGACCTTCCCTGCCGGCACGAGCTTCCCGTCCGCCGCCTTGGTCATCACGCGGTATCGAACCGGTGCCGACTTCTGACGGTCGGCCTCCGGGATCTGCTCCAGCGTGATGGAGCTGCGAACGGTGAGGTGCGTCAGTGCAGCCACCATCGTCTCCTCGATGAAGGGGACGATCGAGACGGTGAAGGATTCGAGATAAGGGCCCAGCGGGGCTTCCCGCTGACCCGCGAGACCCCATTTCGTTTCCTCAAGCGTGCCGCCGATCACGACACTGAGGGCACCGCTTTTGGCGACGTGGGTGTTCACGTCCGAGAGGAAGCGGATGCAGTCGCTGTTCGCGAAGTTCAGCCGGAGGTAGAGAGCATCGTTCGGGCCGAACCATTTCTCCGCCCATTTAGCGAGGGCCGCATAGTTGCGCTCGGGCGCCTTGCGCCCGAGGAGAAGGCCGAAGACGGGCGCGAATTCTTCGAGCGCCTTGTTCGCTTCGGCGAGGAATTGCTTCGCCAAGACTTGGATGGCGGCGGATGTGGGCGCTGCCTGCTCGTTTTTGTGAATGGCTCCGAGCCCCGCTTTGATTTTCTCCGCTGTTTCCCGTGCGGAGAGAAGGTGGGGCTGCACCTTCATCAGGAGGGTTTCGAGCACGCTGGTCCTGCGTGCCTCCGAGAGGTTGAACCACGGGAGGATTTCGACCCACTGATAGCCCACGCGCGCGACCAACGGATCTTCCGTTCCGTGGTCAGAGACTTTGCGCGTCACAAAGGGCATCCCTCGAGCCTGGCAACTCAGGGCAGAATTTCGAGAGCGGGTTTCGCGTGCGAATCGCGAACGATGGACAGACGAGGGAGCGGAGTGCAGGCGACGGCCGTGAGTGGAGGAAGGAGTCGGCGCCGGCGGGAGCGCGGCAAGGCCGCCAGTGTCGCGACCGGAGAGCCTGCGACCGGGAGCGATCCTGGCGAATGGTCGTGCTCGGACGACGAATCGCCAGAGGCCGCCGTGAGCGCGGAGCCAAGCCGTCTCCGCCCGCAACGAGTGGCCGGAGCCGCAGTCGGAGCGGAACACCGGAGCGGTGGCCGGGCCCGCTCGTGCTAAACAAACGGAGTTAGCCGTGTGGGCACGAGCTTGCGCCTTAGCGTGAAAAACGCGGCTGATAGGTCGCCAATTGACTTGAAATCTTGAGTGGGTCATGTATTAGTCCATAAAGAAAAATAAGCGAAATGCTGATTTACAGCAGTTTACAATTTTACTGGAATAAATGGACCAAACAAAAACAGATTTAGCCCAAGTGGTGCGATTGGCTCTTTCCGAGCAAGTCGAAGACGTTCGCTTGTTTGTGGCGCGATTGGTCCGCAAGTATCGCACCTCAGACCCGAGTTTTGCAGAGGAGATGGACATGCACCTTCGGAGTCATTCTCCGAAGGCGGCCTCGGCCATGCGCAAGAAAACCTTGTCTCCTGCCGCGGAGCATCATCCTGTCCCGGCGGATGACGAGTCCCGGCTGTCATTGCTCAAGGTTTTTGAAGACTCGCCGGATCGTGAGAAGCCTCTCCTTGCTCCTGAACTGCGCCAGCAGTTGGAGCAGTTGATCCAAGAGCGTCGGCAGGTGAAGCGTCTTGCGGCCTCAGGGCTGCAACCGACCCGTTCAGCCATTTTCGTCGGTCCTCCGGGTGTGGGGAAAACCCTGACGGCTCGCTGGCTCGCGGCCCAGTTGCAGTTGCCTTTATACGTGCTCGATTTGACGGCGGTCATGAGCAGCCTGCTGGGCCGCAGCGGCACCAATCTGCGCACGGCGCTGGATTTCGCGAAGACGCGACCATGCGTTCTGCTTCTGGATGAAATCGATTCGATCGCCAAACGGCGGAGCGACGACAGCGATGTGGGTGAACTCAAGCGTCTTGTCACCGTCATACTCCAAGAGGTGGATGCGTGGCCGGCCACGGGGCTGTTGCTGGCCGCAACGAATCACCCCGAGCTGATTGATCCCGCACTGTGGCGGCGGTTCGACCTGACCATTGAGTTCAAGGCTCCAACGCACGAAGCCATCAAGCTTGCGGTTAGCCAGTTTTTCGGCGCCGACTTTGAGCAGTTCAACCCGTGGTTCGAGGTCTTGGCTTCAGCGTTTCAAGGCCAGTCGTTCAGCGACATCGAACGCGAGATCCAGCGCTTCCGCCGCGCGGTCGCTCTGCATGCGGGTGAGCCCGCTGATCTGGTGGAGGATTTTGTGCGATCGCGCTCCGGCGCGTTGGATCGCGGGGGGCGCGTGGATTTCGCCGTCTTGCTCGCGAAAAAAACCCGTCTTTCGCAGCACAATATTTCGGAAATCACCGGCGTTAGCCGCGACACTATCCGAAAACATGCGGCTCCCAAAATCGCTGAAAGTCTGCCCGCGCCGACCCCATGAACCAAACAAACTTTCTCATCGGACGAGGGCATCTGTTGACCCACGACATCGATCCTCCTCGGCGAAAGCCCAGCAAGAAAGAGGTGTATTCGCTGGCGGAGGCCATAGAGCGACTGGCGCCCGAATTCGAGGCCACGGCGGCGGTGCTGGATGAACTGCCGAAGCAGGCGTGCCCCGCCGACCTGGGCGTCGGGCGGTTGATGATCAATCCGGGTTACATCGCGCGTTCCTTTTTTCCGGCGAAGATGTTGCGCAGCGTGGGTTTGGAATCGGTCGGCAGTCGCACGGTCAAAGTGACGCCGGCCAAGTGGACAAAAAAAGACGCGCCGCGGCCCTGCACTACCACCGAGTTGTTCGTGGTGGGGAAGCGCGAGGCGTTTCGCAATCTCGACTCGTGGGCCAACCAAGTCACGGAAGGTTCCGACGAGGCGATCGACCTCGCGCACATCGAACATTTTTCTGCACTCACGCCAGCGGACCGCATCATCAGCCATGGAACCGCAAGCGAAACTTATTTCGAGATCGGCCTACACCTGCTCCCGGACGAAAATCGGGCGTTCGTGCAGCAATCGTTTGCGACCTACGCCACCACTGTCGGCGCGCGACTCTACGCCGATCTCGGTTTCACAGCGGGCAATCTTTGGTTTGTTCCCGTGCACTGCGCGCGGCCAGTCATCGACCGGCTGGCGCAGTTTACGTTCGTCCGAGTAATTCGTCCGGTGCCGAAATTGCGCGCCATGCGTCCCGTGCCGCGCGCCAGTGGGATCACGGTCAATTGCAGCCTGCCAGTTGAGCAACCGCTTTCCTCCGAACCCAAGGTTGCGATCCTCGATGGCGGGCTGCCGAAACAGCATCCGCTTGCGCCTTGGCTTCGTTCTTATCGCGTGCTCGATCCCAAGGCGGCGGACGACCCGGATGGCCCCGAGCACGGCCTTGGGGTAACCTCCGCTTTTTTGTTTGGCCCGATCACTCCCGATACACTTGCGGCGCGCCCCTTTTCTTATGTCGACCATCTTCGGGTGCTGGACAACGACGCGAACACCGAAGACCCCTTGGAACTCTACCGCACGCTGGGCTTCATCGAGGAAGTCCTTCTTTCGCGGCAGTATCAGTTCATCAACCTAAGCCTTGGTCCGGACCTTCCTATAGAGGACACGGATGTTCATGCTTGGACGTCCGTGATCGATGACCTATTGAGCGATGGGGATACGTTGATGACCGTGGCCGTGGGAAACAACGGTGAACGCGACCGCGCGTCGGGCAATGCGCGGGTGCAGGTGCCGGCCGATTGCGTGAATGCGCTGTCCGTTGGGGCGGCTAGCGACGTCGCGGATGGCTGGAATCGCGCCGGCTACAGCGCAGTGGGCCCAGGCCGGAGTCCCGGGGTGGTGAAGCCGGACCTGATGGCTTTTGGCGGTGCTGGCGCCAATTATTTCCACACCCTTGCGCCGGGCGCGAAGCCGCTATTGGCGCCACAACTGGGCACGAGTTTTGCGGCTCCTTACCTGCTCCGCAGCGCAGTGGGAATTCGCGCCATTCTCGGCGATGGGCTGACTTCTCTGGCGATCAAGGCGCTTCTGGTGAACGGCGCCGATCCGGCCAAGCACGACAAGTTGGAAGTAGGCTGGGGCAAGGTTCCGGAAGACCTGATGCGAATTATCACCTGCCCGGAAGGCGTCGCACGCATCGTGTATGAAGGTGAACTCAAGCCCGGCAAATACCTCCGAGCTCCTCTTCCTCTGCCGCCGGGTGGCCTGACTGGTAATATCCGACTAGCGGCGACATTCTGCTACGCCTCGCCCACCGATCCCCAGGATGCAGCGGCCTATACGCGTGCAGGGTTGGAGGTCGTCTTTCGACCCAATGCCGAGAAGAAAAAGGAAGAGAAGCAGTCGAATGCAAACACGCGCGGCTTCTTCGACATGAAGAAGTATGAAACGGAGGCTGAGCGCCGCTCGGACCGGGGCAAATGGGAGACGGTTTTACACGGCGCGAAAAACATGCGCGGCAGCGGCCTGAAGGAGGCCCACTTCGACATTCACTATAACGCACGCGAGGCTGGCGCGAGCACGGCCTCGGCGAAGAAAATCCGCTACGCCCTCATCATTACGGTGGAGGCTCCGAGGCATGCCGCCCTCTATAACGACATCCTCCGCGCTTACGCAAAAACCCTCGTTCCGATTGTGCCGCAAGTCGCGCTGCCCATTCGGTTGCGCTGATCGAATCTCTTTCCCCTGCGATCATGGTCGAGCCGCTGAAAAAAATATCGAAAAAGGACGGGCCTTATCGTCGTCGGGCGGAAGTGCAGGCTTTTCTGGAAAAGCTCGACCTCGTGGATGCGCGGGAGCGAACCGATCAGCTCGTCGATGCGGGCGGAGAACTCCGAGCGGATGCTCCGCCCGAGGCGCTGGTCCATCTCATTCGTCGAGCGTGGCGCGAAGATGACGCGGGGTCGGTGGAACGCCTCTTCAAGGCCCTCTTTCGGCGGGTGCAAGCGTCGCTGGTGGCGTCCATCCCCGATTCGCGCATGGCCGACGCTGAAACTATCCGGGGCGAGATCGTCTCGCGGTTCATGGACCGGTTCGCCCGGGACTGTCGCGAGGGCGGGACCTGGCTCGACTACTTTGAGGTCCAGTTCGAAGGGGGCTTTGCCGCCTATCGCACGACGGTGCTGCGCCGCATCGGCCCGAGCACAAACAAGACCGCGCCATTGATGGGAGATGGCGAACATTCCGATGCGACCGAACTCGCGCCCGAAGTGGAAAAGGCCGCCGCGGAATTCTTTGCAGACGGCCCCTCATTTTTTGACGATCCGGCTTTCCGGTCGGCGCTCGGACCCGCGATTAACACCCTACCGCCGGACCAGAAGGCCGTGATCGGGCTCTGGCTCCAAGGCATTCCCATCGACGCAAAAGATCCCACCACCAACACTATCGCCCGCATTCTGAAATGTGATGAACGCACGGTCCGCAACCGGCGTGATCGCGCGTTCAAAGCTCTGCGCGAAATCCTCGAGGAGGTAAAAGCCCATGCCGCCAAATGACCCCATCTCCAGCGAAGAAGTTCTCCTCGCCTTTTCAGTCGAACCCAAGCGCGACCGCTCCACCTTGGAGCGCTACCTCTCCCAGTATCCGGAGCACGCGAGTGCGCTCGTGGATTGCTCCCTCGAACTGCTGACGCTTCCCACTGAAATATCTCCGGTGTGGGTAGCGGACAGTTCGGTGGAAGCGGGCTGGCAGAAGTTTCGTGCCCAGTTGGGTGCCGCGGCCGAGATGGCCGTGGAGAGCCCCTTCGCCAAACTCACCCCCTCAGCGTTCAAGACTCTCGCGGTGCGCCTGGGCGTTAATAATCTGCTGCTCCTGCGAATTCGCGACCGTGGCATCCGTGTGGCCAGCATTCCCGGGGCCTTCTTGGGCCAGTTGGCGACCGAACTGGGTTCGCCACTGAAGGCGGTCACAGACTATCTGGCGGGTCCGCCTTGCTTGGCTCCCTCCTCCGCCTTCCGGGCCCAAGGTAAGCCGGCTGCCGCAGGCCAGGTCGATTTTTCCGACGCGGTAAAAACTTCGCAGCTGACGGTCGATCAGCAGAAAAAGCTCTTGGCGATGGAAAATTGATCCATGGACGCCGTTGATGCTGCACGGAGGATCGCTGAAAGCGTGCATCAAGCGGCGGTGGACCACGGGGCGAATCCCTGGCGCTTGCTGGAGTTCGTCCTGCAAGAGGCGACCAAGCGAGGCATTCTCGTCTATGGCTTGCCGCCCGACGATCCGCAATTGAAGGGTGGCCAGGCCGTATTCGATAGTCAGGCGCAAGCGATCCTATACACGGATGCAGGGACGGATTTCGACCGGGCGTTTCTGATCGCACACGAACTCGGGCATGTGTTCGTGGACGGCGGAAAAGACGATGTTGTCACGCAGCGGGTCGAGCCGGACCGGTCCGTGGAAGACGCCCCGGTCGGGATCGAGAAAATTTTGGACTACGGCGCCCGGGAGCGCCGCGAAATCCGCATGGATCTTTTCGCCCGCGAACTGCTGCTGCCGCGCTCGGTGGCACTCGCGCTCCATGTCGACCAAGGGATGAGCGCGGCGGCGATTGCGGAGCGGTTGGGCGCGCGGCTCGCGATGGTGCAGCAGCAGTTGCTGGACGCCTTGCTCTTGCCCGCCAGCCCCGCGGCCGAACCGATGCCGAAGTCGGCGGCGGCCGACGTGGACGATCCGTCGCAGGAAACCGCTGCGCGTCATGCGGGCAGCGCTTTTCTGCTCCAAGCGGGACCTGGCACCGGCAAGACGCGCACCTTGGTGCGCCGAGTCGAGCATCTGCTCGCGGAGGGCGTCCCGCCGAGTTCGATCTTGGTGCTGACATTTTCCAACAAGGCGGCGGGCGAGCTGAGCGAGCGGATTTCCGCCGGCAACCGCACCGCGGCGGCGGCGATGTGGATCGGGACCTTCCACTCGTTCGGACTCGATATTGTCCGTCGGTTTCACGACCGGCTCGATCTGCCGGCCGACCCGCGGGTCATTGACCGCACGGAGGGGATCGAATTGCTGGAAGAGGAATTTCCTCGGCTGCCACTGCGGCACTACCGCAACCTGTGGGATCCGACCACGGACCTCGGCGATATCCTGAATGCGATTTCGCGCGCGCACGATGAAGTGGTCGATGTTGCCGGTTATCGCGCGCTCGCGGCGCAGATGCTCACCAAGGCCGCCGGAGATGCCGAAGCCACCCTCCGTGGCGAAAAATGCGCCGAGGTTGGAATCGCTTTCGAGGCGTATGAACGACTGAAGAAAAAGGAACAGGCCGTGGATTTCGGCGACTTGGTCGCGTTGCCCGTGCGATTGGTCGAGAAGGACGCAGAGGTGCGGGCGGCGCTGCAGTCCCGGCACCGACACATTCTTGTAGATGAGTATCAGGACGTGAACCACGCCTCGGTTCGCCTGCTCAAGGCCATCGCCGGCACCGGCGAGACCCTTTGGGTTGTGGGTGATGCCCGGCAGTCCATCTATCGCTTTCGCGGAGCGGCATCGAGCAACGTCGCTCGATTCGGCAATGACTTTCCCGGCGCCCAAGTGAGCCAGCTGGCGCTCAACTACCGCTCCCGCCAGGAAATCATTGAGACCTTTACCACGTTCTCGCGACCGATGAAGGCGTCCTCCGGCACTTTACCGCTCCGGCTCTCCGCCCAGCGTGGCGCCAGTGGCGTCCGGCCGGAACTTCGAGTGGCTGAGACGGGGGAAGACGAAATTTCGGCGATTGCCGCCGCCATTGAGGAAGAGCGCCGGGGCGGCGTCGCTTATCTCGACCAAGCGGTCCTCTGCGCCTCAAACGCGCGCCTCGGCGCGATTGCCGAGGGATTGGAGGCGCGGGGCATCCCCGTGCTGCATCTGGGCAGTTTGTTTGAGCGGCCCGAAATCAAGGACCTGTTGGCGTTGCTTTCGCTGTTTTCCGACGGCCGCGCGACCGGGCTCGTCCGCGTAGGGACGTCCCCGGCGTTTACCCTGCCACTTCAGGACGTGGCGGACATCCTGAAATACGCCAGTGAAAATGAGGTCGATTCCATGGGCTGGGCTGGACTCGGTGACCGCATTCCCTCTCTCAGCGACGCAAGCCGGCGCTCGCTCGCGAAGATCGAGGCGTTGTTCGTCGGGATCGGCCGGGACACCGCGGCCTGGTCGATCCTTGCCCATTGGGTGATCGATCGGCTGGAGATCGCCAAGACGATCTACCGGCAAAATGACCTGACGAGCCGCATGCAGGGCCTCGCACTGTGGCAGTTCATGAACTTTTGCCGCCGGCAGCCGGCACGGGCCGGCGTTCCCGCCCGCCGCCTCCTTGATCGGATCCGGCGCCTCGTGCTGCTCGCGGAGGACCGCGGGCTTCATCGGCTCCCTCACGCGGCGGGAGCGATCAATGCCGTCCGCTTGCTGACCATCCATGCCAGTAAGGGGCTGGAGTTTGATGTGGTGCACATTCCGGGACTGGTGACCTCCGGTTTGCCGCGCAACAACATGCCGCCGCGCTGCCTTCCCCCGGACGGTTTGATTCATGCCTATCCCGGACTGACCGGCTTGGATGCAGTCAAGGCCGGCCATGAGGAGGAGGAGGAATGCCTGTTCTTCGTCGCGCTCTCTCGCGCCCGTGACCGCCTGTTGCTCTACGGGTATCGCCTCCAAACGGACGGACGCGCGCGCAATCAATCCAGGTTCATTCCGCCGATCGCCGATTTCCTGGCGCGGTCGGTCCAGCCGCCGCTTCTACCCGGGGCTCCCCGGCCAAGCCCAGTCGTTTCCGTCGAATGGGAGCAGAAGCCGCGCTGGAATGACGATCAGATCAATCTCTTCGAGCGTTGTCCGCGGCGCTTCTTTTATACGCATGTGCTGCACGCGCGCGGACGGAGGACCGAGACTCCATTCCTCAAGATGCACAATGTTGTGCTCGACGTCATGGACTGGTTGAAAACCGAACACGCGATGACGCACCCTTCAGATGCGGAGGTCGCGTCGAGGTTTGCCGAGGCCTGGCAGGCGAAAGGTGCGGTCGATCACGGTTATGCCGAGGACTATCTTCGCATCGGCCGCCGCTTGGTCGATTTTCTCCTGGGAATACGGCAGGGTAACGCGCTCGCCGAGATCAAGCCGCTTACGTTGGCGTCTCCGGAATGCGAGATCATCGTCACCCCTGACAGCGTGGTAAAAGCGACCAGCGGCCAGCTGTTGGTGCGACGCATCAAGACGGGAAAGCAGCGGTCCAACGAATTTGATGACATTGAGTTCACGATTTTGCACCTAGCGGTGACCCAGGCCTACGGGAGTCAGGCCGTGGTGGAGGTGGTCTATCTCACGAGTGAGACAAAGACACCCATGACGATCACCGCGCGGAAGCTGGCAACCCGCAGCGAGAAAATGCAGAAGATCGTCCGCCAAATCCAAGCGGGTGATTTCCCGCTGGAGGAAGACGCGCGAGTCTGTCCGCGCTGCCCGAGCTTTTTCGTGTGCGGAAGCCTGCCGTCCGGCCCATTACGCAGAAAAAGTTAGGTTGGCTTTTCCGGTTTGTCGCGGCGGCGCGATTTACCCTTTGGCAACCCAAACCGCACTTCCGCGGTGGGCGCCGAAGCAAATCATGCAAACCGTAAAAAACTCAGGTGACCGCCTCCCCGTCGAGGATGTCGCCATTGCAATCCGCGAAGGACGCGCCCTGCGTCCGGCGGATTTTTATCGGATCGTCGTGGCCGACGATCAACTTCGCAACCGCAACGTCGATGTCGCCGATCCGGTGCCCACCGGCCGCCAGATTTTGCAGGCAGCAGGGGTCCAACCGGTCGACGATTTCAGTCTCTTCGCCATCCTGCCTTCCGGCGATTTCGAAGACCTGCGGCTCGATGAAACCTACGACCTCCGCGGGCGCGGTGCGGAGCGCTTCGTGATCTTCCGGACCGATCGATCGTTCAAGCTCACGATCAACAGTCACCAACTGGAATGGGGTAAGCCGGCGATCAGCGGCACCGTCCTCTACGCGCTGGCCAAGGCCGGCCCGGAGGAGGCCGTGTTCCTGGAGGTCCGTGGCGGCACCGATCGCGTGATCGAGTCCAGCGACCTCCTCGATCTCAACGCCCCGGGGATCGAACGTTTCATCACGGCCCCGAAGCCCCCGGCCACGTTCGAGATCAAGGTTAACTCTCGCGATGAGATCGTGAACAACAAGCGCGTCACGTTCGAGCAGGTGGTGCAGCTCGCGTTTCCCGGACCGCACGGTCCGAACATCGTGTTCTCGATGACCTACCGCCACGCGGCATCGGAGCCGCACGCCGGCGAGCTCGGTCCGGGCGGCGCCGTCGAAGTCAAAAAGAAAGGAACCATCTTCAATGTCACAAAAACCGATAAATCTTAGTCCGGACCTGAAGCGCCTTCGTGAAGAAGGCTACTTCATCCAAATCCGGAACGGGCTCCTCGTCATGAGAGATGTCCCATATGTTAACGGGCAGCGTCAGGTGCGCTTGGGCTCGCTCATCTCCAGCCTCACGCTGGCCGGGGATGTCACCCAAGCGCCCGACACGCACGTCGTTCACTTTGACGGCGACCAGCCCTGTGGTTCGGACGGCGTGCCGCTGAGCAAGATCATCCACCAAAGCGGCCACGTCGATCTCGGTGGCGGAGTCACGGCGAAGTTCAGCTTCTCCAGCAAGCCGGCATCCGGCTATCCCGACTACTACCAGAAGATGACCACATATGCGGCGCTGCTTGCTGGTCCCGCGGCACTGCTCAAGCCCGGGGTCACTCCGCGTGTGTTCCGTGTGCCCGAAGAAGAGGACGAGAGCGTCTTCAAATATACGGAGACCGCCTCGGACCGTGTCGGCATCGGCGCGTTGACCGCACGGCTGGCAAAAGAGAAAATCGTCATCATCGGGCTGGGCGGCACGGGGTCCTACATCCTCGACTTTGTCGCCAAGACCCCGGTCAGGGAAATCCTCCTGATCGATGCCGACGAATTTCTCCAGCACAACGCGTTCCGTGCGCCCGGCGCGCCTTCGCTCGAGGAATTGCGCGAAGCGCCCAAGAAGGTCGATTACTTCCAGCGCATCTACTCGCGCATGCACCGCGGCATCGTGGCACATGCCGTGGCGATGACCGCCGAAAATCTTCACCTCCTCGACGGCAGCACCTTCGCTTTTCTGTCGATGGACGCCGGAGAACCGAAACGTCTGGTCGTGGAAAAGCTGGAGCGCCTTGGGTTGGCGTTTGTCGATGTGGGCATGGGCCTCGAACTGGTCGACGGCTCGCTCGGCGGCATCCTGCGCGTCACGGCCAGCACGCCGGAGAAACGAGACCATTTTCGGTCTCATGTTTCATTCGCCGGTAACGGAGAGCCCAACGTCTATTCGTCCAACATCCAGGTGGCCGATCTGAACGCGCTCAACGCGGTGCTGGCGATCATCAAGTGGAAGAAGATGCAGGGGTTTTACCGGGACCTCGAACAGGAGCATCACAGCTCCTATACGACCGACGGAAACCTGCTGCTAAACGGTGATCTGCCATGATCCGCCATCACCGTCTCGAACATCGTTTCGTCCCCAGCATTCCCCGGCAACTGGAGCCGGGGGTGCTTTATATATCCATCGAGTGTGCCACCGCCATTCATGCTTGTTGTTGCGGGTGCGGCGGGGAAGTTGTGACCCCGCTTACGCCGACCGACTGGCAGCTCACATTCGACGGCGAGACGGTGTCGCTTTGGCCGTCGATCGGGAACTGGAATTTCCCCTGCCGCTCGCATTACGTGATCGAGCGCAGTGAAGTGATTCAGGCTCTGCCTTGGTCTGACCAGCGTGTCGAAAGAGGCCGAGCACGAGACCGATCGGCTAAAAAAAGGTTCTATAAAGAAGAGGGCCGGTAATGGCTTCGCGCTTCGACGCACTCACGATGCGAGAATATTACGCGGTTCGCCCGTCACAATCGGAGCCAATCGAAAATGATACTTAAACTCCTTGGGGCTCTCGTGTGACAATTATGTGCTAGGCTCGATTAGGTTGGCTTAAATATCTCATTCGAGAATCACCACCGTCAGCGCCACACCAAGAATGGCCTCGAAAAACGGGGTCTTCAATTCCTCGTTGTCTCGACCATCGTATATCGTAGCCTTTGCAGCGTCGCGAACCAGCTCGGCCCGCGCCTTATCGTTGACGGCGACAAAGCGACCGTCCTCGGTCGCGAGGACCCATCGCACGGTTGCGAGTGCATGGTTACGCGCGTTCGTGAATGGTTTCGTGCCTTTCACGGCACGGGTGATGGTGCTGCGCATGAGGGTTTCCATGGCGTAAACTGTAGCACGGCGGACGCGTTTGCCCAGGACAAACCGGGGCTCCGTCAGTGTTTTTCCACGGGCTCAAACTCGTCGAGTTCGGATGAGAGGTAGCCGGCGGCGGCGAACCGCCGCACAATCGCGCGGTAGCGTTGGTCCGGGCTCTTCACGCAGTCGCCCGACACCCAAGCCCCTTCACCGGGCACAGCCATTATCTCGCGACCTGTGCGATCCCGGATCACCTGCGGGTAACGAAAAAATCCAAAAACGATCTCACGGCCTTGCTCATCCGTGACAACCAACAGCACGCCGTGTTCAGGCGCCAACCGGCAGTAGCCATCGCCGCGGCTCCAGCAAGATTCCGCAGGCAATTCCACGCCGCGGAGTCTGTCGTCCTCGACCGTCAGGCCGCGCGCAACCCGCCGCGCAAAGGTGCGGCGCTCAGGATTGTTGAATGGCCCATTGACCACCGTGGTTGGCTTGAAACCCATCAGGCGGGCATCGCCCTCCACGTCTTGCAGGAACGCCGCGAGTCGCTCCGCCGTAACGGAGGCCGGAGCGGCAAAGCTGAAATGGTAAGTGAGTCCCATGTGGTGTGAGAAGTTGGCGGATACAAGCCGATGGGTGATGTATTACCCGAAGACACCAGGTTAGCGGTAGTCAGCACCTTGCCCAGGACAAAATTGCAGCCTCGCCGCACGGCGATCCCCGTGTCCGGGAGGGGCCCTGCCGTAGGTGCGGCACGGCGGTCACCAAGAGGCATGGCCAATCCCCTGAATTGCCACGCTGGAACGGGACATCACTGAAGGTGCCGTGTGTTTAGACTCGGCAATAGTGCCATGAACCATAAGCATTTGTGTGATGCCGATCAGAATGCAGAAATCAGCGCGCGCTAAAATTGCCCCATCCTTAGATGCGCGTGGCACAGCGGGTGATCTGGCGACGCGGTAACCGGTGCTTGGAAGTCATGTGTGCAAAAAACGATGGGAAACGTGCTGCTGACCCCGAAAAAACGGGGGGCCTCGACCCAGACGATGGCTTGGACAATCCGCCACACCCATTCGCGCTGGTCGGTGCGATGCGCAGTATAGGCTACACTCCTCCCACGGCCATCGCCGATCTGGTGGATAATGCGATTACCGCCGGAGCCCGCACGATTGCCATCCGTCTAGCCCCGCCAAAGAACACCGCGCAGGAAGGCTATGTGACCGTTGAGGACGACGGCACCGGCATGAGCCCGGGACGATTGGCGGAAGCGATGCGCTGGGGTGGTAATGGACCGAACCAAGAACGCCGTGCGGATGATCTCGGCCGGTTCGGGCTGGGAATGAAAACCGCCTCATTCTCGATGGGGAGCACGCTCACGGTGGCCACCCGCGCGTCGGCTGGCGCGGCCTTGACGGTGCTCCGGTGGGATTTGGCCCATGTGGCAAAAGCCGGTTGGCGGATGCTGGAAGGTTCCGACCCCGCCGCTGAGTCGTTGCTTGCCAAATCAGCGCTTGCTGGTGCGGGCCGACCAGCCGGCACAATGGTGATTGTAACCGGACTCGACCGTCTGGGAGTGCGCTCGAACCTTGCGGCACACCGCCAGCGCAATGAGGCCGCGATGATGGACAAGGTCTCGCGCCATCTCGGGATGGTGTTCCACCGCTTCATTGCGGGGGGTGTCACAATACGTCTCGGCGCATCGGCGATTCCTGCTTGGGATCCCTTCGAAGGCGGTCTGCTCAAGGACGAGGAAATGCTCGGCGAGCGGGTTTCCGTGGCGTCATATGTTCTACCGCACCATTCCCGGATGACAACCGAGCAGCACGCCCGTCTTTCCGGGCCGCTCGGCTGGGGCACGCACCAAGGATTCCTCGTTTATCGGGCGAAACGCTTGATCGTGCCTGGCGGTTGGCTCCGACTCTTCCCGGCAGAGGACAGTTGCCGGCTCGCTCGCATCCGTATCGATCTCCCCAATGCGCTTGATGCGGGTTGGAGCCTGAATGTCATGAAGTCGAGCGTGGTGCCTCCCTCATGGCATCTGGCCGATCTCCAACGCATTGGCGAGGCCACCCGTCGGCACGCGATGGCGGTCTTCAATTTCCGGGGTGAACGGCAAGCGCCCGCCAGTGGCAGCTACGACGACCCTGTGGGCCAAGCCTTCTGGAATCAGGAGCCGACGCCTGATACGATTCGATTCAGGATCAATCGCGCCCATCCAGTGGTCCAGACGCTCAAGCAGTCGGTCCGTGACCCGGCAATAGCGGAGGATTTTCTCCGTGTTTTCGAGCGACTGCTTCCGCTCGACGCGATCCTCCAGGACCCGAAGCGAACGACGAACGGTGCGGTGCACGAGCCAAAACCCGACGAGGTTGAAGCCCTCGCGGAGTTCGCGCGTCGCGCGGTCAAGACGCTTCGTGCGCAGGGGCACACGGCGGAGGCGGCGCGGCGGATAGTGCTCTCCGTCGAGCCATTCATATTCCATGCCGAGGAGATCGGCCCCAAACTCATCTGAACCATGCTGACTCGCCCGGAATTCCTCAAGCTGGCCCTTGCCTCCGTTGCCGAACAGGGCGTGCCGACCCCGGAGCAGGTCGAACAGAAGATCGACGAAATGCTCGCGCTGGTGCCGCATCTCCGGACCGACCGCCGCGCGATCATCGACGAGGCACTCACCGCTATCGTGACGTCGGTGGGCAGGGCCGAGACGATGGTGGATAGCGACGAGATCGAGCGTTGGCTCCGGCCGGACAGCGGTCGCGACTGGATTCATTGGCCTTGGCTGAAGGCCTATCTCGCCGCCGAGGTGGGCCGGCCCCTCCAAGTGATGAAGGAACTCGACGAGAGCACGAGCGAAGTCATCGATCTGCTCGGCGACCCAACCCGCGAAGGCATCTGGGATCGCCGCGGCCTGGTCGTCGGGCATGTGCAGTCAGGCAAAACCCAGCACTACACAGCGCTGGCTGCAAAGGCTCTGGATGCCGGGTTCAAGGTCATCATCATTCTTTCCGGCATCCACGAGAATCTTCGCCAGCAGACGCAAGAGCGCGTCGAGGAGGTCCTGATCGGCAAGGATAGCCGCAACAATTTCGCCTACTGCGGCATCCGCTTGTGGTCGAACCGCCGTCTCAATCGCGTTCGCATTCCCGGTGATCCGAAGCTTCCGCTGCCCGACATCATCACGCTCACCTCCATCGCTGGCGATTACGGAGCTGTCGTGAATTCGCATCTCCATGTGACGCCTGGGCAGGCCCCGGTCATCCTGGTGATGAAGAAAAATTATTCGATCCTTCAGAATCTGCTTCGCTGGGTGACGAACGCGAACAACGGGGCGGCACTTACGGTGCCGACCTTAGTGATTGATGACGAGGCGGATCATTCCTCCATCAACACGGCCGACACCGATCCGGAAACAAATCCGACACGGATCAATGGGCTGATTCGGCAGATCATCTGGCGCTGCAATCGCGTGGGCTACGTGGGATACACGGCCACACCCTATGCGAACATCTTCATGGACCCTCGTCCCGTGGAGAAGTCGGCGGAAAGGGATCTCGCGTCCCGCGGTGCTGACATTTTCCCGAAGACCTTCATCACGACGCTCAAGGCGCCCACCAACTATATCGGCCCGGAGGAGGTTTTCGGCCGTGAGGGTGATGAGAGCCTGAATATCGCCGGTTCGTTGCCGCTGCCGATGCATCGACCGGCGGAGGACGCGGACGCCTGGCTGCCGCCGCGGCACAAGAAGGTCCAGGTTGTGGCCCCGGACCTTCCTCCTTCGTTGAAGGAGGCGCTGCGCGCCTTCCTCCTTACAGTCGCAGCCCGACTCACGCTTGGTCACACAGCCGAACACATGTCGATGCTCGTGCATGTGAGCCGTTTCACCGACGTGCAGGAGCAGGTGACCAAGCACGTCGAGAACGAGCTGACCTCGCTGGCCGAACGATTACGGCACGGGGAAACCGCCGAGCAGGAATGGCACGAACTCGAACGCATCTGGCGTGAGATATTCGCGGACTCATTCCCTCGGTTCCGGGACCACGCATCCCAACAACTGGTGAAGCCGGTGCTCCCGACCTGGCCGGCTGTGCGTGCCGAGGTGATGGAGGCCTTCAGGCGCATGAAGTTCAGGAACATAAACAGCAACAGTAAGGAGAATCTGGACTACACGGGCACGCGTGAAGGGCTGATTGTTGTCGCTGTCGGCGGGGACCGGCTCAGTCGCGGCCTGACACTGTCCGGTCTCAGCGTGAGCTATTTCCTTCGCGGTGCGAGGGCGTTCGATACCCTTATGCAGATGGGACGCTGGTTTGGCTATCGCCCGGGCTATGCCCACCTCTGTCGGGTCTTTGCTCCGGCGACGGTGGTTCAGAATTTCCGCAAGATTGCCCTCGCCACTGAAGAGCTGCGTCGAGAGTTCAGTCGGATGTGCTACCTCAACAAGCGTCCGACCGAATATGGGCTTCGTGTCCGTGAGCCGCGGATAGACATGTTGGTGACAGCGATGAACAAGATGCGGCGCGGCGAGACCGTTCGCGTGCATTTCTCAGAGAGTTTGGTCTCATCCCTCGACATTCCCCATGCGGCCGCGGCGCAGAACTACCGCAACTTCGCGAAGCTTGTGGCTCGGCTCGACCGTGACCACCAACGTATCGGTGGTTCACCGACGATGGCCAGCGGTGTGCGCGGCACGTCCCATCATCATCGTTGGGAGGGTGTCGGCAACGAGGCTGTGTTGGAATTTCTCCGTGAATACCGCGCCTCGGCCAACGTGTGCTTTGCTCCGGATTCCGGCGGAGTCACCCGCATCGCGGAATACGTGCGGGAGATGGTGGGCAAAGGCGAGCTGGGCACTTGGACGGTTGCCCTCGTGGGCACGAGCCGCAACGAACGGGCCGCTATCCCGGATACGGAATACCGAATTGTCCGGCGCAATCTCGATGCGGGCAAACAAGTCGTGCGTAAGAATCAATACACGTTCCAAGGCGTGGCGATGGGACAGGACGAAGCCATTGATCTGGATGGGAAGGAATATGCCGACGCCCTTGCGGAAGCGGATCGGAGTGGCGACCGCCGTTCCCGGGCTGCGTTCTACCGCCTCAACCGACCGGCTTCACGCGGACTGTTGCTGCTCTATCCAATCATTCCGGTGAATTCCGAAGGCAAGGACCTCGAGCTGGAGAATCCCGTGATCGGTGTTGCGGTGAGTTTTCCGAAGTCGGACCGGGACGAAGGGCAGGAATATGTCTGCAATCCGCGAATGTTGGCTGAACTCTTTGGTGAACAGTTCGCCGAGGACGTTGCTCGCGACGATGAGGAGGATGTGCCAGAGAAGCCGGCCATCGGAGGGGCTGGCCAATGACAGCGCAGGATCTCATTCGGGCGTGGGAGGAAATCGGCCGGCAGGAAGCGGGTGCCGGGCCATATCTGCACCTTCAAATGCACGGCGGGGCCTTGCCTATAGGTGCGATTCTCCGTGCCCGGGACCGCCGTCCCGGGCTCTTGGTTCGCTTCCCGTCCTCCGAGTTGGCCCTCCTGCCCCGGCCTGAGTCGGGTCGGGGATTCTCATTCGAGCGTCCGGTGCCGGTGGGTTCCGATACCTTGGGTCTGCCCATTGTATTGGGTGATCCTGCCGTGGCCGATATGTTCGCCCTCATGGGTGCAGACATTGTGACGGAGGTTACTCGATCAGGGCACGACGAACCTGCAGTTGAACGGGTGCTGCGGCGAATCTCCCTTTGGCGAAGATTCCTGCAACGTCGGACCGGACTCATGTCGGATGAGGAAGTCCGTGGATTGTTCGGCGAGTTGCATGTGTTATCCCTCGCGACCAGGAACGACGGGGCCGACGCAGCGATGGAAGCGTGGCAGGGGCCCGTGCGAGAGCTGCATGACTTTCGCTTCGATGATGGGCTGGTCGAGGTAAAGGCATGGCGGGCGGAAGCCGGTGCCCGCGTGCATATCTCGCGTCCAGAGCAGATTTCGGTCGATCCTAACCGGCCGTTGCATCTCGCCGCCGTCCAGATTTCAACCGGCGGTCCGTCGGGACGCACGCTTGCCGAGACGATTGCCGCGCTGAAAACACAAATGACCGGTGTGCAAGCGCAGCGGTTCGACGAGCTGCTGGCGGAATACGGTTATCTCGACTCTCAGGCGGAGCGTTATCCCGACCGCCTCCTAGTCCTTGGCCTCGATGTGTTCGAGGTCAGGGAAGGATTTCCGCATATCGATCTCCGCACCGTTCCCGGTGGCGTGGCGGACATCCGCTACACCATTGAATTGGGACCACTCGAATCCTTCAGGTGCGCCAACCGTCACCTGTCCTCTTCGTGAGCATTGATCCAATCAGGGAGGAAATCCACGAGGCCGCCAATGCTGCGGGCGGCGGCCTGCACCGCAGCGAGGCGGTCTTCCGGACGCTTGCTGGCATTGTTGCCGATGCGGGATTCCTGACCAATCCACAATGGACGCCGATCCGGTTTCGCGCTGGCCGGCAGCCTTGCGCGTTGGACGGATACGACATCGATGAAGAGGACGGTCTGATGACCGTGTTCGCGGTTGTGGATGCACACACCGACCTGGAGCTCGACCGGAACTGGCCTGATGTCACCTGTGCGAAGAAGGACATCGATCAAGCGGTCAAGGCGATGCAGGCTGCCTTGAGCGCACTGGCCGATGGAACCGATCCGGAACTCGACATCTCCGATCCTGCCCGCGACCTCGTCAAATCGCTGCGGACCGACTACCGCCCGGATCAGGGACGCGTGGCCTGCTGTGTCCTAGCCACTGGCCGTGTCTCGAATCTCGCACTGGACACCGCAGCCGATGCTGCATTGCGCACGGCGATCTGGGACGCGGACCGTCTGGTGCGGACCCGCGAGAGTGGGCGGGAGCAACTCGTCGCAGATTTCGCGTCCGTCGGCGGGGTGCCCTGTCTCGTGTCGGATCGCGAGGCGGCGGAAATCCAGGAGGGCCGCCTTGGTGTGCTGATCACGAAGGTGCCGGGCAGTTGGCTCGCCGCTCTCTACAATGAACATCGGATGCGGCTGCTGGAGCGGAATGTGCGGGCATTCCTCCAGTTCACCGGCAAGGTGAACAAGGGCATTCGCGAGACGATCCGGACCGAGCCCGAGCATTTCCTTTCCTTCAACAACGGAATTTCCGCAACTGCGTCAAAAGTGCGCTTGCGCCGCACGCCGGACGGCACGCATGTGCTTCTTGCAGCCGAGGATTTTCAGATAGTCAACGGTGGCCAGACCACGGCCTCGATTGCCCGTTGCGTGAGGGAAGACCGGACGGACGTATCCGCCATTGGGGTGGCGATGAAGCTCACCGTGGTGCCTGAGGATCTGATTACGGAACTGGTGCCGCGCATCTCACGCTTTGCGAACACGCAGAACCGGATACAGGAGACTGATTTTTTTGCCAACAACCCTTGGCATATCGAACTGGAACGGCATTCCCGCGCTGTCGAAGCTGAGCGGGACGCGGATTCCGATGGGCGTCCGATCCGCTGGTATTATGAACGAGTGCGTGGGCAGTATGCCGACGACTTGGCGAAGCACACCACCGGTCCACAGAAACAGGCTTTCCGGAACCGCCATCCTCCCCGCACCCGTTTCACCAAGACGGACTTGGCGCGCTACCTCCTCGCTTGGGAACAGGAAGCGCACTCCGTCAGTTTGGGAGGCCAGAAGTGTTTTGCACGGCTGATGGCTGTGTTGGGGGCGAGCGCCACGAGTTCCGAGTCGAGTCAGCTTCCCGGGGAAGAGGATTTCCGTCGCATATGCTGCCTCGCGATCCTCCAGCGGCATGGTGAGCGCGTCTGCGGCGAACTCGGTATCGTCGGCTATCGTGCACAACTTGTCGCCCATGCGATCATGGTTATTTCGGTGTCCACCGGAAAACGTCTGCCGTGGCGTCGTCTTTGGACCGCACAGGAGGTCACCCCGGAACTCGACCGGGCGATGCGAGTGGCGGTGCCGGCCTGTGATCGGGCGATCCGCCAATCGGCCGGCGCACGCAATGTTTCGGAGTGGGCGAAGCGCACCGAATGCCAGGAATCCGTGCTCGCGCAGGGAATTGCGCTGGATCTCGAACCGGCAGCAGACTGGGATCAGTTTTCGATCAAGGATATGGCTCGGCCGAAAGCCGAGGCAGACCTGATCCGGGTTTTCTTCAAGCTATCTGCCGACCAATGGCTGAGTGTTGCTGATGCGGCGCGTCGGGGTGGCGCCAACCCGGTTTGGGTCGGTGTCGCGGAGACGACGGCAAAGCGGCTTATTCCCGCCGGTAAGTCGCCGAGCGAGAAGCAGGCTAAAATCCTGCGGAAGGCGTTGGTGCGGTATGGGAGTATTCCGGCTCTGCGGTCCGTCCTCAATGAGGACGACCGAAAGGTGCTTGCCGGGGAGGTTCGCTGAGGGCCGGTGACCCCATCAGGCTCCGAGTATGTCGGCCACCAAGCGCCCGATTTGGCGTGCGAGATATGGAGGAACCGCATTACCCACCTGTCTGAACTGGTCGGTGGTTGCGCCCTCGAAGAGATAGTTGTCGGGAAATGTCTGCAATCTGGCTGCCTCGCGCACACTCAAGCTACGGCACTGCTTCGGATCGTGGTGGATATAATAGTGACCGTCCTTGGCGATATGCGAAGTTATCGTTGTCGATGGCCTTGAGCGTAGCTGCACGCGGAACCGATCGGCAAAGGGCACATCTGTGGCGTCACCAATGATGTTGAGGTGTTCCGGTCTGAGGTAATGTGGAACCTCAGACAGGGTTGGGGACCGCTCGAAAACACGGCCGTATTGGGACCAGAAGAAATAACGCATGAGGTCGCGGCGCATGTGCCCCCGGCTACCATGATTGAGAACGCAGCCGAGGTCCTTGTCCGCATACCAATCCTTGAGCTTTTCCGGCTGGCGGCCCGTCGGTGGCATCGTTGCCGCGCCAAGCGGATAATTGGGATGCATGGCCTCCAGCTTCTCCCTGATTGATTGACTGAATCTGTCGCCTAAGCTGGAAAGATCGTAGCTCGCAACATGACGGATCGCCGCGAGCCAAGCTTCGCCCGAATCAGGCTCCTTGGAAAGACGGCTACGGATGCGGGGCAGGTCGTTGATGACATCGGCGACGGTGGAAAGTTCGTTGCCAGCCTGGGGGAGTGTCCGTGGCTTCAATCCCAAATCCTTGCGCAACCCGAGAATGAATATCCGGGACCGCGCTTGCGGCACTTCATGATCGTTGGCCCGAACTATGAATGTCCGTGGGTCATCAGTCGTCCCTCCGGCAGCCTTTGCATTCAGTGGATGCAACTCATAGCCAGCGGCATCAAGATCGTCACGGATGAGATCGAACGTGGCAGCGCCGCTCAGGCTCGCGGACAAAAGCCCAGGCACATTTTCCATCAGAAAGACAGCGGGCCGGAAGCGAGTGACTATGCGGAGATATTCGCGATAGAGGACGTGTTTATGGTCTGACTCGAACTTGGCGCGCGTTTCACGGGTTCTCCTTGCTCGACCGACAAGCGAGTATGCCTGACAGGGGGGGCCGCCTATGAGCACGAAGCCGTCCTTGGGGGCACCGGCGAGTTCGGTTGCGATGTGGTCCTCGATGGCCGCGTTCTCGACATCGGATTTTCCGAGCGTGGCATGCAGTGCTTCGCGCTTCGCGAGTTTGGCGTGCTCATCGGTGGTGGAAAAGAGGACATCGCGAGTGATTTCCCCGCGGGCATATTGATAATACCTATCCTTCTCGCCGTGATCCTCCAGCCGGCGGAACAGCGCGCGCAGTTCCAAGGTGCGATGGGCCAATTCCTCGAATTCAACCGACACACGAGTCTGGAATACCCTCTTACCCTTGGCGTCCCTCACTTGGTTGAATCCCTCATTGAGCCCGCCCGGGCCAGCGAAGAGATCGATTACAGGTATTGGCATCGGTGGGGGACAGAAAGATAAAGCATTGATTGATACCAGGAAAAAGGTGGAGACGGGTCAATCGGCGATGCGGGCGGCAAGGCCTTGGAGTCGACGTTCGTTCAACTGACATTCCCAGATGGTCAGGACCCGCCATCCGGCGGTGCGAAGCGCTTGGGCCTTGCGGCGATCACGCAGTCGATTTCCCGACAGCTTCGCGGTCCAGAACCGCTGGTTGCTGGCAGGCATACGCGCAAATCGACAGTTCTGATGCTGATGCCAGAAACAACCGTGGACGAACACCACGGTGCGATACTTCGGGAAGACGAGATCCGGGCGTCCTGGAAGGCCGGGGGCATGGAGGCGAAACCTCAGTCCCTTGGCATGGAGGAATCGGCGAACTGTGAGTTCGGGCGTGGTGTTCTTCCCGCGTATTGCGGCCATGATCCGACTTCTTGTCCCGCTGCTGAACTTGTCGGGCATGGGCTGGCAGTCTACATTCGCTGACTACGCTGCTGAGACGCTGTTATCTCCATTCGTTGATTCACTATATGGCGCTCAGTGGCGCTCTTTAGCAGGTCCTCAGCAAGTCTGGCGTCGCCTGACTCTACGAACGCCTTCACCTCATGCTTCGTGCGGATGTGGTCGGCTGGTCCCATTTCCTTCACGCGGAGGCGCTCGGTGATCAGCCGGACGGCGTCGTCTTCCTTGCGTAGGGCGAGCAGGGTTTGGACGGTAATTTCAGGGCTCTTTTGGGGGTTCATCGAACGAAAGTGTAGTATAGGCGATTAGGACGGCCGGAGGGAGACTTTTTTGAAGCCATTCGTGCAGTGACGCACAACGGCGGTGTGGTCGGGCAGGCTCCGGAACTCGTGCGGCTTGATCCGATACTCCTCCACCCGCTGATACGTGTGGGCCGTATGGTCCAAATGCACGGTCCGGGTGGCACGCTCAACCCAGTGTTTACCCAGCGCGTTCGCGCACCGGAGAGCGTCGGCCTCGGACGCGGCCCGATACATCACGAGGTTCTTAAGATTGAGGGCCAGAACCTCGGCTTGTTCCTTGGTTTGAGGCGGAATCAACGACTCGAAGGCCTGGGCGGACACGACCAACATAAGCATGCAATCGCGGAGCCGGTCGATGACGTTGAAGTCGCTGGTGCCATCGTGGCTGGCGGTGATGGCGTTCTGGAACTCGTCGCCGACATAGACGAGCTGGTTCAGCGCATACTTCTGCCAAGGAGGCAGCGCGTAGCGCCGGAGGGCGTGCCGGTAGAGCAGAAGCTTCATAACGGTGAACACATACTGCCGCTCCGTGGTGTAGTCCTGGGGCACGTCGATGCAGAAGATTTTCCCCTTATCGACGTCGGCCATGGTGCAAGTGTCCGGCTCATTGGAGCTGAAAATTTCAGCGATCTCGGCCGTGCCGAGATATTCGAGGTAGTTCTGGGAAGTGCCGATCTCGCCGGCCCGTTGCTCCTTCGCCTCATGCTTCAGGTAGGTCTGCTCCAAGGTCTCGGCGAGGCGGATACGGCGCTCGGTCGGCTCCAACTCCGTGAGCTTTTCCAACGCTGCCTTCAACTCCCGCTCCGAGGTCAGCAGGTCGTAGGCGTTGGTCGCGGTCGTAGGCCGGCCGATGTCGGCGAGCAATTCAAAGGCCCGCCCGATGTGGGCGGCGCCCTTCACTTTGAAGAAGCCTTTTTCATCTTTCGGATTCAGGGCGGCGGCCGTATCGACCAAAATCCGCGCGCGGGTTGTGAACGGCAACCGGGCATCGCCCGTGACATTCAGACGGTGGATCGCCTTGCCTGGCTCCCCGACCAACCGCGGACGAAGGCGGACGATGTCGTGCTCCCGACCATACTTTTTCGCGAGCCACTCGAGGTAAAACCATTCGTCTCCCTTGTTCGCCATGACCACGCCGCCGAGCGTGGAATTGCGCCGCATCAGGTCGGCGAGCAGGCCGTTCATGCCGGAGGTTTTGCCGGAACCGGTGTCACCGGAGAAGAAGAAATGCCGGTTGGCCTTGTCCCGCGTCCATCTGAATCCGGCGAACGCCAGCACGATTTGCCACCGGTCCGCCACCACCTTGCCAGCGGGGTCGCGCACGTAGCGGCGATGGTCCGCGTAGTAGAATAATCCGCCCGCCAGCGCGCACAGGACGGCCTCGACAACGTATCCCCAAGGTGAGGGCAACCGGATCGCCCCGAACAGACCGGAGGCGGAGATCGCGAGGGCAAAAGGGAGCGCCAGCGGGAGGTGCAGCCCCGGCTCGTTGTGGCGAAGATTCCGCTGAATCAGCCATCCCGCGATGCCTAGAAACAGGGCGGAAATGGCAAACGCCGCCACCGTGATGGCCTGCGGATCGTGCAGCCATTGGCGCATCAAAACGTGAGGTGCCGGGAGCGTTTTCATCACCGATCGTGCGGGAAACGAAGCGCGCTTTCGCCGAATCCGCGAGGCAGCGACCCTACCGAAAAAAGGGTAGTTCGGCCGGTCCCGCGCGCGTTTGGCCGATCTTTGGAGGCTCGACGGCCCGATCCCAACGAACTCGTTAGGGTATTGCGTCTGTGGCCAAACAAGTGCGGGGTATTTTCGCCGACCTTCCCGGCTCATCGTAGCCGCTGATGTCCGCCAACGAAGCAAATGACTACCGTGCGACCGGTAGGCTCGCTACCCCGGAATCGGGAGGGGCACTCCGTTGAGATGGGAGACGTGTTCGGGCGTGATGATGGCATGATCACCGTCGGAGTCATTCGCAACGGAGCCACTTACCTTTCGCATCACCTGCGGAAGAACGATTACTGGTCGGAAGGCGAAAAGGAGGTGCGCGGCGAATGGATCGGCGAAGGTGCCCGGGCGCTCGGGCTGACAGGACTGGTGACCGACAAGCCATTCGAGGCCTTGCGGCAGAATCGGCACCCGGGGAACGGCGAAGCGCTCACCGCCCGGGATCAGTCCAACCGAGTCGCGTTCTTCGATGTGCAACTCTCCGCACCGAAAGACGTGAGTGTGCTGGCAATGGTCGGCGGCGATGAGCGGGTCCGCGAAGCGTTCGTGGAATCCGTGAAAACGGCGCTCGCCGAAATGGAGCGCTTCGCGGCGGTGCGTGAGCGTCGCGGCGAAGCGGCCGGAACGGAAGCCTTCCGTCTCACGGGGAATTTCGTCGGGGCGCTGTTCTTCCATGACGCGAGTCGCGACCTCGATCCGCAGTTGCACGGACATGCGGTGCTCGCGAATGCGACGTGGGGCGCCGCGCGCAACGAATGGCTCGCGCTACAACCGGTCGAGATGCTGCGCGCCTCGGCGTATCTGCGGCAGGTCATGTATCGCGAGTTGGCCTCGCGGCTACGGTCGCTGGGCTACGAACCGTATGAAATGAACTCGAAGGGCTTTGCCGTGCGCGGGGTCGAGCACCTGCGCGAGCGCTTCTCGAAGCGCACCCGGCAGGTGCAGCGCCTGGCGGAGGAATTCGCGGCGAACAAGGGGCGCAAGCCGACGAAGCGGGAGGTCGAGATTTTCGTCCGCGAGTCGCGCGAGGACAAACTCACGGAAATCTCCACACCAGCCGTGCGGGCGAAGCAACGCGCGGAGTTGAACGCCGACGAAGCACGCGCGCTCGATGGTCTTGTCCACGCCGCGCGCCAACAAGCACCGCGCATGCAATGGTCGCACGGCAACGCACGTTCGGTTCTCGAAGCGGCGTTGCGCCATGTTTACGAGCGCAACAGTGTCGTCCGCGAGGGTGAGGTGCTGAACGCAGCGCTCGAACTGCACCCGGATTTCTACCGCTGGCGCGAACTGCGCGAGGCGCTCGAAGTCCACCCGGATGCGATTCGTAAGGACGGCGAGATGAGCCTGCGGCCAATCCGGCGCGAAGAGGACGCGGCGGTGCAGCGCGTGCGCGTCGGTCGCAACCAACGTTTCCCGTTGGGCGATCCGACGCAGCTTCCGCCAGAACTAACCGCCGGCCAGCGTTCGGCCGCGACTGCGCTGCTCGAAAGCCGGGACTTTCTGAGCGTCCTGATCGGCGACGCCGGCACGGGCAAGACGACCGTGTTGACGGCCATCGAACGCGCGCATCTCGGGGCCGGCGGCACTCGGTTCCTCCCGCTCGCCCCGACCACCCGGGCGCGGGATGCCATGCTGGCCAGTGGCCTGGAACAGGCGGACACGGTGCAACGCTTCCTCGTCAGCGAAACGATGCAGGCACAGGCGGCGGGCCGGGTCGTGCTGATCGACGAAGCCGGGCTCCTTTCGACGCAGCAATTGGATCAGGTCACGCGGATCGCGACCGAGGTCCGCGCGCGGCTGCTCCTCGTGGGGGACACGAAACAGCATTACAGCGTGCAGCGGGGCGACGCGCTCCGAAACATCATCCGGCATTCCGGGACGCCGGTTGTGCGGCTCGCTGAAGTCCTGCGCCAGCGCAACGAGGCGGACCGGCGCTTCAGCCACCTCCTCGCCACCGGTGCCGTCGCCGAGGCCTTCGGCTTTGCCGACCGGCGCGGCTTGATCCGTGAGTCGGCGGACGACAACGCCATGTTTGCCCAGGCGGCTGAGCACTACGTGAGCAATCGGGTGCGGGGCATCGAAACCCTTGTGGTGATTCCGTTCTGGGAGGAAATCGAGCGCTTCAATGCGCAGGTGCGGCCCGCGCTCCGTCAGGCGGGCCTGCTAGGCGAAGCGGAGGTCACGCGCGAGGCCGTGAAACCCCTCACGTGGACGGAGGAGCAGAAGATCCATTGGGACCAATACCGCCCCGGCGACCGGCTGCTGTTCGCGCGGGATACGCGCTTCTTCAAGCGAGGCGTCGCGGCCGAGGTCATGACCATTCTGCCCGATGGTCTGCGGGTGCGCGGTCCCAAGGGCCGCGAGGCGAAGATCACCCGCAAGCAGCGGGCGGCGTTCGAAGTGGGCCGGGCGCAATCGCTCGCCGTGTCCGTGGGCGACCGGCTCTTGATTCGCGGGCGGGAAGACGACGCGGGCTTTGCGAACGGAGATTTTAAGGAGGTGGCGAAAGTCGATCCGGAGGTTGATCGCATCGTGTTCACCGATGGTCGGGAGCTGCCTCGCACGTTTGCCGCGTGGACCTACGGTCACGCGCTCACGTCCTACCGCTCGCAGGGCAGCACCTCGGAGGAGTCATTGCTGGTGTTGGGTGAAGTAGCCATGCGGGCGCTGGCGCGCCGCCAATTCTACGTCGGCAACACCCGCTATCGCGGTGCTCATGCCATCTATCTTTCCAACAAGGCGGAAATCCTGAGCCGGTTGGCCCGGCCCGATCAGGGCCGGGAACTGGCTACGGAGTTCATGGCTCGGCATCGTCTCACGCTGGATGAGCGCCTTACCCCGAGAGCCACACGCGGCCTGCGGGCCGGCGTGCGGGAAGCCTGGCACAGCGCCGTCAGGAAGCTGCGCGGGCTCGCAACGGCTCAGGGTGAAGGGAGGAAGGCGTGATGGAACGCGCTCCGCTCAGAAAACCGAAATTGTATTTCGATGCTGGCGCGAACCCGAGTCACGTCACGTTCGACGATGGCAAGGATCAGCGCCGGAATCTGCCGTGGATGCACTATGTCGAGGCGCGCTGGGACTACGCGGAACCGGATACGATCAAGATCGAGATCGGCGAATGGCTGGTGATCGTGCGCGGGCACAACCTCGCGCCCCTGTTCCTGGCGATTGAGGAACACACCTTGGCACGCCTGCGCGCGCAACCGGAGCTGCAAGCGGATCGTGAGCACGAAGCCGATACGTTCGCCGTCGAGATTCGGTTTACGAAGCCCCCGGCGAATCCCTTCGGGAAGATGCCACCGGTGCAGCTCGAACTGGACACCGGGTAGGACGGGCTCGTCAGCCGACGCGCTACCGTGGGTTTTCCAAACCTCCATAGTGGACCGGTTTCCGGTTCCATCGGTTGTCCTACCCTTTTTTCGGTAGGGCCGGTTCCTTGCGGCGAAATCCGGCTTCGTCCTTTTGGAAGCCAGCCCGGTTTCCCCGCTGTTTATCGGCGGTGAAACACCAGGCGGGATTCGGCCCCCACAAGCGCCGGCATCTAAAAACGGAGAGCAACATGACAACCTTAGTCCACCTAACGCCCTATGTGGCGTTCAGTCTCGGTGTGGCGATGATGATGAGGGCGCTGCACCTGTATTCGGAAA
>DATAKE010000099.1:0-102172 GCA_036261745.1 Opitutaceae bacterium
GCTCGGGAGGTTTTTTTTAAACTCCGAATGCGGTGTATTTCGTTTACCTCATCGAAAATCCGGCCGGCCGGCGCTATCTCGGATTGTCTAGTGATGTCCGTCGTCGCCTTGAGCAACACAATGGCGGGGAATCACGATGGACGGCAAAGTACCGGCCATGGCTCTTAAAATGGGTATCGAATTCGCTATCACTTTCCGACGCGCGCCGGCTGGAGCTTCAGCTGAAGGCCCAGAAGGCCGGAGCCGGACTGCAAACCCTGTTGAACGCACACGGGAAATTCCTTGGCTCCGATGGCTCATAATCCCGCGGATGCGGGATCGCTGGTTCGAATCCAGCCCCTGCACCCAATTTTCGCCCTCCCACTGCTCGGGAGGGCTTTTAGTTACCCCGTGATGAAACTTCCGGTTTCCCTGCTCTTGGTCGTTGGGTGCGGCGCTGGCGTGGTGGCATCAGCCGGCGCGGCGGCCGAGGCCGCGGTTCACCGGCCGGCTTTCCAGACCGCGGGCGCGGACTGGCCGGTTTATTTCGGCGACACCGACGGCTCGCACTATTCGACCCTCACGCAGATCACGCCCGCGAATGTCGCGCAGCTGCAACCTGCATGGACGTTTCACACCGGTGACGCCGAGGCGAACAATCGCTCCCAGATGCAGTGCAACCCGCTCGTCATCGCCGGCGTGCTCTACGGCACCTCGCCGCAGCTGAAACTTTTTGCACTCGAGGCCGGGACCGGCCGCGAACTCTGGCGCTTCGATCCGTTTGGTACCGGCGACGTGCCCGGCGGGCGCGGACTGAACCGCGGGCTCGCGTGGTGGCAGGAGGGTGGCGAGCGCCGGCTGATGTTTTCCGCCGGGCAGTTTTTGTACGCGGTCGATCCGGCGACGGGCCGGCTCATCGAATCGTTCGGCAACGGCGGGCGCGTCGATTTGATCGAGGGACTCGACCGCGATACGCGCGGACTCTATCTCGCGGCGAACACGCCGGGCGCCGTCTTTCGCGACCTCATCATCGTCTCGATGCGTCTGGGTGAAGGCCCCGCTCCCGCCGCGCCCGGTCACATCCGCGCCTACGATGTTCGCACCGGGAAACGCCGCTGGATTTTTCACACGATTCCCCATCCCGGCGAAAAAGGTCACGAAACCTGGCCGGCCGATGCCTGGCAGAAAAGCGGCGGCGCAAACTGCTGGGCGGGTCTTGTCATCGATCACGAGCGCGGGATCGCGTTTGTCCCGACGGGCTCCGCCGCGTTCGACTTCTGGGGTGGCGACCGCGCCGGCGACAATCTCTACGCGAACTGCCTGCTCGCGCTCGACGCGGCCACCGGTGAACGCAAATGGCATTTTCAATTCGTGCGTCACGACCTCTGGGATCGCGATCCGCCCGCCGCTCCCGTGCTCTGCGAGATCGTGCGCGGGGGAAGGAAAATCGCCGCGGTGGCGCAGATCACGAAGTCGGGCCACGTCTGGGTGTTTAACCGCGAAACCGGGGAATCGCTTTTTCCGTGGCGCGAAGAACCCGTGCCGGCGTCGCAGCTCGAAGGAGAGAAAACCTCGCCGACGCAGCCCGTGCCGCTGAAGCCCGCGCCGTTTGCGCGCCAGCATTTCACCGAGGCGGAAATCACGACACGCACACCGGCCGCGCACGCCGCTGTGTTGGAAAAGTTTCGCGCGGTGAAACCGCACGAGCCCCCCTTCGATCCGCCGAGCGAACGCGGTTCGATCATCCTGCCCGGCCTCGACGGCGGCGCGGAGTGGGGCGGGGCGGCGGTCGACCCGCGCGGCGTGCTTTACGTGAACAGCAACGAAATGGCCTGGGTGCTCACGATGGTGCGCGCGAAAAGTATCCTGGGAGAAAACGGTCCCGCCCCCGGGCTCTACACCCAGCTCTGCCTCTCGTGTCACGGCGCGAAAGGCGAGGGCAACGCAGCGCAAAACATCCCGGGCTTCGGCAATCTCGCGTCGAAATACAAACCGGAGGAGATCGCCGCGTTGCTCGTGCAACCCCGCGGCGTAATGCCTTCGTTCGATTTCCTGCCGCCGGATCAGCGGGAAGCTCTCGCCGCTTATGTGCTCGCCGGAAATTTCAACGCGACCGGCGGGAATGTTGCCGCCGGGGAATCGGCGGAGGCGGTGCGGCCGCGAACACTCTACACGCTGAACGGCTACAAGCGGTTCCTCGACCCGGATGGCTTTCCCGCGCTGCGTCCGCCCTGGGGCACGCTCAACGCGCTCGATCTCAACACCGGCGAATATCTCTGGCAAAAACCCCTCGGCGAAACACGCGATCCGAACGGCCCCGGCCTGCTGCCGACCGGCACGGAGAATTACGGCGGTCCGGTCGTGACGGCCGGCGGCGTGCTTTTCATCGCCGCGACCAACGACGAAAAATTCCGGGCGTTCGATTCCAGGACGGGCGGGCTCCTCTGGGAAACGACGCTCCCCGCCGGCGGCTACGCCACGCCCGCAACCTATTCCGTGGGCGGCCGGCAATTCGTCGTGATCGCCTGTGGCGGCGGAAAAATGGGGACGAAGTCCGGCGACGCCTATGTCGCGTTCGCCCTGCCGTTGCCCTAGAGCTGTAGGAGCGGCTTTACGCCGCGACCGTTTGCGAACCGGGCCCGAAAGTCGCGGCGTGAAGCCGCTCCTACCGTTTGGACGACGGAAACTGGTAGAGCGTATAAAATGCCTCCAAGGCTGAACCTCCCTTGGTCCAGAGAACCTTTCCATCGACCGTGAGCTGGTAGACCCGCGCAGTCTGCTGCGGGTGAACTTTCGGTTGATCGGTTCGCTTGAGCGTCACGCGCAGCATTGTGCGGTCGGCGCCGATTTCCACGCGCGTGACCGCTTCCGCGCGCTCGTCCATTTCCGGCGAGCCGTAGTCGGGCGCGTCGCGGTAGACCCACGATTTTATCGCCAGCGCTGGCGCGAGCTCTTTTTCCGTCAGCGTCGCGGCGATCGGAAGCGTGAAGCTCAGCTCGAAACCGCCGGCGATGGCCGACACGTGGTGGATCGCAGGAGGAACCGTTTTTCCGTCCCACATGATGCGTTGCAGGCTCGCCACGCGTCCGCCTTTCGCCTGCCAGCCGCGGCCGGTTTGTCCGAGCAGGACGCTGCCGTCGGCGAGAAACACCGGTCGCATCACCCCGGATTCGAGATCGGTCGCGAAGGGAATCGCGACGCCCTGCTCGTGGTCACCGACGCGCTCGGTTGCGACGCGCAGCAGGTTCGATTGCGTCTGGTCGCCGATGAACATCTGCCCGGCGAACGGGCCGAAGTGACCGCGAGTGGTGTCCCACGCCGGATTGCCGGGGGAATTCGCGAGACGGTTTTGCGGAAACAACACGACGGCACGCTCGCGTTGATTCATCACGTTCTTCCAGGCGATCTCCGGCGAAGCCGGCGTCATTCCGGGGCGGTCGACCAAACCGGCGGGGTGGCCATAGAAGGCGTCCTTTTTCACGACGAAAAGTTTCGAGGTGCCCATGTATTCGCCCTGGTTGTCCGCGTACCAGAGCCGTCCGTCGGGCGCGACGCCGAGGCCGGCGGGACTGCGCAGGCCGCTCGCCCACGGTTCGAAACCGCCGCCCGGTTTCACGCGCGCGGCCCAGCCGCGAAAACCGCCGCCGGTCCCCATGTATTTCCCGCCCGCACGGTATTCGTAGTCGACCTGGCCGGCGTCATCGAGGTTCAGCGTGATGAAGTAGTCGCCGTTCGCGTCGCGCACCGGACCGTGGATGTACGAGTGATAGTTGCCGTGATAACTGAACGCATCGGCCAGCGTTTCAAATTTGTCCGCCAGTCCGTCGCCGTTCGTGTCTTCGAGGCGGGTCACCTCGGCTTTCTGTCCGATCACGACGCGCAGGCCGTGTTCGTCCTCGATCTGCACCCCGAGGGAATCGAACGTTCCTTCGGCGAACAACCGCCACTCGTTTTTCACCAGGCGCCAGATTCCGGCGGTGCGAGTGGACACCACAATGGTGCCGTCGGGCGCCGCGGCGAGCCCGAGCGCTTCAAACAGCATGTCGCGTCCGTGGGTGTCCTTCGGTCCGAGATAAGTTTCGGCGCGATAACCCGCCGGAAGATTGGGCTGCGACGGCTCGATCACGAGCGGCTGGCGCGTGTAGTCGAAACTCGTCGAAGCAGGGCGCCAGACTTTTGGTGCGAGGGTCAGCCGGCCTTTCGCGACGACGCCGGCGTGTGTTCCCGCCGGCAGGATCCAGCGGCCGTCTTTCAGTTCACCGGCTGAGACCTCGACGCGGCCGAGCGCGCTTTCGTTGACCGTGAAGCTTTGCGGCGAATCGAATTTTCCCGCGACGATTATCCGCACTTCGCCGGTGGCGGAGAATTCGGTTCCCAGGCTGACGACGTTGCGCCCGACGCGATAGTGGAAGATGGGCGAGGCGAGCGGATTTTTCGAATCGCGCTCGTAGCCGAGAAACTGCGCGTCGACGGCCGCGAGCCGGTCGAGCGGGTCGCGCGGATCGTTGAGGGCCTGCCGGACGGTTTCGCCGTCGCGGAACTTCGCTTCCTTGAAACTGAAATCGATGGGATTTCCCTGTGCGTTCAACGGGGCGAGCAGCGCGCCCGCGGCTCCGAGATCGATTTCGCGGCTGTCGAAACCCGTTTTGAAACCGCGGCCGCCGCGGTTCATCAGTTCGCCGGAGAGATCGAGAAATCCTCCCTGCCAGATTTTCACGACGGCGAGCACGCGGGGATCGAACGAGAAATTAATCCCATCGGGCTGGCCGACGTGGATGGCGCGGCCCGACACGTTTTCGAGCGGGCCGCGTTGGATGCGCACGATCTTGTCGACGAGCAGCTGCAGCCGGTCGGTCATCGGATCGTAGTTCTTCGGGCCCGTCTCCTTCACCAGCCGGATGACGGGTCCCTGTTTCCACACGTCGTTGAGCGTCCCGAGATAGGAAGCGATGGCTTCGAGCTGCGGGTCCGAAAGCACCGCCGGCGTGTAGGGCGGCATCGCCGGCAAATACGGCTGGCCCTGCGTCGGACCGGATTCGGCGATCGCGAGTTCGTCGGCGGGAGTGCGGATGCTGCGCTGGAAGTAGGCGCGGTCGGCCTTGATCGTGAAGCGGTGGCCCTCGCCGCCGGCGGCGATCGTGCGGTCGCGCGGCTCGAGCGTGAACAAACCAAAAAGATTCGGGCCGGTTTTCACGGAAGCGTCGTCGCGCTGCACGGCGTGACATTCGACACACCCGACGGAGCGGAAGATTTCTTCGCCGCGCTTCACGAAGTCGACGAGGGTTGCGACGTTGCCGGGCTGGCCGCTTTGTTTCGGCACCTGCACCGCGCCGAAATCGGCGGAGCGAATCGAAAAATCGCGAATGGCGAGACCGCCGCTGTCCACGGCGATCGTCGTATGTCCGCCTGAGTCGTGCCAGGTGAACTCCGAGCCGCGCGACCAGCCGGTCACCACGGCGTTCGCCTGCACGATTTTTCCGTCGATCTTCGCTTCGATCAGCAGGGCGTCCTCGGTTTTGTTGCGGGCGTCATCGAAGCGGGCTGCGCGGAATTTGATTTCGCACACCTGCCACTTTCCGGGCTGCGCGGGTGCGGCGACGCGGGCGGGTTCGCCTAGGGGATGGGCGTCGGCTGCCGTCGGTTCGGCCATCGGTGCGAGTGCGCCCATGGCTTCGGTGGCGAGTTGAATGCGGTAGCGCCCCTGCACGTAGAGTCCGGCCTGCGCCTTGGCGGTGAGCATGAATTCCAGCCGCACCACGCAATCGCCGAGGTAGGAGTGGGTGCGCAGCTGGGGCGATCGCGCCGCGCTGGAATAGAGAATCGCCGCGCCGGGCGTTGTCTCGAAACGCGAGCCATCGGACGCGAGCGTGACGGATTCCGCGGTCGACCAACGTGGATTGGCCACAAACCATGCGGCGGGAGCGAAGGCGGGTTCGGCCGCGTCCGCGTGGGAAAGCACGCCGCCAAGCAGCAGCAGGGAAACGAGGGCGGGGCGGAGGAAATTCATCGCGAAGCGGAGAGGGGTGCGGGTAAAGGGCGTGGTCGGGTCGAATGTGCAAGCCCCGGGTCCGACCGCCACGGCGCCGAGATGAGAAGGTTTGTTTGCCACCGGCGTTTCTTTGCCGGCATGTCGGACGTGCCGATGGGAAAAAAACCGGCGCGCTCGACAAAGCGTTTCGGCGATTCAATTTCGTCGGACTGCTTTCGTTCGACTGATCCCCTCAACCGACTGCCCCCGATACCGACCATGCGCTTTGGCATTAATACGTTTCTCTACACGTCTCCCTTCACGACGGAAAGCGCCCGGCTGTTCGCCACGTTTTCCAAATGGGGTTTCGACACCGTGGAAATCGCGATCGAAGACCCGGCCCACATCGATCCGGTCAAGGTAAAGGCCGCCGCCGACAAAGCCGGTCTCGCGATCGGGAGCATCTGCGCCGCGATGGGACCCGGCCGCGATTTCCGCGGCACCGCCGCCGAGCAGCGCACCTGCATGACTTACCTGCGCGGGCTGATCGACCAGGCAGTGATCCTGGGATGTCCCTCCCTGATCGGGCCGGTGTATTCCGTGGTCGGCAAGGCCGACGCCGTACCGCTGCCGCAGCGCAAAAAAGAATGGGCGGCCGTCGTGCGAAATCTGAAATCGCTCGCGCGTTACGCGGAGCAGAAGGGCATCACGATCTGCGTCGAGCCGCTCAACCGGTTCGAAACCGATTTCCTGAACACGTGCGACCAAGCCATCAAACTGGTCACTGATGTCGGCTCGCCCGCACTGAAAATTCACCTCGATACCTTCCACATGAACATCGAGGAAAAAGATCTCGGCGCCGCGATCCGCAAAGCGGGAAAACGGCTCGCGCATCTGCATGCCTGCGGCAGCGACCGCGGCACGCCCGGCGGAGATCACACCGACTGGCCCACGATCGCGCGGGCGCTGAAGGCGATTGGCTACCAGGGCGACGTGGTGATCGAGTCGTTCACGCCCGACGTGAAAGTGATCGCCCGCGCGGCCGCGATCTGGCGGCAGATCGAACCGCGCCGGGACAACATTCCGGTCAACGGCCTCAAGTTTCTGAAAAAAACCCTGAAGTAGGGCGGGTCTGTGACCCGCCCTTGTTGGGTCAGCAACCAATTCAAGGGCGGTCACACACCCTCCCTGCTTTACCTCCGGCGAACTCATCCCGTTTTTTTTGGTTCTACATTCCCCATGAAACTTACCCCGCTTCTGGTTTTGGTTTTTAGTGCGATCTTGTCGGCCACCGCCGTGGCGGCTGATGCCCCGAAAAAAATCGTCTTCATCGCCGGTCGTGCGAGTCACGGACCGGGGGAACACGAACACCGCGCCGGTTCCATGCTGCTGCAGAAATGTCTCGCGGGAATTCCCGGAATCACGACCGAGGTCCACACCAACGGCTGGCCGACGAAACTGCAGGAAGACGGCACGCGCGTGGACGACCACGCCGCGCTCGCGGGAGCCGATGCCATTATCATCTACAGCGATGGCGGGAGGGGGCATCCCGCCCTGGTGCGCGATCACCTCGCCGTTTTGGGTGAACACATGCAGCGCGGCACCGGCCTCGGATTGATCCACTACGCGGTCGAGCCGACGCTCGAAAAAGGGCAGAAGGAATTTCTCGATTGGGTGGGCGGAGCGTTCGAAATCAAGTGGTCGGTGAATCCCCACTGGCAGGCGGAGTTCGCGCAGTTGCCCGGGCACGCGGTGTCCCGCGGCGTGAAACCATTTTCCACAAACGACGAGTGGTATTTTAACCTGCGCTTCCGCGACGCGATGAAAGGCATCACGCCGGTGCTCACCGCGGTGCCACCCGCAAGTACGATGAGCCGGGCCGACGGTGATCACGAAGGAAACCCCGGAGCGCGCGCCGCCGTGGCGAAAGGAACGCCGCAAACAGTGATGTGGGTTTCGGAGCGCGCCGGGAATGGCCGCGGCTTCGGATTCACCGGCGGACATTTTCATGTCGGCTGGAAAGACGACAACCAGCGCAAGCTCGTGTTGAACGCGATTCTCTGGATCGCCCACCTCGACGTTCCGGTTGACGGCGTGGCCTCCACCGTCACCGCCGAGGACCTCGCGGCGAATCTCGACGCAAAACGCCCGCGGCCTGCGCCTGCCGCTCCCGCCGCTCCCGCCACGCCTCCGGCGCCGGTTGCTCCGTAGGATCGAACTGTAGGAGCGGCTTTACGCCGCGACTGGGTCGACGATTATCCATCCGCCATACCGTCGCGGCGTAAAGCCGCTCCTACAGTTAGTCAGCGGGTCGTGTATCAACCCGTTTTCGCGGGGGCTTCATCCGCCCGCTCGACCATGCGGGTGAGATAAAGCTGCTCGGGTCCGACCTCGGCGAGTTGCAACGCGCGGCGGAAACTTTCCGCGGCGGCGCGGTGATCCTTGAGCCGCCAGTGAAGTTCGCCGATCACCGCGTGCAGCAAATAGTGCGACTCGAGCCGGTCGCGCTGCTCGATGGCGCCGATCGCTTCGAGGCCGGCTTGCGCGCCGTGCAGATGGGCGACGGCAACGGCGCGATTGAGCGCCACAACGGGGGACGGCTTGAGCCGGTTGAGCTCATCGTAGTGCCGCAGGATGCGCGACCAGTCGGTCGAGGCGTAGTCCGCCGCCGTGCAATGGCACGCCGCGATGCCGGCCTGGAGGTGATATTCCGAAACCTCGTCGCCCTGTGCCGATTCGAGCAGGTGGCGGAGTCCGTGTGCGATCAACGACTGGTCCCATTTCGAACGATCCTGGTCGTCGAGCCGGAGCAGATCGCCCTGCTCGCCCACGCGAGAAGGAAAACGCGCGGCGCTCAAAAACATCAGCGCGAGCAACGCATGCCCGCGGGGCGAGCGTCCCACCGGATGCGCCACGAGCAGCGACGTGAGCCGGATCGCTTCCCGGCAGAGATCCTCGCGGAGCAACCGCTCCCCTGCCGATGCCTTGTAGCCTTCGTTGAAAAGAAGGTAGAGCGCCGAAAATGCGCCGTTCAGCCGCGGCGTGAGGTCTTCGCCCTCGGGAAGATCGAAACCCAGATTCGCTTTTTCGATCCGCTGCTTGGTGCGGGTGAGTTGTTTCTCGATCGCCGCTTCGCTGGAAAGAAAAGCGCGGGCGATTTCACCGGTGCTGAAACCGCACAGGACTTTTAACGCGAGCACCACCTGGGCGTCGGGTGCGATCGACGGATGGCAGCACACGAAAAGGAGGCGCAGCGTGTCGTCGCGGATTTCCTGCACGCCCTCGACGGCCACGGCCGGCGTCGGCGCGGTTTGCTCGATGTGCGTGATGATGGCGGATTCCTTCGAGCCGGACATGCGCTGGTGGCGGAGTGCATCGCGGCCGAGATTCATCGCCACCTGGGTGATCCACGCGGAGGGATTGGCGGGGATGCCGCCCATCGACCAGTTGCGCAGGGCCCGGAGCATGGCTTCCTGCGCGACGTCTTCGGCGAGCGTCATGTTGTGCACGCCGAGGAGCCGGATCAGCGCGCCGTGCAACCGCCCGGTTTCATGGCGGAAGAAATGTTCGACCAGTTTGGCCGGCTGCTCTGAGGACACGTCGGACACGCGAAATTCAGACGCTGGCGAGCGCGGAGGCCGGTTTCCTGATTTTCACCCCGAGATGGCAGGTGTCCATCATCTGGCGCACTTCAATGATGAGGCCGTGGGCGAGGCCGGGGTGCTGTTGCGCGATGCGCGTCGCTTCCTCGAGATCGTTGACGAGCAACTTCACGTAGCCGCCGATCGCCTCCTTCGCCTCGGCGAACGGACCGTCGACGACGCGGGCGCCGTTTGCGCCGGAAACGAGTCGTGTCTCGAGTTCGAGGGGCTGGCCCTCGACGGCTTTGCCTTGGGCGGCGAGCTGATCGTACCAGGTGTTCCAGCGGGTCATGAGCTGCTGGCGTTGATCGGGCGAGAGATGTTGGTGGGTTTCGGGTCCGGAGTTCCGAAAGAAAAGCATGAACGTGGAGGGGGAGGCGATGGGATGGGTTTCCATGGGGAGGTTGATAATTCAGCTGGGAGCGGTCCGTCAAAATCTTCGACGAAGGATGACCCCGGCAACGGACAGGGGGGCGATTGTTTTCGCCAAGATGGCGGCCGGTCGCCAACAAAAGTCGCGGCGGGCTGTCCGAATCGCCGGTGTCGGTTCGTTGGTTCCGTGAACGCGGGATTATCCCATCACCCTCAACCTCATTAAAAAAGATTCCCATGGCACACTACGTCGATGGCTTTGTTCTACCGCTGCCGAAGCGCAGCATTTCCGTTTATCGCAAGATGGCGAAGAGCGCCGCGAAGGTTTGGATGGATCACGGTGCACTCGATTATAAGGAGTGTGTGGGCGACGACCTAAACACGAAGATGGCGCTGACGTTTCCGAAGGGAATCAAGTCGAAGCCCGGCGAAACGATCGTGTTCGCCTACATCGTCTTCAAGTCCCGCGCCCACCGCGACCGGGTGAACGCCAAGGTCATGAAGGATCCCCGGATGAACTGTTTCGATCCGAAGGACATGCCGTTCGACTGCCAGCGCATGCTTTACGGCGGCTTCAAGACGATCGTCGAAGGGTAAGGCGGCGGGCGGCGTCGGGTCTCTGCCGGGTTTTTCACGCATCGTGGCGTGAAATGTGAAGGGTTTTCGCACACCGTGGGGTTTCACCCGTAACCTTACGTCTGCCGCCATGAAAATTTCCCAACTCCTCCGCGCCTTTCTGATTTGTGGTTTATTCGCTTCCGCGCGTGCGGCCGAGGGCCCGGCGGCTACGCCCGCAGCGGATGGGATGGGTGTCCAGATCCCCTTTAAAATCATCCGGTCGGTCCCGATTAATTATCCGATCGTTCTCCTCAAGGAGGGTGTTGCGAACGGCGAGGCCCGCGTGCTCATCAACATCAGTCCCGAGGGCAAGCTCGTGGACACGCTGGTGCTCGCCTACACGCACCTGCCGTTCGCGAATGCCGCGCTGACCGCGATCCGCCAGTGGCGCTATGAGCCGGCGAAGTTGAACGGCGAGCCCGTGGGTACCGTCGCCGATTGCTCTTTCGAGTTTAATGTCGACGGCATCCTGCTCGTGCAGCGCACGGGTGTTCCCGTCTATCAAAAGCGCGATCCGTTCGGCGATCGCTTTGCCTACAAGCCGCAGACGTTGAGTGGGCTCGATGCGATTCCCGCGCCGGTCCGCGTGGTCCGCCCTGTCTATCCCCAGGAGTGGGAAGAGCAGGGCATGCGCGGCCAGGTGACCATCGATTTCTACATCGATGAAGAGGGGACCGTGCGGATGCCCTCCGTCGCCTCTGCCGTCCATCCCATGCTCGCTGCCACCGCGACCGCCGCGGTTCGCGAGTGGCGTTTTTCCCCTCCGCTGAAACAAGGCCGGCCTGTGCTCACCCACTGCCAGCAGGTGTTCACGTTCGAACGCGATACCGGCAAGCCCTGACCTGACCCCGCGGACAGTTCCTCCCCTCGAAACGCGCAGCCCCCTGCGCGAACGTCCTCGTTTTGTCCCCCCGCAACCACCAACCCAACAGACACCACCATGATCGATAGACCCACCCCACAAACCCACGGCTGGCCCGGCCGGCTGCTTGGACTTCTCGTCCTCGCGATTGTCACCGCCCTGGCCCCGACCGCACGCGCCCAAGGCACTGGCACCATTAACGGCACCGTGATCGACACGACGAGCGGCAAGTACCTCGAAGGCGCGGAAGTCTCCGTCCAAGGCAGCGGCGCAACCACGACGACCGCGCGCGACGGCAGCTTTTCCTTAACCGGCGTGCCCGCGGGCGCGCAGTCAGTCGTTGTTCACTATCCCGGCCTCGAGGCCAAAACGGAGAGCGTCACCGTCGGCGCGGGTCAGCCCGCTTCGGTTACGCTGCGTTTGAGCACGGGCGAAGTTCTCAAGATGGGTGAGTATCGCGTGTCCGGCATGAAGGAGGGCGTGGCCCAGGCCATCGCGCTCCAGAAACTTTCCGTGCAATCGAAGATGGTCGTCGCCGCCGATCAGTTCGGCGAAGTCAGCGAGGGCAACGTCGGAGAATACCTGAAGTTCCTCCCCGGCGTCAGCGTCGACTACAACGTCAACGACGCCCGCGGCATCAGTCTCCGCGGCCTGAGCACGACCTTCACGATCGTCGCCGTCGACGGCACGCCGATGGCCGGGACGTCGTCGCAGGACGACACCCGCCGTTTCGAGTTCGAGCAGATCGCGATGAACAACGTCGAGACCACCGAGCTCTACAAGACGGTGACGCCCGACATTCCCGCGAGTTCGACGGGCGGTTTCGTCAATTTCGTCACGAAGAGCGCCTTCGACAGCGAGGGCATCCAGCGCTTCACGTACAACGCCTCCCTCTCCGCGCCGGCGACCAACCTGCATTTCAGCAAGCAGGGCGGAGTCTGGGGCCACAAAGAGGAATACACGATCCGCCCCAGCCTCGAAATGAACTATGCGCGGCGCATCAGCGAGAAGCTCGGTTTCAACGTCAACTACCGCCTCTCGGAAAAGTACGACGATTCACCGCGCACGACGGCGCTCTGGTATCAGACGTCCAGCGCCACGCTGCCGACGATCTTCACCAGCACCCCGCAGCTCGCGACCTATGCCTTCACCAGCGAGGAAAAACTCACCCACCGCGAAGCGCTCGCCGCCAAGGTCGACTACCGCATCAGCGACTCGACGAAGCTCTCCCTCTCCGGCCAGTGGAACTGGTACGACCTGAACTTCACCCAGCGCGGCCCGCGCTTCGCGCTCGGCAACGCCGGCAGCGCCACGGTTTACGGCGGCGGTTCCGTCTCGGGCGACACCTACACCTCGGCTCCCGGAACGATCAGCAGCATCCAGAACATTTTCCTTTACCGGAATAAGTTCGGCACCACCTACCACTCGAACCTCACCCTCGATCACGAGTTCACGCCGAAAGCCAAGGGGTCGCTGACCGCCTATTACTCCCGCGCGAACGGCAAGTATCGTGACATCCAAAAGGGCTTCATCTCCTCGACGGCCATCATGTCGCCGGGCGCTGCTACCTACGGCGCGTTCACGATCAAGGGCCTCGATCGCGAAATGCCGGTCGTTTCGCTCACGAGCACCACGGGCACTCCCGTCTCGCTCGATTTCGTGCGCAATCTCGGCAACTACACTTTCAGCAACACGGCCACGGGAACGAACTTCCAGTCCCGCCCGTTCACGGCCATCGACACGAAGCAGGGCATCGCCGGCAGCTTCAACTACGAGCTCGATCACTTCGCCCTGCCCGTGAAACTCGAGACCGGTTTCGCGTCGGACGACACCACCCGCTACATCCTCCGCCAGGCGATCGTCGGGCAGATCAACGCGACGACCGGCCCGGCGCTCCAGGCGCTGGTCGATCCGAAATACACCCGCGACGTCGCGTTTGGCTTCGGCTCCTATCAAGCCGTCGATCCCTTCACCGTGTGGGATACCTTCAAGGGCAGCCTCGGCCGTGTGATCACCGACGACGTCCGTGAGTTCAACGAGAAGAACAACGCGGTTTATCTCCGCGCCGACGTCAACGCCACGCCCGAGCTCCTCCTCATCGGCGGTCTGCGCTGGGAGAAACGCGAAATGGACGCGAGGGCCCAGAGCCGCGCTTCCCAGGCGAACGGTTTGCCGACGCGCTCCAAGCCGGCGTCCGCCGATCTGGAATACGACGAGATCTATCCCTCGCTGAGCTTCAAATACACCCCCCGCGCCAACCGGAACATCGTGGTCCGCGGCGGCATCAGCAGGACGGTCGGTCACCCCGACTACGCCGACCTCGTTCCGACGATCACGGCCGAGAGCGTCACCGGTTTGAATGACGGCAGCGTCACCGTGCCCGATCCCGACCTGAAGCCGTATTTCTCGACCAACATCGACCTGTCGTTCGACTACTACTTCAAGCACTCGGGCGTGGTCGGAATCTATGCCTACACGAAGGACGTCAAAAACTACTTCATCGGCAACACGATGACCGGTCCCGATCTCCGCGCGGTCATCGACGATTACGGCTACGATCCCACGGGCATCGCCTCCGGCACCGTCGTCCAGAACGGCGGCAAGTCCCGCCTGAGCGGCATCGAGCTCAGCTACGCGCAGAACCTTTCGTTCCTGCCGAAGCCCTTCGACGGCCTGAACGTCCAGGCGAACTTCACCTACGTTGACGTCTCCGTCTCGGATCCCGATCCGTCGCGTGCGCTCGACCTGGAATATTCCCAGTTGCGCGCCGTGTCCCCGCAGACCGCGAATTTCATCCTCGGGTATCGCTACCGCGACTTCTCGGTCACCACGACGACCAACTGGGTCTCGGAAAGTTTGTTCGGCGGTTTCGTGGCCGGCACCTTTGTCACGGGCACCCGTGGCACGGCGACCCTGCCCGACACCCGTCTCGCAAATTATCGTGACGAAAAGCTCACGACGGACGTCAAGCTGGAGTACTCCATCAACAAGCACCTCGCGGTGTATTTCCTCGTGAGAAATATCTTCAACAGCCAGCGCATCGATTACTACCGCGGCTATCTTCCGCAGAACCAGCACGTCGTTCTGCCGTTCAACCGCTATGAATTTGGCGAGCCGCATCTGACCTTGGGCGTTAGGGGACGCTTCTGATCAGATCGGGATTAACTCTCCCACTCGCCTGCACTAGGCCCGCCTTAACCGGCGGGCCTTTTATTTGGCGCCGCAGAGCAGCTGTAGGAGCGGCTTTACGCCGCGACCGAATCGCGGACAGGCTGACGGCCAACCGGTCGCGGCGTAAAGCCGCTCCTACAGCGAACAAAGTTCAGCGTTATCGGTTTCGTAACCGTATGCCGCGGGGTGAGGGTGGGCACCCGCCCACCAAATTCGAAAACCACAAAGCGCTCAGCGCTTCGCTCCGGCCAGCAGGCTCGGCAGCTCTTCGCGCAAGCGTTGCCGCGCGCGATAGAGGCGCGTCTCCACCCCGCGTTCCGAACAGCCGGTCGCCGCACCGATTTCGCGGTAGCTTAGGTGTTCGTAATGGTGGAGGAGAAGGGTCGCCTTCAACTCATGCGGCAGCCGGTCGATCGCGGCGCTCAACGCTTCCAGCGTCTCGCGCTGCTCCAGCTCCGCTCCGGGCGCGAGCGCTTCCGAGGTCTGTTCGCGCGCGGCCGTTTCCTCGAGGCTCACCGAGGGATGGCGTTCGCGCCACCGGTGATGATTCCGGCAAAGATTCACCAAGGTCGTGAACAGCCAGGCCGACACGTTCGAGTCGGGCGCGAGTTTCCCCCGGTTCTGATAGAGACGCACCAGGGTTTCGGCTGAAAGATCGCGGGCATCGGCCGTGTTGCGCACATACCGCCAGGCAAAACCGAACAACGGTTTTTCCCAGCGGGCGACGAGCCGGTTCAACGCCGCGTCCTCGCCTGCTTGCAGCGCGCGCAAATCCGTCAGGTCACTGGCGGAATCGGGGTTCAAAGTGGGGTAAGCGGAACGGGCCGCGTCAGCCGGAAGGATTGCCCCGGAGCATCTTCAGCGCCGGCTCCAACAGGGTGAGATACTGCTGGCGCTGCTGCGGGGTCATGACCTCAGACGCGGCGGACACCAGCCGCTGCGTCGACGCGAGGCACTCGCGGTCGAGCCGGCGCCGTTCCTCGACGAAACGGGCGAACTCGAGGAAATCGATCTGCCCTTCCGTCTGCCGCGCGCGCTCAAACGCGGCGAGTTCGCCCTGCATGCCGTTGACCTGCGCCGCGAGCGCGAGGAGGCGGGGGGCGGATTGCTCGTGCAACGCACGAATGCGGAGCAGCTGCTCGTCGGAGAGACGGAGGCTCGACCTCATCCAGGCGAGTTGCGCGCCAAGCTCGGTCGGATTTTCCGGAGCCGAGGCGGAAAACCAGCCGATGTGGGCGCCAAGCCCGGCCAGGAGTCCGAGGAAGAGAATGGCAAAGGTGCGTTTCATGACTTCGTGCCCGTTTGGGCGAGCGAGGGCCGGTCCGCCGCCTGCAGGAGCGGGTCAATCAACCGCAGGTAACTTTGCATGAGCTCGCGGTTGTAGTCGTCCTGACGCCGGGACCGGCGCACTTCGGCCAGAAACAAGCCGAGGAAAACGCACGCCGCCACAAAGGTGACCGCAAACGACGGCCGCGCAAAAACCGCGTGGAAACGCTCCCAGAATCCGCCGCGGGCCGATTCTTCCGCGAGTGAGATTCGCCGCCATACTTCCGGGCCGAGCGGAGCGGGCGGGAGGGGCGTCTGCCGGCCAAGCCGGTCGAGCAGGGGATCCAGCGGGTCGGAATCGGTGGGATCAGGCATGGTGAAATTCGGCGGGTTAGGAGGGAAACCGCGCGGAGTCCGGCGGTGACACCCGTTATAAACCCGTCGCGCCAAATATCCCTTCAAAAATAATCCTATTGTAGGAGCGGCTTTACGCCGCGACCGCTCGGGCCCATCCATCCGCCAGCCGGTCGCGGCGTAAAGCCGCTCCTACAGCAAGGCGGGCAAGGAACGGCCGGCGATGAAGGGTTTTGCGTGAGAAAGGGGTTAGGCTTCTTGCGATGCCCCGCCAAAATCCTTTCTTTCGGCCGTCCCGGTCCCTTCATCCCATGGCTGTCCGCTTCTGCTGCATTGCTGTTTTCGCGCTCCTGTTCGCGCTGTCGGTTCGGGCGCAATCCCTGACCGGGCAGGTCGTCGACAAGGTGATCTGCGAGGGGAACCCGGCGCAAAGCTACGCGCTCTACCTGCCTTCGAACTACACGGAGGCGAAAAAATGGCCGGTGATTTTCTGCTTCGATGCCGGTGCCCGCGGCATCATGCCCGTGGAGCGGTTGCGTGAAGCCGCCGAGAAATACGGTTACCTCGTCGCCGGTTCGCTCAACTCGCGCAACGGACCGTGGGCCGCCAACGCCGCCGCGGCCAACGCGATGATCAAGGATGTCACCGCGCACTTTTCGGTCGACGGCCGGCGCATTTACACAGCGGGAATGTCCGGCGGCGCCCGCGTGGCGACGAGCATTGCGCTGTCCGGCCTGGTGAAAGGGGTGATCGCCTGCGGCGCGGGTTTCCCGCAGTCGGCCGGGGTTCCGAAGCAGGTGCCGTTTCTCTTTTTCGGCGTGGCCGGCACCGAGGACTTCAACTACCCCGAGCTCCGTCGGCTCGATGGCGAACTGGAGGAAAGAAAAGCCGTGCACCGGATCGTGACCTTCGAGGGCGGACATGTCTGGGCGCCTGCGACCGTCCTCACCGAGGCGGTCGAATGGTTCGAGTTGCAGGCGATGCGTGCGGGCGTGCGCCCGAAGGACGAGGCGCTGATTCAAGCCCTGTTGGAAAAACGGCTGGCGGCCATGCCCGAACAGCCGCTCCTCGAGCGGTGGCGCGCGCTGAAGTCGCTCACCGCCGACTTCGAAGGACTCGCCGGGATTGCGAAGCACGAGGCGAACCTCCGCGAGTTCGCCGCCTCCCGCGAACTGAAGGACGGCCTGAAAGCCGAGCGCGCCCTCCAGTCGCGCGAGGACGATTTGCTCGAGCAACTCGGGAACGCGGCGATGGCCGGTTCCGGCCGGAAGCAAAGTCTCGCCGCGGAATTGCGCCGGAAGGCAGATGTCGGCGAAGACTCGCCCGAGCGCCGCATGGTCCGCCGCGTGATCGCCAGTTTCACCTCGATGACGCGCGAGACGGTCCGCGGATTTTTTGAGCAGGCGGACTACGACAGCGCCGAGGGTTTTCTTGAACTGGCCGTCGCCCTGAAGCCCGACCACAAGGCCAACCTCTTCGATCTCGCCCGTGCGCATGCTTACAACGGCGACAAGAAACGCGCGCTCGAGTCGCTCGAACAGGCCGCCATCGCGGGCTACAACGACGCCGCCAAACTCGAGGCGGAGCCCGCCTTCGCGAAATTGCGCGGCGAGGCGCGTTTCCAGGCGACCGTGGTGAAGGTTCGCGCGGCCGCGGCCGAGCCGACGCTGCTTCTGCCGGCCGTCCGGGTTTCCGCCGCGCTCGCGAGCGTGGAACTGAGGCTCTTTTATCTGCCCAACGCGGGCGGCGCGACGATGCCGCTCTCGTTCCTGCGCGTCGAAACCGTGCGGCCAAACTCGCTGGCCGCCGGCGCCGGTCTCGAGGAGGGAATGGAAATCACCTCGATCCAGGGCATCCGGATGCGCGGCCTCACCGAGGTGGAGTTGAACGACATCATGGCCAAACCGGTGAAGGACGAGATCGTCCTCATCGCCCGGACGCGCGGAACGGAAAAGGAAATTCGTGTGCCGCTGAAAAAAACCGCACCCGCGGCCGCGGCAGCGGGAAAAACGGGCGAGTGATTTACGTAGCAGCCGAGGTAACGAGGCTGGAGGAAGGCCGCCGTCCCAAAGCGCAGCCTCGTTACCTCGGCTGCCACGTCGATCAAGGCATGCTTTCAAGAAGCGGGTTTAGCGTTGAGTCCCGACTGCGCCTCCGACGCTATGCGCCATGGCCGGAAGGACTTTTGCGATCGGTGATATTCACGGCGAGCGGGCGCATTTCGACCGCGTGTGGGCGCAGCTTCCACCGCTCGATGCCGACGACACGGTGGTTTTTCTCGGCGACTATGTGAACCGCGGCCCGCACGCCAGGGAAGTGCTGGAGATTTTAATGGCCCTTCCCCTCACGACACCCGCGCACGTGGTGTTTTTGCGGGGCAACCACGAGGATGCCTGGCTGCGCGTGCGCGGCGAGGGATGGGATGAGTTCGTCCTCGTACCGGAGCACGGCTGTTTTTCGACGCTGCGTTCCTTCACGGGCGGTCCGCCGCCGCAGCCGGCCGAGAAACCGAGCGACCGTGAAATGGGCCTGCTGGCTTCCGGGATTTTTCTGCCGGACCACGTGGTGGAGTGGATGGCGCACCTGCCGTTCTGGTATGAGGACGAACGCGCGATCTATCTCCATGCCGGCCTCCCGCGCGGGCCGGAGGGATTTCTGCATCCCTCCGCGGTGAGTCCCGCCGCGAAGATGGCGTGGGTGAGAACGGATGACTTCGTCCGCAACTACCGCGGGAAAAAAGTGGTGTTCGGTCACACCCCGGTGACCTTGCTGCCGACCGAGCTCTCGGTTTACACGCCGGACGACCCCGACGACGCGTGGGTCAACGAAAACGTCGTGGGCCTCGACACCGGCTGCGGCCTCGGCGGGTTTCTCACCGCGGTCGAATTGCCCTCGATGAAAATGTTCGAGTCGCGGCCGAAGAAAATCGCGAAAGAGCTTCGGGGCTGACCGTGCGGTTCGAAGCAGGGCGGCTCTGTGATCCGTCCCGGCTTGCGTGACTGCGACTCCGAGCCGACGGCAAGAGCGGGTCACAGATCCGCCCTACTTGGAGTTCCCGCCGTTACAGCACAGGTCCGAGGGTTTTTGCATTCGCCGCACCGGGAGCGGGTGCACCACCCGAGTTTCTCGGTCCGCGCGTCGGTGCGCCGGGACCGGCGGACTGGCGGAGATATTCCGGCGGAGGCTCGGGTTGGGCGGGGCTCATCTCCACAAAGTCGTCGACAATGAAACGCGCGAGGGCCGGCACGTTCTTTTTGATTCCTGCGACCATGAGTTTCGAGAGCAGGTAGCCGCCGTAGCCGCTGAGATGAGTTTGATCGGTGAATGCCTGGCCCACGTTTTCCCCCATCGCGGTCCAGAGCTGCTTGCTCGCCGCCCACTGATCGATGATCGGGACATTGTCCTGGGCCGCGACCTCGCGCATCGCACGCGCCCAGGGGCCGACGGTGTCGCCGTTCTGTCTCCGCTCCATGGGCGTGACGAGAACGAGCGTGGCCCCGCGGCGCTGGGTTTCGGCGATGAAGACGCGCAGGTATGCTTTGAAACTTGTCGCTGGCTCCGTGTAGCTCTGCGGCCACTGGGGCTTCGAATCGTTGTGCGCGAACTGCACGAGGAAGAAATCCCCCGCTTTCATCTGGCTGAGAACTTTGTCGAAACGATAACCGGTGATGAAACTCTTGGTCGTTTCTCCACCCTCGGCGCTGTTGCAGACGACGACCTCGGGTTTGAAGAACTGGCAAAGCTGCGTCGGCCAGTTTCCGCCGGGACCGCGACGCGGGTCGCCGACCGTCGAATCGCCGGCGACGAAGATCGTCGGCACCTTGTCGTCCTTCACGATTTCCACGGCGCAGAGAGCGGGACGGCTGCCGTTGAATTCGATCGTGAGCTTTTCGTCCCAGTGCCGCGCCTCGGCTTCGCCGGCGAGAAACATGTGGACCTTCGATCCGCCGGGGGCGTTTTGCGGCGGTGCGGGAAGCTCGGGCCGGCGGACGTTTGCGTAGAAGGTGCGCGTCACGAATTTCCCCGGCGTCGTGACGATTCCGGCCGCCATGAGATGGCCGGATTCCGTGCGGATGGTGTTGTTCGATCCCTCCTGCGCATCGCCGAGCGTCACGGTGACGCGGTAGTTTCCCTCCGGCACTTTCACCGAGAAGAAGAAAGGCGGCTCGGAAGCGGTCACCAATCCATCCGTGAGAGGATCGTTCCCGCTGCGCTCGACTCCGACCGGCTTGGATCCGAAATCGAAACCGTACCCGCGTTCGGTGGAATATGCGGTGTCAGCGGAAACCGGGGCATAGCCCTCGCGCGCCTTGCCCGGACCGAAATCGAATTTGAACTCCGCGTGCACGGGAGCCGGGGCGGGCAGCGGCTTGTCCTCCGGCCGCTGGGCCACGAGGGGCGGAAGGAGCAACGGCCACAGCGAAAGGATGGCCAGGGGGGAAAAAAAGAAACGCGGGGCGCGAGGGAGATACGGCATGGGGAAGGGGGAACAACGAACACGAAGGCGAGACGCCGTCCACCGGTTTCCGATTCGGACAGCGCGAAAATCCCGCAAAATCCCGCTCAAAATCCCCCGGACGATCCCCGCCAGCCGCCAGGTTTGTCATCTAATAGATGACAAACCTGCCAAGCCTCTGCAGAGGAAAAAACCGGAAAGTGTCATCTAATGGATGACACTTTCGCTGGTCGGGAAACCGCGCGACCGGCCGGCGCGCCGATCCGCGTGGCGGCAGGGAAAGGGGAAAATCAGTGCGTGTGTTTTTCGTGATGCTGGCGCAGGAGGTCTTTGCCGTAGTCGTTGCCGTTTGGCGTGCGCACGACGACGTGGATGTGCGAGCGCAACGGCACTTGCGGGTCTTTCGCCAGGTGGCGGAGATTGGCGGGGCGCTGGTGGTCGAATTCGATCAGGACAACCGGGCTGTGGATGCGAAAATAGAAAACGCTGTCGGCTTCGCCGCCGCCGATCCAGGCGAAGTGCGTTCGGGCGAGGTGGGTGCGCACTTCGTCCATTTTGATTTTCGCGTGGCCGTCATCCATGTTGCTCACGAAAAGATCGACCAGCGCGAGGAGCTCGTTCTGCTGCGCGGCGTTGAGCTCGGCGGCGGGGAGTCCGGCGTAGTCGAGCACGACGTTGTCCTTGTAGGCCTCGGTGAGGTTGTTGTTGCCGGTCTTGCTGGCGTTGAGCACGGCGCGTTTCCGCTGCGGTTCGTCGAGGGAACGGAAGAACGCGAGGCCGCGATCCTGCTCCTGCTGGAGGATGGCGACGCCCTGGTATTTTCCGGACGTCGCGATGACCGGCTCCGAGCCGACGAACACGGGTGACATCACCACCTGGTCGCCGAGCACGAAGTAATTCACGATGAGATGATGGCCGTCGATCTGCCATCCCCACGGTTTCGTCGCCGAAGGCTCGCCCATGATCGTGATCCAGTAGAGCCACTCGCCGTACTCGGTGAAATTGTTGTTGTTCAGCTCACCGAGCGTCTCGTTGAGCTTCATGATGTCGCGGGAGAGCTGGAGGCCTTTCGCGCTGAGCGAGGCGCGCAGCAACGCGAACGCCGTCTCGCGCGCAGCCCCGGACATTTCCTTGAAGCTCACGCCCTGTCGGGCCGAACGGTGGACGTTCGTCCATTTCCGCCACTCCGGATCGTCGACCGGAAAAACCGTTTTGCTCTTCTGCTCGGGCGTGAGCGCGGCGAGAAACGCGATTGCGGCCTCGCGGACCGGCCCGGTTGTCACGCCGGTGGAACGGATCGGAAACAAACCCGGCTCCACGGTGCCGTCCCTGGTGATGCCGCGGAATTCCTCCGCGAGCGCGCGCTCGGCAGCGCTGCGTTGCGGCGGCGTTGCGGCGGCCGCGGGCGCAGGGGAAGGAGAGGTTTGGCCGTGAAGCTGGCCGGCGAGCACGAGCAGAAACGAGACGCGAAAAGCGGAGCGGAAGTTCATTGGCGTGGGAGGGGTGGGGCGGGGTTGCCCAACAACGGAGACCAGACGACTTTCGCCGGCAAACGTTTCCCGGCATTGCTTCGGAGACGGGCGGTCATTCCCTCGTGGGTGTGACACCTGCCCGGGCCGCACTCCTTCTCCTGCCGGTGATTTATCTTGGATTCATCAGCCTCGGGTTGCCCGATGGATCGCTCGGCGTGGCGTGGCCGCGCATGCACCGGGATCTGGGCCTCCCGATTGGTTTGGCGGGCCTGATCGTCGCGGTGGGGACAGTGCTTTCCGCCGCCGCGGCTTTCTCCAGCGGAAAAATTATCGCGCGTTTCAAAACCGGTCCGGTGGTGCTTGTGAGTTGCGCGCTCACCGGCTCGGCGATGTTGATTGTTTCGCAGGCGCAGGGGCTCAGCTGGCTTCTCGTCGCCGCGGTGCCGATCGGCCTGGGTGCAGGGGCGGTCGACGCCAGCTTGAACGGTTATGTCGCGCGCCACTATCGCGGGCGGCACATGAACTGGCTGCACGCCTGCTGGGGAATCGGCGCGATGTGCGGTCCGCTGGTGATGGCGCGGTTGCTCGGCACGCCGTCGGGCTGGCGCGTCGGGTATTTTGCCATCGGCACGGCGCAGCTGGCGCTCGCGGCGATTTTTCTCTGCACGCTTCGGCTCTGGGACAAGGTGCCGGAAAGGACGACCGCGGACTCCGACGGAGCGGGAGCTTCGCAACCGCCGGCCGCCAGCGCGAACTCGCCCGCCGGCTGGCTGTCGGCCGCGATCTTCGTGATCTATGTCGCTGTCGAAACGACTGCGGGTCTTTGGGCGGGCTCGATCCTCGTGGTGTCGCGCGGCATCGCGCAGGAAAGCGCCGCGATCTGCGTGGCGGCCTACTACGGATCGATCACGGGCGGGCGCATCTTCTTCGGCTGGGTGGTGGAACGCTGGGGCAACCGGCGGCTGATCAACGTCGGAACTTCGCTGGCGCTGCTCGGGACGGTGGTGTTTGCATTCGCCCACACCAGTACGCTGGCCGCGCTCGGACTCGTGCTGCTCGGACTCGGCTTCGCGCCGGTTTATCCCTGCCTCATGCACGAGGTGCCGAAGCGGTTTGCCCCCGAGGCCGTCCAGACCGTGATCGGACGGCAGTCGGGCGCGGCCGCGATCGGCGCTTCCAGTCTCCCCGCCGCCGCCGGCTGGCTGGCGGGAGTTTCGCTCGAGAGCATCGCCTGGATTCTGATCGCCGGCGTGGTGGGCTTGATCGCGGCGATCCGGCGGCTGAACCGGATCACGTGAGCGAACAGCTCGCTGCTCTTCGGCAGCAGGCGGGTGCGTCGCGGAGGACGGACACAAAGTAACCTATTAGGTTACTTTGTCGGCCGTCTGGCACCGGGTTGCCCGCAGCGGGAAACCGCGCCCCGCGTTCGTCCCTCAATGCGCCGGCGGGGATTTGCTGGGATCGGCGAGGGTGCCGGACGCGCCGGTTTCGCTGGGCAGCGGGGCGGCGTTGAGCACGACGACCGGTTGATCGAATTCGAGCGCGGCGACGGAAACATCCGGATCCGGCGCGGCGCCGGGCAGCGTGACGACGATGCCTTCGGGCGTGGCGGTCGCCGCAAGCGCAATGCCGCCCGCGAGCAGCCGCCCGGAGCGCGGAGCCTGCTTGATGTCGGGCAGGAGAATTTTTCCATCGGCCGGCCATTCCCAGATGTGGAGGAAAAGCGTGGTGCCGCCGCCGGGCTTCGCTTTTTGGGTGGTGCGACCCCAGGTCAGCGGCGCCGGATAGACGCTGCCGCGCGTGGCGTAAATCGCCTCGCCGTTGGTTTTCAGCCAGCGGCCGATCGCATGCAGGCGTTCGACGCATGGCTCGGGAATGACGCCTTCAGCGGTGGGCCCGACGTTGAGGAGGTAGTTGCCGTCCTTGCTGGTGATGTCGGAGAGATTGCGGATGAGCGTTTGCGCGGACTTCCAGTTGAGATCGTCGGTGCGGTATCCCCAGGAATTGTTGATCGTCATGTTCACCTCGAGTGCGCGGCCGAGCATCGCGCTGGCGGGAATGCGCTGCTCGGAGGTGCGGAAATCGCCGAGCACGCCGCCGCCGAGCCGGCTGTTGTGGATCAGCTTCGGGTGCGACACGACGAGGTCGAAGAACGGCCGGGCGCGCTCCGACGTCATCTGGTATTCGGTGTCCCACCAGAGAATGTCGGGTTGGAATTTTTCCAGGATCTCGCGGACCTGCGGAAGCGAAACCTTCGCGAGGTATTCGTCGAAGTCGCCTTTTTGCGCGGGATCCCAGGGCTGGGCGCGACCGGTGGAGCCGCCCGGGTTGATCCAGTCCTGGGCTTGGGAATAGTAAGTCCCGAATTTAATTCCGCGGGCGCGGACGGCCTCGGCGAGCGGTCCGATCAAATCGCGTTTCGCCCCGGAGGATTTCGCGGCGGTCCAGTCGGAATGGGCGGATTCGTAGAGGGCGAAGCCGTCATGATGCTTCGCGGTGATGACGACGTACTTCATGCCCGCATCGGCGATGAGCCTGGCCCAGGCTTCCGGATCGTATTTTTCGGCGGTGAAATTTTTCGCGAAGGCGCGGTAGTCGGCGACGGGAATTTTCCCCTGGTGCATGATCCACTCGGCTCCCACCGGTTTGCCCTGCCAGAATCCGGCGGGCACCGCGTAAACGCCCCAGTGGATGAACATCCCGAAGCGCGCCGCGCGAAACCACTGCAGCCGCGCGTCCTGCTGGGCCTGCGTTTCGTCGCGCACGACGGCCGGGAGCGGCGGCAGACCGGCCGAGGCCGGCGCCATGCGAATCGGGGGAGTAGCGGGCAGGATCGCGGGCGTCGAATCGGCGGCAGGCAGACGCGAGGCCGCTGCGCCCAGAAAAATCAGGGCCAGGAGTTTTTTCGAATTCATGGGGTGCGCGCAGAGAACACCGCGAAGCGGCGCGCGCCACCCGTTTCGATTCGGACAGAATGAAGACGGGAAACTCACGGAGCCGCCGGCGTGGGAGCGACGGAGGCGGCTGGTGCCGGTGCCGGCACGAAAAACCCGCGGTTGCCCTGGTCGGACGGATCTTCCGACTGCGAATAGTCCCGCCACAGCCAGCGCATCATCGAGGGGAAGATCGCGCCGCCGTGTTTGCCGGAGTGGGAGCCGATGCCAAAGCTGTAGTTGATGTCGTAGCCCTTCTCGGTGAGTGCGGAGACCATCAGCCGGTTTTGCGCGTACCAGTCGCGCTCGGGATTGTAGGCGGCGGTGGGGTCGTTGCCGCGAATGCCGCGGTTGTCGTTGCGTCCGTCCTGCAGGAAAACCCGGATCGGTTTCCGGTCGGCCTTGCGGATCAGGTCGGGATAAACGTGGCCGCCGCGGAGATTCACGAAGCTGCCGATCGTGCTCAGCACTTTTCCGAATTGATCGGGCCGGTGCCAGGCGACGGTGAACGCCGCGATGCCACCCGAGCTTGCGCCGCCGATGCCGCGGTCCTCGGGTTTCGCGGAGAGATTAAACTCCCTGGCCAGGACCGGCAGCAATTCGTCGACGATCACGCGCGCGTATTTGTCGTCGAGGGCGTTGTATTCCTGCGGGCGGTTCGAGGAGCGGTCGCCCCAGTCCTGCGCGCTCGCTTCCGGTTGTTCGGGTGTCCGGCCGGGATTGATGAAGACCGCGATGATCACCGGCACTTCGCGGCGGTAGATGAGATTGTCCAGCACGATGGGCACGCGGTAGTCGCCGGTCGGACGGAGCCACGCCTGGCCGTCTTGAAACACCATCAGCGACGCGGGCTTCGCCGGGTCGTACTGGGCCGGGACGTAGACGCAGTAATCATGGAGCGTGCCGGGATAGGCTTCGCTCGGGAGTTTTTTCCACTCGCCGACTTTGCCCTGCGGCACGCCGGGTTGGACCTCGGAGTCCGGAGTGAGCTTGTAGGCGTCGTCGGTGGGAGCGGCGAAGACGTTGATGGCGCAGAGCGTGGCGATGATGGCGAGCGGGCCGAGGCTTCGGAGTGGATTCATGGGATGGGGAAAATTGTAGGAGCGGCTTTACGCCGCGATTGAAGTCGGACGGACAGCGGCGAATCGGTCGCGGCGTAAAGCCGCTCCTACAGCGGGGGCGGATTTGTTTTGGGTGAACTGGCCTGGGGATAGTTCGGGCGGGTGTCGTCGAGGCGCACCCAGGGAAGGCGATCTTCTGTCCAGATCGCGATGCGGGGTGCAAATGGTTTCGGATCGTCGAGGGAGGCGAGCGTCACATCGAGGGTGGGCGTCGCGGCGGATTCCTCGAAAAACAAATGCGTGCCGCAGCACGCGGCGAAGGAGCGAATCCGGTTCGCGTGCGGGATCTTTCGCAGTTCGCCGGAGAGCAGCTGCAACTTCGCGCGTTCCACGGTGCCCCACGACACGAACGGCGCGCCGCTGCTTTTCCGGCAGTCGATGCAGTGACAGTCGTTCAAATAGTCCGGCCCGGCCAAAAGCCGGTAGCGGGTTTTTCCGCACAAACATCCGCCTTCGATCGCGGTGGGCATTTTGAACAGTAAGAAAAACCGGGATTGGTTCACATCCGGTCATTGCGAGGAGTCCCGCTTTGCGGGACGACGAAGCAATCCAGCTGGATCGCAACAACTGCTCCGCATCGGCGGCCACGGGTGCGCTTCGCGTACCTCGCGATGACAATATTTAGTTAGCGATTTTGGAGGCCGAGCGGCACGGCGATCGTCATCAGGTCCAGGCTTTTTCCGTCGGAGAGCAGCCCGGATTGGATGAGGACGCGTTTGCTGTCGGGGCTGAAGGTCGGGTGTGTGTGGTCGGGCCGCATCTTGTGATCGGTCGAGAGGAGCGTCATCGCCTGCGTGCGACGGTCGATCAGCCAGAGATTTCCGGCGAACGTATCGCCGACCAGCCAGCGGCCGTCGGGAGATCCGTTCGAATGCCAGAAGGCTCCCAGCCGGCCGTTGGGCGATTGCTCGTCCACCTCGCCGTAGAGGCGGATGTGGTCGTTGCGCAGGTTGATCACGGCGATGCCGGTGGCGTGCGTGCGGAGGCGCGGCTGGTGGCCGAGGATGTTGAAGACGACTTCATCCTTCGTGATCACGGCCTCGTGTGTGACCCAGTCGTCGGGCGTCTCGACGTAGAGCGGGCGGTTGCGCGAGCCGTCGGCCATCGTGGTGAACATGCGCTGCGGGGCGTCGCCGCCGGTCTCGTTGCAATAAATGATTTCGCCGGTGACCCAGGGGTTGGTCTGCACGTGGCCCATGGTGAATTCCGTATCGACGACTTTTTTGATTTCGCCGGTCGCCAGATCGATGCTGCGAATTCCGCCGGGGCGCGGAGGAATCGGCTGGCCGCGGGGCCGCTGGCCGGCGGGCTGGGCCGGCGTGGCGGCGGCCGCCGTATTCGCGCCGGGAGCGGGTGAAGCCGCGGCTGCGGGGTTTGACTCCGCGGGCGGCGACATTGGCGGCGCGAGCGTGGCTTGGGTCCCGCGCAGCGCGCCTTCGGCCAGACCGACGATCTCGGGCGCCTTGCCGCCGGGAATGGCGTCGAGCCGCGTCACGCCGACGTAGGCGATCTTTTCGTCGGCATCGAGGGCGAAGCCGCCGGATTCGCGCAGCGTGTCCGGCAAGGTGGCGACCACGCGTTCGTAGGCGGAATCCTCCTTCATCTTTCCGGCTTCGCTGTCGGCGAGCAGGGTTTCGAGATTGAGTTCGATGAGCTTCGCCGGGGTGTTGCTCCGGTAACCGCCGCCGCGGAAGAAATATAACTTCATCGATTTGCGCGCGACGTTGAGGCTGCCCGTGCCGGTTTCGGCTCCGTCGGTCACCTGGATGATCTCACCGGTGGTTTCGTTGACCAAGAAGGCCTGGGCATTGGCTCCGCCGGTGGCGCCGGGAGCGGGGGGCGGCGCGCCGCGGTTCGAACGGAAAACGATGTATTTATTGTCGGCGGTCCACTGCGGGTGCGTCTGGTAGATCTTGGCGTCGTTCGCCGGACCGGTCGTGAGGGCGGTGACGTTTACGCCGGTCGCTTTGTCCGAGAACACGCGCAGCTCGGAGGGGAAGCGTTTCCCGACATTCGAGGCGAAGGCGGGTGACGCGAGCGAGACGGAGGCGATGAGTCCGAGGCGGAAAAGGACATGAACGGGGATTTTCATTCGGGGGATGACGAAGAAGACGCAGCGAGCACGAAATGGGTGCGGTCCGGGTGCACCGTTGCAATCACGGTGTGAGCGCCGGGACGGCGGGCTGGGCTTTTTCGCCGGGCCAGAAAGCGAGATTGTTCGTCACGACGTAGATCACCATCGCCGCGAGGATGAAGAATGCCGCCACCCAGAAAAAGGGACTGCGATGGATGCGTTTCCAGGCGGGACTGTGCGGGGGATGGTTCATGGGTGCCGTGACTGACATCCCGAACTGCCCGAGGTCGCCGGGTATTTTGAAGGAGCGGCGGACGGGCGAAACGGCTCAAAGGTTGAAATACCGGTGGCAACGTCCTGCCGTGCCGTGCGTCAATTGTCTCCTGACCCCACAATTTCCGATGCAATTCTTCCGCGCGATTCTCCACCCGAAGTTGTCCGCGCTGCTCTTCGGCGGCCTGATGGTTTTCACTGCCGGACCCGGCAGCGCTGCGGAGGAGGCGCCGCGCCGGCCGACGCTTTTCGTGCTCGGCGATTCGACGGCGCGCAACAACGGCAAGGGAAAAAACGGCCAGCCCTGCGCGGGATGGGGCACGCCGCTCGCGGATTATTTCGACGCCGAGAAAGTCACCGTCGCCAATGTCGCGCATGCCGGCCAGTCGAGCCGCACCTACTTCACCAATCCCGGCGACTGGCCCAGCGTGCTCCCGCGGATCGAGGCCGGCGATTTCGTGCTGCTGGTTTTCGGCATCAACGACGGCGGCCCCCCGCGCGACGTGCGGTCACGCGGTTCCATCCCGGGCCTGGGCGATGAGACGGTCGAACTTCCGCGCGCCGACGGCACGGTGGAAACGGCGCACACCTACGGCTGGTACATGGCGGCGATGGCCAGCGCGGCCCGCGCGAAAGGCGCGCGGGTTTATTTCCTGACGGTGACGACGCGCAACATCTGGACGAACCCGAAGGCGAAATTCCGCGACGCCACCCCGACGGAGCCGCTTCCGGCCGACTACGATCCGGGCGAGGACCGCATCGAGCGCGGGACCGGGAATGGGCGCTACACACAATGGACGAAGGAGCTCGGCGAAAAACTGCATCTCCCGGTGCTCGACCTCACGAATCTCTGCGCCGACCGCTACGAAAAACTCGGCCGCGAGGCGGTCGACAAGTTCTACAGCGATCATAACCACACCTATCTCGCCGGCGCCGATTTTGTCGCCGCCTCGATCGTCGCCGGACTGAAAGCCTTCGAGCCGAGCCCGTTTCTCCCGCTGCTTTCCGAAAAAGGCCGGGGCGTGCCGCCCGCCGCGGCGAAATACGTCAGCGCGAACCGCGCCGACGCGAAATAGTCCTGCTACCGCGGGGGGCTGAGTCGGAGCGCTTCCCGATGGTGGAGGTCCGCCTCGGCGTTTTGCCCGTTCAAACGGAGGAGTTGCGAGAGATCCATGTGCGCCTGCGCGAAGTGGGGTTGAAGCTGCACCGCGCGACGCAGCTGGACAATCGCGGCGGGGATGCGGTCCGCCTGTCCCAGCGCGACGCCGTAGAGTCGGAGCGTTTCGGCGGAGGTGGGGTTGAGTTGAATCGCGCGCTCGAAGTGCGGCGCGGCGGCGGAATGGTTTCCCTGCAGCGTCAGGCACACGCCCCAATGCAGCTCCGCCTCGGCGTAGTCGGGCTTCAGGCGGAGCGCCTGTTCGAAATGGCCGACCGCTTCACCGGTGCGCCCGCTTTGCGCGAGGGCAAGGCCGAGGTTGAAACGCGGCGCCGCGTACTTCGGATCGAGCCGGATGGCTTCGTTGAACTCCGCGATTCCCTCCGCGGGGCGGCGGGTCGCGATCAGGGCGATGCCGAGATTGTTGTGCGCTTCCGGAAAATTTGGCCGGAGCGCGAGCGCCCGCTGGAAATGGCTCAACGCCTCCGGGGCGCGGCCGAGGAGATTGAGTACGTGACCGAGGCTGTTCGCCGGTTCGGGCGCGTTGGGGTGGAGCTCAACCGCTTTCCGCACATGCAGCAGGGCTTCGTCGAGCCGGCCCGCTTCGCTGAGCATCATGCCGAGATTGCCGTGCGCCATCCAGGCCGCGGGATTTTTTTCGACCGTGGTTTTAAACAGGACGAAATTGCTTTCATACACGGCGCTCTGGCGGTGGGTGAGAAAGCCCGAGAGGCCGATCGTGACAATGCCCGCCGCCACCGCGACCCAGCGCGGCGTCCGTTGAAGTCCGAGGATCAGCCCCGCCGAAACCGCGGCAATGATCGCGAGGCTTGCGTGGTACTGAAAGTGATCCGCCACGAACGAGAACTTGAAGGGGTAGACGTTAATAAACCCGAGGGCCGGGGCGAGGGTCCCGATAAAAATCAGCAGCGCGGCGAGTGGCCCGCGCGAGCGGAGGCCCTGCCAGGCGAACGCCGCGATCAAAAGGAAAACGCCGGCGGGAAACGCATACGATGCCAGCGCCTGGGGATCCACGTTCCAGCGCGGGTAGATGAACACGAGCGAGACCGGCCAGAGAAGTTTTCCGAGGTAGAACCAGACGACGCGCCCGGCGAGCAGTCCGCGTTGCAGCAGCGAGAGCCCGTACTCCTCGCCCTGCGCGCCGATGAGGTGGAACTCGACCCACGACGTGACGAGCCCCGCCGCGAGCCCCAGGGCGAGCCAGGGAAGCAGCGGGAGAAAATCGCGACGCCACTCGATGCGGCCGCGTTTCCACCAAATCACGACGAGCAACGCCGCAGGCAGGGTCGCGGTCACGCTTTTGCAGAGGAGCGCGGCGACAAAAAAAGCCGTCGCGGAAAAATACGCGGAGCGTCCGCGCGTGACATCGAAGCGAAGGTAGCCGAGCGCCGCGGCGAGATAGAAGACGAGCGACAGCGTGTTTTTCTGCTCGGTGATCCAGGCGACCGATTCGACGCACACCGGATGCAGGGCGAAGACGAACGCCGCGAGCCACGCCCCCGGCACGGCGAGCCTGCGCAGCACCGCCGCGAAAAGGCAGGCCGCGGCGGCGTGGAGAAAAAAATTGAGGAGCCGGTAGCCAAGCGGGTTGTCGCCCCAGAGCCGGTGCTCAATCCAGAACGCCGAATGGAGGAGCGGATAATATTGCTGCGTCGCAGCCGGCTCCGTCCAGATCCGGGCCAGTCCGTTCCACGAGCGCAATTCGGGTTTGGTGACGTGCGCGTCGTCGTCCCAGACGAACCCGCCCGAAAGCGAAGGCCAGTAGGCGAGCAGCGTGACCAGAAAAACAGCCATGGCCGCCCAGCGAAACGGCGGGTTGAAATCCGCCGCGGGTGGCGGGGCCGGCGGGAGATTTCGATTCAAGCGAGGCGGGTTATCCCGTGAGACGGACGGAATGGCGGAGCCCGATTGCTTCCTACTTCATCAACTCGGCGAGCGGCTCTTTGACGGCTTCGGCCCAGATTTCGTAGCCCTTCTCGGTGGGGTGCAGTTTGTCGGGCATGATGTCCGCGGGGAGCATGCCTTCCGCGTCGAGAAACCTGGCGCCGATATCGAGGTAGAAAACATTTTTGCCGTCGTGGAGTTTCGCGATGAGGGGGTTCACGTCCAAGGCCGTCTTGCGAATCTGGTCACCCGGGTTGGCGCGCGGGAAAATGCCCAGGAGCAGGATTTTCGCCTCGGGGAAATCCCGGCGCATTTCCAGGACGATCGCGCCGATGCCCTCGGCGATTTCCGCGGACGAGCAGTTGCCCGCGTTGTTGGTGCCGATCATCAGCATGATCGCCTTGGGCTGAAAGCCCTGGCCCTCGCCGTCCCTGAGCCGGAAGAGCACGCCCTGCGTGGTGTCGCCGGCGATGCCGAAATTCGCGACCTTCATTGCGCCGAAGTATTTGTCGAAAACGGCCTTGCCGGCATTGCGCGGGTTTATGGCGCCGGGAGCGCCCGCGCTGCGCCACCAATCGGTGATGGAGTCGCCCATGAAGAGGACGTCGATGTCGCCCTTTTGCGCGATCTCCACGTTGGCGGCGTGCTTGGCGCGATGTCCCGGGTTGAGGCTGGGAACGACGGCGGGATTGATCCGCGGCGGACGAATCGCAATGAGGTCCGGATATTTTGCCAGGATGGCTTTGGTGGCGGAATCGGCCTGCGCCGCGAATTTCTGCAGACTCTCCGCCGCCTGCGCCACCTCGGCAGGGGAGGGCCGCGCGATCGCAACCTCGGCGGGCACGGGCGCGGGCACCGGGGCATCCGCGGAACGTGCGGCTGGACCGCACAGCAGCAGCGATGAACCCGACACGAAAAAAATGGTGAGCCGACGCAGGGGAAGGGGAGGTTTCACGCGTCTCTTGTTTGGCTCGCCGCTCGACGACGCAAATGAAAATCCGCCGTTTCGGCAGTGCTTCGACGGCAAGGCGGTTCGAGGCGGAAAAAACCAACAGCCAACTCCAATGGATCAGCGAGGTTTTTTTAATCTGGCTTCAATTCGGATGCGCGCTGCGCGGACTTTTTGGGCTTCCGGGTGTTTGGGTTCGCCCATGGCTATCCAACCCTTTTCTCCCATTTGCAAGAACGTCAGGGCCTCGTCAGGCCGATCTTGGGCGTCGATGGACATGCCGAGGTTGAAACAGCTGATTAATACGGCCGGATGCTTTTCACCGAGCACTTCTTTCCGGATTGCCAGTACAGCCCGATGTTCGACTTCTGCTTCCGAAAATTTTCCCTGGTGGTGCAGCGCGGCGGCCAAGTTGTTTCGGATCTTAAGTGAAAGCGACTCGGGGTCTTTCGGCCCCAGCACCCGCTCACAGATCAGCAACAGCGCTCGATATTCGCGAATCGCCTCGTGAAACGCCTCGGGCGTGGCCCGGGATTCCAGCGCCAGGGCGAGGTTGAGCCGACTTGCCAGGGTTCCCGGATGCTCGGGCCCGAGCACCCGCTCTTGGATCGCTAACACCGCCCGTGACTCCTGCTCCGCTTCCTTGTGCTTGTTCTGGAGGTATAGGGCACCGGCCAGTTTGGTTCGGCTTCGCAGGGTGACGGGGTGTTCGGCTCCCAGTTGCCAGGTATATATTTCTATCGCCCGTTGCAGGAAGAGTTCCGCCCTTTGGCCGTCACGCCGCGAGTCCCGGAGAAACATTCCGTAGGCGCGCAGGCAGTCCGGGTTGCCGGGAGCGGTTTCACAGGCGGTTTTGAGCAAGCGCTCAGCTTCATCAAAGCACTGTTTTCGGTCGGCGAGAAATTCTGCCAGCGCCAGCAATACGTCGGTGTCTTGGGGATACTTCGCCAGCGCCTCACGATAAATCGCCTCGGCCTTGTCCGGATTGGGTTCGGCTTGAGCGCGAAGAAGCCACGACTGCGGGGTGTCCTCCACCTTGGTTTGCTGCACCACGGCCACGGCGGCCTCGGCGTTCTCCTTTTCCTCGACGGTGGCATCGGGAGATTTGGCCTGCTTCTCGGCCTGGCTCGTAAGATCAACCAGACTTTTCCGGTAGCGCTCCATGCGGGCGGCGTGGCGGTTGTCCACGGCCGCGACAAAATCCGGGATTCCGAGCGTTTGCCGAAGGCGGAGCATGAGCAGGTCGAAGCCGGGGATGGTGACGAGGTTGCCGTCACGCCGATCGAGAAACTCCAGAATGCGGGCGTTGCACGTCGCGGCTTCCCGCTGGCACCAGTAGATTCGGTCCGGCACGCCCTCAGGGAGGTTTTTCAGAAAATCCATGAAACCGGGATCGTTGCCTCCATAGCCAATGAACACCGGGGTGCAGTTGCGAAGCAGGTTGACGAGCGCTTCACACAGCCGTCCGGGCAATTCGGCGATATGTTGCTGGCGACTCTTCGGATCGAAATAGAGGTCGCGGTGGATTTTGACGACGAGGGGACGGTGCAGCTTGTGGGTGACGTAGCCGGCGAGATTCTCATGCAGACAGACGATGGGGGCGGTGTCGCTGTAGAGGGCGAGGGCGTCCGCCACGAGGTTGTCGAAGTTCGGCGTGATGACGACCCGATGCTGGGTTTCGGCCAGGATCCACGAGAGCACCGAGTAACCGAAGCTGGGCTCCTTTTTTTCGAAAGCACGTTCCAGCTCGATGAACCCCGCGTCCCAGCGTCCGCGAAACCGGCGTTCATAAACTTCGCCGTAAAATTCGGAGCGCCGCTCATAGTTGAATTTCTGGATGCCGAGGTTCGCGGCGGTGGCCCAGCGCTCGATCGGGAGCTGCCGGTCGGAACCGTCTTCCCACAGGCGCTTCAGCCACTGGTCGACGAGCAGAGCCCCGGTGGGAATGCCGGACTCGTAGGAAGCACCCGACCCAAGCACGAAACAGAAGGGCAGTTCCTTTTGTTGCTCATGGCGCTCCTTGAAATCGCGCAGGAAGTTATCGAGGGAGATTTTGATCACCGCCATGGCGGGCGGAAACTGTCCGTGACCCGCCGAACTGCCAAGTGGGAACTGATTCGGCGCCTTTCACCGCGCGCCCTGCTGGGAGCAGGCTCATCCGACCCACGCGCGCGCGTTGTAGAAGAGCTTCATCCACGGCGAATCCTCGCCCCAGTTTTCCGGGTGCCAGCTCATCGCGGCGGTGCGGAAGACGCGCTCGGGGTGCGGCATCATGATCGTCACGCGGCCGGTCGTCGTCGTGAGCGCGGTGATGCCGAGGGGCGAGCCGTTGGGGTTGAGCGGGTATTGCTCCGTGACGCGATGGTGGTTGTCGACGAAGCGGCCGGCCACGAGGCCGGAGGCATCGCATGCCTTCAACGCCACGGCGTCCTTGAACTCCGCGTATCCTTCGCCGTGTGCGACCGCGATCGGGATGACGGAGCCTTCCATCCCGGCGAAGAGCACGCTGGGAGTTTTTTCGATCCGCACCGAAACGAAGCGGGACTCGTAACGCTCGGACTGGTTCTGCACGAAGCGCGGCCAGAGTCCGGCGCCGGGAATCATCGAGTGAAGGTTGCTCATCATCTGGCAGCCGTTGCACACGCCGAGCGCGAAGGCGTCCTCGCGGGCAAAGAAGGCGGCGAACTCCGCGCGGGCGCGGGGATTGAAGAGGATGCTTTTCGCCCAGCCTTCGCCGGCGCCGAGCACATCACCGTAACTGAAGCCGCCGCAGGCGATCACGCCGCGAAAATCCTTCAGCGAGATGCGGCCGGTGAGGATGTCCGTCATGTGAACATCGATCGCCTTGAATCCCGCGCGGGTCGTCGCGGCGCCCATCTCGACCTGCCCGTTGACGCCCTGCTCGCGCAGGATCGCGACGGAAGGTCGCGATTGTTGAAGGTTGAAAGTTGAAGGTTGAAAGTTCGGAACGGCTCCGGAGTCACGTCTTTCAACTTTCAACTTTGAGCTTTCAACTTCGCGCTCGGCGCCCGCGCCGAACGCGAACGTCAGCTTCGGGGTGATTCCCGGATTCGTCGCATCCCGTTTCAGTTTGAACTCCGACTCCGCGCAGGCGGGGTTGTCGCGCAGGGCGGAGATGCGGCGCGTGACGTCGGACCAGATGGCGCGGAGTTCGAAAAGATTTTCGTCGAGCAATCCCTGACCGGCGCGCTTCACGCGGAACTTGTGTGCGCGGTTGAGCGAGCCGATGCGCGTGGTGCAGGCCTTGAAGCCGTGCTGCCGCAGCGTGAGGTAAACGTCGTCGAGATCCGCCTCGCGCACCTGGATGACCGCGCCCAGCTCCTCGCTGAAGAGCGAGCTGAAGGCGTTGTGTCCCGCGGGGATCTCGAGATCGACGCCCGTGTGGCCGGCGAAGGCCATTTCGATCGCGGTGACCAGCAGGCCGCCATCCGAGCGATCGTGGTAGGCGAGGAGTTTCTTCTCGCGGCCCAGCTGCTGGATCGCGTTCCAGAAATTTTTCAGGTCGGTGGGGTTGTCGACGTCGGGCGTTTCCTCGCCCATCTGGGAAACGACCTGGGCGAGAATCGATCCGCCCATCCGGTTTTTGCCCCGGCCGAGATCGACGAGCAGGAGAACGGTCTCGCCGATTTCCTCGGAACCGGAAGGTTGAACCACAGAGGCACGGAGGTCACGGAGTTCGGACGAAGAGCCTGCTGAACTCTGTGCGCTCTGTGTCTCTGTGGTTAAATTCGTCCGATCATACCGCAGTTGAGGCGTGAGCGTCGCCCGCACATCCGCGACGGCGGCGAAGGCGGAGATGATCAGCGAGGTCGGCGCGGTGATGCGTTTGGGCTGGCCGGTCTCCCGGTCGGTCCAAGCCGTGCTCATGCTCATCGAGTCTTTTCCGACCGGGATCGTGATGCCGAGCGCGGGACAAAGCTCCATGCCGACCGCCTGCACGGCCGCGTAGAGATCGGCGCCGTCGCCGGGAATCGCGGGAGCGGCCATCCAGTTGGCGGAGAGGTTGACTTTGCCGATGGCGCCGATCTGGGCGGCGGCGAGATTTGTCAGCGCTTCGCCGACGGCGAGGCGCGCAGAGGCAGCCGCGTTGTTGACGGCGACAGGCGTGCGTTCGCCCATGGCCATTGCTTCGCCGGTGTAGACATCGAAACTCGCAGCCGTCACCGCGCAGTCGGCGACGGGCACCTGCCACGGACCGACCATCTGGTCGCGGGCGATGAGACCGCCGAGCGTGCGATCGCCGATCGAGATGAGAAACGTCTTGTCGGCGACGGTCGGGTGGGAGAGCACGCGCCGCGTCGCCTCGAGCAGCGTGAGCGCGCCGAGCTCGAGCGGCTTTTTCGGACGGGGAACGGTCGTGTCCTGGCGATGCATGCGCGGCGGCTTGCCGAGCAGCACCTCGAGCGGGAGGTCGATGGGCCTGTTCTGAAATTGGGGATCCTCGAGGACGAGGCGTTTTTCCTCGGTCGCTTCGCCGACGACGGCGAACGGGCAGCGCTCGCGTTCGCAGAGCTGCTTGAACGTCTCGAGTCGCGCGAGGGGAACGGCGAGCACGTAGCGCTCCTGCGATTCGTTGCACCAGATTTCGAGCGGCGACATGCCGGGCTCGGCGTTCGGGACTTTGCGCAGGTCGAAGCGTCCGCCGCGTCCGCCGTCGTTGACGAGTTCGGGCAGCGCGTTCGAGAGGCCGCCCGCGCCGACGTCGTGGATGAAGGAAATGGGATTCGCGTCGTTGAGCGCCCAGCAGCGGTCGATGACTTCCTGGCAGCGGCGTTCCATCTCCGCGTTGTCGCGCTGCACGCTGGCGAAATCGAGATCCTCGCTGCCCGAGCCGCTCGCCATCGAGCTGGCGGCGCCGCCCCCGAGACCGATCAGCATCGCGGGTCCGCCGAGGACGATCAGCTGGTCGCCGGGATTGATGACGCCCTTTTGGACGTGGCCGGCCTTGATGTTGCCGAGACCGCCCGCGAGCATGATCGGCTTGTGGTAACCGCGGAGCTCGGTGCCGCGGGCGTTGGGAACCTCGGCTTCGAAGGTGCGGAAGTAACCGTTGATGTTGGGCCGGCCGAATTCGTTGTTGAACGCGGCGCCGCCGAGCGGGCCGTCGATCATGATGTCGAGGGCGGAGACGATGCGGCCGGGTTTGCCGTTTTCCTTTTCCCACGGCTGCAACGCGCCGGGAAGTTTCAGGTTGGAGACGGTGAAACCGCTGAGGCCGGCTTTCGGTTTCGAGCCGCGGCCGGTCGCGCCTTCGTCGCGGATCTCGCCGCCGGATCCGGTGGCGGCACCGGGGAAAGGGGAGATGGCGGTGGGGTGGTTGTGCGTCTCGACCTTGCAGAGCAGGTGGATCTCTTCCTCGTGTGCGGCGTATTCGCCGGTTTTTGGGTCGACGTAGAAACGGCCGCCGCGCGTGCCGGCGATGACGGCGGCGTTGTCCTTGTAGGCGGAGAGGATGCCGTCGCTGTGCAGCTGATAGGTGTTCTTGATCATCTGGAACAGCGAGCGGTCGCGCGTGGCGCCGTCGATTTCCCAGGTGGCGTTGAAGATTTTGTGACGGCAGTGCTCGGAGTTCGCCTGCGCGAACATCATCAGCTCGATGTCGTTCGGGTCGCGGCCGAGCGCGGTGAAATTTTTGACGAGGTAGTCGATCTCGTCGTCGGCGAGCGCGAGGCCGAGCGACTGGTTGGCCGACACGAGGGCGGCGCGGCCGGCCGAAAGGATCGGCACGCTGGTCATCGGGCGGGGTTCCTCGTGGCTGAAAAGCGTTTCGCAGGCGGCGATATCGCCGAAGACGGCCTGGGTCATGCGGTCGTGCAGTTTCGCGCCGAGGGCCTGAAGCTGTTCCGGGCGGAGAATCGAAAAAGGGAAACGCGTGGCCGTGCCGCCGACGTCGACCGTGTACGCGATGACGCGCTCGATGCGCTTGATTTTCGCCAGGCCGCAGATGTGCGCGATATCCGTCGCCTTCGAGGACCAGGGCGAAATCGTGCCCGGGCGCGGCGCGACCACCTGCAGGCAGCCTTCAACGGCGGCGGCGGCGCGGCTCGGTCCGTAGGTGAGAAGTTTTTCGAGGACGGTCTGCTCGGCGGCAGTCAGGTCGGCGGCGGTTTCCGCCACGTGCACGAATTCGGCGCTGATCGCACGGGCCGGAATGCCGGCGGTGACGAGGCTCTCGAGGAGTTTTTGGAGGCGGAATTGAGAAAGGGCAGGTGAGCCGCGGAGGATCAGCATGGAAGGGAAATCGGGATGGTCACCAAATTGGCGGAGCGGTCAACCAAGCGAAGTGAACCGGCAGGGCACCGGTTTCTTATCATCGCGAGGCCGGCGCGGCCGGTCGTGGCGATCCAGCGGGAGGGATTGCCTCGTCGCCCGCTTTGCGGGGTTCCCGCCATGGCAAACCCTGCGACCCAAGCCGTTATCGGATCGACCACGCTGCGCGATTCCGCCTTGCTGCGCGATCCACCATGAAGCCGCCACCCGTCCCATGGCAGGAATTCACGAGGCGCGGGTGGCGTCGCCTCGGCTGGGTCGGAGCGATGGCGGCGGCGCTTTTATCTGTCACGCCCGCTCAGTCGGCGGACGACGACGAGGAGAAAGAAGAGGTGGAGGAGCTCCCGAAAGAAAGCGCGGAGCTGGCGCGGAAATACGCCGCCGTTGTCGGCTGGCGCGGATTTTTCCAGACCTCGGAGACGGGAACGATTTCCTGGACCGGGTTCTACTCGGCCGGAGCGGAAACGGTGGAGTTCGCGTCGCATGGGCAGTTTACCCTTGAGCGTTCCACGCATTGGTCCGGCGAGGATGTCCGGCGTGGAGTGCTGACGTGGGGCGGCTCCAGCAACAAAGCCATCTGTGGAGAGCAGGTGGTCAGCTACTACCGGCAGTTGTCGAATTGGTTCTTCAAGGGCACGGGAAGCGAGAGACGCATGCAGGCGAGTGGTTCGCTGCCGATGACTGCCACCGAGTTTACGATCTGGCTCCCGAGCAAGAAACGAAACTCCACGCTCGTCCATATTCATCCCGGCGGGGGCGGTTCGAATGGAAAAACGCTCAACTTCACCACGACCGGCCGCTCGGTGTGGGATGAAAGCCGCGGCAACGGCACGGATGTGCGGCGCACGCGGTCGCTCGACGAGACCACGCAGTCCGATTCGTTCGTCCATTGGTATGGTCCGGTCGGCGAAGCCGCGGAAGCCCCGTGGCACCAGGTGATGCGGGCCGGGCCGGGGGTGCTGGTCTTTCCCTTTGAGAGCACGACGCGCGCCGACACCCAAATCTCGACTCCGCTGCTGACGCGCCGGAGCCGGGTGATTTTGTGTCCCCTCTACGACGACCTTGAGCTGGAGGTGACGATCGACGGGTACGAGACGTGGCGTCCTGAAGGATCGATCGCGACCCCGGCGAAGCCCGGCAACAGCTTGGTCGCGCGGGCGACGGTGAAATCGAAAACCGGCGGCGTGAAAACGCTTCCGGACGTGAGGCGTTTCAAGTTCCAGCTCCTCGACACCTCGCGCGAGCCTGGCATCTGCCTGAACTGGCCGTTGAAAGCGAAGGACGAGGATTACGACCTGCGGCTGACGGCGGAGCGCGGAGGCAAGCTGAGTGACAAGGATCAAAAACTGATCGTGACCGAGAAGATGACGGACGAGAAACAGCAGCCCTACGCGGAGACGAAGATCGACAGCTACGATTTTGGCGGGCGGGCGACGCTGCTGGTTGTCTGCGAACTGGAAGACGGTCGCGAACTCATGGGCGTCGTGAAAGGTGCGAAAGGCGAGGACGGCCTCGTGCGGTTGCCGAAGATGGAGGGCCCCGACTGGATCGCGGAAGCCTGGCGCAAGGAAAAGAAGGCCGAAAAACTTCCCGCGCTCGACGACAACGAGGAAGTCAAAGAGCAGGAGCACAAGGGCGACGGCTTCACGCTCTACGAGGAATACCGCGGCTGGGTGGAGCAGGGAAAACACATCGAGGGCGATCCGGAGAAAAAAGATTTCTTTGTGCGCAACACGATTGGCGCGGACGCGAAGGGCGGAATCGCGCTGTTCGAGCGGGCTTCAAAACTCGCCGTGCACTCGCGGCTGCGATCCTCGGAATTTTCCCGCGAGGAACGCCTGATGAACGGGAATCGTCGCGATGCGCCGCAGCGGGTGAAGCAACACGGCGTTTACCTGGAAAAAACCGAGGGCCAGGGAAGTTTCGGCGGCGGCACGTCGGGAATGGCGAAGACGGACGCGGATTATGCGTTTCGACCGGGCAAGGTCTGGCAGGTGAGGGTGGAATACCCGACGAGTCGCGACGGACTTTTTTCGAAGGGCCGCAGCGCCTCCTATAATCTCAGCGAGCGCGATGCCTCGTTCGCTTACGATCGGGGCGTCGCGCATGAGCTGCTCCATTCGGTGGGCGTCGATCACCACGGCGTGGCGGGCTACGGCTGGATGCGGTATTTCCAATCGGCGAGCGATCCCGGCAATCCCACGCACCGTGCCCGCTTCGTCGACAACCCTCCCGGGAAAGACGACAACGATCTCACCTACGGTCCCTATGCCAGGACGATGACCCCGGAAACCCTGGCCAAGGATCTGATGCGTGCCCCGTCGGGAACCCTCTTGTGGGAGGACACGGGGCAGGACATCGCCGAGTCGATGGCGGCGGCGTTCGAGCGGGCGCTCGCCGCCCAAAGAGCCGCGCGGGCGGCGAATCCCCCGAGCGTCGATGCGGGCGAAAGAGCCACGCGTTTCCCGTACTATGGGAAGGACGCGCATTTTTGGAGGGAGTCCGAGATCTTCGATTCGACGGTGCACTATGGCCCGCAGTTTCAGCTTTATCTCACCGTCGAGGAACCGGGCGGCTCCTGCTCGGGCGACGAACTGTGTTTGATGCGGTACTATTTCGCCAATGCCTACCCGGCCAAGGGACTCAAGGACACGTACTACGTGGTTCGTCCCGGCCCCGGAGCGAACCGGGCCGGTCGCGAACTCTGCAAGGATCCGGCCGGCACATTTCACAACGCTGCGAGCAACAGTCCCCGTCCGCGCTTCGGGGATGCTGCCGACAAGCGCGGCAACTGTTTCAAATATATTTGTCCGAACGACGCCATCGCCCCCCGCAAACTATGATCCGTCCTTTTTCCCGCCGTGTTCTTCAAGGTTTCGGAATGGTCGCGGCGCTCGCTTGCGGCCCGGTCCACGCCGCGGGGGCGGAGGCAACGGCTGCGCCGCCGGAGCTCAGCCTGTCCCTCCGCGGCGTGTCGGGACAGGCCATTGAAGCGGGTGAACCACTGCGTGTCGCAGTGCGAGTCGACCCGCCAGAGGGCTCGGCGAAAATCGTGCTCGCGCCCGCCAAGGGCTCCTGGATCGACGCCACGACCGTCGAAATTCTTTCCGCTGACGGAAGCCGCGTCGTTGCCACGGGCAAGCCGGCCGTGACCGCCGCCGAAGCTTCGGTCGTGCTCGATCAGGAGCAGGCGGCGCACGGGTTGTGGTGGTTTGACGGTGAAAGCATGGCTCCGCTGGCCGCCGGCGAATATTCGGTGCGGGCCCGGCTCGCGATCCGCGACGGCACGGGCTGGAAAGGCGAGAGCGTCTCGGAGCCGGCGGCGTTTACCGTCGTCGCCGCCTCAAACGATCCGGAGCGCGTCACCCAGCGCGTTCTCGCCCGCGCCCACGCCGCGGTGCTGCAAGACGCGCCGGCCAAGGCGGCCGGGATCCTCGATGAGGTTCTCAAGCGGGATCCGGATAACATTCCGGTTCTGGAACTGCGCGCGGCACTCTGCCTCAGCGGCGGGAACCCCGCGTCCGCTTACGTGTGCATCAATCGCGTCCGCACGCTCACCGCGCAACGGGGCGGACATCCTTCGGGGCAGCTGCATGAATTCGCCTCGCGCATCGAGGCGGCCCTGGCCGGAAACGAATCCGCCCCGGCGCCGGAAGTTTGGAGCTCGGCGCCACTCAGCGTTTTTACCGCGATCCGCCCGCCCGCCGCGGAAACCGCCAAGGGTGCAGAGGGCGCTTCGGCGGTTGCGCCGGAACACAGAATCGCTGCGACGGCCCCCGCGAGAGTGGCCGTCCCGTCCGAGCAAAAACAGGCATCGGCCACTGCATCTCCTCCGTCGCCAACGCCCGTTGCAGTGACCGCAGCGAGTAACGTTTCCCCCGTTGCGCCCGCTGCCAACCCGGGTCCGGGTGTCGTCGTTCCCGCGGCGGAATTGTCGGACGAAAAAATTATCGCCGACCGGTACGGGCAGTGGGCCTCTGGCGCGACCGCGGGTTCGCAATATGGCCGGACGCAATACTCCGCGACGCAGGCGACGGGGGCCCCGAATATTTCGGTGGCGGGCAACAGTCCGCAGGCGTGGTGTCCCGCGGTGAAAGACAAAGGCATGGACTGGCTGGAAGTGACCTTTGCGGAACCGGTTCAAGCGACCGAGCTGCGCGTCCGGCAAAACGACGCCAGCGGAGCGATCGTGAAAATCGAGGCGATCGAAGCCAGCGGCACGGTGCATGTCTGGTGGGAAGGCGTGGATCCGCACAAGCCGGCGGGGGCGCGTGAAATTGTCTGGTTCGCCGTGCGCGTGCCCAAAACGGATTACGATGTGGCGCGCGTGAAGCTCACGCTGAACCTCGCGTCCGGTCCCGGCTACAAGGAGATCGACGCGGTGCAACTGGTCGCGGCGCCATGAGCCGGGCTTTTTTCGCCCGACAGCTTTTCGCCTGTCCCGTCGCCCGCGCCTTTGCGCTCGGCAGCGCGCTGCTGTTTCCCGTTTTCAGTGTCGCGGCGGAAAACGCCGAGGCTTGGCGCGCGGTCACCCGCGTCCGCGGCGAGGTGAAAATTGAGTATCACAGCTGGGTCGACGAGCAGAGTTCGGACGGCGTCCGGACGACGGCGGATACGCGCGAGACCGCCCAGGTGCGGTTTCTCCTCGAGTTGGATCGCGTCCCGCCAATGGCGCTGCCTCCGGGTTTGACGCCGGAGATGGCCGCGGCGATGCGGGCGCTGATGCCAGCGCCGGAGCCGAATACGCACCTCTCGTGGCGCGGGGAATCCGCGACGATCACGGGTTCCTTTCGCCATCAGTCCGCGACGACGAATTACGGCAGCGTTACGGGTGAGGCCGACTTCACGGGTGAGCCGGCGTATCTGAAGGATTTCTTATTCGAACTCACGCCGGCCACCGGGGTGTGGCAGATCCTTTCGCCGGGCATTCTCCGCGAACGCTACCAGATTACCTACGTGTCCACGGGTCCCGACGGGCATACCAGTTACGGCACGCACAACGGCGCGCAGGATCATCTTTTCAACGGCAAGGTAACGGGCCGGCCGGCGGCGATCAGCGTCGGTGCCCGTTCCGAGGGACAGATCGATAACAAACCCACGCGAGGTTTCACCAAGGTTGCGCAGCTCCGGCTCTGGCCCGAGATGGCGGACGTCGAAGTCGAGATCACCCTCGACGGCTACGACAAGTGGCGGCCGGAAGGATCGATCGGTAAACCCACCGCGCCCGCCAATCACATCATCGCGCGCGCCACGGTGGTGCCGAAGGGTGCCGCGCGGTTGGAAAATTTGCCGGCGGTGAAAAAAATGCGCTTCGAGCTGGGCAACACCTCCAACGAGCCGGGCGTGTGCCTGAACTGGCCGCTCAACGCGAAAGACGAAGACTACGATCTTCGGCTGGCGGAGAGGCCGCTTTTTCCGGGGCAGTTGTCGGACAAGGATCAGGCCAGCGAGGTCACCGGGATGTTGACCGACGAGAAAGGGCGCCCGTACGCCGAGTCGCAGATCGACAGCTACGATTTCGGCGGCCGCACCTCGCTGCGCGTGATTTGCTCGCTCGCCGATGGCCGCGAGATTGTGGGAGTGATGAAGGACGGAGGTGCCGGGCAGGATTCGGTGCGGCTGCCGAAGATGAATGCGGGCGACTGGATCGCGGACGCCTGGCGGAAGGAGAAAAACGTCGGGAAGCTTCCGGCGTTGCACGACGAGGAAAAGGTTGAGGATCAGGAGCACAACGGCGACGGCTTTACGCTCTACGAGGAATACCGCGGCTGGGTGGAGCAGGGAAAACACATCGAAGGCGATCCGGAGAAAAAGGATTTCTTCGTGCGCAATACGATCGGCGCCGATGCGAAGGGCGGGATCGCGTTGTTCGAGCGGGTTTCAAAACTGAAAGTCCACTCGCGGTTGCGGGCATCCGAACTCTCGCGCGAAAAACGTCTCATGAATGGAAATCGTCGCGACGCACCACAGCGCGTGAAGCAGCACGGCGTTTTTCTGGAAAAAACCCAGGGTCAGGGAAGCTTCGGCGGCGGCACGGCGGGAATGTCGAAAAAGGACGCGGATTACGCGTTTCGACCGGGCAAGGTCTGGCAGGTAAGGGTGGAATACCCGACGAGCCGCGACGGACTTTTTTCGAAGACCCGCAGCGCCTCCTATAATCTGAGTGAGGGCGAAGCAGCCGTGGCCTACGACCGGGGCGTCGCGCATGAGCTGCTCCATTCGGTGGGCTGCGATCACCATGGTTGGGCGGGTTGGGGGTGGACGCGCTATTTTCAATCCGCGAGCGATCCCGGCAATCCGACGAGGCGCGCCCGCTTCGTCGACGGCTCGCCGGGCCGAGACGATAGCGATCTGACGTATGGGCCTTACAGCCGGACGATGACCCCGGAAACCCTGGCGAAAGATTTGATGCGCGAGCCTTCCGGAACGCTGTTGTGGGAAGACACCGGTCAGGACATCGCGGAATCGATGGCGGCTGCCTTCGAACGCGCGCTCGCCGAGCGCAGAGCGCAGAACGCCGCGAATCCTCCCAGCGTCGATCCGGGCACGCGAGCGACCCGTTTCGCGTACTACGGGAAAGACGCGCATTTTTGGCGGGAGTCGGACCTGTTCGATTCGACCGTGAAGTACAATCCGCAATTCCAACTCTACCTGACCCGCGAGGAACCGGGCGGGTCGTGCTCCGGGGACGAGCTCTGCTTGATGCGGTATTATTTCGCCAACACCTACCCGGCCAAAGGACGCAAGGACACGTACTACGTCGTCCGTCCAGGCGCGGGAGCAAATCGCGCCGGTCTTGAGGTCTGCAAAAGTCCCACCGGCACGATTCACAATGCCGATTCGCATACCCCGCAGTCGCGTTTCGGCGACGCGGCGCCGCAGCGCGGGAACTGCTTCAAGTATATCTGCCCGAACGACGCGATTGCCCCGCGCAAACTCTGACCCCCATAACGTAGCAGCCGAGGTAACGAGGCGGGAGGCGGATCATCTTGAACCAGCCTCGTCACCCCGGCTGCTCCTCCGCGAATTTCCACGAAAGAAATCGGAGACGACGGGGAAGGGTGGGAATTCCAGAAAGCCGTTGACCATTGGCACCCGGTCTTCGGAATGAGCGGTCTTTATCGCCTGTGACGATCAACGCCACTCCAACGCCCACCCGGAACCATTTCCCGCTCTGCGGAACCCGGATGGCCCGCACCCGCTGATGAACGAGACCGAGCCGCGCCCCGAAAACGAATATGAAGAGCGGCGGGACGCCCTGCTCACCCACGAATGCGGCATCGCCCTCGTGCGCCTGCTGAAGCCGCTGTCCTACTACCAAGAAAAATACGGCACGCCGCTCTGGGGCTTCACCAAGCTTTTCCTCCTGATGGAGAAGCAGCACAACCGCGGCCAGGACGGCGCCGGCGTCGCCTGTGTGAAACTCGATGTGCCGGCCGGCGATCCGTTCATGTTCCGCGAGCGGAACGTGAAATCGAACCCGCTCGACAAGATCTTCAAGACGCTCCTTTCCCAGTACAACGAGAAGGTCGACTCCGGGATCATCCACCCGGAATTCGCCGACACGGTGAAGAAGCATTTCGATTTCGGCGGCGAGCTGCTCCTCGGCCACCTGCGCTACGGGACCAGCGGCGGCTACAACCTGAGCTCCTGCCACCCGTTTTTCCGGCGCAGCCCGTGGCCGACGCGCAATCTCGCGCTCTGCGGAAATTTCAACCTCACCAACACCACCGAGCTGAACGAGTCGCTGACGGCAATGGGCCAGCATCCGATCTACGCGACGGACACGCAGGCCATCCTCGAGAAAATCGGCTTCTTCCTCGATGAGGAACACGAGGACATCTACCGCTTCCTCCGCAAGCGCGACCTGGCCGGCGAGGCGCTCTCCCGCAGCATCAGCGAGGACCTCGATGTCACCCGCGTGATCACCCGCGCCTCCCAGAAATGGGACGGCGGTTACACGCTCTGCGGCATGATCGGCAACGGCGACGCTTTCGTCGCCCGCGATCCCTCGGGCATCCGTCCCTGCTTCTGGTTCCAGAACGACGAGGTCGTGGCCTTCGCCTCGGAGCGCGCGCCGTTGATGACGGTGTTCGATCTCGCGGTGGAAGACGTCCAGGAAGTGAAGCCCGGCCACGCGGTCGTGATCAAACGCCGCGGCACGATCACGCAGAACCAGTTCACCGCCCCGCTGCCGCGCACCTCGTGCTCGTTCGAGCGGATTTATTTTTCGCGGGGCAACGACGTCGACATCTACCGCGAACGCCAGGCGCTCGGCGGCGGGCTCGCGGACCAGGTGATCAAGTCCATCGGCCACGACTGGGCGAACACGGTTTTCAGTTTCATCCCGAACACCGCCGAGGTGGCCTACTACGGTTTGATGTCAGCGCTCCGCACCCGCCGGCGCGATGAGGTGAAGGCGGCAATTCTCAAAGCCAGCGCGGCGGGGAAACTTGACGAGGCCCTGCTCGACGACCTCATCCTGCGCAACTGGCCGCGCGGCGAGAAGGTGGTGAGCAAGGACATCAAGATCCGCACCTTCATCGGACAGGAATCGATGCGGAACCAGCTCGCGAGCCACGTCTACGACATCACCTACGGCTCGGTGAAGCCCGGCGACAACCTCGTGTGCGTCGACGACTCGATCGTCCGCGGCACCACGCTGCGCAAATCGATCCTGCGCATCCTCGCACGGCTGAACCCGAGGAAGATCGTGATCGTTTCGACGGCGCCGCAGATCCGCTATCCGGATTGCTACGGCATCGACATGTCGGAGCTCGGAAAATTCATCGCGTTCGACGCGGCCGTCGAACTGCTCCGCGAGCGCGGGCAGGGCGAGGTGTTGAAGGAAGTTTACCAGCTCTGCCGCGCCGAGATCGCGAAAGGCGGCCCGGTGAACCACGTGCGGAAAATCTACGAGTCGTTCACGCCCGAGGAAATTTCCGCGAAGATCGTCGAGCGCGTGCGCCCGAAGGGCATCGAGTGGAAGGGCGAGATCGAAATCATCTTCCAGACGATCGAGAACCTCCACGCCGCCGTGCCCCAGCACACGGGCGACTGGTACTTCACCGGAAAATATCCGACGCCCGGCGGCTACCGGGTCGTGAACCAGGCGTACGTGAATTATTTCGAGAAGAGCGAAGGCCGGAGCTACTGACGGCGGAAATTTTCATGGCCCTCAGCTACGAATCCTCCGGTGTCCGGTACGATCAACTCGATGCGTTCAAGCGCGCGTGTCAGCAGGCCGCGCGCACGACCGCCGGCGCGCTGCAGGACCACGGTTACGCCGAGCCGGCGACCACGCGCGGCGAGAGCGCCTACCTGATCGAGGCGGCGGATCACTTCCTCGCCCACGTCGAGGAAGGCCTCGGCACGAAGAATCTCGTGGCCGACGCCGTCTATGCGGCAACGGGCAAATGTTTCTACCGCGAGATCGCGATCGATACCGTCGCGACGATGGTGAACGACCTGATCACCTGTGGCGCGCTGCCGATCTCGGTCGCCATGCACGCGGCGGTGGGCGACTCGGGCTGGTTTGCCGACGAAAAGCGCACGAAGGACCTCGTCGCGGGTTTCGCCGAAGGCTGCAAGGCGGCCGGCGCGGTTTGGGGCGGCGGCGAAACGCCCACGCTCGGCGGCGTGGTGGAGCCGGAGGCGATCGTGCTGGCCGGTTCGGCGATCGGGAAAATCTCGCCAAAAAATCTCCGCATCGTCGGCGATGTGCGCGAAGGCGACGCGATTATTTTCCTCGCGAGCTCCGGCGTGCAGACGAACGGGCTTTCGCTTTGCCGGAAAGTGGCGGTGCAGTTGCCGCAGGGCTACCAGACTCCCATTGGCTTCGGCGATTCGCGGACCTATGGGGAGGCGTTGCTCGCACCCTCGGTGATTTACGTGGCGTTCGTGCGCGAATGCCAGCGGCGCGGACTGAAGCTGAACTATGTCGCCCACGTGACCGGACACGGCTGGCGGAAACTGATGCGGCTCGAGGAGCCGTTCGTCTACGAGATCACGACCCCGCGTCCCGCTCCGGCGCTGTTTCAATTTCTGGAAAAGTCCGGGCCGATTGATCGCCGTGAGATGTACGCGACATTCAACCAGGGCGTCGGCTTCGCGGCCTACGTCGATCCGAAGAACGTCGAAGCGGTGCTCGCGGCGGCGAAAACCACCGGCTACGACGCCTGGCTCGCGGGCCGCGTGAAAAAAGAAGGCGGCCGCAAAGCCGTCGTCGTGCCCTCGCTCGGAATCACCTTCGAGGGCGATACGCTGCAGGTGCGGTAGGGCACTGTAGGAGCGGCTTTACGCCGCGACTGGAATCCGCAAACGCTGCGGTCGCGGCGTAAAGCCGCTCCTACAGCTCGGAGGATTCCGACCGGTCAGGCCGGTTTCTTCGCGAGGCTGTTGATGTATTCCTCGACGTTCGTGTAGCCGTCGCTGTCGCGGTCGGCGTTGTTGTCGGAAGCGTCGTGCGGATTCAGGCGGTGGGCGGCTTCCCAGGCGTCGGGCATGCCGTCGCTGTCGGTATCGACCGGCGGCGTCGCTGCCTTCAACACGGGCCAGCCGCCGACTTCGGTTTGGGAGTCGATGATCTGGCCGTTGCGGTTGGTAACGTGACCGACGAGGCGGGCGTCGACCGCATCGCGCACCGGGAGCGATGCGCCGACGGAGGCGAGCACGGCGGCGAAAGCGGATTTCGCGGACGAGGTCGTCACGGCGGGGGCGGCGAAGGGAGTGTCGGTGGTTTCCACCTGCTTTTTCCCGCTGAGCTCGTAGGCACTCACAAATTTCCGGTTGTCGGCGGTCATCGCCTCGTCGCCGTCCAAAATGTTGTCGCGGATGAAAAAGGTGATTTCCGAATTGTCGCCGATGGTGATCGGCGTCTTCGCGCGGCTGCTCGGACCGGCGCGGAGGTAGTTGGCCACGTAGTTGATCTTGAGCTTTCCCTGGGTCAGGCCCGAGGCGGTGGCGCCGAAATCGTAGATCACGTTGTTGCGCACATCGAAGGTGGGAAACGTCGTCCCGCGGCCGTAGTTGTCGCCCATCCGCGGATTGCGGGAGTCATTGTGGATCCAAAGATTGTGGTGGAGCGTGATCGGTCCGTTGGCGCGGGCGAGGGAGCCGTAGCCGTGCGGACCCTTGGTGTGTTTGCTCTTGTTCAGCGATTCACCGATGAGGCACCACTGGACGGTGCAGTTTTGCACGTCGCCGGACAGCGACAGGCATTCATCGACCGACCACGTCGCGGAACAGTGATCGAGCACGCAGTTCCGCGCGGTGTTGAGCAGGTCGATGCAGTCGGACTGCGTGCCGGATTCGTCGCCGAGCCGGCTGCGCAGGTAGCGGACAACGACGTCGTGGGTCGCGATGCTGAACGTTTGGTCGCGGAGACAAATCCCGTCGCCCGGCGCCGTCTGGCCGGCGACGGTGAGAAACGGCTCGGTGACGGTGAGCCCCTTTTTCAAAGCAATGGTTCCGCTGACGCGGAAGACCACGATCCGCGGGCCCTTCGCCTCGCACGCTTCGCGGAAACTGCCCGGCCCCGAATCGTCGAGCGTGGTGACGAAAATCACTTTGCCACCGCGGCCGCCGGGGGTGGTGGTGCCGAAACCCTCGGCGCCCGGGAAGGCGGGCAGCGGGGCCGGTTCGGCGGCCGATGCGTTTAAAGCGAGACTGGCGGCCGCGAGGAGACTGAGGCGAAGCAAGCGGAGGGAGGACATGTTTGGGGGCGCGTCGTGGTGGGAGGCGGAGCAAAACGGACACGCATCCGGAATGACGCGGGAACCCGGGCGGGGTTGCGAGAAAATCACGCAACCCCTCCGCCGGGCCATGAACGGAGACCGGCTTACTTTTCCGGGCGGGAGAGGAGGAGCAGTTCCACCCGCTTCACTTCGCGCAGCACCCGATTCGTGGACATTTCGAGCCAGAACCAGATTTTCAGCATCGTGATCATGAGCAGCAGCACCAGCGCGAGACCGCCCCAGCGCAGTTGGGCCGTCACCTCGGCCGATCCGTCGAATCGCACCACCGCGAAAACGAGCGCGGCGAAAATCGCGAGGTTGAGGATGATGAGCAGGGACGATTGCCAGCGCTGGCGACCGCGAAAGGCGATGAGGATTTCCTCCGCCAGGTTGGGTTCGCTGCCGAGTAAATCGGCGGGTTGATCGCGCCGAAGCGCCGCTTGGATTTTTTGATCGAGGTCATTCATGGGAGTTTCCTTTCGAGGAGGTGTTTGAGCGTTTCACGGACGGAAAAAAGACGGGATTTCACCGTGCCGGCCGGGAGGGCGAGCACCGCGGCGATTTCGGCTACGCTGCGTTCGAGCAGGTAGTACAGGTTTACCAATTCCCGTTGCTCAGCGGGCAATGCGACAATCGCGTCACGCAGCTGCTGTACGGCTTCCGGCGTTTCGGCTGGCAGCGGTTCCGCCGGAGCCAGGCGCTCCGCTTCATTGGCGGCGACGGCTTCGCGCCGGCGCAGGTGGGCCCGGTTTCGAATCCAGTCGGCGCCGCGGCGTTCGACAATGCGGAAGGCCCAACGCGGAAAACAAGCCGGGTCGTCCAACCGGTGCAGGCCACGGGCGATGGCGAGCCAGGCGTCGTTGGCGATTTCGTCTGCACCATCCGGTCGCTGCACCCGGGCCAGCGCCAGACGGCGAAGATCGGCCCGCCAGAGATCGTGCAGATCTTTAAACGCGGATTCGCTGCCGCCCTGGGCCTGGAGCACCAGCCATTCGGTGAGGACCTGTTTGGAATCCCGGTTCATCGGTTTGCCTCCAAAGGTCGCGGGCCGCGGGGGCTCGGTTCAGACAATCGCAATCGTTGACCTTCTAATTGGTCACGCGGATGGGCAGGACGACGAAGGGCAGGTTCGCGAGGAAGAAGCGGCGCTGGAGCGCAAACGCGGTGTGGTTGTGGAGCAGGCGGGTGAGCCTGGTTTCACGGGCGAAGAGCAGCTGGCCGGCGAAAAAGACGCTGTTGGGAAATCTGGCCCGCGCGGTTTCCGCGAGTTTCGTCGCTTCGCCGACGACATCGTGTCCGATACGTCGGGTGTGCGCCGGCAATGAGTGGGGTGAAGCGGGAGACGAACACTCTGGATTGACGCGGTAGGGCTCGGAGGTTGCGGGGAATTGAATCAACCGATCTCCAGGAAACGATAGCCAATCCCGGATTCGGTTTTCAGGAAAACGGGTTTGTCGGCAGCGGTTTCCAGTTTCTTGCGAAGGTTGGCCATGTGGACCCGAAGATAGTGAGTGTCCGCTTCATGGCCGGGTCCCCAGACATCACGCAGGAGCTGTCGGTGCGTGACCACTTTTCCGCGGTGCTGAAGGAGGAGACGAAGGAGCGCGTATTCCTTCATCGTGAGATGCATATCGGCTCCGGCTCTGGTCACGGTGCGTTTCGCGAAATCCACCTCGACGTCGCCAAATTTCACGATGCTGACTTCGCCCGCCGGTTGGGCGCGGCGGAGGAGGACCCGCATGCGTGCCAGCAATTCGCCTCCGCTAAATGGTTTTGAAAGATAGTCGTCCGCCCCGGCGTCAAGCGCGGCAATTTTGTCCTGCTCCTCGCTGCGCACCGACAGGATCAGCACCGGAATCTGGCTCCACTCGCGCAGACGGCGCAGGATCTCCAAACCGCTGAGGTCGGGAAGGCTGAGGTCGAGGATGACCGCGTCGGGACGTTGGACGGCTGCTTCGTTGAGGCCGAGCGTTCCGGTTTCTGCTTCGCGCACGCGATACCCCGCTGCTTCGAGGGTAATGCGCAGGAGGCGGCGGATTTGCCGTTCGTCGTCGACGACCAGGATGTCGGGTTTCGCGGGGACGGCACTCATTCGCTCGGAACATTACCGTGCGGGGTGAATGGAAGGTAAACGGTAAACACCGCACCGCCGCCCGGGTTTTCGCCGGCGACGATTTCGCCACCCTGGGCGACGACAAAACCACGGATGATGGAGAGTCCGAGCCCGAGTCCGCCGGCGCGGGCTGCATCACCACGCTGGAATTTTCGAAAGAGCCGGTCACGCATGGCGGTGGGCAGGCCGGCGCCGCGATCGGCGACGGTCCAGAATATCCGTTCGCGGGGTTGATCGACGCCCGAGGCGAGGAAGATCGGCGTGCCCGCCGGGGTGTGGTGCGCAGCGTTGAGCAGGAGATTCGCGATCACCTGTTCCATCAACGCCGTGTCGGCGCGGAAGAGCGGCATGTCGTCCGGTACCGCCGTCTCCAGCGGATGTCCCTCGAGCGAATCGCGCACGCCATCGATCGCGGCGTTGACCAGATCGTGGGCGTCGCACCAATCGAGCTTGGGTTTGAGCGCTCCGGATTCGAGGCGCGTCTGATCGAGGAGATTGTTCACCAGGCGATTCAGCCGGCGCGTGGCCGTCCTGATTTCGCTGGCGAGTTTCGCGCGCGTGGCGGTGTCGGCGGTGCCGATGCTTTCGGCCGCGGCACTGAGGACCGACAGCGGCGTTTTCAACTCGTGGGAGACGCCATCGAGCAAGACGCGGTGCAGTTTCTCGGATTCAGCGAGGAGCTTTTCGCGTTCCCCGGCGGCGCGAAGCTGCTCGCGCTCCACCACCAGTGCCAGCTGGGTGGCAAAACTCTCGGCGAGGTCGCGTTGCGCGAGGGTGAGGGATGTTTCACGGGAGACACACACCACGAGCACGCCGACCGATTTGTCCTCGCGCACCAGCGGAACGTGGAAGCCTTCAGCTGATGGAAGCGTGTCGGTGAACCTCCCGGCTTTCCGGCGATTGCGCCAGGCCCAGTCGGCGACCCCCCGCTCTTTTTCCGTGAGGGTAAACGAGCTGGCGAAGTGCGGTGCGAGCGCATCGCCACCCGTGGCATCGAAGAGCAGAGCGGTTTGCCCGCCAAAGATTCGATCGGCTTGGCGAAGGGCAGCAAACACGGCGTCGTCGAGCGTACGCGCCGCGCTCAGCGCCTGCGTGAGATGGAAAAGCGCGGTGGCGCGTTCTTCGCGCAGCCGCTCGTGCCGCTCCTGGGCGCGGATGCGGGCGGTGAGTTGCCCGGCGATCAGCGCGACGGCGAAGTAGGTGGCGAACATCATGCCATCCTCGAACTTCGCGATAACGAACGTAAACAGCGGCGGAATGAAGACGAAATTCCAGGTGACTGCGCTGAGCACGCCGGCGGCGAACACGGGACCGCGCCCCACGCGCAGGCTCAGCGCGATCACCGCCAGCAGATAACACAGGCCCACTGCGATGTAACCGATGTAGGCCACGATAAACCAGGCCGCGAGCGTGAGCACGGCGAGGAGCGCAGCGACTTCGCCGTATTCGTGCAGCGGGGAGTAGAGGGCCGGCTGCAGGTCAATCCACGGCCGCGCTTTTTCGGCGGCCCGTTCGGCGGGCACGACATAGATGTCGATCGGACCACTGCGACGGAGGAGCCGGGTTACGAGGCTGCCACCGTGGAGCAGGTCGAGCCAGGGCGGGTTCCGCGACTGGCCGACGACGATCTGGGTGGCGTTGTTTTGCAACGCGACGCGAACGAGCGCCTCGGAAACATCATCGTCGTGCGTGACGACCACCTCGGCGCCAAGTTCCCGCGCCAGGGAAAGGTTCTGCTCAACGCGTCGCTGCGCGCCGGCGTCGAGCGGCCGTGAGTTTTCCACGCTGACGGCGATCCATGCGGCGCCTTGCGCGGCCGCCATGCGGCGCGTCCACCGGACGAGCTGCGTGGACGACGGACTCGGGCCGACGGCGACCAGGAGACGTTCGCCCGAACGCCAGACGGTTTTCGCGGCGCCGGCGCCGCGAAGTTCGCGGAGGCGTTTGTCGACGCGTTCGGCGACGAAGCGCAGGGCGAGCTCGCGCAGCGCGGTGAGATGGGTGTCCTTGAAAAATCCTTCCGCTGCAGCGGCGGCGCGCTCACCGAGATAGACTTTTCCCTCCCGCAACCGTTCGAGGAGCGTCTCGGGTGGGAGATCGATGAGCTCGATTTGGTCGGCGAGTTCGAAGACGGAGTCGGGCAGGGTCTCGTGAACGGTGGCGCCGGTGATCTGGCGAACGGCATCGGCGCGGCTTTCGAGATGCTGGACGTTGAGCGTCGTGAACACGTCGAGCCCGGCGTCGAGGAGTTCGATCACATCCTGGTAACGTTTCGGATGACGGGAGCCGGGGGCATTCGTGTGGGCAAACTCGTCAACGAGGACGAGTTTTGGACGGCGCGCGAGGATGGCTTCGAGGTCCATTTCGCCGAGCTGCGTCCCGCGGTATTCGACCTGTTTGCGCGGGATGACGGGCAGCCCGGCGAGGAGCGCTTCGGTTTCGGCGCGGCCATGAGTCTCGACAATCCCGACGACCAGATCGACGCCGTCCTTCAACTCCTGCTGCGCGGCGCGAAGCATGGCGTAGGTTTTGCCCACGCCCGGGCACATGCCGAAAAAAACCTTGAGTTGGCCGCGTCGCGACTGGACCTCCGCGCGCTTCAACGAAGCGAGCAGGGCATCGGGATCGGGACGGGGATCAGCCATGAACAGCGAGGATGTGAGGGGCGGGGGGGGGCGCAAGCACCCGGGGCCACCGCGTCCTCCTCATGGCATGATGGATCGCGACGGGCCCGAGCTGTGGGCGGAATCGTGGCGCCGGCAGGACGGGTCGGAAAGGGCGAGCAGAAGCGTCAGCGCAACCAGCGCGAAGAACGTGGTCGAAAAAAGCCGGTTCCGATCCGCGAGGGGCTTCATCGTCGAAGGCATCGGAGGTTTATCGTCCGCTGACGCGGGGGGCGATTTGATCGAGCGCGCGGTTGAGCAGAAGGACATTTACGGTCGGTTCCCCCAGGACTCCGAGGTTGCGGGCCTGCGTGTATTTTTCGACGAGAGCGCGAACTTCACCTGTCGTGAGCGTCCGGGCGCGTGCGACGCGGGCCAGTTGGAGGCTGGCGTTCTCGAGGCTGATGTGCGGGTCCAAGCCGCTGCCCGAAGCGGTCACGGCATCGGCGGGGACAGGTGCGCCGGCCGATAGGAAGTTGGCGGTGCGGTAGGCCGCCACGCGCTCTTTGATGCTGTCGGCCAGTTTCCGGCTCGTGGGGCCGAGATTGGTACCCGAGGAACTCGTCGCATCGTAACCGGTGCCGGCGGCGGACGGGCGCGGGTGAAAATATTTTTCGGACGTGAAGGATTGAGCAAGCAGACTAGAGCCGCGTACCACGCCATCCTTGTCGGTGAGGAGACTGCCGCTGGCTTTGTCGGCAAACAGCGCCTGACCGCCGGCCCACACAGCGAGCGGATAAACGCCGCAGAACAGCCCGGCGAGAACGAGCGTGAGGGCGACGGAGGTTTTGATTTCGGCGAGGAAGGTTTTCATGGGCGGGAAAAAGAGGAAAAATCAGGGGGACACCGGGAGCACAGAACGCGGACACAGAGTCCGGAATGGAATGGAGTGGAATGACTGGAATTTTGACTCCGTGATCTCTGAGGCTGAGCTCGGTGTCCTCAGTGGCGAAGATCGAAGGATTGAACTCAGACGAGGTGGGCGGCGTTGATGAGCACATCGATCAGCTTGATGCCGGCGAAGGGGATGATGATTCCCCCCACTCCGTAGATGAGCAGGTTGCGGCGGAGCATCGCGGCGGCGCCGACCGGACGATATGCGACACCGCGCAGCGCGAGCGGGATCAGGGCGATGATGACGAGCGCGTTGAAGATGACGGCGCTGAGAATCGCGCTCGAAGGTGAGGCGAGATGCATGACATTGAGCGGCGAGATCGCAGGGAAAACGCCGACCAGCATCGCGGGAATGATCGCGAAGTATTTCGCGATGTCGTTCGCGATGCTGAACGTCGTGAGCGAGCCGCGCGTGATCAGCATCTGTTTCCCGATCTCGACGATTTCGAGGAGCTTCGTCGGGTTGCTATCGAGGTCGACCATGTTGCCGGCTTCCTTGGCGGCTTGCGTGCCGGTGTTCATCGCGACGCCGACATCGGCCTGGGCGAGTGCCGGCGCGTCGTTGGTGCCGTCGCCGGTCATGGCAACGAGATGACCTTTCGCCTGCTCTTCCCGGATGCGCGCGAGTTTCATTTCCGGCGTGGCCTGAGCGAGGAAGTCGTCGACACCCGCCTCGGCGGCGATGGCCGCGGCGGTGAGCGGGTTGTCGCCCGTGATCATCACGGTGCGGATGCCCATGGCGCGGAGCTGGGCGAAACGTTCCTTGATGCCGCCTTTCACGACGTCTTTCAGATGGATCACGCCCAGCACGATCCGGCCATCCGCGACGACGAGGGGCGTGCCGCCGTTGCGGGAGATGGCATAAACGGCGTCGTTCACCGCGATGGGGTAGCTCCCACCCTGCGATTCCACCCAGGCTTTCACATTGTCGGCGGCGCCCTTCCGGATGGAGCGGGCGGCTTGACCGGCGCTGGCCTGGAGATCGACACCGCTCATGCGGGTTTGCGCCGTGAAGGGAACGAAGGCCGCGTGGGCCGGCGCCATCTCGCGTCCGCGGAGGTTAAATTTTTCCTTCGCCAGGATCACAATGCTGCGGCCCTCGGGAGTGTCGTCGGCGAGCGACGCCAGTTGCGCGGCATCGGCGATGCGAACGCTCGTGATTCCCGGCGCCGGCATGAAGTCGCTGGCCTGGCGGTTGCCGAGGGTGATCGTGCCAGTCTTGTCGAGGAGCAGCACATCGATGTCGCCCGCGGCCTCGACCGCCCGGCCGGAGGTGGCGAGCACGTTGCGTTGCAGGAGCCGGTCCATGCCGGCGATGCCGATGGCGCTCAGCAAACCACCGATCGTCGTCGGAATGAGGCAGACAAGCAGAGCCACCAGCGTGGTGACGGAGAACGCGACGTTCGCGTAATTGCCGAACGGCTTCAGCGTGACGATGACGAGCAGGAAAATAATCGTGAGCGCGGAGAGCAGGATCGTGAGCGCGATTTCGTTGGGGGTTTTCTGGCGCGTCGCGCCCTCGACCATGGCGATCATGCGGTCGATAAAAGTGTTGCCCGGCTCGGAGGTGACGCGGATGACGACGCGATCGCTCAGGATGCGCGTGCCGCCCGTGACGGCGCAGCGGTCGCCGCCGCTTTCGCGTACGACGGGCGCGGATTCGCCGGTGATGGCCGATTCGTCGACGGAGGCGATGCCGTCGATGATGTCGCCGTCGGCGGGAATGATGTCACCGGTTTCGCAGACAACGAGATCGCCCTTGCGGAGATCGGTGGCGGAGATTTTTTCCTCGCGGTCGTCGCGCAGGCGGCGCCCGAAGGTTTGGGTGCGGGCGCGCTTGAGCGTGTCGGCCTGGGCCTTGCCGCGGCCCTCGGCGACCGCTTCGGCAAAATTCGCGAAGAGCACGGTGAAGAGCAGCCACAGCGCGATCTGGAGCACGTAGCCAAACGGCTCCTGCGAGGTGAGGAGCTGCTGAAACGTGAGCAGCGCGCCGATCAGCGTGACGAACATGACCGGGTTCTTGAGCTGGGCGCGCGGGTGGAGCTTCTTGAATGAATCAACCACGGCCTGCCGCAGAATCTGGCGGTCGAAAAGGGAGACGGCTTTGGTGCTCATGGAAGGAGCCGCGAGGCGCGGCAGATGAAAATTGAGGGATGAGAGTTGAAAGAACTTAGAACCGCGTGCCGGAGCCCATGAGGAAGTGTTCGGCGACCGGTCCGATCGCGAGGGCCGGCAGGAAAGTCAGCGCACCCACGAGCAGAACCGTGCCGATGAGCAGCACGATGAAGGTGAAGCCCTCGACCTTGAACGTGCCGGCGCTGGCGGGGACGAGTTTCTTGCCGGCAAGGTTTCCGGCGAGCGCGAGGATCGGGACGATCATCAGGAAACGGCCGGCGAGCATCGCGAGGCCGAGCGTGGTGTTGTAGTGCGGATCACCGCCGGAGGGATTGGCCGTGAGGCCGGCGAAGGCCGAGCCGTTGTTGCCCACGGCTGAACTGAAGGCGTAGAGAATTTCGCTGAAGCCGTGTGGTCCTGCATTGTTGAGTCCGGCCTGGCCCCAGCCGGAAACGCTCGCCCATGCGGTGAAGGTAAGCGTAGCGGCGGACGTGACGATGAGGACGAGCATCACGAGCTTCACGTCGTAGGCCTGGATTTTTTTGCCGAGATATTCGGGTGTGCGGCCGACCATCAGCCCGGCGATGAAGACGGCGAGAATCACGAAGATGAGCATGCCATAGAGGCCGGCGCCGACGCCGCCGAAGATGACTTCGCCGGTTTGCATGTTGAAGAGCGGCACCAGCCCGCCGATCGGAGTGAACGAATCGTGCATGGAGTTGACGGCACCGCACGAGGCGGCGGTCGTGATCGTGGCGAAGAGGGCGGAGTTGAAGACGCCGAAGCGGGTCTCCTTCCCCTCCATGTTTCCGTCCGCAGCTGCGACTCCGAGATTTTGGTGGATGGGATTCCCGGCAGCCTCGGCGTTCCAGGCGACGAGTGTGCCCGCGACGAACATCGCAAACATCGCGCCCCACACCGCCCAGCCGTGACGCGGGTTTTTTACCGTCCGGCCCAGCCAGTAGGTGAGCGCGCTCGGGATCGCGAAGATCGAGAGCATCTGGAAAAAATTGGAGAGCGGCGTGGGATTCTCGAAGGGATGAGCGGCGTTGGCGTTGACGTAGCCACCACCGTTCGTGCCGAGCATTTTGATCGCGACCTGCGAGGCCATCGGGCCCTGGACGATCGTCTGCGTGTCGATCGATTTATCGACCATGACCGGAGTTTTGCCGTCGGCTGCGAGGACCGGAGCGCCGGCGTCGTCGGTTTTTGGAACCTGGATGGAGTAGGGCTCAAATGTTTTCGCGACGGCGTAGGGCCGGAAGTTTTGAATCATGCCTTGCGAAACGAGAAACAACGCGAAGACGACGGAGAGCGGCGCGAGCAGGTAGTAAGTGACGCGCACCACATCGACCCAGAAGTTGCCGATGGTCTGCGCGCTCTGACGGGCAATGCCCCGGACAAGGGCCGCGGCGATGCCGATGCCGGCGGCGGCCGACGTGAAGTTGTGCAGCGTCAGACCGACCATCTGGGAGAAATACGACAGCGTCGATTCGCCGCCATAGCTCTGCCAGTTGGTGTTGGTGGCGAAACTGGCGGCGGTGTTGAACGCGAGCGCCGGCGACAGTCCGGCGAAGCCCTGCGGGTTCAGTGGCAGGAGGTGTTGAAAGCGCAGGATGAAATAGGTGACGAGCAGACCGACGCTGCTGAACGCCAGCAGGGCGAACGTGTAGCCGAGCCAGCCCTGCTCTTTTCCGGCGTCGATTCCGCACACGCGATACGTGAGCCGCTCGACGGGACGGATCACCGGGTCGAGAAACGTCCGCCCGCGCGGATCGAGCACACGCACGAGATAAAGCCCGAGCGGCTTCGTGACGAGCAGCAGTGCGCCGACGAAGAGGGCGAATTGAAACCAGGCGTTCGCGTTGTTCATTTAGAATTTCTCCGGGCGCAAGACTGCCACGACGAGATAGGCGAGGAGACCGAGGGCGATCAGGCCGATGATGATATTTTCCATGACAGTTGAAGAGTCGGAGGGAAGCTCAACGGACGGTCTCGCAGAAGCGGGCGTAGGCAGCGCTGAAAAGGAAAAAGGCGATGGCGGCCGCGACAAAGATGAGGTCTTGCAGATTCATGCCGCCACTATGGCAGCGATGTGACCGCGCGCCTAATCAAGTGAAAGCGCCTGGACGTTAAGAAAACATCAAGTCCGATGCGACCGGACGAGTTTAGGCTCTCCTTTTGGCGTCAGCACCCGCACGGTGGGGCATGGAAAAACGTTTGTTTACCGAACTCGGCCTTTCACCGGAAATTCTCAAGGCCGTCGACAAGATGGGCTTTGAGGAGGCGTCGCCGATTCAATCCGCGGTGATCCCGACCATCATGGAGGGCCGCGATGTCGTCGGCCAGTCCTCCACGGGCTCGGGCAAGACCGTGGCCTTCGCCATCCCGGCGATCGAGAAAGTGGACCCGAAGATTCGCGCGGTGCAGGTCCTGATCCTCTGTCCCACGCGCGAACTCGCCGTGCAGGTCGCGGAGGAAACCGGGAAGATCGCCCTCTTCAAACGCGGCGTGATGGGCGTGCCGATCTACGGCGGGCAGAGCTACGAGCGCCAGTTCCGCGCGCTGGCTGCGGGTGCGCAGGTCGTCATCGGCACGCCCGGCCGCGTGATGGATCACATGGAGCGCGGCACGATGAAGCTCGACCAGCTCAAGCTGGTGATCCTCGACGAGACCGACCGCATGCTCGACATGGGCTTCCGCGACGACATCGAGCACATCCTGAAATCCGTGCCGGCGACGCGCCAGCTGCTGTTCTTCTCGGCGACCATCCCGCGCGCGATTCAGGATTTGATCAGCCGCTATTCGAAGGATCCGGCGTGGATCAAGATCGAGTCGGTGGCGCAGAACGCGCCGCAGGTGGAGCAGACCTATTTCGAAGTGGACCGACGCTCGAAGATCGAGGCCCTCACGCGGCTCATCGATGTGCACGATTTCCGCTACGGGATCATTTTCTGCAGCACGAAGATCATGGTCGACGACCTCGACGAGCACCTGCACTCGCGGGGCTACATGACCGACCGCCTCCACGGCGACATCACGCAGGCGCAACGCGATCGCGTAATGGACAAGTTCCGGCGTCGCGGCTTCGAGTTTCTCGTCGCGACCGACGTCGCGGCGCGCGGACTCGACGTCGACGACCTCGAGGTCGTGTTCAACTTCGATCTGCCGAACGACGCCGAGGACTACACGCACCGCATCGGCCGCACCGGTCGCGCGGGGCGGAAGGGGCAGGCGTTCACCTTCGTTTCCGGCCAGGAGATCTACAAACTCCAGAGCATGGTGCGCTGGGCGAAGCTGAACATTCAGCGCGGAAAAATCCCGTCGCTGGATGAAGTGGAGGAGGCGCGCTCGAGTGTGTTCGTGGAGAAGATCCGCGCGACGCTGGATGCGAAGAAGTTCAAGCCGCACGACCAGATGATCGACCGCCTGCTCGACCAGGGCTACGCAAGCACCGACATCTGCTCGGCCTTGATCCACATGTTGCAGCAGGGCGCCGGTGCGCCAGCCGCCGCGGCGAAGCCTGCGACCGCGCCGGTGAAACCCGCGTTTGGAAAAACGGTGACCACCGTCGTGCCTCCCGCCAAGCCCGCGCCCGCGTGGGCCAAGCCTGTGGCGACACCCAAGGTCAAAGCCGAACCTGAACGCGCAGCTCCCGCAGCCGCCGCCGAACCCGTTGCCGAGGCTCCCGCCGCCGAGACGGATGACCGCCCCCGCAAAACAAAATACGAACGCCCCGCGCGCACCGGCCGTGAACCCGGCAAGGCGACGATCTTCCTGAACGTCGGCCGCAAGGATCTCGTGACCCCCGCGGACATCGTCGGGAAGATCGCGGGCGTGACGCGGCTGCCCGCCGCGATTGTGGGCGCGATCGATATTCACCAGCGACACGTTCTGGTCGACGTCGATGCCGACAGTGCTCCGCTCGTCGTGGAAAAACTCGCAGGCATAAAACTGAAAGGCGTGGCGCTCGCTCCCGCAATGGCGGACGAGGCGCCGAAGGAGTAGGCGCGGTTGCGGGCTAGACTGCACGAGCCGCAACCCGGTTGGTCCCAATCACCCTGTTGGGCAAAGAGCCATGCCAAGAAAGCCTGAGCGCATTTTGCCGTTTCGCGACACGCCTGACGTGCGAGAGAGTTTTGGCGCGATGTTGAATTTAGGACCAAAGTCGTCCGCTTGGCTCATTGAAGCTGGAATCAAATCGATGGACGAAGTGCGGCGATTGGGTCCCATCGAGGTCTGCCGCCAACTTCGGGCTAGGGGACATCCGGTTTCGGTCGTGATGGCTTATGCGCTCGAAGGTGCACTCGCGGGTTGTCATTGGAATGCGATTCCATGGGAGACAAAAGACGAGTTGCGTCTGAGATTCGCCAAGATGAAAGCAGCGGAAGCATGAAGGGCCCAGAGCCCACCCAGGCGCTACAGCCCACGAGCACATCCGTCACGTCTCGTGCTGGCTGATCTTTAATGTTCGGCAAAATGAACCGGGTGCTTCCCATCCTGCTTTCGGCGCTCGCGTTTTGTTTGGTGGCTTGCAGCCCCAGTGAACGCTTGAGGCGGGATGTTACCATTCAGAACGACTCAAAAAATCAGCTGGACTGGGTGTCAGTGAAATGGGGTGGGAGGGTGTTCGGGGCGGGCATAATGCCACCGGGCAAAGGTGCGACGATCATCGACGCCAGCCTGCCCGCCAACGTGACCGCGAAGGTGGCCATCATCGAGTTCATCGACGAAGATGCGCCTGGATTGAATTGGAAGTCAGGCTCGAATGAGGAAGTGCGGGCACGGAGAGCAGAGTCGTGGACGCGTGTGCCGGTCGACATCACCCAGCTGTCACAGATTAGCGGCCAATCCTGCCATATTACGTTTCGAATTCTCAGCCTCACAGACGCGGAGGTCCGGGTCGAAAGAACAGCGGGAAAATGAAACGCCCTCGCCAGCCGCCAGAGGCAACCACGAGGCTGCGCGCTGGCACACTTCACCTCTGACGTCAGCGAAACCTGATGGGGGTGCCGCCCGTTGCGGCGGGTCAGCTGACACCTCTCGCGACAGTTGTCTGAAATCCCGTCCTCACTGACTTTTTTTGTCCGGTTTTTCCGGGGAGCGGGTAACTAGAGGGGAAAGGTCATGACGAATGATGCCCAACTTTTACGCCGCTATCTCGACGAACGCTCGCAGGAGGCGTTTGCCGAGTTGGTGCGGCGTCACATCGGCTGGGTTTATCAGGCCGGATTGCGCCGGACCGGCGGCCGTCACGCTCTGGCGCAGGACGTGGCGCAGTATGTTTTCTCCGCAGTCGCGAATCACGCCGATGCTCTCTCGCGCCGCGAGTCTCTCGCCGGATGGCTCTATGTTACGGCGCGCTATGCGGCCAGCCGGGCGCTGCGCTCGGAAATTCGACGGCGCAAACACGAGACGGCGGCCCACGTCATGACGGAGCTGGAGCAGAGCAGTGAGGATCCCGAGTGGGACCGGATTCGTCCGGCGTTGGATAAGGTGATGGACACATTGTCCGCGCGCGACCGCGAGGCGTTGCTGCTGCGTTTTTCCGACGGACTTGGCTTTGCCGGAATCGGCGCCGTCCTGGGCGTTTCCGAGGATGGGGCGCGCAAACGAGTCGAACGTTCGCTCGAAAAAATGCGCGTCCTCCTCGCGCGGCGTGGCGTGACGTCGACGGCGGCCGCGCTGGGCGGTTTGCTCGCAGCGCAGTCAACGGCTGCGGTGGCCGGCGATGTCGTGGCGGCGGTGACGAGCGGCGCATTGTCCGGTGCGGCTGTGCCGGGGGCATCGATGCTGGGAGTTTTTCAATTTATGAACGCAACCAAAGCCACCCTCGGCGGCCTCGGTGCCGTCGCCGCCCTGTTGTGCATCGGCACGATGGGCATCGCGATCGATCAAACCATGAAGGCGCGCGACGCCGAGGCGGCGTTGGCGCTCGCGGTGGGATCGCGCGAAAATGAAAGGCCGGCGCGACTCGACCCGCCGGAATCCGGCGCCACGGTTGCTCCGCGGGGGCGTGCGACCTCGCAGGCGGCGGCGGGCGTCACGGCGCGCGCCGATGCCAAGGCATTTCTCGCGGCGTTTGGCGGAACGCTGGGTGCGCAGTACCGCGTGCGCAGCCAGCGTGAGATCGAGCAGCGGCATGCGCTGTTCTTTCGTCTCGCCAATCTTCCCGAAGAAAAACGGCGGGCCTTCGTCGCGCGCACCGTGCAGCTCTGGGAGGATTCCCTGGAAGTCACGCCGGGCAGCATCCTCGCGCGGGTCGACACACTCGACGAAGCCGCGTTGCGGGAGACTCTCGGCGAGGACGGATTCCGGCAGTGGAACGATCTGGTCACCCGGGCCGAGGTCGCAAAAACCTGGTCGATGGAAGTCGCGAAAGCGGCCAGCGCCGGATCGGAGCCGCTGACGCTGGATCAAATCGTCGAGTTGCATCAGATCGTGCGTGAGGAGAGTCGCGAGTACGGCGCCGGCGGAAAGATCAACGAACGGACGGTTGATTGGGAAGCGGTCGCACAGCGGGCGAGGGCCGTGTTGAACGGACCGCAGTGGGAACATGCGCAGTCCTATCTCTCGATGCGCGAGGCCATGCGTGCGTTGGAAAAACTTGCCGCGGCCGGCCCCGGTGTCGCGGCCGCCAACCCGCGATGAACCGTCACCGCCGCTTCTTTTTCGCGACCATCGCCGTCGTGTGCGCGCTGGGAATTTTTCAGATCTCCCGTGCGGTTCGCGCGAGACACGAGGCCGAGGCCGCCTTGACGAAGCTCCTCGGGCCGCCGTCGGTTGCTTACGCCGGGACTTCTGCTCGCGCCACGAATCCGGCGGGGGCGAAAGCGCCGAGTCAGGGGACACTCGAAGCGCCGCCGCCCGCGGCGGTCGCGCGTCCCGACGCGAGCCAGCTGATCGCAGCGCATCCGGAGGTGCTGGCACTTTTCCAAACGGCGTTTCTCGCGCGTTTCGAGTCGGAGTATCGGACTTATTTCGATCAGGTCGCGCTCGCTCCGGAGGGGGTTGCCCGTTTCAAAGCGAGACTGTTTCGGGACAAGGTTGACCAGCTCGATCTGCGTTGGACCGGCGAATCGCAGGGGGCGAAACGAAACGACCCCGTTTATCAGGCGCTGCGGAAACAGCAGGAGGAATCCCTGCGTGCGGACCTCCAGGCGATCGTGGGGCAGGCGGGCTACGAGGCGCTGGAGCAGTTCCGCCGCGCGAATGGCGTGCGTGGTTTCGTCGATGAGCTGGCGACGGGAATGACGTTTGCCGGCCAGCCGATGACGCTCGATCAGCAGGATCAGCTGGTGCAGACGATCGCGGAGGCGAGCGCACGTTTTCAAAAAGGCGGGAGCGCGATGCCGTGGGATGCGAACTGGGATGCGATCATGGCGCAGGCGCCGTCGTTTCTGTCCGATGCGCAAGTCGCCGCCTTGCGGGAAAATGGCGACGAGCGGGTGCGGTTTGTGTGGCGGTTGCCGGAGTTCTACGCGCAGCACCGGGCGGAAGTGAAGTGAGGGATGGATGCTCTATTTGTCATTGCGAGGAGTCCCGCTCCGCGGGACGACGAAGCAATCCAGCTGGATCGCCACGGCGCGCTTCGCGCACCTCGCGATGACAATTCAAATTGGGCGTCAAGATCGTCACGGCGCGCTTCTTGACACGCGCGCGCCGGCGCCCTTATGCCATCGGCCCCGTATGGAGATCGCATTGGATCAACCCGTGCTGGTTTTGAACCGCTTGTGGCAGGCGGTGAATGTCATCGGCGCGCGTCGCGCTTTCGGGCTCCTGGCCCGCGGGCACGCGCAGGTCGTGCATCACCACGACGACGATTTCCGGACCTTTGCCCTGCTCGACTGGCTGGATTTCTCGGTGAACAACCCGCCGATCGCGGAGATGGAAACGGTGCGGACGCCGAGCCGCACGATCCGGCTGCCGCGGGTGATCCTGCTGACATTTTTCGACAAGCTGCCGTGCAAGGAGCTGAAGCTGACGCGCAACAATGTTTTCCAGCGCGACAAGTCGACCTGCCAGTATTGCTCCCGCGTGCTGCCGCGCGAACAGCTCAATCTCGATCACGTGATCCCGCGCGACTACGGTGGGAAAACCACTTGGGAAAACATCGTGTGCTCGTGCATCAAATGTAATTCGCGCAAGGCGAACCGGCTCCCCCACGAGGCGGGCATGCGGCTCGTCCGCAAACCCATCCGCCCGAAATGGCGTCCGGTTATTTCGCTGGTGCTCGGCAAGCAGCACCACGAAGTTTGGAAGGACTTCCTCGACGTCGCGTACTGGAACGTCGAGCTCGAGGAATAGGCCGTCGGCTCGGCTGTAGGAGCGGCTTTACGCCGCGATGGCTTTTCGACCCCGGTGAGATCGCGGCGTAAAGCCGCTCCTACAGCACAACCGGAGGCTTACTTCCCGCTGAATTTCTGGCGGGCGACCAGCCAGAGGACGGCGGCGATGACGACGTCGCCGGCGGCGACCATCGCGCGGATCGGGAACGGAACCTTGTTCAACGGCAGAGTGACGAGGGCGATGGCGCTCAGCACGAGCAACCCGCAGGCCAGCAGCACGGAGGTTTTCTGACGGGCCCGCTGCTGGGTGAGAAGCGGGTCGTTCGACGGCGGAAGTTCAGAGGACATGGCGAAGAGTTTTTGAGCCGCGAATGGATGCGAATGAAGGCGGATGGAAAACAGACTCGGACGATTTGCCCGGGGATTTGCGTCGGTTTGCGTGCATTTGCGGTTCGATCGTTCCGGCTCAGCGGGCGAGGGGAAGGGTGAGACGCATGGTCGTGCCCTCGGGCGAAGAGTGGAGGAGGATGATGTCGCCGTGGTGGCTGATCAGGATGCGTTTTGCGATCGCCAGTCCGAGGCCGGTGCCGTCGGGACGGGTGGAGAGAAACGAATCGAAGATGCGGTCGCGGATTTCCGCCGGGATGCCGGAGCCGGTGTCGGCGAGATCCAGGCGGGCGTAGTGGGCGGGGCCGCGTTCTTCGCTGCTGGCGGTGAGGGTGATCGTGCCGCCGTCGGGCATCGCGTGCGTGGCGTTGATGATCAGGTTCAGCAGGACCTGTTGCAGCTGGCCCTTGTGGGCCTCGACGATGAGCGGCAGCGGCGGAGGATCGAACCGCACGTGGATTTTGCTCTGCGTCAGTTTCAGTCGGACGAGAACCAGCGTGTCTTCGATGATGTCGGCGAGAGACCAGCGCGAATGCAGGCTCGAGGGGGCTTTCGCGAAATTCAGCACGCGGCTCACGATGGCCTCGAGCTGGTCGAGCTTTTCGCGGATCACCCGCATGTCGGTTCGCCGCGGATCGTTTTCCGGAAAATCCAGGCCGATGCCGCCGTGGAGCAGTTTCAGGACGGTGAGGGGGTTGCGGATTTCGTGGGCAATTTCGGCGGCGAGGAGGCCGAGCGTGGTGAGGCGCTCGTTTTTGCGCAGCGAGTCCTCGCTTTTGAAAACGCGCGCGTAGAGCCGCGCGTTTTGCAGCGCGACGGCGCCAAGGCTCGCGAGCGCGGCGCAGAGGCGCTTCTCGTCGTTGTCGAAGCGATGCACGTGGTTCGTGAACATCGCCAAAACGCCCAGCACCTCGCCTTCGTAGAGCACCGGCGTGGCGAGAAGGGAGCGGAGTTTTTCGTCGGGAGGGATGTCCGCGAGTTCGCTGAACTCCGGCGAAAGGATGTTGTTGAACGCAACCTGCCGGCGCGTGTGGATCGCGGCGGCCACGAGACAGGAGTCGAGCGGCAGCTCGGGAGCGGGGAGTGCGAGCACGCTTTCGCTTTCACTGGCGAGCGAGACGAAGCGGATGGTGCCGTTGCCGCCGTCGTAGAGGTAGAGGGCGCAGGCGTGGGTCTGCGTCATCGCGCGCGCATCGCGGGTGAGCGTGTCGAACAGCTCCTGCTGCTCGAGTTTCGAGACGAGCGACTGTCCGGTGCTGATGAGGGCTTCGAGCTGGCGGGCTTTGCCGCGAAGATGAGCGAGTTGCCAGAGGCGCTGCATGACGCGCGCGGCTTCGTCGGCGAGTTGTTGTAACAGAGCGAGGTCGGCTTCGTCGAAGCCGCCGACGCGGTCGCATTCGAGGTCGATCACGCCGAGCATCTGATCGCCGTCGCGCATGGGTGCGGCCATCTCGCAGCGCGCCGAGGCGCGCACGGCGATGTAGCGCGGTTCCTCCGCGACGTCGCGCACGAGGACGGCGCGACCGTTGAGGACGCACCAGCCGGTGATGCCGTGGCCGGGTTTGAGACCGAGGTCGCCATCGCCATCCACCGGGGTTTCCGTGGAGACCTCGGTTTCGAGGCGGTCGGTACTGGGGTTGAGGAGGGAGATTGAGCCGGCGTCGGCCTTAAATGTCGTGACCAGTTCGTTCAGGATCAGGGTAAGCGCGCTGTGCGGATCCTCGTCACGGCCGACCAAGGAGGACAACCGGTAGAGCGCGGGGATGGCGCGGGGATCCGGGGAGACCGGATTGGGGATACCGGAAACCTGAGAGGCAGAGCGGGAAAGGCGACTATTTGCCACGTCGCGCAGTGTGGGGCGGGCGAGTGCGATGGCCAGTATTTCTGAGGATAGGACGGGACCGCTTGTGCTTCCTCTGGTGTAGCAGCCGAGGTGACGAGGCTGGGCGGCGCAGGGAAAACAGCCTCGTTACCTAAATCAGCCTGCCTAAAACAGCCTCGTTACCTCGGCTGCTACGGAGCGCGACGAGGCGGGCCCAGGTCCCGCTTTACTTCATTTGCCGACCGTCACCGGCACGGGCGCGGGGGCGATGACTTCGTTCAGGGCTTCGCGCAACGCCACCAGCCGGTCGCTCGTCTCGAGGGTCTCGTGGTTGGCGCTTTCGATGTAGAAGGTGTCGATCGCGACGCCGCGCTCGGTGCCGATGCGGGCGAACGTGATGTCGAAGCCGTGATCGGAAATGATTTTTGCCAGCCGGTAGAGGAGACCGATCTGGTCGCGCGCCTGGATCTCCACGATGGTGCGCTGCATCGAGAGCTCGTTGTAGACGTCCACCGTGGGAGGAAACGAGCTGTGCAGGGCCTCGCCGGTGGGCGACGAGAGATAGCGGCTCGAGGCGATCTTTTTGGCCTGCGCGAGAATCTCGGGATAAAGGTCGTTGTTGCCGACGAGGGCGGCCTCGATCGTCTTGGCGAATTTTTCCTGGGCGGTCGCGCTCTGCACGACACCGCGGCCGGGCTCGACGACGTAGAAGGTGTCGATCGCGATATGGTCGGTGCGGGAAATCACCTTCGCACCGAGGATGCTCAGCCCGGCGACGCTGAAGGCGCCGGCGAGTTTGTAGAAAAGGCCGGCGCGGTCCCACGTGACGACGTTCACCACGGTCAGCGAGCGGTTCAGGTCGTCCTTCCATTCGATCACCGGACGCAGCGTCCCGACGGAATCGGCGGTGGTGATCGATTTGAACAGCTGGTTCACCATCTGGATGTGGAGCGAAATTTCGTTCGCGTCCGTGTGGATGAAGTAACGGTCAGGGAGGAGACCGAAGTGCGCATTAATCTCATCCGCACTGATGCCGGGGATGCTTTTCGCGATGAGTTCCTGTTGGGTCATTGTCTTCTTTTCGTCGTAACTGGCGTCCAGCGCAGCGCCGAGATTCAGGCGCTCGAGGGTGGATCGGTAAAGGGTCGTGTGGAGGGTGTCCTTGTAACTGTTCCAGAGGTCGGCAGCGGTGCCGCGGGCATCGCAGAAGGTGTGGACGTAGAGATGACGCAGTTTCTCCGCATCGCAAACGAGTTCGGCAAAAGCTGTGGCGGTCTTTGGGTCATCGACATCCCGCTTCTGCCAGAACCGTGCCATCACCAAATGATTTTTAATCACGAACAGGACGATTTCCCGTCCCTCGGCGGAAACGCCGAAGCGTTCGAGCAGCGGAGCCGCCAGCCGCACGCCGCTCTCGGCGTGGCCCTGAATCGCCTCCGCCTTGCCGATATCGTGGAGCAGGAGCGTGAGATAAAGCAGCGCCGGGTCGGACGTCTCGTGGAGCACGCCGCGGTATTTCAGGGTGATGGGCTCGGCCTCCGTGAAAATCCGGTCAAGTTCGCGGATGGCGTTCAGCGTGTGCACGTCCGCGGTGTAGCGATGATAATATTCGTGCTGCACCAGACAGGTGAGTCCTTCGAACTCCGGGATGTAGCGGCCGAGGACCCCGAGCTCGTGCATGCGGGCCAGGACGGGCTGGACCGCCCCGACCTCGGAGAGGATCGCGCGGAAACTCACGGCGGCATCCTTCGACTGGGCGACTTCCGGGGTGAGGAGAGGGAGCGAATCCCGAATCAGCTCCGAAAGGTGGAAATCGAGCGTGCACTCGAGCTGCTGGCAGTGGCGGAAAACGCGGATGAGCCGGACCGGGTCGTCCCGGAAGACCTCGGGTTTTTCCGCGGCGAGTTCGCGGCCGCGCAGGATGAAACCGTCGATGCGCTTGGTGCGCTGAAACCGCGCGGCCCGCAGTGCATCGCGAAAGGAAGTGCCGCCGGAATTTCCGTCTGCGCCGCCGCGGCCGATGCTGAGCGCCAGCCGGTCCTCGACGAGTTTCGAGACGCGGAAAATGGCCTGCGCGCACCGGTAGTAATCCTGCATGAAGTGCTCCACGCGCGGCAGGAGCTCCTTCTCGGTATACCCGAGGTTTTGCGCGAGCCGGGGCTGGGTATCGAGGTTGAGCACGTCGGTCGCGCGCGTGCTCATGAAATGCAGCTCGTTGCGCACGCGCAGGAGAAAATCATAGCTGCGCCGGAAGGCGGCGAGGTCGTCGGCGCGCAGGTAGCTCTGCGCGGCGAGCTCGTCGATCGTGGTGATGCCGAGCTTCACCCGCGCCATCCACACGGCGTTCTGGTAATCGCGCAGGCCGCCGACGCCATTCTTGATGTCGGGCTCCTGGTTGAAAACGGTGTTGGCGTGTTTCGCCCGGCGCTGTCCCTGGTCGTCGAGCCGCGCCGCGATGTAACCCTTCGGGTCCTCGCTCGTGTAATAGCTGCGGTAGGCGAGGGCGAAGGTTTCGTAGAGCTTGCTGGAGCCGGCGACGAGCCGCGACTCGAGAAGCGCCGTCTTGGTCTGGATGTCTTTGCGCGCCTCGACGAACACCTCGTCGACGGTGCGCGTGGAGTGGCCGACCTTCAGGCCGCAATCCCAGAGCAGATAAAGAATTTCCTTCGTCAGATGCTCCTGCAGCGGCTTCGCGACCGCCGGTTTGGTCTTCGAGGGGAAGAGGAACATCACATCGATGTCGCTGAGCGGACTGAGTTCGCCGCGGCCGTAGCCACCGAGCGCAACCAGCGAAACCGGCGCCGGCATCGGCCCGTGCATGCGCGCATAACTCTCGGTCGCGTAGTCGAAAAGATGTCCGAGCAGCCGGTCGATCGCCGCGGCCCGCTCATGCGTAACCATGAGGCCGGACGCTCCCGCGGCATGTCGCTCGCGCAAGGCGGTGGTCTCGGTTTTGAGATAGTCCTTGCAGGCGGCCAGCCGCTCAGCCGTCGGGACGTCTCCCACGAAATTGAGCGGTGAATCGTTGGCTGAAAGCAGCGTGGCCTCGGGCATGAAGCGGCAGAGTGAACGTAAAAAGCCGCGGCGGGCGAGGGGGATTTTTCCACCGGGGAAAGCGGTAGCAGTGGCACAGTTTGTCATTGCGAGGAGTCCCGCGAAGCGGGACGACGAAGCAATCCAGCTGGATCGCCACGGCGCGCTTCGCGCACCTCGCGATGACAGAGCAAACGGCCGGTGCTTAAACCACTTGCTTCGCAGCGGGGCCGGCGGTTTTCTCGGCGGTTCAGAATTTGACTGACCATGCCCGAAATCACCAAGAGCTACGAATCGCGTGACGTCGAAAAGAAGTGGTACGCCGCCTGGCAGGCCGCCCACGCGTTCGCCGGCAAGGTCGTGCCCGGCAAGGAGCCGTACAGCATCGTCATCCCGCCCCCGAACGTCACCGGCGTGCTCACGATGGGACACGTGTTGAACAATGCGATCCAGGACATCCTGATCCGCCGCGCCCGGCTCGAGGGCAAATCCGCCCTTTGGATTCCCGGCACCGACCACGCCGGCATCGCCACGCAGAACGTCGTCGAGAAACAGGTCCGGAAGGAAAAGAAGACGCGTCACGACTTCGGCCGCGAAAAGTTCGTCCAGAAAATCTGGGAGTGGCGCGAGGAAAAGGGCGGCATCATTTTGGAACAGCTCCGCCGGCTGGGCGCCTCGTGCGACTGGGACCGCACGCAGTTCACGATGGACGAGCACTACTCGAAGGCGGTGCTCACGGTGTTCGTCGACCTGTTCAACAAGGGCAGCATCTACCGCGGCAAGCGGATGGTGAACTGGTGCCCGGCGTCGCAGACGGCGCTGTCCGACGAAGAGGTCAACATGAAGCCCGTCAACGGCACGATCTACCGTGTGCGTTACGAGCTCGTGGATTTGCCCGGACAATTCATCGAGGTGAAAACCACGCGGCCGGAAACGATTCCCGGCGACGTGGCGATTGCCGTTCATCCGGAGGATCCGCGTTACACCGCGCTGCTCGGGAAAAAAGTGCGGCGCCCGCTCGGGCCGGTCGCGGAGATTCCGATCATCGCCGACACGGCGGTCGACAAGGAGTTCGGGTCCGGCGCGCTGAAGATCACGCCGGCGCACGACAAGGTGGATTTCGAGATCGGTGCGCGGCACAAGCTGCCGATCGTCGACGTGCTCAATGCCGACGGCACGCTCAACGACTTCGCCGGCGCCGAGCTCGCCGGGATGGAGCGTTTCGCCGGGCGGAAAAAGGCGGCGGAACTATTGAAGGCTTCGGGCGCGCTGGTGGCCGAGGAGCCTTACGCGAACAACGTCGGTTATTCCGAGCGCGCCGACGTGCCGATCGAGCCGCGCCTCACGTGGCAGTGGTGGCTGCGTTATCCGCGGATCGAGGAGGCGAAAACGGCGGTGCGCGACGGACACATCAAGTTTTACCCGGCGCGCTGGAGCAAAGTTTACCTGCACTGGCTCGAGAACATTCAGGACTGGTGCATCAGCCGCCAGCTCTGGTGGGGGCACCGGATTCCGGTCTGGTACCGCAAGGGTCTCGACAAGGAGAAACTCACCGAGGCCGATCTGCGCGATCCAACGAAGGTGCACGTTTCGCTCGCCGGTCCCTCCGATCCCGCGAATTGGATCCAGGAAGAGGACGTGCTCGATACGTGGGCGTCCTCGTGGCTGTGGCCGTTCGCGACGATGGGCTGGCCGGATCAGGCCGGGATGAAGAAGGCGGCCTTCGATTATTTTTATCCGACGACGACGCTCGTGACCGGGCCTGACATCATTTTCTTCTGGGTCGCGCGCATGATCATGGCGGGGCTGGAATTCACCGGCGGCGCCGCCGCCGGCGAAAGCTTAGAGTCTAGAGCTAAGAGTCTAGAGCCGGAAAAAGGCAAAGCTCCTGAGTCTGGCTCTCAGCTCTCAGCTCTTAGCTCTCAGCTTTCCGAAAAGGAAATCGCGAAGCGCATCCCGTTTCGGAACGTTTACTTCACCGGCATCATTCGCGACCAGCAGGGCCGCAAGATGTCGAAGTCGCTCGGCAACTCGCCCGACCCGCTCGACCTGATCGACACGTACGGCGCGGACGGACTGCGCTTCGGCATCATCTCGATCGCGCCGCAGGGACAGGACATCCGCTTCCAGGAAGACCGCATCGAGAGCGGCAAAAACTTCTGCAACAAGCTCTGGAACGCCTGCCGGTTCCGCCAGATGAGCGGCGAGGCGGGCGACAACCGCACGCTCGGGGCGATCATGGCCCGGCTTGAGCCGGGGAAGTTCGACGCGGACGACCACGCGATCCTCGACCGGCTGTTTGCCACGACGCGCGAGGTGGATCGTTGCTTTGTCGAATTTGAATTCAGCGCGGCGGTGCAGGCGCTCTACGGATTTTTCTGGAACGACTTTTGCGACTGGTACGTGGAGGTCTCGAAATCGAAGCTCCTCACGCCCGACACGAAGGCGAACTGCCTCGCGATCCAGGATCTCGTGTTGCGGCAGACACTGCTCCTGTTGCATCCGTTCATCCCGTTTATCACCGAGGAACTCTGGCAGCTGCTCGGGTACGGCCAGCCCGGCACGTTCATCGAGGACGCGCCGATCGAAAACCCCTCGCAGCTCGCGACGAATGCCGGCGGAAATGTGCTGATCCTCGATCGCGATGCCGTGGCGGTCGTCGAGAAACTCAAGACTGCCGCCTCGCTCGCCCGCGCGTTGAAGGCCGACCACAATCTCGCGAGCCGGCGTGACGTGCGCTTCTTCGTGACCACGAGCGAAGCCGACTGGAAGGTCCTCGCGGCGAATCTCGCCAAGCTCACCCGCATGGTGGGCGCATCCGAAATCGTGCGGAAGGAGGCGGTCGATGGCGCGCCGGCGGCGGTGACGCCCCTCGGCACGCTCTATCTCGATCTCGCGAGCACGATTGATCCGGCGGCGGAAAAAGTGCGCCTCACCAAGGAACTCGATCAGCTGGCCAAACACATCGCCGGCACCGAGGCGCGGTTGTCCAACGAAGCGTTCGTCAGCAAAGCCCCGCCGGCCGTGCTCGAGGGTGCGCGGAAGCAGCTCGCCGACCAGAAGGCGAAACGCGTCGAACTCGAACGGTTGCTGAAATCGCTGGGTTAGGCCTGCGTCTTTTCAAAACCCGAGCTGTAGGAGCGGCTTCACGCCGCGACCGCAGCGGGTCCGTTGCCCGTCGCGGCGTAAAGCCGCTCCTACAGTTGGGGCATCGTGCGGCGGATACTTGCTGATTCCGCCGTCTCGATTTGAGTGTCGGCCATCATGCCCACCCCGCCTCGTGTCCTCGCGTTCTCCGGCAGTGCACGCCGGGAGTCGCTGAACAGGAAATTACTCGCGGTCACCGTCGACGCCGTCCGCAATGCCGGCGCCGAGGTGACGCTGATCGACCTCAACGCCTACACGCTTCCGCTCTACCACGGGGATTTGGAAGACGCGGAAGGTTTGCCGGAAAACGCGAAAAAGCTCGTCGAGCTTATCACCCAGCACGCGGGACTGCTGATCGCGTCGCCGGAATACAACTCGATGTTCACGCCGCTGGTGAAGAACACCCTCGATTGGTGCACGCGCGCGGAGGAGAACCCGTTTACCGGCAAGGTCGCCGCCATCGTGTCGGCTTCGCCGGGGCAGCTGGGGGGTGTCCGCTCACTACAGCACCTGCGGCACCTGCTCCTTCATCTGGGCTGCCATGTCGTGCCGGCGCAGTGCACCCTGCCCAAGGCCCACGAGGCGTTCGATCCCGCGGGCAAACTCAAGGATCCGCGGAGCCAGAAAGCCGTGGAGGGAGTAGCCGCGGGTTTGTTCCAGCTTCTTAGCCGGATGGCCTGATCCATTAGGCCGGCGGCCGTAAAAGTTTAGGATGCCGACTGCGTAGGACTTCCCATGCCTGAGGGCTTGCCCGGCTAGCGTCGGCCTCTCAACGTCCTCCCTTTCATGAAAAAAGCGCTCATCACCGGCATCACGGGACAGGACGGTTCATATCTCGCCGAGCTGTTGCTCGACAAGGGTTACGAAGTGCACGGCGTCATTCGCCGCGCCTCGACCTTTAATACGAGCCGGATCGACCATCTCTACCGGGATCCGCACGTAAACGGCGTGCGCCTGCATCTTCACTACGGCGATCTGGCCGATTCGGTTCAGATGGTAAAGTTGCTCTATCAGCTTCAGCCGGACGAGATTTACAACCTGGGCGCGCAGTCCCACGTCCGCGTGTCGTTCGATGTCCCGGAGTACACGGGCGATGTGGTCGGTCTCGGCGCCCAGCGCATTCTCGAGGCCATCCGCGAGGCGGGTTTGGTGAAGAAATGCCGTTACTACCAGGCCTCGTCGTCCGAGATGTTCGGCAAGGTGCAGGAAATTCCGCAGACAGAAAAGACGCCTTTCTGGCCCCGCTCGCCCTACGGTTGCGCGAAGCTTTACGCCTACTGGCTGACGGTGAACTACCGCGAGAGCTACAATCTCCATGCGAGCAACGGCATCCTCTTCAATCACGAGAGCCCCCGCCGCGGCGAAACGTTCGTGACGCGCAAAATCACCCGCGCCGCCACCCGCATCAAGGTCGGCCTCCAGGACTCGCTTTACCTCGGCAACCTCGATGCGCAGCGCGACTGGGGCTATGCGAAGGAATACGTCGAGATGATGTGGATCATGCTCCAGCAGGATAAACCCGACGATTACGTGGTTGGCACGAACGAGACCCACAGTGTGAAGGAATTCTGCCAGGTGGCGTTCGGCCGTCTCGGCCTGGACTGGGAGAAATACGTGAAGTACGACCAGCGCTACGAGCGCCCCGCCGAGGTGGAACTCCTTATCGGCGATTCCGCGAAGGCGAAGAAGCAGCTCGGCTGGGAGCCGAAAGTGAAGTTCAAGGAGCTCGTCGAACTCATGGTCGATCACGATCTCGAGCTCGCGAAGCAGGAGCTCCAAATCAGCAAGCTGCCGAAGGCCTGAGAACAATTTTCGCGTGGGCGGCCCGCGCGGCAGTTTCGCAAAATCGCGCGAGTTGGCTTAGTTCTCGTTCAAGCATGAAACTTTTCATCGCAGGTCACAATGGCATGGTGGGCGGCGCACTCGTGCGGCGCTTCTCGAGCGAGCCGGGCACCACGCTGCTGTTGCGCACGCGCAAGCAACTCGACCTGACGTCGCAGACCGCCGTCGAGACGTTCTACGGCGCGGAGAAGCCGGATGTCGCGATCATCGCGGCGGCCAAAGTCGGCGGCATCCACGCGAACAACACCTACCCGGCGGAATTTCTCTACGAGAACCTCGCGATCGCCGCGAACTGCATCAACGGCGCCTTCAAGACCGGCGTGAAGCGGCTGCTCTTCCTCGGCAGCTCGTGCATTTATCCGAAGCACGCCCCGCAGCCGATGCCCGAGGATTCGCTGCTGACCAGCGCGCTCGAGCCGACGAACGAAGCCTACGCGATCGCGAAGATCACCGGGCTGAAGCTCGCCCAGGCGTACCGCAAGCAGTACGGCGTGATGTTTCACTCGGCGATGCCGACGAATCTCTACGGCCCGGGCGACAATTACCACCTGCAGAATTCGCACGTGCTGCCGGCCCTGATCCGCAAATTTCACGAGGCGAAGGAAGCGGGCCGCGATGAAGTCGTCGCCTGGGGCACGGGTACGCCGAAGCGCGAGTTCCTCCACGTCGACGATCTCGCCGACGCCTGCGCGTTCCTGCTCAACCTCGAGAACCCGCCCGACTGGATCAATGTCGGGACCGGCACGGACGTAACCATCAAGGAGCTCACGGAAACCGTGGCCACCGTGACGGGTTTCACCGGAAAAATTGTCTGGGACGCCACCAAGCCCGACGGCACGCCGCGCAAGCTCATGGACGTCTCGCGCCTGGCAAAACTCGGCTGGAAGGCGCGCATCGCCCTCCGGGAAGGCGTGGACAAGACCTACGCCTCGTTCCTGAAGGAAAAAGCCGACGGCACCCTGCGCGGCTAGGACTGAATCCGTCTTCTGCTCAGCTGTAGGAGCGGCTTTACGCCGCGATCGGAACCGGTCCGTCTTCGGGTCGCGGCGTAAAGCCGCTCCTACAATGGAAAACATGGAGCGCCGCTTCTGTCTTTTCCCTTGCGCCATCCCCGCGTCTTTGCGGCCATTGCCCCTCACCATGATCGCACCCGAGACTTTCAATCACATCGAGAACATCAAGAAGCGCGCCGGGCATCTCTGGAGGTTTCTTTGACGTCGAACAAAAGCAGCGTGAGATCGAGGCGATGGATGCGCAGCAGGGCGCTCCCGGTTTCTGGGACAGCAACGAGCGCGCGCAAAAACACATCGCGAAGCTGAACAGCCTGAAGCGTTCGGTCCTCCCGGTCGTCGCGTTTCACCGGAAAGTCGAGGACCTCGGCGTGATGCTCGAGCTCGTCGAGGCGGCCTCGGCCGGCGAACGCGAGACCTACGAGAAGGAAGTCGAGAGCAGCGTCGCGGCGATGTCATCGGAACTCGACGAACTCGAGATCGCGTCCTTCCTCACCGGGCAGTTCGACAAGAACAACGCCATCCTCTCGATCCAGTCCGGCGCCGGCGGCACGGAGGCCAACGACTGGGCGGATATTTTATTCCGCATGTACAACCGCTGGGCCGAGCGGCGCGGTTTCACGATCGAGGTGCAGGATGTCCAGGTCGGCGACCAGGCCGGCATCAGCAAGGCGACGATTCTCATCAAGGGCGAAAACGCCTATGGCTACGTGAAGGCCGAGCGCGGCGTGCACCGGCTCGTGCGCATCAGCCCGTTCGACTCGAACAAGCGGCGGCACACGTCGTTTTGCGCGATCGACGTCGTCGCGGAGATCACCGACGAAATCGAGATCGAGATTCCGGAAAGCGAGATTCGCGTGGATGTCTACCGCTCCTCCGGCAAGGGCGGGCAGGGCGTCAACACCACCGACTCCGCGGTGCGCCTCACGCACATCCCGACGAACATCGTGGTGGTCTGCCAAAACGAGCGTTCGCAGATCAAGAACAAGGCGACGGCGCTGAACGTGCTGAAGTCGCGCCTCTACGAAAAGAAACTCGACGAACAGCGCAGCGAGATGGAGCGGTTCTACGGCGAGAAGGGCGAGATCGGCTTCGGCAGCCAGATTCGCAGCTACGTCCTGCAGCCGTATCAGATGGTGAAGGATCTCCGCACGGGCGTGAGCACGAGCGACACGCAGGGTGTGCTCGACGGCGACATCGATCGTTTCGTGACGGGCTGGCTGCGCGCGGGCTCTCCGCGTCATCGCAACAAAGACATCCAGATGGAGGATTAATTCGGAAGCCGTGAAATCAGGAATCGACCGAAGGCGTTTTGCGCTTCCCGGCTTTCTGGCTTCTGAATAACACCATGCCCGATCTTCCCTACGAAACGATCCACGCCGCGCTCGGGGCGCAGTCGTTGTTCGAGGACAAGAGCTGGCAGCTCTCGCCCGAGGCGTGGCCGGTCACCCCGGAGCAGCACGAGCAGCTTGCGGCGATCGGCACCGCCTGCTTCGAGTTTCACCAGGCGCTGGAGGCGCTTTATCTCCGCTCGGCCGCCGGAAAAAATCTCCTGCGCAACAAGCCGCTGGTCGCGCCGTGGGTTGCCGAGTATCTCGACCGCGGCAAACCGGCGGCGTTGATCGCGCACGCGCGCGACGCAAAAAACCGCGGGGCATTCCCAACCGTGCTCCGACCCGATCTCCTGCTGACGGACGAGGGTTTCGTGATGACCGAACTCGACTCGGTGCCGGGCGGCATCGGGCTCACGGCGTTCCTGAACCGGCTTTACGGCAGCGAAACCGATTCCGCGGTGCTCGGTCACGGCGATGCGATGGTGAAGAATTTCCACGCATCGCTCGCGGCGTTGCGGCCGGGCACGCGCAATCCCCTGATCGCGCTGGTCGTGAGCGACGAAGCCGCAACCTACCGGCCCGAAATGCAGTGGCTCGCGCACCAGCTCCAGTTGCAGGGCAAGCGGGTGTTCTGCCTGAAGCCCGAGGATATTTTTCCGCTCGAGAGCTCGCTCTTCTTCGACGCGGAGGGGAATCCCGAGAAGATCGACATCCTTTACCGCTTTTTCGAGCTCTTCGATCTCGCGAACGTGAAGACGGAGAAATTTTTCTTCGAGGCGTGGAATGCGGGCGAAGTCGCGATCGCCCCGCCGATGCGCGCGTTTCAAGAGGAGAAGCTGACCTTCGCGCTGTTCCATCATCACCTGTTGCAGGACTACTGGGCCGAGGCCTTGAGCGGCCGGGCGCTGAAACTGCTTCGTTCGCTGATTCCGCCGTCGTGGGTAATCGATCCCGCGCCGCTGCCGCCGGGAGCGGTGCTGGATGGTCCGCGGGTGAACGGCCGCTCGTTGAATGACTGGCGGGATCTCGCCGGCGCCTCGCAGAAGGAACGCGACCTCATCATCAAGATCAGCGGCTACCACGAGACCGCCTGGGGCGCGCGCAGCGTGGTGCTCGGCAGCGATTGCTCGCGCGAAGAATGGCAGCAAGGCATCGAGCGCGCCGTGCAGCTCGCGCCGACGAACCTGCACGTTCTGCAGACCTACAAAAAGCCGCGCCGCGTCCGCCATCGCATGTACGATCGCACGACGCCCCCGACCGCGCGCGAAGTCGACGGCCGCCTGCGGCTCTGCCCGTATTACTTCATCCTCGAAGGCCAGGCGCGCCTCTCCGGTGCGCTCGCAACCTTCTGTCCGCCTGACAAAAAAATCATCCACGGCATGCAGGACGCGGCGCTGCTTCCAAGTCGCATGGGACTGCCGGTTTGAAATTCATGTTTCAGCTTCAGAAAATCTTTGCACCGTGCCTGGCTGGCATGGCGTGGTGCTTGATCTTCGCGGTTGGTGCGAGCGCTGCCGCAGTGGTGGCCGACTCGGCCTATGACCTTTCCGGTTTCGGCCGGCTGACCACGGGCGGCGGGGAAATTCCCGAGACGGATCCGCATTACCGGAGGGTTTCCACGCCCGCGGAGTTTCGCGCCGCGATCACCGATCCCAAGACAAAGGTGATCGAGATCATGAACGACCTGAATCTCGGCTGGAACGAGATCCCCGCCGCCGAGCGCAAGGGCCGGTTCCGCCAGAACACGCCGCCGAAACTGCACCCGGTGCTGCTCGTCACGGGGGTCGGGCAGATCGACCTGCAGGATTTCAAGGGACTCACGATTTTTTCCGCGAACGGCGCCCGGATCCGCCATGCCGGCCTCAACATCAAACGCTGCCACCAGCTGATCATTCGCAACCTGGCCTTCGACGAGCTCTGGGAGTGGGACGAGGCGACCAAGGGCAACTACGACAGCAACGACTGGGACTACATCGCGGTCGACAACGCTTCGAGCAACGTGTGGATCGACCACTGCAGCTTCGGCAAGGCTTACGATGGCGTGCTGGAGGTGAAAGGCGGATCGAACAACGTGACGGTTTCCTGGTGCCGGTTCCTCGAGGACGACGGCGGAACGAACAGCTGGGTTCGCCAGCAGATCGTCGCGCTGGAATCGAATCCCGGCGCCCATCCGATGTACGGCTTTCTGCGGGCGGGCGGTTTCAGCGTCGAGGAGATCGTGGCCATTTCGCGCCCCCAGAAAAAAGGACATCTCATCGGCGCGACGGCGTTTTCGTCCGCCAATGCCGGTCTCAGTGTGACGCTGCACCACAATCTCTACGTCGGGATGCAGGATCGGATTCCCCGTCTCCGCGGCGGAAATGTCCATGTGTTCAACATCCAGGTCGACAACCGCAACGCGTACGCCGCGAAGCTGCGCTACGACGCGAGACTCGCCCGGATGTCCGCGGAAAATGCCGCCAAACTCACCAACGGCACCTATCACTTCGGCGTCACGCTGAACGGCGCGATCGCGACCGAGGGTGGGGCGGTGTTGGTCGAGAATAGTTGTTTCGAGGGCGTGCGCAGCGTCCTGCGCAACAATCAGGGCGACGCGGGAAATCCGGCGCACACGGGAAAAATTCGCGCGATGGATGTGAGGTACGTTTATGGAGCGGCGAAATTCCGGGGCGACAGCGACACGCCGGATCATCCGCTGGGGCCGGTGCAGGCGCCGGCTTTGCCGTTTGCATGGACCGGTTTCGAAGCCCTGCCGTACGACTATGCCCGGGATGAAACGGAACAGGTCCCTGTGTTGCTGGCGGCGGGGGCCGGCGCGGGGCGGATCGTCTGGCCGAAAAGGAACTGGCTGAAGACGCGCTACCCGAAACCCGCCGCCCTGCCGCCGGAAAGGCCGGCGGTGCTGCGTTAAGCGCTGCTGCAAGGCCCCCGCCCACTGTCATTCTGAGCGGAGCGAAGAATCCATGCATTCGCTCCTGGCACGGTGTTCGAAACCTTGGATTTTCGCTCCGCTGAGAATGACAAAAGGGGGAGAGTAAGGAGGAGGAGGAGAGAGCGGCGAAGATATCTTCAGACTCGTTTACGCGGCGATCCGCTTGCCCGCGTCGAGGGTTTGTCGAAACACGATGCCGGATCGGGCGAAGAAAATGTCGCGGCGTTGCCGGGCGATTTTCAGATCCTTCGTGCCGAGTGAGCGGCGAACCCGGCCCTTGGTGAGTGGCGTCGGATAGAACGTGTAGTGGAGGAACCACGTGCCGTGGTTGTTCCAGAGGTGGTGGTTGGGATTGGCCGCGCGGAGGCGGACCCCGAGGAGGAGTGGTGTGACGGAGGACATGTTGCGTGATTTCGGTTGGGAGTTATCGCGCAGCAGGTGAAAACAAAAAACCGATCTGGGCATCAGATCGGTTCGTCTTCGGGAGCGTTCTTGGTTCGAGACTCAGATGAGCCTCGCACATCCGGATCCCGCGGTTGCGGGACCCGATCCACCGTGGCCGCTCCCGGCCCGGTTGGCTGAACCAGCTTTTAAGGGCTGATTCATTCCTGATGCAGGGGCGAACGTGGCGATTCCGCGGCTACGGTCCAGACTTTTTCTCCGGCCTCTTTGTCATAAACGCCAAGTTCAGTCCGCTGTGATCGAGTTGGATAAACCACCGGGGTTCAGAGGACACGGAGGTCGAAAAATTCGGTTCGGAATCGCTGTGTCCTCGGTGCCTCTGTGGTTAACGCGAATCTTCAGCCTACTTTTTGTGCTCGCGCGCGTAATGCTCGGCGAGCAGGTCGTGGCCGAAGTCTCCCTTGAAATCGCGGACCGTCGAGTGGATGTGGTTCGCGTTATTTTGGGTGTTGTCGAATTCGATGAGAAACGTCGGTCCCTGGATCCGGTAGTAATTCGCGGTGCCGCGTTCGACGGCTCCGGCCCAGGCGAAGGTGATCTTGTCCGCGTCGGCGGCGTTGATTTTGGCGAGGGTTTCCTCGGCCAGTTCGGGCCGCCAGCGGGCGAGATAAACTTTCACGAGTTCGAGCAACTGCCCGCGCTGGGCCGGCGTGAGGCGCGACGCGGCGATGCCAGTGGGTGTGAGCGGTTCGGCGCGCTTGTGATTGAGCGTGATGATTTCCGCGGGGGCTTTTTCCGCGATCGTCGCTTCCTTGCGCTGCGCGTCGTCGAGCGATTTCAGGAGGGCGCGGCCGAGATCGTCCTCCTCGCCCAGCACGCGTTCGCCTTTGCGCGGACCGGCGAGCACCTCGGCGGGATTGCTGCCGATGAACGACGGTGCAAAAAACACATGCGAGCCATCCACGACGGTGAAGTTAAACGAGAGATGGTGTCCCTCGAAGCGCCAGCCCCAGGATTGGCTGGCGGACGGCGTTCCAAAGACCGTGACGAAGTAGAGCGTGGGATCGCGTCGCGCGGCGCCATTCTCGAGTTCCTTGAGGACGAGTTCCATCGACATGATCGCCGTGGCGCGGGCGATGCCGCGCTGGCCGAGTCCGGTGCGAAGCAGCGCGAGGGCGAGGTCGTGTTGCGCGGGATTCATCTGCTTGAAGGGCAAACCCTGGCGCGCGAGGGGGACGAAATTCCAGTTTTCGCGCTCCGGATCCGTGAGGGGATAGGTGGCCTGTTTCGCCTGCTCCGGTGCAAGCGAGCCGAGGAACTTCTGCGCGGCGTCGAGCATGTCGACCGCGGGGGCATGGGCGAACGCCGGCGTGGCGGCAAGCAACAGGCCAAGCGCGACGGAAACCAGACGGAGGGTAGGGGTCATCGGCTGGTTAAGGAACGAACCCTTCCCGCCGGCAAGTCGTCAAAATATCTGCCAGTGCGATGACGAGGCCCGGACTACTTGAAACTCGACCGCGACACGACGCCGTTGCGGAAAACGATTTCGTTTTCCTCGGCGACCCCGCCCGAGCCGCCCACGCCGCTGCTGCCCACGCTGACGCCACCCACGCCACCGCCGATCGAGACGCCGCTCAACAAACCGCCGCCGCCTCCTCCGGTCCGGTAGACCCAGACCTCGTCGTCACCGCTCTGCACGGAACGGGTGATGACCTGGGTGGGTTTGCCGACGGCCATCTGCACCATTTCCGGCGTCATGCCGACGATGACCTTTTTGCTGAGGATGGCCTCCTGAACCTCGATCGGCCACGACTCATAGAGGGCGCGGTTGGAATCGATGCGCGAAAGCGGCGAGGTCGAGCACGCTGCCAAAAACGACACGGCCGAAACCAGCAGCGGGATGCGGAGGCGAAGCAGAAAGTTCATCGCGCGCACCGTAGTTAAACGATCTCACATGGCAAATGGCTCGTGCGACGAACTGGGTTCAGGAAAACACGCTGCCGAACACCACCCGCCTTCGTCGACCAGGGAACAGGCAGGGCAGGCCCCCGGAATTTTCCGCAAACTCCCACGCCGGGGCTGCGCGCGCCTCCCGTTTCCGTCCCAAGGCACGGCCCCCAAAAAAGTGTCATCTATTAGATGACACTTTTGCCATGCGGCAGAGGGAGAGCTGAATTTTTTTAGTGTCGTCTAATAGATGACACTTTAAGCGGCGCTAACTCGCGATCACTTCGGCGAGGCGGGCGAGGAGGACGTCGTGGGTGAAAGGTTTTCGCAGCACGGGCACGGGGCCCTGATCGCGGATGCGGGCCAGCACATCCTGCTCGCTGTAGCCGCTCATGAGCAGCACGCGGACGTGGGGGTTGATGCCGCGGATGATTCGGAGGGCTTCGGCGCCATCGATGCGCGGCATGGTCAGGTCGAGCAACACCGCGGCGAAGCCATTCGGGTTGATCCTGAACTGCTCCACCGCTTCCTGGCCATCGGAGGCCAGCACCGTTTTATACCCGCAGCGCCGCAGCAATTGATCCGCGGTGGCCAGCACCACGGGTTCATCGTCGGCCACGAGGATGGTCCCCTCCGCATCCGCCACCGGAATGGGTGGCCGCGTGCCTTTGGTGGCTCTTTCCACCGCCGGGCTGGTGGCGGGAAGATAGAGGCTGAACCGCGAGCCCTTTCCGGGCGTGCTTTCCACGGTGAGGGCGCCGTGATGCGCGCGAACGATGCCGAGGACCGCGGCGAGACCGAGTCCGCGTCCGGCAAATTTTGTCGTGAAGAAGGGATCGAACACCCGGCTCAACGTGGCGGGCGACATGCCGTGCCCCGTGTCGGCAACTTCGAGGCAAACGCATTCGCCCTCGGGCAGGTCGAAGGAGTGAACGACACCGTCCAAGTTGGGTTTCGGGCGGCCGCGCCGCGTGCTGAGGGTGATTTCGCCGGGCGTGTCGCCGAGCGCGTCCGAGGCATTGATGACCAGATTCATCACGACCTGCTGAAGCTGCGCGATGTCCGCCTCGACCGGCGGGAGGTCGGGCGTGGGCTTGAGGGTGAGACGCGCTTTCTTGCTGATCGAAACCTGGAGGAGCTGCGCGGTGTCGGTGAGAAATCTTCCCAGGTCGACCCGATCCACGACGAAGCTGCCGCGGCCGGCGTAGGCGAGCATCTGGCGGCAGAGGTCGGCGGCGCGCCGCGCGGCGGTTTCCACGTGGGCGAGGTGTTGCGCGCGGGCGTGCGGATCGTTCACCTCGCCGCGGATCATGCTGGCGTTCGCCAGGATCACGGTGAGGAGGTTGTTGAAATCGTGCGCGATGCCGCCCGCCAGCACGCCGAGGCTCTCGAGCTTTTGCGAATCGAGCATCTTGAGCTGCAGCTTCTCGCGCTCGTCGACGGCGGTTTTCAGGGTGGTGATGTCGACCAGCGTGGTGACTTCCTGCGGTTCCTTGGTGACCGGGTCGCGGTAAAGGTGCGTCGACATCATTGCCCAAACCGTGCGGCCGTCGGGATGAACGTAGCGTTTCTCCAGCGAGAAATGCTCGATTTCGCCACGATAGAGCCGTTCGAGCAGTACGCGCTGCGGCTCGCGATCCTCGGGGTGGGTGGCGGCGACGTAGTTCTGGGTGTCGCGGGATTTTGCGGCGGAGACGCCGGTGATGCGTTCGTGTGCGGCGTTAACCATGCGGGTGTCCGCCTCGCGTCGCCGCACCCAGGAAAGCCCCACCGGCGCCTGCTCGTAGATAAAACGAAACTGCGCTTCCTGGCGGGTGAGCTCGGTTTGGGCGCGTTTGAGATCGGTGATGTCGGTGTGCGTGCCCGCGACCCGCAGCGGTTTTCCATCCGGCGTGCGCGCGACTACTTTGCCGCGGTTGAGAATCCAGCGCCATTCGCCGGATTTCGTCCGCATCCGAAACTCGATGTTGTCGCGGCCGGATTTTTGCATGTGATCCGGCGACCGGAAATTTTCGCAAAGCCAGCGATCGTCCGGATGAACCAGTTTGAGCCCGCCGGCGAGGGTGGGTTCGATCTCGGAGAGACGGTAGCCCAGCATCTCGGCCCACCGTTCGCTGCGTTCGATGCGGCCGGTCTGGAGGTCCCAGTCCCAGAATCCGTCCTCACTGCCTTTCAGCACCAGCGTGAGGCGTTCCTCGCTTTGATGCAGGGCCGCGGCCTGTCCCGCCATGCGGCGCAACAGCCGGCGCTGCCACACCAGCGCGCCGAGGACCGCGATCAGGACGAGCGAGGCGGGAAGCAGGAAGGGTTGCAGATCGCGGAGGCGGACGCGGGGGGTGCCAAGCGGCCCCATCCATTTTTCGTAGATGCGATGGTAGGTTCCATTCGCCCGGATGCGCGCGAGTCCGTCATTCAACAGGGCGAGCCGCTCGGAATCCCCGGCGCGAACGCCCATCCGCAGTTCATAAAAAAATCCGGGAAGAACCACCGGGCTCACTTCGATCGACCGCTGGTAGTTTTCGCGGAGAAAACTGTTCGCGATGATCGCGGTGGCGGCGACGACGTCGCATTCGCCCTTGTCCAGGGACTGGAGCGCGGCGGCCAGGGACGGCACAAAAACGAAATGCTGGTTCATCCCCTGTTTGGTCAGGTATTCCTCGGTGAAGCCGCCGCGCGGCAGCGCAATCCGCCGGTTCCGGACATCGGCGAGGGTTCGGGTCGTGCGGTCGCCCTTGCGCACGTAGAGCGCTCCATCGAGCCGCAGGTGGGCGATCGAGAAGTCGATGAACTGGTCGCGCTCCGGGCTGTAGGCGAGGCTCGCCATCGCATCGATCTCGCCGGCTTTGAAACGGGCGAACACCTCGTCCCACTTTCCGATCACCGGTTCGACGGTGAGGTTCACCTCCTTCGCCGCGGCTTCCACCACGTCGACAATGAAACCCGCCGGGCGCCCGTCCTTCTGCGCGAATGAAATCGGATCGTTGTTCGTTTCGAAGCCCACCCGGAGCGAGGCGGCGGCGGAACGATGGGGATTCGCGATCAGCGCAAGGCAGAGAAATACCACGCAAGAACACGGACGCATGTGCTGGGTAGAAAAGGTTATCGGCCGGTTTACGCAAAGACTTAAGCACTTCGTCGGCGTAGCAGAATTGCTGATCCCGACAGTGCGCCTTCAGTCCCCGGCCGGCTGACCCACCGCGCCCACCCTTCGAAGCCCCTCCCACGCGCAACGTAACAAGAATTTGCAGACTGATCGTTACCGGTTGCCTGGTGGCCGCCCCTTGCGGCGCGACACAGGAGGGCGGCGAGGTTAGCAATGTTTAGATCGGCGACGGAGAAGCGGGAGACCGGCATTTCGCGGGCGATTCCCGTCTCGAAAAAGTTCGCGCGGCGGTTCCCACCCACCCCGGGGTGAAACTGAATTTGGGACTGGCCTGTGCCGCGGCCGATCGCCCGGAAGACGCTCTCGGATGTTGGGAACGCCTCGCCCAGCTCGAGCCGCGAAATTCCCACACCACGTCCAAAATCGGGCAGGCGTTACAGGCGCTTGGGGGCGAGAGGGAGCGCGACCGGGCGATCGCCCAACTGCTCAACGAGCGCAAACCGACCAAGGAACCCACAGCTCGCAAAAATCCCGTGGCTTTGTCGCGAGCGATTCGAGGCGGATGCCGAAAATTCACGGCCACCGAATACTTCGATCCCGCCACCGCGGCACCGCGTGCGGTCTGCGTGGCGTTTTTAGCCGCCGGACGCGGAAGCCCCAAACAAACATGTCACTTATTAAGTGACATGTTTGTTTGGCCGGGGCCGGGGGGCGGTTCTTAGGTGAGGGTCACGCCCTTGGCCTTCGCGGCGCGGATGAGGGCGTCGGCCATGTCGCTCGGAGTCGCGGCGACTTCGATGCCGCATTCCTTGAAGACCGCGATTTTCGCGGCGGCGGTATCTTCCGCTCCGCCGACGATGGCACCGGCGTGGCCCATGCGGCGGCCCGCGGGAGCGGTGGCCCCGGCGATGAATCCGGCGACCGGCTTCTTGCAGTTTTCCTTGATCCAGCGCGCGGCCTCGACCTCGGCGTTACCACCGATTTCGCCGATGAGAATGATGCCGTGGGTTTCGGGATCGGCGTTGAAGAGCTTGATCACATCGAGATGCGACGTGCCGTTCACGGGATCGCCGCCGATGCCCACGGAGGTGGTCTGCCCGATGTTTTTCGAGGTGAGCTGAAAAACCGCCTCATAGGTCAGCGTGCCCGAGCGCGAGACCACGCCGACGTGGCCCTTCTTGTGAATGTAACCGGGCGCGATGCCGATGCGGCAGCCGCCGTTTGAATCCTTCCCGGCGCCGGGTGTGACGACGCCAGGGCAGTTCGGGCCGAGCAGGCGGGTTTTCCGGCCCTGCATGGCACGTTTCACGCGAACCATGTCCTTGATCGGAATGCCCTCGGTGATCGCGACGACGAGGTCGAGGCCCGCATCGACGCCTTCAAGGATGGCGTCGCCGGCGAACGGCGGCGGCACGAAGACAACGGAGACCGTTGCCCCGGTGGCGGCGACGGCGTCGGGGACCGAATTGAAGATCGGCACTTTATGGGCGCCGTGTTCGAAGAACTGGCCGCCTTTTCCCGGGGTGACACCGGCCACGACCTTCGTGCCGTAGTCGAGCGAGAGCTTCGCGTGGCGTCCGCCAAAGTCGCCGGTGATGCCTTGGACAAGGATCTTCGTTTCAGGAGTGATGAGGATGGCCATGGGAGGGAAAGAGGTTTCGAAAGGAGAAAGAAGCGCGTTCAGGATTTGCGGCGGTGGATCATCAGGCTGTTGCCATCGGGATCGGAGATCATGGCCATGTGGCAGACGGGCGTCTCGAACGGCCCCATGCGGAATGGCACGGCGTGGGTGCGCAGGTGGGCGACGGCGGCGTCAAAGTCCTCGACCTCGAACGCGACCGAACAGCCATCGGGGCTGGGTTTCATTCCCGGTGCGCCCGCGCCGATCGCGAGCGTGCCGGAGCCGATGTCGTATTCCGCCCATTGGGGGCCGCCGGGCTTGCCGTACAACATGGTGTTCTTCAGTCCGAGGGCGGTTTCGTAGAACGCGCGCGCCCGCTCGAAGTCGGTGACGACGTAGCAGCTGTAGGCGATTTCCTTGATCTTGATGCTCATGGTCCGTTGCCGTCGCTTCAGGCGACGAGCTTCACGATCTTCTGCGCGGCGTCGGCCATCGTGTCGCCCGAGACGAGCGCGAGGCCGGAGTTGGCGAGGGTGGCTTTGCCGGCGGCGACGTTGTTGCCTTCGAGGCGGACGACGAGCGGAAGCTTGAGGCCAACCTCCTTCACGGCGTCGACGATGCCGGTCGCGATGACGTTGCAGTCCATGATGCCGCCGAAAATATTCACCAGGATCCCCTTCACGTTTTTGTCGCCGAGGATGATCTTGAAGGCCGCGATCACCTGTTCCTTCGAGGCGCCCCCGCCGACGTCGAGGAAGTTGGCCGGCGTGCCGCCGAAATGCTGGATGATGTCCATCGTGCTCATCGCGAGGCCCGCGCCGTTGACGAGGCAGGCGATGTTGCCGTCGAGCGCGATGTAACTGAGGGAGTATTTTGAGGCTTCGATCTCCTTCGGGTCCTCCTCGTTGAGATCGCGCAGCGCGACGAGCTCGGGGTGGCGGAAGAGCGCGTTGTCGTCGAACGAGACCTTGCCATCGAGGGCGAGGACCTCACCCGTCGGCGTGGTGATGAGCGGGTTGACCTCGATCATGGCCGCGTCGGTTTCCCAATAGGCGTTGTAGAGGCTGCGGATGAGCTTGCCGGCGTTCTTCGCCTCGGCGCCGGTGAAGCCGAGTTTGAAAATCAGTTCGCGCACCTGGAAATCCGCCAGGCCGTAAGCGGGATCGACGATGATCTTGAAAAGTTTTTCCGGCGTGTCGTGGGCAACTTTCTCGATGTCCATGCCGCCCTCGGTGGAAGCGACGATGACCGGCTTCGAGGACACGCGGTCGAGGAGGATCGCGAGGTAGTATTCCTTTTTGATGTCGCTCGCGACGGTGAAGTAAATCGTCTGGACCTTGCGGCCGGCGGGGCCGGTTTGCAGCGTGACCAGCGTGTTGCCGAGCATTTTGCCGGCGATCTCCTTCGCCTCGGCTTTGGTTTTGCAGAACTTCACGCCGCCCTTGAAGCCGTCGGTGAACGTTCCCTTGCCGCGGCCGCCGGCGTGGATTTGCGATTTCACCATCGTCGGACCTTCGGGGAGCGTGGCGAGCGCGGCGTCGAAATCGGCGCCGGACTTGGCGGCGGCACCCTTGGGAACGGGAACGCCGAATTTTTCGAAGAGCGCTTTGGCCTGATACTCGTGAATGTTCATGGGAAAGAGTGGGGAGCGCGCAGTAAGTCAGAGTCCGGGCGGAGGACGCACGAAAAAAACGAGGCCGGAACGCGATGTTCCGGCCTCGTTGCGGTCTGAAAAGGCGGCCTAATGCGCCCGGCCCGGCTCAGTCCAGTTTCTTATCCATCGCGTTTCTCAGCGCGGGAACCTGCTCGAGGAGCTTGTCGAATTTCACGCCGGTCAGCGCTTCCAGCACGGGAGGCAGCTGGCTGAGGATGGTCGTGACGTCGCTGGTGAGCTTGCTGGCGCCGCCGCCGGGGCCGGAGCCGCCGCTGATGATCACCATCTTTTCGGTCTTGGCCAGAGGCGCGGAAATCTGGGCGGCGATCTCGGGCAGCGCGCGGACAATGAGTTCGATGATGGCGGCCTGGTTGTACTCCTTGAACGACTCGGCTTTTTTCCGCATCGCCTCGGCGGTCGCGAGACCCTGCGCCTCGATGACCGACGCTTCGGCGAGACCGCGCGCTTTGTTGGCGTCGGCCTCGGCCGCACCCGTGGCCCGTTCGACGTCGGCGGCGGCGAAACCGGTTGCCTTGGTCGCGGCAGCGGCGCCGGCCGCCTCGGTTTCGAGCTGGAATTTCCGGGCGGCGGCGAGTGTCTCGAGCTTGTAGCGCTCGGCGTCGGCGGGCTTCTGGACGTTGGCCTCGAGTTCGCGCTGCTTGCGGCGGATTTCCTGTTCCTGCAGTTCGATCTGCTTCTGTTTCTCGATGATGTTGACCTGCACCTCCTCGGCTTTGACGAGCTGGTTGGTCTTGAATCGCTGGAGATCGTAGGCGAGTTCGGACTCGGCCTTCTTCTGGTTCACCGAGGCGTTGTAGCCGGCGAGGTTCATTTCGAAATCGCGCTTGGCCTCGGCGATTTTCGAGTCGGCGGCGTATTTCGCCTCCTGGCCGGCTTGGGAGGCCTGCGCGGTGCGGATCGCGGCGTCGCGGTCGGCCTCGGCCTGGGCGATTTGTGCGTCCCGCTTCACCTGTGCGATGCGGGGCTTGCCCAAGGCATCGAGGTAACCCTGCGTGTCCCGGATGTCGCGGATGGTGAAGCTGACGATGCTCAGGCCCATGTTCGCCATGTCGCCGGCGGCGACCTCCTGGACCTTCGAGGCGAACGCGTCGCGGTTCTGGTAGATTTCCTCGACGGTCATCGTGCCCAGGATGGCGCGGAGGTGACCCTCGAGGGTTTGCATCGCGATGTTCTTGATGTCGTCGACGCCCTTGCTGAGGAACTGCTCGGAAGCGGTGGCGATGGAGATGTCGTCGCCCTTCACCTTGATTTGCGCGACACCGTCGACTTTCACGGGCACGCCCTTGCTCGTGTAAACCTCGGGCGTCTGCACATCGATCGTGAGCAGTTCCAGCGAGAGGATGTCGGCTTTTTCGACGACGGGGATGATGAAGGTACCGCCGCCTTTCACGACGCGGAAGCCGCGGACGGAGGTCGTGCCGTCCGCGGCGATCACGCGGTGCTGGCGGCCGGAGACGATGAGCACCTGGTTGGGGCCGACCTTCGTGTAGCGGCTGGCCCAGACCATCGTGAAGAGGAAGACGACGAAAACGACGCCGACGACGGTCATGGCACTTAAGCCGAAACCGCCGACTTGAAACTGGGCGAGGAGGAGGGGAGAGGTCATGAGGAGTTGGAGTGGGACGGAGGAAAGGGAGGGTGGCAGGGTGTTCAGCCGTTTGTCACATAGAACTGGGTGCCGACAATGCGGGTGATTTTCACGGTCGCACCGTTGGCGAGCGCCGAGCCGTCCTCGGCGCGGGCGGGTGCGGAGTAACGCGTGCCGGCCTGAACGTAGGCGATTTCGCCGACGGCGCCGGCCGGAATGGGGGTGATGACGGTCGCGGTCAGCCCGGTGACTTCGGCGACGCGTCCTTCGCTCGAGCCCTGGGCCCAGCGAAACACCACCGCGAAGCCCCAGCCGACGACCGCCGCGATCGCAAAGGCGCCGACGACGGCGAAGACGCCGCTGAGCCGGTGCATGCTCGGGCTTTCGTTCATGACCATGCCGATGCCGCCGAAGGCGGTGATGAACGTCGCGATGGTGGTGGGACCCACCGGTTCGAAGCCGGGCATGTCACTGGTGCCGAAACCGGCTTCGGCGTGCCCTTGGGCGCCTGCGCCGTGATCCATGTCCGCGTGACTGCCGTGGCCGAGGTGGCCGAAAATCACGCTCAGCAATGCGAACAGCAGGCCGACCCCAAAGCACACCGCATAGATGAAGAACGCGGTGGAGCGGGAGCCTTCGTCGACTTCGAAGGAGGCGACGCTGGCAGCGGCGACGGTGACGACCGCGGCGACGCCCGTGGAGATTTTTTTCATGGCGTAGACTTTGTAGGCTTTGAGAAGCAGGCCGGCTCCGCCGCCCACGACGGCTGACTTGGCGAGGGCGCCGCCGGCGAGCGTCGTGGCCAGGCCGGCGGGAGCGGCGGCAACGGCGTTGGTGGTAAGGACCAAGGCGAGGGCTGTCGCGGTTGAAGTGATGCCTTTTTGGGCGAGGACGCCGCGGAGTTTGTCGAGCGCGCGTTCGGCGCGCATGCGGGCCGAGCTTTCGCCGATGCCGAGTTTTTCCCCCATCGCGGCGAAAGGCTGGCTTTCGAAGTAGCGCATCAACACGGCGGAGCGGTCCTGCTCAGGCAGGTCGCAGAGGGCGGAGTCCAGCAGCGGACGGATTTTCTCCCAGTCGGCTTCGGTCACCGGTGACCGTTCGATTTCTTGCATGATATGGGCCTCGATTTCGCGGATTTGACGGCGGTGTTTTTCGCGCAGGGCGTTGAGGGCGGCGAAGCGCGTGCTGGTGTAGAGCCAGCTCGTCAACTCCGCGCGGCCGGTGAGCTCGCGGGCTTTGCGAGCGAGGTCGATGAACACGCTCTGGCTCACATCCTGGGCGAGCTGCGTATCGCCGCCGGCCTGGCGCAGGGCGGCGGAATAGACGAGGCCCGCCTTGCGTTGCACGAGTTCGGCAAAGGCGGTCTCCGACCGCTCCCTGACGTAGCGGCGTAGCAATTCGGAATCGTCGATCATCGGACGGTTACACCCGCGAAAACGGAAATGGCACACGTCCGGAAGAAAAAGCCGGATTTTTTTTCCGTCGTGGGCCGGCGAAGCGGAGGGGAGGGGCGTTCACGGGGCGGCGGAGCGAAGCAGTTCCGCCGGGCCAAATCACTTCCAATGTTGCGCCGCTTTCCGAAGCCCGCAGCATCGCCGCTCCATGGACTCACACGAGGTGATGCGGGAGGTGCTCAAGAAAACGAGCGCGAAACAGATCGCGGCGGATCTCCAGCTTTCGCTTTCGTTGATCTACAAATGGGCCGAACCGCCCGAGAACGACAGTGGCAGCGGCGCGAGCAGTCCGCTGGAGCGGGTGGGCCAGCTCCTCCGCAGCACCGGTGACACCCGGATCGCGCAGTGGGTGTGCGAACAGGCCTACGGGTTTTATATCCGCAACCCCCAACATCTCCCGCCGGGCCTGCCCCTGATTCCGATCACCAACGATATTGTGAAGGAGTTTGCCGACATGCTGGCAACGATTGCGGTTTCGTCGTCGGACAGCGTGATCACCAAGGAAGAGGCGAAAAAAATCCGGGCCCGCTGGGAAGAGCTGAAAAGCGTGACCGAGGGATTTGTGCAGGCGGCTGAGAGCGGGAATTTCGGTCCGGCCAGGCTGGCGGCGCCGGATAAAGAACCGCCGAAGATTTAAACCTTCCGGCTCTCCGGGAGGGCGATCAGCGCGGCTTCGGGCGCGTTTTTCATGCTGGGCGTGAATGCGATTTATCATGAACCCGCGGTTTTGTTCATTCTGGCAAGGCACCTGCTAACGTAGGGGTCAGTTTCGTTTTATCCCGGCCAGTCGGATGGGAGCGAAACCACGTTACAAAACCTACATACACAAGCCCATGACCAAGCATGTCTCAAAGTTCGCCATGACGGCCACGTTGCTCGCCCTCGCTGCAACCGCCTCGGCGGACGTCAAGGTGACAGAAAACCTCTCGATCGCGGGTTACGCGGTCGGTTCCTACACGAATACCTCGAACGATCCCGGCACGGACACCGATCGCCTCGATATCGATGCTGTGAAGACTACCTTCATTGGTAACTTCAAGCCGGTAACGGGCACGATCAGTCTCTTCTACCCGGGCATCGATGGCCAGGACGTCACCGTCCTCGATGCCTTCGCGACCTACGACATGGGTGGCGGTTATTCGATCACGGGCGGCAAATTTTTGAGCTACCTCGGGTACGAGGCGTTCGACCCGATCAACATGACGCAGATCACGTACGCGCCGGTCACGATCGGCACGTTGTCCGCGATTCCCGCCTACCACTCCGGCCTTCGTCTCGATTACAGCGACGCCGCGCACTCGTTCGGCGTGGCGCTGCTCGATTCCGTTTACGGCCCGAACATCTTCAAGGGTGACGGCGAGCTGAAGAAGAGCGCCGGTTTCGAAGGTTTCTACAAATACACCGGCACGGCTGACTTCACGCTGTGGGCGGGTTTCGCCTACAACACGGCCGGCAACGGCATGAAGGACTCGCTCCTCGTGCTGGATGTCTGGGCGCAATACGTGCTCAGCAAACAGCTCACCATCGCGGGTGAAGTCAGCACCAAGGACGGCGGCGACGCGGCCAAAGGCTGGACCTGGCTGGCCTACGCCAACTATTCGACGACCGACAAGGTTTCCTGGGTCTTCCGCGTCGGCGGTGAGCAGCTCGACGACAGCACCAAGAAGCTGACGGGCGCTTCCGACTTCGTGCAATACACGGTCGCCCCGACCTACAAGGTCACCGAGAACCTCTCGGTTCGCGCTGAATACTCCTACTACGACTACGACAACGGCGGTTCGAAGTCCTTCTTCGGCGTCCAGGGTCTGTTCAAGTTCTAATCGCCTGGCGATTCGCTTTCGGCAGGCGGTCCCGCGCCCGCGGGACCGCCTGCACTTCGCGCCGTCTGTCCCGACGGCGATCCCCCCTTCAACTTCCTCCTCTCCTCCTGCTTCCCATTTTGCGGGTTGGCCAGCCACTGCTGTGGCCATCCGGCCCGTTGCTTCGGTTCCCCTCCACACAAGTCATGACAAATAAACTGAAAAAACTGCTCGGCGTCGGGGCTTTCGCCCTGAGCGCTTTCACCAGCTGCGCTCTCGCCGCTGATACGATCAAGGTCGGCGTGCTCCACTCGCTCAGCGGCACCATGGCGATCAGCGAAACTTCGCTGCGCGATGTGCTGCTCTTCACCTTCGATGAAATCAACGCCGGCGGCGGCATCAAGGTCGGCGGCAAATCCTACATGATCGAGCCCGTCGTCGTTGACGGTGCGTCGAACTGGCCGCTCTTCGCCGAAAAGGCGACGCAGCTGGTCAAGCAGGACAAGGTCGCCGTGACCTTCGGCTGCTGGACGTCCGTTTCCCGCAAATCGGTCCTCCCGGTTTACGAGAACAACAACGCGCTGCTCTTCTACCCGGTCCAATACGAGGGCGAAGAAGAGTCCAAGAACGTCGCTTACACCGCCGAGGCCGTTAACCAGCAGGCCACGCCTGCGGTCGACTACTACCTCAAGGAAGGCAAAAAGAAGTTCTACCTCCTCGGTACCGACTACGTTTATCCGCAGACCACCAACCTCGTCCTTCTCGAATACCTCCTCAGCAAGGGCGTGAAGCTCGAGAACATCGGCGGCGGCTACCGCAAGGACGACGCCGGCAAGATCATCTCGGCCGGTAAGTACACGCCCTTCAGCCACACCGACTACCAGCAGATCGTCGCCGAGATCAAACAGTTCGCCGCCTCCGGCGACGCCTGCGTGATCTCGACGCTGAACGGCGACACCAACGTTCCTTTCTTCAAGGAATACGCCGCTTCCGGCCTCACCGCCGAAACCTGCCCGGTCGTTTCCTTCTCGATCTCCGAGGACGAATTCCGCGGCCTGCCCGCCGACAAGCTGGTTGGCCAGCTCGGCTGCTGGACCTACTTCCAATCGATCAACACGCCCGCGAACAAAAAGTTCGTCGCCAACTTCCAAGCCTGGCTCGCGAAGAGCACGGTCCCCGGAATCGTGAAGACCGGCCGCGTGACCTGCTCCCCGATGGTGCTCAGCTATGACGGTGTTTACCTCTGGAAAGCCTGCGTCGAGAAAGCCGGCACGTTCGACGTGGACGCGGTCCGCACCGCCTGGCAGTCGGGCATCTCGTTCGACGGTCCCGGTGGCAAGGTCACCACGCAGAAAAACATGCACCTCACCAAGAACGTCTACATCGGCGAAACCAAGGCCGACGGTCAGTTCAAGATTCTGCAGACGTTCAACGGCGTCTACGGCGAGCCCTGGCTCAAGGGTAAGTTCAAATAAGCCGCGCCCGCTCCGGCTCGCAGCTCGCATTAATTAATCGCGGGCGGGCGCCTAAACAGCGCCCGCCCTTTTCGTTGGCACGAGTCTAGCATTCATAACTCGCATCCGAATGATGAATTTTTTCTATCGTGTCCTCGGCGCCCTCGCGTTTCTGGCGCTTTGCACCCCACCGCTTCGCGCGGCCGACACGCCCCGGCAGATCATCGGCAAGGCCGCCGTCACCGAAGACGCCGCGGAACAGCGCGCTTTGATCGCATCCCTGATCGGCCAGGCGGACGATGCCATCCCCACGCTCTTCGACGCGTGGAAGAAGGACGCCCTCTTTTTTTATGCACCCACGGATGGCGCGAAAATTCCGGTGCAGCTCACCGGTGACAAGGACGAGGCCGGCACCCAGGCCGCCCTGCGCGTCGATTCCGGGGCGCCCCTGACTGATCCGGCGGGAAAACCGCTCCGCCTCACCGGCGCCGACCTCACCGCGGTCGACCACAATCCCTCTCTCCGCCGCGCCATGAAAGCGGTGCTCGACTTGCTCGATCTCGGCGCGTCCGACCCGGCCAAGCGCATCCGCGCGATCGAAACCATCGGCAAGACGCAGGACGCCGAAAAACTTTTCGCGCTCGAGGCGCGGCTCAAAAACGAAACCGACGCGAAAGTGGTGCGGAGCCTCCGCGAAGCGGTCGCGCTCATCCACCTCAAGGACGCGAAACGCGAAGTGCGGCTCGCGGCGCTCGGTGAACTCAAGGAGCTGCACACGCTCTCCAGCACCGATTTCCTGCGAAAGACCCTCGCGGACGCCGAGGAGCAAAAGGACACGGCAATCGCCGCGGCCGCGAAACGCGCCCTGATCGAGGTCGAGAGCCACCGCGCCGCCGTCGATTTCTTCGGCACGATTTTCCGCGGCATCAGCACGGGCAGCATCCTGCTGGTCGGCGCGCTGGGCCTCGCGATCACGTTCGGCCTGATGCGCGTGATCAACATGGCGCACGGTGAGATGATCGCGATCGGCGCCTATACGACTTATCTCGTGCAGAATATTTTCGGGACCGGCATTACGATTCCCTTCTTCGGGCTCAACCTCCGGCTGGGCGGGATGAACCTCGATGGGAATGCCTACCAGTGGTATTTCGTCGTCGCCGTGCCGCTGAGTTTTCTCACCGCGGCCCTGGCCGGCATCGCGCTCGAGCGCGGGGTGATCCAATTTCTCTACCGCCGGCCGCTGGAGTCGCTGCTCGCCACCTGGGGCGTCTCCCTGGTGATGCAGCAGCTGCTGAAACTGATGTTCGGTTCGAACAACGTGCAGGTCAGCAGCCCGCTGTATCTCAGCGGCAACTGGACCGTGAACGATGTGCTCCTCGGCTGGAATCGCGTCTTCGTGATCGGCTTCGGCATCGTGATCGTTTTCGGCATGTGGCTGGTGCTCACGAAAACGCCGCTGGGGTTGCTCATTCGCGCCGTGATGCAGAATCGCGGCATGGCCGCCTGCATGGGTGTCCGCACCACGCGCGTGAACATGCTGACCTTCGGCCTCGGCAGCGGCCTCGCCGGCCTCGCGGGCGCGTTTCTCAGTCAGATCGGCAATGTCGGTCCGTCGCTCGGACAGAACTACATCATCGACTCATTCATGGTCGTCGTGACCGGCGGGGTGGGGAGCATCGTCGGCACGGTGATCAGCGCCTTCACGATCGGCGGCGTCGACCAGGTGCTGCAGCAATATCTTCCCGCGGTCGCCCCCGGCCTCGGCTGGGTGCCCGGCATCGGCAGCTTCCTGCAGAATCTGGCGCAGGACGCCGCGGTTTTCGGCAAGATCATGGTGCTCGGCGCCATCATCCTTTTCCTGCAATGGAAACCCTCCGGCCTCTTCACCACGCGGAGCCGAACCCTGGACGAATGACGCGAATGACTTCCGACGACCAAACGTCCACCCCCGCGCCCGCTGCCGAATCCGGGGCAACGGTGCAGCCCTTCAAAGTGAACGCGGCGATCGCCGATGCGCACCGTGCCAGGCAGCGGAACGGGCGCATCGAGTGGATCTGCATCGCCGTCGCGGCGCTGCTGCTGATCGTCGTTCTCCCGCTGCTCCACTCCACCGGACACGTGAGCACATTCCGGATCAGCCTCTGGGGAAAATATCTCTGCTACGCCCTGCTCGCGATGTCCGTGAACATCCTCTGGGGCTACACCGGCCTGCTCAGCCTGGGACAGGCGCTGTTCTTCACCTTGGGCGGCTACATGCACGGCATGTATCTCATGCGGATGATCGGGGATCTCGGGCAGTATCATAAGCCGATCCCGGACTTTCTCGTGTTTCTCGGCTGGACGCGGCTGCCGGCGTTCTGGGAGCCGTTCGCGAATTTTCCATTCGCGCTCACGATGGTGTTTCTCATCCCCGGCCTCGTGGCCTACGTCTTCGGTTACCTCGCGTTCCGCTCGCGCATCCGCGGCGTCTATTTTTCGATCCTCACGCAGGCGCTCACCTACGCGGCTTCGATTCTGTTTTTCCGCAACAACCTGCTCCTCGGCGGCAACAACGGGTTCACCGATTTCAAGTTCATCCTCGGGCATTCGCTCGTGGACCGCGTTCAGGGCCCGGTCACGATGCGCGGGCTTTATATCGCGACCGCCGTTTGCCTGCTGCTGGTCTATCTCCTGTGCCGCTGGTTGAACGGCACCAAGTTCGGACTCGTGCAACAGGCGATCCGCGATGGCGAGAACCGCGTGCTTTTCAGCGGCTACGCGACGACGCACTACAAACTTTTCGTCTTCGTGCTCGCCGCCTTGATCGCGGCGCTGGGCGGCGCGCTCTTCGTCCCGCAGGCCGGCATCATCAACCCCGAGGAAATGAAGGCGCAAAACTCCCTCGAAGCCGTCGTGTGGGTGGCGGTCGGCGGACGCGGGACGCTCATCGGACCCATCCTCGGCGCCGTCAGCATCAACGTCTTGAAGAGCTGGGCCTCGCAGGCGTTTCCCGATCTCTGGCTGATCATCCTCGGCGGGCTTTTCATTCTCGTCGTGCTCTTTCTGCCGGGCGGACTGGTCAGTCTGCCGGAACGGCTCGCGCCGTTGTGGAAAAAATTCCGCCGCCAGGAGGGCCGGTCATGAGCGTCACGAGCAACCACGCGCTCCTCACGGTCGAGGATGTCTCGAAGACCTACGATGGCTTCAAGGCCATCACGAATCTCAACTTCTACCTGTTCGCCGGTGAACTGCGCACGGTCATCGGCCCGAACGGCGCGGGGAAATCCACCTTCTTCGATCTCATCACCGGTCGCGCGAAACCCGACAGGGGCAAGATCGAGTTCGGCTCCCACTCGGCCGCGAGCCACGATCTCACCGCGCTGAACGAATACGAAATCAACCGCCTCGGCATCGGCCGGAAATTCCAGACCCCGAGCGTCTACGTCGAGCACACCGTCTGGAACAACCTCGTGCTCTCCCTCAAGGGACCGCGCGGGGTTTTCCCCTCGTTGTTCCGGAAACTCTCCTCGACGGACCGCGACCGGCTCGACGAACTGCTCGCGCTCATCCGCCTGTCCGACAAACGCGACTGGAAGGCCGGCCTGCTCGCGCACGGCGAGAAGCAGTGGCTGGAGATCGGCATGCTCCTCGCGCAGGACCCGAAGGTCCTGCTCGTCGACGAACCCGCCGCCGGCATGACCGACGAGGAAACCCACCGCACCGGCGAACTCCTCATCAGCCTCGCGGGCAAGCACAGCATCGTCGTCGTCGAGCACGACATGACGTTCGTGAAACAGATCGCCCGCGACAACAAGGTCACGGTCCTCCACCAGGGTACGGTGCTCTGCGAGGGAAAATTTGACGAGGTGCAGGCGGACCCGAAGGTCCGCGAAGTCTACCTCGGCCGCGGCAAACACGGGACACGCTAAACACTCGCCTCGATCTCTCCGACATGCCCTCCACCAATTGCCAGTTACCAACTACTGATTACCTGCAGCGTCGCGTGCGTAGTTGGTAGTTGGAAATTAGTAATTGGTCCCGAGCGCTCAGATCCGTTCACCCTCCATGTCCGCCTTACTTCAGCTGCAGTCGGTCGAAACCTTCATCGGCGGCTCCCGCATCCTCCGCGGCGTCGATCTCGAGATCAATGCGGGCGAGGTCGTCGCCCTCATGGGCCGCAACGGCGTCGGCAAAACCACCACGCTGCGGGCGATCACCGGCGTGCTGCCGGTGCGCGCGGGCTCAATCACCTTCGACGGCAAACGCATCGACCGGCTCGCTTCCGATGTCCGCGCCCGCGCCGGCATCGGCTATGTGCCGCAGGGGCGCGATATTTTTCCGCATCTCACCGTCGAGGAAAACCTGCACGTCGGCCTCGTCGTTCACAACCGCAAGGGCGCCGACGCCCGCGCCGCGCTCGAGCGGGTCTACGCGCTGTTCCCCGTGCTGAAAGACATGCTCTCCCGCAAAGGCGGCGTGCTGTCCGGCGGACAGCAGCAGCAGCTCGCGATCGGCCGCGCGCTGCTGACGAATCCCAAGCTCCTGATCCTCGACGAACCCACCGAGGGCATCCAGCCGTCGATCATCGACCAGATCGGCGACACGTTGAAAAAATTGAAGGCGCCGCGCGCCCCGGAGGAGGTTTTCGAACGCGCCGCCAAGGACGTCCGGGAAATCACGAATGCGGTGAAGCAGCTCAAGCAGGAGCACGCGCTCGCGATCCTGCTCGTCGAGCAATACGTGGATTTCTGCCGCGAGGTCGCCGACCGCTACTACGCGATGGACCGCGGCGTCGTGGTCGTGTCCGGCCCGATCGCCACCCTCACCGACGAAGTCGTGAAACAACATCTGCAAGTCTGACCCGAAGCTGAGAGCCAAGAGTCCAGAGCTGAGAGCAAGAACCAGAAAATAAATCCCCGCTCGCCTCCGATCCTGCTCTCAGCTCTAGACTCTCAGCGCTTAGCTTTTTCTTTT
>DATAKE010000100.1:0-5369 GCA_036261745.1 Opitutaceae bacterium
TCAATCTCAGCGTAATAGTCCTCGACCAAGAACGATTCGCGAACAGGGACCGAAAACGCATTCGTCAAATCTCTTTTCGTTTGCCCTACCAATGCGTGAGTAGGTGCCAGATAAATTACGGCTCCACCGTTCGCTAGAACGGTCGCAATTTTTAGTTCGGACAGCGTGGTCTTACCACCGCCGGTCGGAAAGCTAACAACGGATGACGTTCCGGGGTTCAGGAATCCCAGCTCCAGTGCAGCGAGATGATTTGGCCACAAAAACGGACGCCGCGTCGCAATGGAGGAAACTAGCGTCGACCAAGCGGAACCGTCTAAACCGGGCGGTGGGGGAACAGCGGCAAGCGCAGCATGGCCAAGATTCGCCGCTGCACCCAGAAGTAAGCTGGCAAGATGGTGTGGTCCGGCGAACGAGGAGACCGGCGGCGTGTTCTCAGAATCGGCAAAATCCGCGATTGGGGTTTCAATCGCCTCAACCGATATTTTCTGAACGCGAAGAAAGATCGTCATTGCCTCCGTCGGGCCGTTCCGAAACCGGTCAGCGTGCAAGACGAAATCTGCAAACAACTTAATCCCCGTCAGGATTTCGCCGTATAGAGCCGCGACCGCAGCTTCCTCGTAGTCCTCAAGAATCTGGTGGTCGTAACTTAGCTCAACGATAGTGCCGAGTTCTCCTTTCCCCAACGCGCAAATGGCTGCGGTCAAAACGCGCAAAACGCTCTGCTGTTCTTGCGCGGCACTTTCTATCTCTCGTGCCATTTCCATCGCATCGGATGGTTGATTAGCGATTAGAAACAGAAGAAGAGCAGATATTTCAGGGGATATCGATTCCGCGCTGAGGACTGGCGGTGGTATCCCACCTTGCGCGCGGCGCGCCAGATGTAGAAGGTGGTGCGTTTGAGCAGCCACGAATGCTGCCGCGCTTCGGTCTTCTCTGGACGGCATCAACAAGACCATCGCTTCATACGTCACCGCAATCCGCCGGAACTCTTCGAGCTTCCGAATGACCTCGGCTGGAAGGTGCGCCGGCCCCGTCGCCAATCTCAATCGAAGCGCCACAATTTCAGCAAAAACTCGGGTCATCTCTTCCGGAAGCCGATCTAGCACAAGATCGGGAAGCTTAGGGCCCGCTCGAATGAGGGCAGCGGTTTGTGGGTCAAACATGACGTTCCCTATTGTATCGCCGCGATCACCTTGAGGGAAAACGCATCCATCCAGTCACGCAGATTCGGCACGACCACCGTTTCAGCCTTCCGCCGCGCGACGTTGCCCTTCGCTCGATCGTCGTAACCCAAAAAAAGATCTTTCCGCCTGTCGTCCGCATCGTGTTCGGTGGCCACCGTGACGCTCACGCGATAAAATTTCCGGTTAAGCCAGTAAATATCCGCGGCCACCTCATCGATGTTTTGGACCTGATACTCCTTCAGAATGGCCAGAATCTGGCCGTTTAATTCGGCGTCTCTCGTCCCTGCCTCCAACTCATCCAGTGAAGGCCACACGTTGCTCTGGATCTCCTTTCGAGGATGTTCGGTGGCTTTTTCTTCACAGATGAAAACCCCGTCCATTGCTTTCCGTTCAGACGTGAGAGGAACAAGGATCGAATCGAAGCCTTTGTCGGCCGGTCTTAGATGAGGCATCGACATTCCGGAGTTGCCGCCGTTCTCAATCAAAGCGGCAATCCAAGCAACGTGTTGAAAAAGCAGCCCGTCGCGATGCCACCGATGAGGAGAGTTCTTTTCCGTGTTAGGGGGAAGCGTTAGCCGGCGAATGGCCTGCTGCTGAATAGTCGGACGGGCCCCCGGATTATCCAATCCAAGCGAGCCAAGCACCCGTTGGGCGTGCTGGTAGTGCCCTTGCATTGTCCACGCGACGAGTCGAGCGAGCGTATCTTCATCGGCAATCTGCCACCTGTTTCCGCGACATAACGGATCATGGTCACAAGCGACCAATCGAATTGCGTTCCTGAGTTGGTGCTCGGTTACCAACGGCATTGAGGGAAGGAAAACACCGGTTCGCAGATCGTGTCAGCAGTAGAAAACACTTTGAAACGGAGGATCCGCTCTTGATCTTGGGAACTGCGCTCCCGAAAGATCCGCCTACCGGGACAAACTTGATGTGAGATAGCCTGCGCCGACTCCACCTGAGCTCCCTTTCGGTCTCCACGTCGCGTCCTGCACGCCGGCTCCGGCCGCTCGTCTTTGGTTTTGACCGCTCAGTCGCCGCTGGGCTGGGTTGCTCGCTCTCGTTGCACCGCTCGCGCATCGGTAGTGAGCAAAGCCACACCCAGAGGGCTGCCTGAGTGTAGCACCTGCGCCGGCTGGCAGTTGTCGGCGCTAGCGCCTCCGCCTGTCCGCGCCTCAAGGTATTGCTCGCTGCGCTGCGCTCCACCTTGCGCGGACGGTGCTGGACGTCGGCATCCCTCCGGGGCGGCCGATTTTCGGTTCGGCTCGGGTGGGGTCCGCGTAGCGCGGCCCGCTACACCTGCGCCCTCGTTGGGGCGCTGATTAGCCCAATAAAGTCATGCACACGTTCGATTCCGTTCCCGTTGCTCCCGCCCGCGTCTTCAAGGCGCTTTCGTCCGATGATCTCCGCCGCTGCGCTCCCTCGGTTTTCGCCGAGCACGCGCGGCCCGGCGTTTCCTCCCGCTACACGTTCGTTTCCACCCAGCAGGTTGTTGCCCTGCTCGGGGCCGAAGGTTGGGATCCCGTCAAAGCTGCCTAGAAAATTACTGAAGTGATCCTGACGTGGCGCCGCGGCGTCGCGAACATCGTAAATCAAAGTTTCACTCTCCGCAGCCGAAGGGCATTCGTGATTACAGAAACGGAGGAGAGCGACATCGCGGCACCGGCGATAATTGGACTAAGCAGAATTCCGAAAAACGGGTAGAGGGCGCCTGCCGCAATCGGGACGCCGAGTGCGTTATAGATAAAGGCGAAGAAGAGATTTTGACGGATGTTGCGCATCGTCGCGCGCGACAGGCGGATTGCCTTCGCGATGCCGCGCAGGTCGCCTTTGATCAGCGTTACTCCGGCGCTTTCCATCGCGACATCGGTGCCTGTGCCCATCGCGATACCGACATCGGCGGCAGCGAGGGCGGGAGCATCGTTGACGCCGTCTCCGGCCATCGCGACGACTTGGCCGCCTGCTTTGAGCGCGTTGACCTTCTTGATTTTGTCGGCGGGTTCGACCTCTGCCTCGAATTGATCGAGGCCCAGCTTCCGCGCCACGGCTTCCGCTGTACGCCGATTGTCGCCGGTCGCCATCACCAATTTCACGCCGAGTTCGTGCAGCATCGCAATGGCTTCCGGAGTCGAGTCCTTGATCGGATCGGCGACGGCTAAAAGACCCGCAGGCTTCCCTGCCAGCGCCGCGAATAGCACCGTTTTCCCATCAACTTGAAGTGCCGCCGCTCGTTCTTGGAGCGCGGTGTCAATCGGCACGCCTTCGCTTTCGAGAAACTTCTGTTTCCCGATGAGAAACATTTTCCCGTCGAACTTTCCCGCCACGCCACCGGCGGTGACCGAGCGGAAATCGGTCGCATCACGCAGCGCGACTTTCTTCTCCTCAGCTCCGCGCACAATCGCGGCCGCGAGCGGATGCTCCGACGAGCGTTCGAGCGAGGCCGACAGTTGGAGCAGCATATTCTCGTCGATCCCGTTCACGGGGAGGACATCCGTGAGCCGCGGTTTCCCTTCGGTGAGCGTGCCGGTCTTGTCCACCACGAGGTAGGTCACTTTGCCAAGGTGTTCGAGCGACTCAGCGTTCTTCACGAGCACGCCGGCCTGCGCGCCGCGTCCGACGCCGACCATGATGGCCATCGGCGTGGCCAAGCCCAACGCACATGGGCAGGCAATAATGAGCACCGCCACGGCGTTAACGATGGCGTAAGCGAGGCGCGGCTCAGGTCCGAAGAAAAACCAAATCAAAAACGTCAGCACTGCGATGGCCGCGACTGCCGGCACGAAGATTCCCGAAACCTTGTCCACCAATCCTTGAATCGGCGCGCGACTGCGCTGCGCATCGGCCACCATCTGCACGATGCGGGAAAGCAGCGAATCGGCCCCTACCTTGTCAGCTTTAAGGATGAATCCACCGGTGCCATTGACCGTGCCACCCGTCACGCGGTCGCCAGACTTTTTCTCCACGGGCAACGATTCGCCGGTGAGCATGGATTCATCGACGGAGGAAGCGCCTTCCTCGATGACGCCATCGACCGGGATCTTTCCGCCCGGACGCACGCGCAGCCGGTCGCCGGCTTGAACCTCTGACAGCGCAACCTCGGCGTCGCCGGTGGCAGTGACCCGGATGGCGGTCGGCGGAGCGAGGTTCAACAGCGCCTTGATGGCGCTGGAGGTGCGAGCCCTTGCCCGGAGTTCCAGCACCTGCCCGAGCAGCACGAGCACGACAATGACGGCGGCCGCTTCGAAATAGACGTCTACCATGCCGCCGTGCATCCGCATGGCAGGCGGAAACGCGCCGGGCAGGAAAAACGCGACCGCGCTATAAATCCAAGCGGAGCCCACGCCGAGCGCGATCAACGTGAACATATTCCAATGCGCGTTACGGAACGACCGCGCTCCGCGCACGAAAAACGGCCAGCCAGCCCACCAGACAACCGGCGTGGAAAGAAGAAATTGAATCCACCGGCTGACGGTTCCGTTGGCAATATGGGCGAACGCGGGCACGAGATGCGCCATCGCGAGCACAAACACCGGCAATGCGAGAGCGCCACCGATCCATAAGCGTCGCGTCATGTCGCGCAGTTCGGAGTTTTCCTCTTCAGTGTCGCTAGCGCTCGCCACTTTCGGTTCGAGCGCCATGCCGCAGATCGGACAAGCCCCGGGGTGATCCTGCTGAATTTGAGGATGCATCGGGCAGGTGTAGATGGTCTTGCCAGCTGCGGGGGCGACCCACGCGTGATTTCGCTCTAGTGCCATGCCACATTTGGGGCAATCGCCCGGCTTGTCGCTCACCACTCCCTCGCACATCGGGCAAAAATACTTCGCGCCGGCCGGCGGCTTTACCGCTTCATGCGCGTGGTCGTGCTCTTCATGGCTGCCGGATGCGGAGGACGGGTGATGATGGGAGTGTGAGGTCTTCATGGGAGCGGCTTAATTCAGGCAATTACTGCGGGGGCAGAAGGATTTTTTGACAGCAAAAGGAAGGGAGGATGTTTGGAATAGGATGATCGGTTCTTCTCTGCTGACGGACTTGACCGCAGAACCTTACACTTGGCCGTGCGCGACTGCTCGGCCACGGCGTTAAGGGACATTGCATCGATTATTGTGGCTAGAATCTGCTCCCAAATCGCATTAACTCACGGCACGGCACGAGGAAGTTGTCGCTTGAGTCAGTGCATTATTTTACGCT
>DATAKE010000102.1:0-26415 GCA_036261745.1 Opitutaceae bacterium
ATTCCCTCATGGGCCCGACCTATGTTCCGCTGGCATCGCTCTACGTTTCGCTCGCGCTGCCCGCGGCGCAATGGCGGCTCGACGGCGGCGCGTGGCAGAGTTTCCCCTCCTCGCTCGGCAATCTCAGCCTCGGAACCCACACCGTCGAGTTCTCCCCCGTCGAGGGCTACATCACTCCGGCCTCGCAAACCGTGACGCTCGTCAGCGGCCCGAATTCCCTCATGGGCCCGACCTATGTTCCGCTGGCATCGCTCTACGTTTCGCTCGCGCTGCCCGCGGCGCAATGGCGGCTCGACGGCGGCGCGTGGCAGAGTTTCCCCACCGCGCTCAATAATCTCAGCCTCGGCATCCACACCGTCGAGTTCTCCCCGGTCGAGGGCTACATCACTCCGGCCTCGCAAACCGTGACACTCGTCAGCGGCCCGAATTCCCTCATGGGCCCGACCTATGTCCAGCTTGCGTCCCTCTACGTTTCGCTCAGCCCGACCAGCGGACAATGGCGTCTCGACGGTGGTGCGTGGCAAACCTTCCCCGCCTCACTCAACAACCTGGGCCTCGGCAATCACACGATCGAGTTTTCGGACATCGAAGGCTACGTCACTCCACCCTTGGAGACGGTCACGCTCACCAGCGGCATGAACTCGCTCAGCCGGAGTTATGCGGTGCTGGGAAATGCTTCGCTCCACGTTGTCCTCGATCCGGCTCAGGCCCAGTGGCGCATCGACAGCGGCGCGTGGCTGCCCAGCGGTGCGTCCGTGACGAATCTCACCGCGGGAAATCACTGGATCGAATTCATGGATGTCTCGGGCTACACGGCGCCCCCGGCGCAGACGATCACCCTGGCGGCCAACGCCACGGAAAACCTGACGTTCACCTATGCGGAAGAGGTTCCGCTTTATGAAGTGGTCGCAAACTTCCCCGATGCCGGCTACCGCTCGAACATCATCAAGGGCAGCGATGGCGTTTTCTACGGTATCTCCGCTTACGGAGGCGGAATGGGCAGCGGCACCTTGTTCAAGATCAACGCCGATGGATCGAACCACACCCTGCTGAGAAATTTTGGAGGCACCACGGTCGGGCACACCCCCGCCGCGCTCATCGAAGGGACCGATGGAATGCTCTACGGCACGACCACGAACGGCGGGCCGGCGAACGGGGGCACCGTTTTCAAGGTGAACAAAAATGGGACCGGCTATGCAGCCCTGCACGTTTTCAGCGCCACGACATTCGGCCTCTACCCGAACACACTCATCGAGGGGAGCGATGGCCTGCTCTACGGCACCACGACCGGCGGCGGCGGGCAGAACCTGGGAGTCATTTTTAAACTCACCAAAAGCGGGACCGGTTTCACGATGCTGAGAAGCTTTTCGGGGGGAACCGACGGCAAGACTCTCATGGGATTGGTGGAAGGCACGTCGGGCGCGCTCTATGGCTCCGCCGCCGCGAGCGGCGGCACCGGCTTCGGGGTCATTTTCAAAATCAACAAGGACGGATCGCTTTTCTCCGTGGTGAAAACCTTTGCCGGCGGAGCCGACGGGGCCACTCCCCGAGGACCGCTGCTGAGCGGGTCGGATGGTTTCATCTATGGCACCACCTACACCGGCGGAGCCTTCAACCGGGGCACGTTGTTCCGCCTCAACGCCGATGGAACGGGGCACACGATCCTGAAAAACTTCAAGGGTGATGGAATCGAAGCGGGCGCGCCGATGGCCTCCTTAAAAGAGGATGAGGCCGGCATACTTTACGGCACAACGGCGGTCGGCGGTCCGGGTGGACGCGGAGCGGTCTTCAAGCTGAACAAAAACGGCAGCGGCTTTGCCCAGCTCAAGACGTTCTCCGGCGGAACCGCCGACGGCGCCATTTTCCCGTTCCAAACCTCCCCGCTTTCGATCGGCAACGGAGTCCTTCACGGCCTCGTTTGGAGCGGAGGACTGGGAGGCGAAGGACTGTTCTTCAAGGTGAACACCGACGGCGGCAACTTCTCCGTCCTGAAACAAATGGGCTCGCCTGGCGGCTCCTTCATTCTCACGTCCGTCACGGACGGAAGCGACGGCGCGCTCTACGGCACCAGCCTGCTCGGCGGGACCGATAACAACGGGTTGGTTTATCGCATCAACAAAGACGGCTCCGGTCATGCCGTGCTCCGCAGCTTCACGAAATCCGAGGGCCAGAAATTCGCCCAGGGCGTCCTCGAAACGACCGGCGGCGCGCTCTTCGTGTGCATTGGCGACAATCTCGTTCGCATGAACAAGGACGGAAGCGGCCAGACCATCGTCTACAATTTTCCGGCCCTGACTTACCTCGAAGGTGTGATCGAAGGCAGCAACGGCGTGCTCTACGGCACGAGCGGTGGCGGAGCCTTTGGGTTCGGAGAGATTTTTAAAATCAACCCAGATGGTTCGGGGTACGGAGTCGTTCGCTCCTTCACCGGCGGAACCGCCGACGGGAAATTCCCCACCCTGTTGCGCGAGGGTCCCAACGGAAACCTCTATGGCATGACGAACGGCGGCGGAACCGCTGACCGCGGAATTATCTTCACCGTGAAAAAAGACGGCACCGGCTACGCCATCCTCAAGCACCTCACGGGTGGCGCGGATGGCGGATCTCCCCGGGCGCAACTTACCGTGGGTGCCGACGGCCTTCTCTATGGAACGACCGTTGTCGGCGGCGCAAACAACCAAGGTGTGATCTTCAAGATGGCGCTCAACGGGACCGGTTACACGGTGCTGCACAACTTCCTCATGCCGGTTCCGACGGACAGAAACGAAACCTACGCCGGCGTCGTGGAAAAGAACGGCGCGCTCTACGGCGTCACTTTCTTCGGCGGCACCTTCGGCTACGGAACCGTGTTCACCCTCGGCACCGACGGCACCGGTTATACGACCCTGGTGAATTTTTCCGGCCTCGAGAACGATGGCGCCATCCCGGCCGCGGGGTTGGTCCTCGGTCGCGATGGCCTGCTCTACGGCACGACCGCCCGGGGTCTTGAGGGCGCCACGATCTTCCGGGTGCGCACCGACTGAAATCGGGCGCCCCTCCCGGCCACCGCTCCTTCCCGGTGTTTTAGAAAGCCGACTTTACGCCCGTGAACCCGACGCGCCATTCTCCCACCGTGGCGCCCGAAACGTTCTCTGCCCTCGAGGTGATACGCGCGCGCGCTGCGGCCGGCCGGCTGCGCCCGTGGGGCGCGGCGATCGCCGCCGTGGTCGTGTTGATCGCGAACCAGGCCGTGCTCCGCTTCGACTGGCTGGTGTTCGACGACGACATCAACGTGTTTTTCAATCCGCATCTCGGCGGACTAAATGGGGAAAGCGTCACGTGGGCCTTCAGCAACCTCGACTACGTGCGGCGCTACCTTCCCCTCGGCTGGCTGGGCTTCGATGCGCTGATTGCCGTGGACGGCTATAACGCCTCCGTTTTCCACGCGGCCAGCTGGCTGCTCAGTGGATTGAATGCGGCACTGGCGTTTCTCATCGGCTACGCCCTGCTCCCGGGGGTCGGTCCGGTGCATTCGCCCCGGATCGCCTGGCAGCGGAGCGGCGTGGCGCTTTTCGGCGCCCTGGTTTGGTCGCTCCACCCGCTGCGCGCCGAGACTGCGGGCTGGATCTCGGGTCTCCTGTATCTGGCGAGTACCACCTGCGCCGGTTTCGCCATCCTGCTCCACCTCCACGGCGCCCGGACCGGAGCGATGGCCAATCGCGGCCCCCTCCGGATTTTGGCCGCGCTCTGTTACCTGGCATCCGTGCTGGTCTACCCCGTGTTTCTCGCCTTGCCGGCCGTGTTGACCTGGCTTGCGGTCGTGAGGAAAGGCCGTTCGCACCTCGTCGCGGAGATCCGCTCGCTTTCAACGTGGTGGCTGGCCGCCGCCTTCGCGCTCGGCATGAATTTTTTTGCCCAGGCCACCGCATCCGGCCCCTTTCCCGGGTTTACCGCCCTGGAAAACTTCGGACTCATCCCCCGCGCGATCGCCGCGGTGCGAACCTATCTTTTTTATCTGGCCCACACCGCGTGGCCCGAAACCACCTCGGTGTTCCTCGGCCGGATCGACGGCCTGATGGAAATCGGACACGCGAAATGGGTGCTCGCGATCCTGCTCCCGGCGGGCCTCGGCGCATTCCTTTGGAAAAAAACGCGCTCGCGCGCCACGGCGTATGCGGTGGCCGCCTTGCTGAGCCTCGCCCCGTTTCTCGGCGCCATGGATCCGCATTTCACGGTGAGCGATCGTTACACCGTTCTCTGGCTCGGGATTCTGGCCTGCGCCTTGGGCGAGGTTTTGATTTCACCGGCCGGTCGAATTCTCGAAATCGCGAAATATTTCGCCGCGGGCGTCGTCCTCGTCGCCTGCGTCGCCGCCTACGGGCCCGCCCTGGCTCCGTGGCAGAACACCGCGACGCTTCAAAAACGAATCGATGAGGTAAATGCCGCGAAGCCCGATGTCGTCATGAACTACGCGCGGCCCGCCACCGCATTGTGGTGGATGGGGCAGCGGGAAGAGGCCGTGCAACGTCTCCGGGAGGGATTCGCGAAATTTCCCGATTCGATTCATCTCCGCGCGGTCCAGCAGGAACTGGCGGAAACCGACACGAGGTGGCGCGGCCTCGTCGGAAACCGCACGTCCATCGCACCGATGGCGGTGATGCACCACAACTTGGGCCAGGCCTGGATGCAGCGCGGACATCCCGCCTCGGCCGCGCCCCATTTCAAACGCGCATTTCAACTCGCCCCCGAATTTGCGGAGGCAGCCGCGGGACTTGTCGCGGCGACAGCTCCCCCGGGCAGCCCTCGCGACTCAAAACCCAAATAGCCCGCGCCAGCCGGTTCTCACCCGCCCGCAAACACCGGCCGGAAACCCGCTTCGCTGAGGATGCGCGCGACCGTCTCGCGCTGGTCCCCCTGGATTTCGATCGCGCCGTCCTTGACCGTCCCGCCGCAACCGCACGCCGCCCGCATTTTTTTCGCGAGCTGTTCTTTTTCCGGCAGGCCGATTCCGACAAATCCGCTCACCACCGTCACGGTTTTGCCACCGCGGTTGCCGGTCTCGCGCTTGATATCCACCCGGCCGCGATTTTTTTCCGGCTTCGCCGCGCCGGCGGCCGGCTTCTTTGCCGCCTGCTCAAGAACGGACTTCGGGGCGACGGGCAAACCGGCGCCGCTCAACGCCCCAAATGGATTCTGCGCCAAGCCATCCCCGCCTTCGGTCGAGATTTTTTCGCGGGCCATCGGTCAGCCCTTCCCGGCGCGCCCGCCACAGGCCCCCACCGGAATATCCGTTTCACCGCCCAGAAACATGACCGCCTTGGCGTAGCTGCGGCGTTCCAGAAAATGAACCAGCTGGGGATGCAGTTTCTCCCGGCCTCGAGCCAGAAGGTCGTCCAGCAGCGCCATTTCGCGGGCGATCACCGCCCCATCAGCGCGCTTGATGCTATCAAGCAGTGAAATAAGGGCGGCTTTGATTTCAGGTTCCATGGGCATTCTCTAATGCGGCTGTTACCCACGTTAAGCGGGTTTGCAATCTCCGAGCTGCCTGCCGCCAGACTTGTCTCGGCCCCAATCCCATGCTGATTACGACCCTCCAACCCTGTCGTGACTCCCGTCGCGGCCGTCGGTCTATTCCTCTCAACGCTCCCTTTCTTTTCGCATGAATTCCCTGTCCCTCCCCACCCGGGCCAACTCCGAGCTCATCGAGCACATGTACCACCTGTGGCTCGACAACCCCGACTCGGTCGATCCCACGTGGCGCGCCTTCTTCCAAGGCTTCACTCTCGGCAACAACGGTGCCCCCCTCACCTCCTCCGCGGCCGCCGGCGTGCGGATCGTCGACAGCGTCAAGCAGGCCCAAGTCGCCCGGCTGATCAACGCCTACCGCGCCCACGGCCATCTCCAAGCCCATCTCGATCCGCTCGGCGACGCGCCGCCGGCGCATCCCAAGCTCTCGCTCGATCACTTCGGTTTCGAGGAAAGCGATCTCAACGAGACGTTCACGCTCACAAATTTCAAAGGCGGCGGTCAGCACAAGCTCGGCGCCATCGTCAGCGCGCTGAAGCAGACCTACAGCGGCCACGTCGGCGTGGAATACATGCACGTCCAGGACCACGACGCCCGGGAATGGCTGCAGGCCCGCATGGAACTGACCAACAACCAGCCCGGTTTTACCAAGGTCCAGAAGACCCGGATCCTCCGCCGCATTCACAAGGCCGAGCTCTTCGAAAAATTTCTCCACACCAAGTACGTCGGCCAGAAACGTTTCTCCCTCGAGGGCGGCGAGACGTTCATCGCGGCGCTCGACGCGATCATCGAGCACAGCCCCGAAACCGGCGTGGAGGAACTGGTCATGGGCATGGCCCACCGCGGACGCCTGAACGTTCTCACCTCGATCATGCGCAAGCCGTTCGAGCTGCTGTTCGAACAGTTCTCCGAAAACTACATTCCTGAAACCGTCGCCGGCGACGGCGACGTGAAATATCACCTCGGCTACGAGTCCATCCTCGACACCGCCAGCGGCAAAAAGGTGGAGGTCCGCCTCGCCGCGAATCCCTCCCACCTCGAAATCGTGAATCCCGTCGTCGAGGGCAAGGCCCGCGCCCGCCAGCGCATCCGCGCCGACACCGAGCGCCGCCGCGTGCTGCCATTCCTCGTGCACGGTGACGCGGCGTTTGCGGGCCAGGGCGTCGTCGCGGAGACCCTGAACTTTTCCCAGCTTCCCGGCTACCGCACCGGCGGCACGGTGCATTTCGTGATCAACAACCAGATCGGTTTCACGACCGACCCGAAGGACGCCCGCTCGACGCGCTACTGCACGGACGTCGCGAAGATGATCGAGGCGCCGGTCTTCCACGTGAACGGCGACGACGCCGAGGCCGTCTGCATGGTCGCGCAACTGGCGCTCGAGTTTCGCGTGAAGTTCCAGCGCGACGTCGTGATCGACATGTACTGCTACCGGAAGCATGGCCACAACGAGAGCGACGAGCCCGCGTTCACCCAGCCGACGCTCTACCGGAAAATCGCCGCGCATCCGCAGGTTTCCGCGATCCTCACCGAGAAGCTCGTGAGCGAAGGCACGCTCACCGCCGCCGAAGCCGACGCGATCAAGGCCGAATATCTCGCCGCGCTCGAGGCGAACCTCGCGAAGGCCAAGGAAAACGAAGCCAAGAAATCCGCGAAGCGCGCCGCCGCGCGGCCCGAGGACAAGTTCAAGGGCTCCACCGCGGAATTCCAACCCAGCTATCACCACGCGCTCGCACCGACCGGCGTCGGCGCCGACGTGATCGAACGCGTCGTGTCCGGACTCACCAGGGTCCCCGCGAACTTCAAGCTGAACCCGAAGATCAAGCGCTTCCTCGAAACCCGCGGCCAGGCCCACAAGGAAGGCGGCCCGATCGACTGGGGATTTGCCGAGGCCCTGGCTTTCGGAACGCTGCTGCTCGAAAACATCCCGGTGCGTCTCAGCGGACAGGACTGCGAGCGAGGGACGTTCAGCCACCGGCATGCGGTGCTCTACGACTCCGACACGCGCGAGAAATACGTCCCGCTCCTGAACCTCGACGAGAAGCAGGCGCGTTTCTGCGTCTATAATTCCCTCCTCTCCGAGGCGGCGGTGCTCGGCTTCGACTACGGCTACTCGCTCGATTATCCCCAGATGCTCTGCATCTGGGAGGCGCAGTTCGGCGATTTCGCCAACGGCGCCCAGGTCGTGATCGACCAGTTCATCTCGAGCGGCGAATCGAAATGGCAGCGCACGAGCGGCATCGTCCTCCTCCTGCCGCACGGCTACGAAGGCCAGGGACCGGAACACTCCTCGGCCCGCCTCGAACGCTTCCTGCAGCTCTGCGCCGAGAACAACATCCAGGTCGCCAACATCACCACGCCCGCGAATTTTTTCCACGCGCTGCGCCGCCAGATGAAACGCGATTTCCGCAAACCGCTCGTCGTGATGTCGCCCAAATCGCTGCTGCGCCATCCCGGCGCCACATCGCGGATCGACGAGTTCACCACCGGCGGATTCCAGGAAATCATCGACGATCCGGCGCTCGGCATCCAGGCCGCGGCGAAGAATCCCCCGGCCACAAAAACCGAGCGCCTGATTTTCTGCAGCGGCAAGGTCTACTACGATCTGTGCGACTACCGGGACAAAAACAAAATCACCGACGTCGCCATCGTCCGCGTCGAGCAGCTCTACCCGCTCCATCAAAACCGGATCGCGGAACTTGCCGATCACTATTCCGGCGCGCGCGTCGTCTGGTGCCAGGAGGAGCCGAAGAACATGGGCGCCTGGTCGTTCATCTCGCCGGAACTGGCCGCGATTTTCGGCTTCGTGCCGCTCTACGCCGGCCGCGATGCCGCCGCCTCGCCCGCCGTCGGCGCGCTGGCCTTGCACAAGTTCGAACTCGCCGCCTTCCTCCAGGACGCTTTCACGCTGTGATCAATCGAAGCAGTAGTTGGTAATTGGCAGTTGGTGTTTAGTAGACCGCCTTCGAATCACCTACTGCTCACCACGCCGCTACCAACTACCAAATACTAACTACCAACTACTTTTCCCCACCCACCATGCCTCTTCTCGAAGTCAAAATTCCGCCGATGGGCGAATCGATCAATTCCGGCGTGCTCGCCAAATGGCACGTGAAGGACGGCGATGTCGTCAAAAAGGACCAGCCGCTCTTCGAACTCGAGACGGACAAAATCACCTCCGAAGGCACCGCCGAGGCCGCCGGGAAAATCGCGCTGAAAGTCGCCATCGGCACCGAAGTGAAGATCGGCGAAGTCGTCGCCACGATCGACAGTGCTGGCGCAACCTCGGACGCGAAGGCGCCAGAGCCGGCAACCGCCGCGCTGCCCAATCCCTACGCTCCGCCCGGCTCGCCGCAGGCTGCCGCTGCCGTCGCCCAATCTCCCGCCGTCCGCCGGCTCGCGGCGGAGACAGGTATCGAGCCCTCGTCGATCGTCGGCAGTGGCAAAGCCGGTCGCGTCACCAAGGGCGACATGCTCGCCGCCGGCGACGCTCCCGCCGCCAAAGCGAAAACCGAGCCCGCCGCACCTTCAGCTGCTGCCACTCCCGCGCCTGCTCCCGCTGCAAAGCCCGCCGCCCCCTCCGGCGAACGCCAGACGCGGAAGAAAATGTCGCCGCTCCGCCAGAAGATCGCGCAGCGGCTCGTCTCGGCGCAGCACGAGGCCGCGATGCTCACGACTTTCAACGAGGTCGACATGTCCGGCGTCATGGCCCTCCGCGCCAAATATCAGGACGACTTTGTGAAGAAGAACGGCGTGAAGCTCGGTTTCATGTCCTTCTTCGTGAAAGCGGTCGTCAACGCGCTCCGGGAAGTCCCCGCGCTCAACGCCCAGCTCGACGGCGACACCGTCATCGAAAACCACTACTTCGACATCGGCGTGGCCGTCTCCACCGAAAAGGGCCTGATGGTCCCGGTCATCAAGAATTGCGAAGCGCTCGGCATGGCGGACATCGAGAAACAAATTGCCGGTGTCGCGACCAAGGCCCGCGACGGCAAGATCACGCTCGCCGACCTCGAGGGCGGCGTGTTCACGATCACCAATGGCGGCACGTTCGGTTCGCTGCTCTCCACGCCGATCATCAACCCGCCGCAATGCGGCATCCTCGGCATGCACTCGATCAATGAGCGCCCGGTCGCGGTGAACGGCCAGGTCGTGATCCGGCCGATGATGTACATCGCCCTGAGCTACGACCACCGTCTCGTCGACGGAAAGCAGGCCGTCACCTTCCTCGTGAAAGTGAAACAGGCGATCGAGGATCCCACGCGGCTGATCCTCGGCATCTGATCGCCGGCAAAGTCGAGAGTCTAGAGCTAAGAGCCTAGAGCCTCGATCCACCTTTTCTCCTCTCAGCTCTAGACTCTCAGCCATGGACTCTTCTTTCGACCTCATCGTCATCGGCGCGGGCCCCGGCGGGTATGTGTGCGCGTTTCGCGCGGCGCAGCTCGGCCTCAAGGTCGCGCTCCTCGAGAAACGCCCCACCCTCGGCGGCACCTGCCTCAACGTCGGCTGCATTCCGAGCAAGGCGCTGCTCCACTCCAGCGAGCAGTTCGTTTTCGCGAAACACCACGCCGCCGCGCACGGGATCAAGCTCGGCTCCGTCGACATCGACGTTGCGGCGTTGCTCAAGAAAAAGGACGACGTGGTCACGAAGCTCGTCGGCGGCGTCGCCCAGCTCGCGAAGGCCCGCAAGATCACCGTTCTCACCGGGAGCGCCTCCTTTGTCTCCGCAAACACGATCGCCATCGCCGGCGAAAAGGAAACGACGCAGGCCACGGCGAAAAACATCGTGATCGCCACCGGCTCCGCGCCGGTCGAGCTGCCGTTCATGAAGTTCGACGGCACCACTGTCGTCTCGAGCGACCACGCCATCGCGTTCACCGAGGTGCCAAAAAAACTGGTCGTGGTCGGCGGCGGCGCCATCGGGCTCGAGCTCGGCTCGGTTTGGGCGCGCCTCGGCAGCGATGTCACGGTCGTGGAATTTCTCCCGAAGATCATCGCGACCTACGACGACGACATCGTCCGCAATTTCACCCGCCTCCTCACGAAGCAGGGTCTCAAGATCGAGGTGGGCGCGAAGGTCACGGCCTTCGCCAAAGGCATCCTCACCGCCGAGCGCGACGGCAAGAAACTGGAATTTCCCGCCGACAAGGTGCTGGTCGCCGTCGGACGCCGGCCGTTCACCGATGGACTCGCCCTGGAAAAAGCCGGGGTGCAGCTCGATGAAAAGAAACGCATCAAGGTCGACGCCCATTTGAAGACCACCGCCGCCGGCGTGTGGGCGATCGGTGACGTCGTCGCCGGCCCGATGCTCGCGCACAAGGCCGAGGAGGACGGCGTGGCCGTTGCGGAATGGATCGCCGGCAAGGCGGGCCACGTTAACTGGGATTTGGTCCCCGCGATCGTTTACACCGAGCCGGAGGTCGCGAGTGTCGGACTCGGCGAGGACGCCGCGAAAGCCGCGGGCCGGGCGATCAACGTCGGCAAGTTCAACTTCGCCGCCAACGGCCGCGCCATCGCCGCCGACGCGACGGACGGCTATGTGAAGATCATCGCCGACGCGAAGACCGACAAAATTCTCGGCGCGCAAATTCTCGGCCATGGGGCGGGCGAGCTGATCAGCGAAGTCGTGACGCACATCGAATACGGCGGCAGCGCCGAGGACCTCGGCCGCACGATTCACGCCCACCCGACGATGAGCGAAGCGGTGAAGGAAGCCGGACTCGCCGTCAGCAAGAGCGCAATCCACGCGCTCTAAGTGGCGAACGGTGTACGAGCCGGCTCGTTGAACATCTCGTTATTTGCGGGCGTAGTCTGGATTCAATCGGGGGAGATACATTCCGAGCGTCGCCATGGCCCCTCCCAAAACGACGCAAATAACAGGGAGGGCGAAATTGCGAACTATCCCCGTCGGCTGGACCATCGTACGTCCATCTCGAGCCTGAGCGTACACTGGAAGTTTATCGCCGACGTTGATGGTTCCGGGCTGAAATCCGAAGGACGAATCCACCACGACGGACTGACCGGCGAGCTGCAGCTTTAGCTGCGGGTGCCACCACTCGACCTGTTTTTCTCCGACCGGGTTTCTCGCACCCATTGCCCGGGAGCGGGAATAGGACTTTCTCACTGCCACTACCTCCGAAGTGACCAGCTCGCCGGCAATTCGTATCATCAGGCCGCGACCTAGGAAAACGATGCCGATGAGGAGACAGAGGATGCCGCCCGCCACGCCACACCATCTTAGGAAAGGGAACATTGCCGTGATTTCGGTGCACAAGGCTCAACCCCTGTTGAGCGATCTTCCTACTCAGCATCAAACGCGGTCCAACGAAAGCCCAAAGGGGTAGTCCTAATTTGTCATTGCGGGGAGTCCCGCGAAGCGGGACGACGAAGCACTCCAGCTGGATCGCCACGTCCCGCAGAGCGGGACTCGCGATGACAAATTCAAATTAGGGCACTACCCCCAAAGGATTCCGTCGCTGTGTTTGCGACTCCCAGTTTCCCCACTTGTGACAACCAGAGCCCGATCACAAAGAGCGTTACAGCAGAACCCCACTTGCCCTCCACTCCGGTCAGTCCAATGTCCCCCGCCATGTTCCACCGCATCACGGTTCGCAAATTCGCCCTCGGACGCGTCATTCACGCGCCGCGGTGCGTTGGCGTGAAGCAGCGGAACTGATCGAAGTCCACCCCGCTGCTCTTCCCGCAACCGCGCCCGATCCGGCGCGGTTTTTTATTTTCCCGCCGGTGCGGCGCTCCCGCCCACAATGACCCCCGCCAATCCATCCCCCCGCCCCCCGCTCTCACCGCACGTCCGCGGCGTGTTGCTCATGGTCGCTTCGACCGTGTTTTTCACCGCGAACGTCCTGCTCACGCGCGTGCTCGGCCAGGGACAGCGCGTCGATGTCTGGCTCATCTGCTGCGCGCGTTTCGCCATCGGGCTCGCGCTCATCGGCGTGTTCTACCGCCGCGACGTCCAGCCGCGGCATCTCTTCCGCAACCGCAAACTCGCGGAGCGCGGTCTCGTCGGTTCGCTCGGCGTCTATGGTTTCTATCTCACGGTCGTGCATCTCGGCGCGGGGCGGGCGACGTTCATCAACACCACGTACGTCGGCATCGGCGCGTTGCTGGCGGTCTGGATTCTGGGCGAACGCTTCCGGATCGCCGTCGCGGCGGGCAGCGTGGTCGCGCTGGCGGGGCTCGCGCTCCTGACGAATGCCTTTGGCACGAACGCCCACGCGAGCGCCTACGACCTGCTCGCGGTCGTGGTCGCATTTGGCTCGGCCTGGGTGGTCATCACGATCCGCCAGCTTCATGCCACGGAACACACCTCCACGATTTTCGCCGCCCAATGTGTCTACGGCCTCCTCTTCTGCGGCATCCCGGCGGCATGGCAGTGGCGTCCGTTGACCGGCGGGGCGTGGATAATGCTGCTCGTTGCCAGCGTGGCGGCCGGGGCTGGGCAGCTGGCGATGACGCGCGCGTTTCGCGATCTGCCGGTCGCCGAGGGGTCCTTGCTGCAAATGCTCGTTCCGCTCGGCACCGGGATCGGCGGAATGGTGTTTTTCGGGGAGCATTTCACCTCACTGGAGCTCGCCGGGGCCGGCCTGATTCTCGCCGGGACCGTCGGCACCGCCCTGCGCCGTTGACGGGTTCGGGACAGACCGCACCTTCTGGCAAGGCTCCTGCTAACGGGTTAGCTGTCTGTTCCAAACCCTTCTGTGTCCATCCTCAGCACTCACTACGATTCCGGTGGTTTTTTTGACGAGATGTTCGTGCCCGGTGCGGAGGTGCGTCCGCACTACCGCCGCCTCGCCGAACGCCTGGGTTCAATGCCGGAAAACGACTTCAACCAGCGCCGCGCGGCCGTCGACCTGGCGTTTCTCCGGCAGGGGGTCACGTTCACCGTCTACAACGACTCCGAGGGCACCGAGCGGATCTTCCCCTTCGATCTCATCCCGCGGATCATTCCCAACGCGGAATGGAGAAAACTCGAGGCGGGGCTCATCCAGCGACTGACGGCCCTCAATCTCTTCCTCGACGATATTTATCACGACCAGAAGATCCTGAAGGACAAAATCGTCCCCACGAATCTCATCCTCGGCGCGAAACATTTCCGCCGGGAGTTCATGAACTTCACCGTGCCGCGCGGGATCTACGTGCACATCTGCGGCACCGATCTCATCCGGGACCACGACGGCAACTACCTCGTGCTGGAGGACAACCTCCGCTGCCCGTCCGGCGCGAGCTACATGATCGAAAACCGCGCCGCCATGCGGCGCGCGTTTCCGAATCTCTTCCGCAGCTACGGCGTGCGCCCGGTCGAGGGTTACGCCGAGACGCTGTTGAAATCGCTGCGGCACATCGCCCCCGACCGCAGCGAAAAGCCCAACGTCGTGCTGCTGACTCCCGGCGTCTACAACAGCGCCTACTTCGAGCACTGTTTCCTCGCGCGCCAGATGGGCATCCCGATCGTCGAGGGCCGCGATCTCGTGGCCCAGGGATCGAAGGTTTACATGCGGACCACGGCGGGCCTCGAGCAGGTCGACGTGATCTACCGGCGCATCGACGACGATTTTCTGGATCCGACCGTCTTCCGTCCCGACTCCACGCTGGGCGTGCCCGGCCTCGTGAACGCCTACCGCTCGGGCAACGTCGCGCTCGCGAACTCCATCGGCACCGGCATCGCCGACGACAAGGTGATCTACGCTTACGTCCCGAAGATCATCAAATACTACCTCGGCGAAGAAGCGCTCCTCCCGAATGTCCAAACCTACCTCGCCTCCGACGACACCGACCGGAAATTCATCCTCGAGAACATCGAGAAACTCGTCGTGAAGTCGGCCAACGAGGCCGGCGGTTACGGCATGCTCATCGGCCCCGCCTCGACCAAGGCCGAGTGCGAAAACTTCCGCGCGCAGGTCGCCGCGAATCCCCGCAACTTCATCGGACAGGATCCCATCATGCTCTCGCGTTCGCCCACGTGGTGTGACGGCAAGCTCGAGGGCCGGCACATCGACCTGCGGCCCTACATTCTCTACGGGGAAAAAGTCACGGTGACGCCCGGCGGACTCACCCGCGTCGCGCTGCGCAAGGGTTCGCTCGTCGTGAATTCGTCGCAGGGCGGCGGTTCGAAGGACACGTGGGTTCTCCAGGGAGACAAATAAAATGCCGCCCGCCACCGCCAAACTTCCCCCACCCGTCGCGCGCCCGCAGGCCACGGTGATGCTTTCGCGCGTCGCGCATTCGCTCTACTGGATGAGCCGCTACATCGAGCGGTCGGAAAACATCGCGCGCTTGCTCGAGGTGAATCTCCAGATGCTCGTCGATTTCCAGAGCCTCGACAAAGACACCACCACGGAACACTGGAGCTCGATCATCGCGAGCTCCGGCGACGAGGAACTGTTCGAGAAACACTACGAGACCTCCGACAGCCGCAACGTCACGGAATTTTTCGCGTTCGACCTGCGCAACCCGAGCTCGATCCTTTCCTGCGTCTACGCCGCGCGGGAAAACGCCCGGATGATCCGCGACCAGATCTCCCTCGAGATGTGGGAGACGATCAACGAGCTCTACCTGTTCCTGAAAGCGCGCAACACCGCGGACGTCTGGGCGGCCGGCCCGAACGAGTTCTTCCAGCACATCAAGATGGTGTCGCATCTCTTCCAAGGCCTCACCGCCTCGACCTACTCGCGCAACGAAGGCTGGGAGTTTCTCGAGTTCGGGAAATACATCGAACGCGCCGACAAGACCACGCGCATCCTCGATGTGAAATACCACATCCTTCTCCCAAGCGCGACGGACGTGGGCGGCGCCCTCGACACCGCGCAGTGGCAGGCGGTGCTGCGTTCCGCGAGCGCACTCGAGGCCTACCGGCGGTTCTATGTCCGCGAGATCCTCGCGTGGAAGGCGGCGGAGTTCCTCATCTTCTCCGATTCGTTTCCGCGCTCGCTCTACTACTGCGTGGCGCAGGTGGACGACTTCCTGCGGCGCATCCTCGGCGAAACCGGCGCGCGTCCGAAGTCCGAGGCGGCGCGCATCTCAAAGCGGCTCGTCGCCGACCTGCAGTCCCTCACCATCAAGGACGTGATCGAGGAGGGACTGCACGAATTCCTGATGGAGGTGCAGAAATCACTCGAGAAAATCGGCGATGAAGTCGTGCAGAGCACGATGTTTTATCCCGCTGACTCTTCGCTGGAAGATCAGCAGCAACAGCAGCAGCAATGAGATTTCCCCGTGCGTTGCGACGATCCATCCCCCCGGCCCGCCCATGATTCTCCGCCTGCTGCACCGCACCACCTTCATCTACGCCGGACAGGCCCGCGACAGTTTTAACGAAGCCCGCCTCTGCCCCGTCGACGATCCGACGCAGAGCCGGCGGCATTTTGTCCTGCGCACGGATCCTGTCGTCACCACGCGCGACTACCGCGATTTCTACGGCAACATCGTCCACTATTTCGATGTCACCGCCCCGCACCACCAGCTGGTGATCGAGGCCGAATCCGAAATCGAAACGACCCCGAACGACGTGCGCGCCCCGATTCCGGCCGTGCCGGTGTCCGAGCTGGCCACCTGCGCCGAGCGCGAACTCTACGCCGAGTTTCTGAACGAGTCGTTTTATGTGCCGCAGGCCGTGGAACTCTGGCGCGAGGCGCAGGACGCGATGGCCGGCCAGCGCTTCACCGTGTGGGCTGACGCGATCCGCCTGGGGCGGCACGTCTATCAAACCTTCGCATATAAACCCCGGACGACGGGCGTGAGTACGCGCGCCACCGATGCCCTCGCCCAGCGCACCGGCGTTTGCCAGGATTTCGCGCACGTGATGCTCGGCATGTGCCGCAGCATCGGAATTCCCGCGCGTTACGTGAGCGGCTATTTTTTCAACCGCGGCCGCCAGCCCGACGACATCGAGGCCTCGCACGCGTGGGTCGAGGTGATGATTCCCGGTCACGGGTGGGCGGGCTTCGACCCGACGCATGACCGCGCCGCGGACGAGCGCTACGTAAAGGTGGCGACGGGCCGCGATTACGCGGATATCCGGCCCGTCAGCGGAACCTACCGCGGCGCACCGACCCGCGAATTACGCGTGGAAGTGGCCGTGACCCGCTCCGACCCGATGTCCGCGCCCGCCTGAATGTGGTGCAAAATCAGTTAAGTTTGCCGGCAGGCGGAGTCGCGGCTTGCAGCGGCACTTGGGTTGTTTTCGGCTGTCGGCAGACATGATGCATTTTTACCCCCATCGTGCCGCGAGGTTTTCACGGTTGATCTGTTTCCTGTCGGCGCTCGCCGGCGCCGCCGCATTGGCCGGGGAGTCGCCCGATCAAAGCCAGTCGCTGCGCAGCCGGATGCGGGAGGATCTGCTGCGGATGAACGACTTTTTCGACACCACGCTCCCCGGCACGCTGGAGGAATATAACATCATCCTGAAATTCTCCCCGAAGTTCAGCGACCTCCGGGACAATGAGTTCATCCGCTATCCCCTCGAACTTCGCTACGGCCTGACTCCGCGCTGGGAACTTTTCGGCGGCATGACCCCCTACCATCCCAATCCGTTCAACGAGGGCCGGGATCACGCCTGGGGGTTTGGCGAGGCCCGCCTCGGCGCACGGTACGACCTCCGGAAATTTCTTGGCGTCTTCGATCAGGCGACCGTCGGCTTCGAGTCCCGCCTCCCACTCGGTACGCCCCCGGAGGAAATCATCGGACGCTACACGCATCTCCGTCCGTTTCTCCTCACGTCGCGCAAACTGGCCTTCGTCCCCGACACGACGTTTTTCGTGAACTTTGCCTATGACCGGGAAGTGGACACTCCCACGCGCGACCAGCCCAGCATGTCGCAGACCCACATCGGGGAGGTCGGCCCCGGCTTTCTCTACAAGCCCGGCGAGTTCGGCGCGTTCGCGTCGTATCGCTATCGTCACATCACCCGCGATATCGGCAGCCACAACGCGCACGACAACAAAGTCGGGGTGCTGTGGGATGTCCCGCTCACCCGCACCCAGCGCCTGAAACTGCCGGGCAAATGGCAGCTCGAACTCGCCTACAAGTACAACGTCGAGGAAGGCTACGAGACGGATCAGGGTGTGACCGCGCGGGTGAGCTGGCGGACGACTCTGCGCGAAGTGCTCAAGGCCCCGGAGAAATCGGTGCAGAAGAAGTGAGTACCCCCGCGATCGACCGGCGCGGGTGGGGATTTCTTTTTTGCTGCGCGGTCCTGTTGTTGGCCGGCTGCTCGAGTGTGACCACCCGGAGCGATCCCAAGGCCGATCTCACGCGTTTCCGCCGGTTTTACGTCGAACGCCGCCTCGGCGACGACCATCGCATCGATGAACTGATCGTGCAGCAGCTCCAGAATCTCGGACGGGAAGCCTCGAGCGGCCCCCTCACGATGAAACCCGAGGGCATCGACGCGATCGTGACGTATACGGACCGGTGGGAGTGGGATTTCAAAACCTACCTGATCGAGCTAAACCTCGCCGTACGAGATGGTCGCAACGACAAGCTGGTCACCGTGGCGCGCTACTATCAGCCCTCGTTAAAAACCAGGCCGCCCGCGGAAATGATCCGGGAAATCCTGACTCCGCTCTTTCCTGCCGGCGACAAGCCGGCAAAGAAATAGCGCTCTCGGTCGCTCGGGCGGCGGGGCAATCCCGCTGGAAAAATAAGTTCGCACCACCGGGCGGCTTCGAGGGTCCAAACCCAAACCCCGCGCGAAAAAAACCCGCGTTCAAAAAAAATGGACTCGAGATCGAAAATAAACTTTCGCGATGCCCAATCTCCGCACTGGACATGCCCCCGCGGGAAACCAACTTTGCAATTTCCCTGCAGGTTTTACCCCACCGCATGAAAAAGATTCCCCTCTGCACACTTTCCGCCGGCGGACTGTTTGCGATCCTGGGGACCCTCACGGTGTTGTATCTGGCCCCCCGCCCTGAACCGTTCGGCCTCCTGTTCCCGCTGCTCTGGGACATGGTGATGGTCTCGATCGGCCTCGGCGTCGTGTTTCGCTGCGAGGTGGCCCGGAAAGCCGGAATGGTCTGGAGCATTTTCTGCATCATCGCGTCGCTGGCGATCGGAGTGGTCGTGGTGCTCTGGATTATTCCCCAGCACCCGGAGTCGCTCGGCACGCGCCGGATCGTCTTCATGTTTCTCGCGATTGCGTTCGGGGTTTTGTTCGGCGTCTGGCAGCTGATGGTGCTGCGCAATCCCTCCGCACTGCCTTGGGGAACGCACACACCTCCGCCGCCACCGCGGCGCGTGGCGACCCACTGAGAGCAGCACCCGGCACGGGTGCATGGCCCGGGTATTGTATTCTGCAGCGGCGGTCTATGACCGCCGTCCGAAGCGTAAAAGTGTTCCCCGACGGTCATAGACCGCCGCTACAAAAAAACGGGAGCATTGTCGTCCCACGAATGTTTCGGCTTTGCGGAGCGCAACCGGCGGCCCAGTGTCTTTTTCCGGCATGAGTTTCTCCCCCGCTTCCCGATCGCCGGACAACCCGGATCCCGTCGCGGCGGTCCCCGGCGCCGGTGACACGGGAGGAATCGGCGGACATCCCCGCGGCCTCACGACGCTTTTCCTCACCGAAATGTGGGAGCGGTTCAGCTACTACGGCATGCGGGCGCTGTTGATGCTGTTCATGGTGAAAACCGCCGCGGACGGCGGGATGGGTTTCGACACGAAGAAGGCGGCGACCATCTACGGCACCTACACGATGAGCGTGTACCTGCTGTCGATCCTGGGAGGATTTATCGCGGACAATTTTATCGGGGCGAGGCGGGCCGTGCTCTGGGGCGGGTCGATCATCGCCTGCGGGCACTTCGCGATGGCCATCGGTTCGACGGCCACATTTTTTTCCGGACTCGTGCTCATCGCCTTGGGCACGGGACTGCTGAAGCCGAACATTTCGTCGATGGTGGGCAGCCTGTACCACCCATCGGATGTGCGGCGCGACGCCGGGTTTTCGATTTTCTACATGGGGATCAATATCGGCGCGTTTCTCTCGCCGCTGGTGACTGGCTACCTCGCACAAAGCTCCGGCTGGAAAAATCAGCTGGCCAGCTGGGGAATGGACCCGGCCCACAGCTGGCACTGGGGTTTCGGCGCCGCGGGAGTCGGCATGACGATCGGACTCGTCGTCTACGTTCTTCAACGCGAGCGGCTCGCCCAAGTGGGAAACACCCCGGCGCCTGACGCGAGCGGCTCGCGGCCGTGGGGGAAAATGGGGCTCGTGGCACTGGGATCGATCGCCCTGATCGCCGCGATGCGAGCCAGCGACAGCCATCCGTTCATCGTCTACGTTATCTTCGCGATCCAGATTGCGGCGGTTTTGTTTTTCGCCTTCCGGCCGGACCCGGACAGCAAGCGAATCGCGGCCATCCTGATTTTCTTCATCGCGGCGGAAATTTTCTGGGCAATTTTCGAACAGGCGGGTTCAACCGTTTCGCTGTTCGCCGACCAGCTCACGCGCAACGAAATCTTCGGCCGGACCTTCCCTTCCTCGTGGTGGCAGTCGGCCAATCCGGTCTGGGTCATTCTGCTCGCGCCCGTGTTTGCCCTTCTCTGGATCAAGCTCGGCACCCGCCAGCCCTCGAGTCCGATGAAGTTCGTTCTCGGCCTCTTTTTTGTCGGCCTGTCCTTTGTGTTGATGATCCCCGCCGCCAAGCTGACGGCGGACGGCAAGATTGGGCCGCTCTGGCTGGTCGGCTTGTTCTTCCTCCAGACCGTCGGCGAAATGCTGCTGAGCCCCGTCGGTCTTTCGACCATGACCAAGCTCGCCCCGCAGCGGCTGGTCGGTCTCGTGATGGGCATCTGGTTTCTCGCCGCCGCGCTGGGCAACAAGCTGGCCGGGGTGCTCGCGGGGGAATTCAAGAGCGACAACCCGGCGGAGCTCGCGACGTTTTTCTGGCACCAGGCGCTCTGGGTCGGCGTGGCCACGCTCGCGCTCCTCGCGCTCGTGCCGTGGGTGAAGAAGCTCATGGGCGGCGTGCGCTAGCCGGGGCCGCTATTTTTCCCATGTCTTGGTTCTATCTCCTGGTCGCCGCCGTGCTCGAAATTGTCTGGGCCTCCGGACTGAAATCCACCGCCGGCTTCACCCGGCTCTGGCCTTCGATCGGGGTTGGCGCGGCGATCGCGGCGAGCCTCTTCCTGCTCGCAGTCGCGACGCGCGGCCTGCCCATCGGGACAGCTTACGCGGTCTGGACGGGCATCGGCGCCGCCGGCACGGCGATCGTCGGAATCTTTCTTTTCAACGAGAGCGCCGCGCCGGCACGGCTCGCGTGTCTCGCCCTCATCATCATCGGCGTCGCCGGACTAAAATTCCTCGCGAAATCGCCCTAGATGTTTGTCACGTAATACGTGACAAACCCGCCGGCACCCTCCGCCGCGTCCGGGTCATTTTCCTCGCCACCGCTCTCCTTTCCCGACCATGCCCGCCCGCTCCTGGTTTCCCACCTACATCTATCAAGAGCCGCTCCAGCCCTCGGGCACCGCGCGCTGGAATGCCGGGCTCGCCGACGAATGCCGCCGGCTCCGCGAGTTCGATTCCGCCGGTCGGAAATGGTCCGCGAAAAATTATCCCGGCGGCTACACGAGCTACGCCTCGATGAACGAGCTGCAGCGTTTCTCCAGCACCTTCGCGGCGCTGGAAAAAAAACTGACGCGGCACGTCCGCGCGTTTGCCCGCACCCTCGAAATGGACCTGCGCGGCCGCACCGTGAGCATGACGGATTGCTGGGTGAACATCATGCCGGAGACCGCGGCGCATTCGCTCCACCTGCACCCGCTTTCGTTCATCAGCGGCACCTACTACGTCGTCACGCCGCGCGGCTGCCCCGGCCTGAAGTTCGAGGATCCGCGCCTGAGCAAATTCATGGCCGCGCCTCCGAAGCTGCCCGCGGCGCGCCCGGCCAACCGCACGCACATCACCCTCCCCGCCGAGGCGGGCAGCGTGATCCTCTTCGAAAGCTGGCTCCGCCACGAGGTCGCCGCCAACCGGATGCCCGAGGAGAGAATCAGCATCAGCTTCAACTACACGTGGTCGTGACCACGCCGGAGCCATGGTCGTCATCCGCCGCCTCGTCGACAAACACCGCGCCTACACGGGAATTTTCCTGCCGGGCGAGCCGCCGCGGATTTTTCCCACGAGCGACCACGAGCACGCGCGGATTCTCGCGATCTACAAACAGGACCGGCCCTACGAGGGGATCCACAACGATTTTTCCGAGTATGGGTTGAATGGGGCGGAATCCGCACGGCGCCGCGCGCCACGCTCCGGCTAGTTCCCGCTTCCCGAATCCGCGGAGTTTCCTACGCTGCCCTCGTGTCAACCACCCCATCCAGCGAACCGCCCGAGGTGAAGCGGCGCAGCTTCCGGAATTTTTTCTCCTCCGTCCGCTATTCGATCGACGGATTTTTCGCGGCCCTGAAACACGAGCCGTCGTTTCGCGAGGACCTGATCTTCGCGGTGTGTCTCGTGCCGCTGGCCATCGTCCTGCCCGTCAACGCCGTGTCGACCGCGCTGATGATCGCCTCGCTGATCCTGATCCTGATCGTCGAGCTGCTGAACTCCGCCATCGAGTGGATCATCGACTACCTCCGCCCGGAACGGCACCCGCTCGCGAAACGCATCAAGGACATGGCGAGCGCCGCGGTCTTCCTCAGCTATATCAACTGCATCGTCGTCTGGGTCATCCTGCTTTGGCCGGACAACGGCGTGTGGAACCGCATCGAGGGAATCGGTCGTTAACCCTCGTCCGTGGGCAGACGCGGCTACCGCAGCCGCGCAAACAACCAAAGCGCCAGGGCGGCGATGCTCGCGCTCGGGAGCCACGCCGCGATCTGCGGTTCCAAAATCTGCCGGCTGGCGAGCGAAGTCGCCGCGTTGTTCAGGACGTAATAGAGGAAAAACAACCCGATCGATTTTGAAACGCCGACCGCCGGGTTCACCCGCACGCCGGAGACCGCGAAGGGAATCGCGATCGCGATCACGATGAGCGGGCCCAGCGTGCTCGCGATCAGCCCGTAGTAGCGCACCGCGTAGTTCACCGCGCTCTGGGGATTTTTCTGCGACTCGTAATAGGCGATCACGTCGCGCAGCTGGTAGATCGACATCGACGAGGCGCGACGGCCCAGCAGCAACATGAGCTGCGGATCCTCCCCAAAGCGGTCCACAAATTTTTTCTTAAACGGCGTCGAGCTCTCCACCACTCCCTTTTCGGTGTCGAACGTCAGCTCGCGTCCGTTTTCAAAAAACCATCCGCGGCGCTGCGGGTCATAGCCCGCCTGGCTCGCGACGATGCGGGTCGTCTCCCGCCGCCCGGCGTCGAGCTGCGACACCGAAACGCCATAGCCCATTTGCGTGTAGCGGCTGTAGCGGTTGAAAAACCACATCCGGCCGTCGCGCTGGTTGTCGAACGCCAGCGGCGAGACCGCACCGGTGCGGTCTTCCGGCAGCGACCGCGACTGATGGCGAAACTCCATCTCGTCCTCCAGCGCCCGCGACGTTTCCACCGACCAGGGCACGATCGTGGTGTTGAGGCCCCAGGACAGCGCGCAGCAAAACACCCCGATGATCCAAATCGAGGCCGTGAGACGCATGAATCCCACCCCCGCGGCGCGCATCGCGGTGAGCTCGTTGGAGCGATGCAGTTTCCCCAGCGTGAAAAGCAGGGACACCAGCAGCGCCATGGGCAGCACCGTCGCCAGAAAACTGGGAATTCTCACCCCCACATATTTCCAGAGCTCCCAGCCGCGGGCGCCGTGCTCGCGGAGCGACCGGAAATCGTCGTAGAGCACCTGCAGCAGCAAAAGCCCGCACGTGGCGGCAAGCACGAGGCCGAGAATTTGCAGCCACTCGCGCAAGAGGTGCCGGTCAAAAGTGTTCACCGCCCGCGATGAAAAGCGCCTCCCCCCGCAACGCAAAGCCCAAAGCACGAACCCGGTCGCTGCGGCTCTCCCTCGCTGTAGGAGCGGCTTTACGCCGCGACCCGGAACGGTCGTCCAAACCGTCGCGGCGTAAAGCCGCTCCTACCGTTTCAGCCGACATCGAGCCTCCTCGCCGTACCTTCCCGACAGTTTGGTTGAAAAGCCGCGGGGCCTCCGCTGCTGTGCCCGCGCCTTTTCCCTCCGACCTCCGTCTTTTCTCCCCTATGATCCGTCGACTCTTTCTCCTTGGGTTCGCCGCGGGAATTCTCGCTCACGCCACGCTCGCCCAGGACACGATCAAAATCGGCGAGATCGCCTCGCTGACCGGCAAGGAAGCCAGCCTCGGCCAGTCCTCGCACAACGGCACGCTGCTCGCGATCGAACACCTCAACGCCGCCGGCGGAGTGCTCGGAAAAAGGATCGAGCTCATCGCCGAGGACACCCAGTCGAAATCCGGCGAAAGCGGCACCGCCGTCCGCAAACTGATCTCGCGGGACAAAGTCGTCGCGATTCTCGGAGAAGTCGCATCCAGCCGTTCGCTCGAGGCCGCCCCGATCTGCCAGTCGAACAAGGTGCCGATGATCAGCCCCGCCTCCACCAACCCGGCGGTCACCGCGGTGGGCGATTACATTTTCCGCACCTGCTTCATCGATCCGTTCCAGGGACCCGTGATGGCGAAGTTCGCGAAGGACACGCTCAAGGCCCGGCGCATCGCCCTCATGGTCAGCACGAGCTCGGCCTACAGCGTCGGACTCGCGAAATACTTCAAGGAGGCGTTTACCGCCGCCGGCGGCACGATCGTCGCCGAGCAGAAATACACGGAGGGCGAAAAAGATTTCAAAGCCCAGCTCACCGCCATCAAGGCGCTCGCACCCGACGCGATCTTCAACCCCGGCTACTATAACGAGGGTGCGCTCATCGTGCGCCAGGCCCGCGACCTCGGCGTCACGGTACCCGTGTTTGGCGCCGACAGCTGGGAGGCGGAGGCGTTGATCGAGCTGGGGGGCAAAGCCATCGAGGGCGCCTACCTCTGCTCCCACTACTCGCCGGACGATCCCTCGCCGCGGGTCCGGGATTTCGTCGCCGCCTACAAAAAGCGGTTCGGCGAAAATTTCTCGCCCGACTCCAACGCTTCGCTGGGCTACGACTCCGCCCTCGTGCTCGTCGACGCGATCAAGCGGGCGGGATCGACCGACCGCGCGAAGATCCGCGACGCGATCGCCGCCACCCGGAATTTTTCCGCCGTCACCGGCACCATCACGATCAACGAAAAACGCGATGCCTCAAAAAACGCGGTGATCGTCCAGGTCCGCGACGGTCGTTTCCAATTTGTGCAAAGCATGGCGCCCTGACCCGCTCAAAGAGCATTTTCTCCTGTCATTCTGAACGGAGCGAAGAATCCATCTGGATCTCCACACCTCTCACTGGCTTCGTTTCTCCTGCTGGATTCTTCGCTCCGCTCAGAATGACAAGCGGGTAAAACCTTCTCCCCTCGACGACCTTTTTCCATGAAAATCATCTCTTCCACTGCCCTGTTATTCGTCGCCGTCACGTCGGCCGCCCTTTCCGCCGAGACGATCAAGATCGGCGAGTACGCTTCGCTCACCGGCAAGGAGGCGAGTTTCGGCCAGCAATCGCACAAGGGACTCAAGCTCGCGATCGACGAGATCAACGCCGCCGGCGGTGTGCTCGGCCAGCAGCTCGAGCTGATCACGGAGGACAACCAGACGAAACCCGGCGAATCGGCCACGGCCGTGAAGAAACTGATCTCGCGCGACAAAGTCGTGGCGCTCGTCGGCGAGGTTGCCTCCGGGCGCTCGCTCGAAGCCGCGCCCATCGCCCAAGCCGCCAAGATCCCGATGATCGCACCCGCCGCGACCAACCCGCGCGTGACCCAGACCGGCGACTACATTTTCCGCGTCTGCTTCATCGACCCGTTCCAAGGCACGGTCATGGCGAAGTTCGCGAAGGACGACCTGAAGGCGAAGAAAGTCGCGATCCTTTCCAGCGTTTCGAACGCCTACAGCGTCGGCCTCGCGAAATTCTTCCGCGAAAAATTCACCGCCGACGGTGGCATCATCGCCTCCGAGAAAAACTTCTCCGAGGGCGACAAGGATTTCCGCGCGCAGCTCACCGCGGTGAAAACGGCGGGCGTCGACGCGGTGTTCGTCCCCAGTTACTACACGGAAGCGGCACTGGTCGTCCGGCAGGCGCGGGAACTCGGGATGAACGTCCCCTTCTTCGGCGGCGACGGCTGGGTGGCTGACCAACTCCTCGAAATCGGGGGCGAAGCGCTCAACGGCTGCTACTACTCGACCCACTTTTCCCCCGAGAACAAGGAAGCGGTTGTGCAGGAGTTCGTGAAGAAGTACCGCGCCAAGTGGGCGAACGAAACGCCGGATGCCTTTGCCGCCCTCGGCTACGACGCCGCCTACGTGCTCGTCGACGCGATCAAGCGCGCCGGCTCGACCGCCGGCCCGAAACTCCGCGACGCGCTGGCGGCGACGAAGAATTTCTCGGGCGTCACTGGTGTGACCAACATCGACGCCAACCGCGACGCCTCGAAACCGGCCGCGATCATCGCGATCAAAGGCGGAAAGCTGGAGTTTCTGAAGACGGTGGCGCCGTAGGCGCGATGACGCATTCGCAGGTTGAAAGTTGAAAGATGAAAGTTGAAAGAAAAAGCACCTCTCGATGTTCAATTTTGAAAAGCTCGACGTTTGGCATCGGGCCATCGCTCTGGCCGGTGTGGTTTACGAGTACACTCAAGGGTTTCCGGCGGAGGAACGATTTGGGTTAACCAATCAAATGCGTCGGGCAACCGTCTCGATTTCCTCCAACATTGCCGAGGGTTGCTCACGCAGTTCCAAAGCTGATTTTCGCCGGTACCTGGAAATCGCGACTGGCTCCGCGTTTGAAGTGGTGTCTCAGGCCCGCATCGCGAGCGACCAAGGTTTTTTGTCCGCGAAGCAACACGAGGCTCTCACC
>DATAKE010000111.1:0-87267 GCA_036261745.1 Opitutaceae bacterium
CCTCGATCACCACGCCGGGCGTCGTGCTCAAACTCGCGAATCCGCCGCCGGACGTCTTCGTCAACATCGACCCGAAGCGGCTCGCGCGGCTGTTCTACAATCTCATCAACAACGCCGCCGACGCGATGCGTCAGGGCGGGAAGATCACCCTGCGATTCACCGTGGCGGACGGGATCCTGCGCGTCGCGGTGGCCGACACCGGCCACGGCGTTCCGCTCGAGATCGCCGCGCATCTGTTCGAGCCCTTCACGACCTACGGCAAGGCGCACGGCACCGGCCTGGGACTTTCGATTTGCCGGCGCATCGCGGAGGATCACGGCGGCCGCATCTGGGCCGAAAGCGTCCCCGGTAAAGGCGCGACCTTTTTCTTCACGCTGCCGCTGGAAGTGAATTTTTAGGGGGCATCGATGCGGCGCGTCCCGCCCGACCGGGCGTGAAACGGCCTCAGGTTTTTCCCCGCCGAGACAGCGTCAAAAAAATGCCGATGGCGCCCAGCGCAAGGGGGCTCACAAGTGCGAGCGTGGAAATTTCCCAGAAATCCCGCGGCCAGCCGAAGAGCAACAGCAGGGCCACGCTAAAAAAAATGGCGGCGGCGCCGGAGATCACCGCCAGCCTCGAGGGTACCCCGCGCGTCTGTTTCGCGGCGGAGACCACCGAGACCACGCCGCTCACGATCGCTGTTCCGAGGATGACCACGATCACATAGAGAATCCGCAGGTCGCCATGCGCCAGGATCGGGGGAAGTTGCATTGGATTCGCTGAGCCTGCGTCCGGCGCGCCAAGGTCGTCCGCGGCGCCGCCCGGATCGCTAGGATTTCTTTTTCCGAACCTTCGGTTTCATCACCGTCACCTTGTAGACTTCGCCTTTCCGGTCGTAGGTGGTCCACTCGCCGGTCTGGACGCCCTTCTCGAAATAACCCGAGCGTAGCCGGACGCCGTCCTTGCGAAACCATTCCCAATAGCCCGTGGGTTTTCCGTTCCGCCGCTTTCCCTTCGCCCAGACGGTTCCGTCCTTGTGGTAGTGGATGTGATTTTCCTCGCGGGATTTTTTCGCGGCGGCCATGGGTTTCGAGCTGTTCGAGGTTGAGTGTGCTAGTTTCCACCGAGCGTGAACACAATCGGGACCATAATTCTGCAATATACGGGTTGGCCGGCGACGAGAGCGGGGCTAAAGCGCCACTGTGCCACCGCATCTCGAGCTGCCTCGCCAAATTGAATGTCGCTCGCTTTCACGATCATCGTGCCCGCGACACCGCCGTCAGGCGTTACAATGAAGAGAATTGTCGCCTCGCCGGAAACACCGGCTTTTCTCAGGGCAAGGGGGTAACTTGCGGGCGGGCGGTGGTCGGTGATTGGAAGCACGTGGACCCGACTGATGTCGAAAACCCCCGCTGGCGTCGGAGGAATGGGATTTTGTACAGGATGTAATTCAGCCTTCGAATCCGAAGTCGACCGGGACTTCGGAACGGTCGAGGGCGACGTCGCGCAGCCGATCAAGATGAGGGATCCCAAGAGGACGAGGAATTTGAAACGGATGACCATGGTTGTGGGCGATGGGCTGTGATGGCGAAGAACGGTCGGCGCATAGCCCGTCACTCACCGCATTTCATGGCAATCCAGATTGGCTGAAGGCCGGCCGTCGCAAAGCAATTCCTACTGGAACCGGAACAGTCTGCGAACCTGCTACGGCACCGCGTAGGCCTGCAGCAGAACCACGCCGCCGGTGTTGTTCACACCGCTGACGTTCGCGGTGTAGACGCCCGGTGGCAGGGTCACGAGAAGCGCGGAGTCGCGGCTGGAGGAGTTGGGCAGGCCGGTCGCGCCGGCCGCGGTCTGGATGGTGGCGATTTGCGGATCGCCGCCCCAATCCTCGTTGGTGCGGATCTTCACGAAGGAACCGTTCACGAGTTGATAGAGTTCAAGCTTCGTGTCGTTCAGCACCGAGCTCGCCAGATCGGGCGAGATCACGCCGAGCGTCGGGCCCACGGCCTGAATAAGCAGGGTCTTCGAGGTGGAGCCGCTGATGATGAGGCCCGCGATCATGATGTCGCCGCCGGTGCCAACCCGGCCGCGGATCGAAAGTGCGGCGAGCGTGCCGGTGTCGGTGGCGGAGGGAACCGCGTACGCTTGAAGCAGTGCCACGCCGGTGGTGGAGCCGACACCATTGACGTTGGCGGTGTAGACGCCGGGCGAGAGGGTGGCGAGAAGCGAGGAATCCTTGCTGGTCGTGTTTGTCAGGGCGGTGGCGCCGGCGGCGGCTTCGGCGGCGATGATGGCCGGCGAACCATTCCAATCGTTGTTGCCCTGAAGCGTGTTCACGAAGGATCCGTTCACGAGGCGGTAAAGTTCGAGGTTCGGATCCACCAGCACGGTGGGCGCGAGCGACGGAGCGATCACGCCGAGCGTGGGGCCGACGGCCTGGATCAGCGTTTGCACGGTGGAATTTTCCACGATGATGCCGGCGATCATGACGTCGCCGCCCGTGCCGACCTGGCCGCGGATCGACAACGCGGTCAGCCTGCCGGGATCGCCGGTCGACACGACGGTGAGCGCGGCGCTGGTGCTCGAGATCGAGCCGGCATCGTTCGTGACCGTGCAGGTGTAGCCGCCGGCGGAACCTGCGGTGAGATTGCGCAGCACGAGCAGGGGGGAAGTCGCGCCGGAAATCGCGACACCGTCCTTGCGCCACTGATAGGTGGGCGCCGGCGTGCCGGAAGCTTCGACGCTGAAGACCACGGTGCCGCCGGCTGCGACCGTCTGCGAGGCGGGCTGCGAACTGATTGACGGCGGGACGTCGACGTTGAGCGCGGCGACTTTGCTCCCCCACACGGCAACGCCATTGTTGGAGAGCGCGGAGAAGGTGAGAACCCACACCAGGTTGTCGTCATCCCATTGGCGGACGAAGACGCCGCGATACGTGGTGCCCCCGAGCGTGAGCGTGGCGTAGCGTCCCCCGGAAAGTTCCCACGTGCCCGTGGCCGCGCCCGTGACGGAGGAATCGGCGTTGAGGCTGATCGCGACCGAATTGTTGACGGTGCCCGAGATGGCCTTGCCGTGGTTGATCAGTTTCCAGTCGCCGGCGACCTGGCCGGTCGACGTCGGTGCGATCGTTTCCCCGGCGTAGCGGTGCGGGGAGGCGACGAGCCAGCCGTCGGTGTTCATGAACATCTGGTGCACGCGAACCTCGTGTTGTTCGCCGCGACCGACGAAGCGGGTGTGAAACACGAGGAAATGTTTTCCGGTGGCGGGATCGTAGTAGGCGGAGTTGTGGCCGGGGGAGCGGTAACCGCGGCTGGTGAGCTGCGGCTCGCCGGCGACGTGGAGAAACTGGTAGCTGCCCATCAGCTTCACGCCGTGCGGGGCGATGGAGGCGTCGTCGAACAGCGTACCCGGTGCGCCGGCAACGGTCGCGAGATCGGTGCCCGCGGCGTCGAGGTAGGGGCCGTCGGGATTGCGGGAGCGGCCGACGCGGATGTTGTAGCCGTCGTTCGCGTTGAGCCCGCCGAACGAGAGGAAGAGATAATAGTACGCGGACTCCGGGCTGTAGAGAATGTAGGCGCCCTCGATGCGCGCGTGATTGCCCCCGATGAGTTTTTTTCCGTAGCCCTGGCCGGCGAGCGGGAGGCCGGTGATGGGATTCATCGCGAGGATGAAGATGCCGCCGGAATAGGAACCGTAGACCATCCAGTAGTTGCCGGTGAAATCGAAGAAGACCGCCGGGTCGACCGTGTTCGGATGGATCGTCGCGTTGTAGGGGACGCCGGCGGCGCTGGTGCCCGGCATGCCGGAGGTGAGCATGATCCCGAGATTGCTGTAGGGACCGCCGATCGAATTGGAAACGGCGAGGCCGAGCGCCGCGCGCGGCTGGTCGAGGCGGCCCACGCAGTAGTAGAGGTAGTAGCGGCCGTCGTTGAGGCGGATCACGTCGGGCGCCCAGAACGTGTCGGAGCCGACGGAGGTGAGCGCTTCCGAAAATTCCACCTGCGCGTTCGGCGCCATCGGATTTCCGGCGGCCGGACTCGTGGAGAGCTGAGTCCAGTTCATGAAGTCCGTCGTTTTGGCGGACGCGAGGTGGGAGCCAAACACATAGAACTCCGCCCCGGAGCGGACCACCGACGGATCGTGGACGGTGACGTTGGTGAACGTGGGCGCGGGCTGCGCGTACAGCGCGGGACCTGCGAATGCGGCGAAAACCGCGGCGCAGAAACGCACCGGCCACGACCTCGTTTTGCCTGTCAAAAGGTTTGTCATTCTGAGCGCAGCGAAGAATCCAGCAGGCGGGGCCGAGTGTTTGAGCGGAGCGGAGATCGGGCTGACGCTCGGCCCGTTCAGGATGAGGGAAGGGACACTGCGCAGCTGGGTCTGGTTCACGGTAGGAGCGGGTTTATGCCGCGATTCCGAAACGGTCGGGGCGTAAAGCCGCTCCTGCGATTGGCGGGGCGGGATTCTTATTTCCCGACGCCGAGCCGGATCACGGTCAACGAATTCGCGGGGAGCGTGACTTCGAATTTCGCCGACGCCGGCGCGAACGCGCTTTCGCGCGGCGCCACGAGGTCGGGTTGCTCGAACGTGTTGATCGCGCCGAGATTTTCCGAGTGCAGCACGGTGAGCGTGCCGGGTTTCAGGGTCTTCGCGCCCGCGAGATCGACCGTGCTTTTCGAGACGCTCGCGGTGGCGTTGACGAGCTTTACCACCACTTCGCCCGTGGCGGAGTCGAGGACGGAGGAGGCGAAGAACCGTTTCGCCTCGTCGCCGGACAGCTGGCTGAGCGTGACGGGTGCGATGCGGTCGCCGCGGTTGCGGGAGAAAAGACTCTGCACGTGATAATTCGCGGTGCGGAGCGTGCGGATGTTGTCCGTCCACATGAGATTCGGCGTCCACTGCCAGGCCTCGACGTGGGCGAAGAGCGGGGCGTAGGAAGCCATGCGGACGACGTCGGCGTTGCGCTCGAGACCGGTGAGGAAGGCGGCTTCCGAGAGGGCGCATTCGAAGTTGTTGCGGTTTTTCACGCTGACAACGGCGACGCTTTGCGCGGCATACTCGCCCATGAAGACCTTCGGGCCGCTGCGGTCGTAGGCATCATAGCGGGTGGCGGCGTTGAAGAACCACTCGGGCTTCGCGTAGGAATGTTCGTCGACGATGTCGGCTTTGTGCTCGCGCATTTTTTCAGAGAGGAACTTGAAGCGGTCGTCCTCGGGTGAAGGACCGACGGCGGCGATGAGTGCGATCTCGGGATGCTTCGCCTTGAGCACGGCGGCGAACTTCGCGAATCGCTCCACGTATTGTGGACCCCATTGTTCGTTGCCCACGCCGAGCAGCTTCATGTTGAACGGCTCCGGGTGACCGAGGGCCGCGCGGCGGGCGCCCCACGTGCTGGTGACCGGGCCGTTGGCGAATTCGATCAGGTCGATCGCGTCCTGGATGTAGATGCCCAGATCCTCGATGGGGCAGAGTTCGCTGGAATTGAACTGGCAGGCCATGCCGCAGTTCAGGATCGGCATGGGTTGCGCGCCGATGTCTTCGCAGAGCTGGAAATATTCGAAGAAGCCGAGGCCGAAGGACTGGTAGTAGTCGGGCGCGGGGCGGTGGACGAATTCGTAGTTCCAGCGGTTGATCAACAACGGCCGCTGCTCGACGGGCCCGATCGTGTTCTTCCATTGATAGCGTTTGTCGAGCGTGCTGCCCTCGACGATGCAGCCGCCGGGGAAGCGCAGGAAGCCGGGCTTCAGGTCCGCGAGCGCCTGCACCATGTCGGCGCGAAGGCCGCCGGCGCGGTTCTTCCAGGTCTTTTCCGGAAACAGCGAAACGAAATCGAGGTCGACCGTGCCCTTGCCTTCGACGAGCACGAGCAAGTGGGCCTTCAAATCGGTGTCGTTGGGGCGGAGCGTCGCCGCCTGTTTCTTCCAGTCTGCGGAAAGACCGCTGATGTCCACGGAGTCGAGCAGCGCGCCGTCGCCGCCGTAGAGCTGGATTTTCAATTTCGGCGCGCCGGCGATCGCGCGGATGTGCGCGGAGAAATTATAAGCCTCGCCCTTGCGCACGCCCATGCCGCGGAAGCCCTCGTTCGAAAGGCCGAAGGGCGCGGTGCCCTCCGACTGGAGGCGGACGTAGTGGGAGTTTTTCGCCTCGAACGGCGCGTCGTTGCGCACGGTGAGTTCGCCGCGGGCGTTCGAGGGGCTGATTTTGGCCCAGCCCATCAGGGCCTCGGGAAATTCAAACCCGCGGTTCTTCACCATCTCCGCGTAGAGCCCGCCATCCGCGCCGAAATTGATGTCCTCGAAGAAAACGCCCCACATCGCCGCATTGACGGGCGCGCCCGGTTTGTCGACGGCGACAGTGACCGTGGCGGCGCGAAGAGGCGCGACGCTGGCAACGAGGAGCAACGCGGGAAGGAGGAGATGCTTGGTTTTCATGAAAGGAAATTTTTGGCGGCCGGAGTGAAGGCCGCGGGATACGTGGGAAATCGGGAGGGGCGCCGGCAGGGCGCGGAGCGGCGCGATGTTTCGTTTTTCGAATTTGCGACGCAACTCCGGAGGGAAATTGTCGCAAAGCAACGAAGGACGCGGGCGCTGGGAAAAAACGGAGACATGCGGGGTATCGGATCGGGACGGACTAAACAGCGTGCGCCCCCGGGTGTTTGCGGGCCACGCGTTGGAAGGCCTGCAGCGGGTGTGCCGCTGCAGGCCGTTTTTCCAAACTTTCGGAGAACGAACTCTCTTAGTAACGGTAGCGCACGCCGATCGACGCCGTGCGATCCATCGCGCGGGTGTCACGAACGAAGCGGGGGTCGTTGAAGTAGTCCTGCTCCTGGCTATCGAGGATGTTCGTCAGACCGAGCTCGACGATGAGATGGTCGTTGAAGCGATAGCTGGCGGAGAAGTCCAGCTGGTCGGTCCGCTTCGCCTTGATGGTGCGGAGCGGGCTGGGCGGGGCGTTCGGTCCGTTGAACGTGTCCACAAACTCACCGCGCCAGTTGTAGGCGAGACGGGCCGAGAACGGCCCGCGCTCGTAGATGCCGATGATGTTGTAGGCCCATTTCGAAACCTGGGGGAAATCCAGGCGGGTCCGCGTGCGCGGATTCGCCGTCGAAGTCGGGTCTTCCGAATCGGTGTCGCCGGTGATGTAGGTGACGTTCGTGTGCCAGCCAAAGCCGGTGAGGAACGAAGGCAGGAAATCAGGGAAGTGCTGGTAGGAAGCCTCGAAGCCCTGGAGTTTGCCTTCGCCCGAATTGCGCGGACGGGTGACGACGTAGTTGATCCCGCCGATGGTCTCGAGGGTCGCGAACGTCTGGACGTAGCCGTCGATTTTGCGATGGAACCCCGTGAAGGAAACGTAGCTGCCTTTCGCGAAGTAGTATTCGAGACCGACGTCGAAGTTGTCCGACTTGACGCTCTTGAGGTCCGGGTTGCCGCCGCTGCCGGTGCCAGCGGTGCCACCGGTCGTGGTCGGGGCGTTGAGGGTGGCGGCGGGATTGAGCGAGTCGAAGTTCGGGCGCGTGATCGCCCGGCCGTAGGAGAAGCGGAGCAGGAGATCGTTCTGCAGCTTCAGGCGGCCGTTGAGGGTCGGGAGGACGTCGGTTTGATCGGCGGAATCGTCGATCGCCGCTCCGTTCGCGCGATAGCCGGTCAGAGCCTGCTTCGTTTTCACGACGCGGACGCCCACCAAGCCATCGAGCGGCAACTCGCCGGGTTTCGCCGAGTACTTCGCCTGCACATAGCCGGCGTAGGTTTTTTCCGTGTCGGTGAACGCGATCGTCGGATCGAAGTTCGGATCCGTCACGGGGAGACCGAACAGCGTGCGGATCGTGCCAGCCTGATTGTACAGGAAGTCAGGTGAAGCACCGAACCAGTGCGGCGTGCTGTAGTAGTCCAGCGGTCCGTCCGGGTTGATGCTGCCGAAGCCGGGGATCGAGGACGTGCGCGGAACGGTCGGGGCGAAACGGTCGCCACCGGTGGCGCCGGCGGGAGCGATGTCGTTGCGGCTGGTGCCGCGGAACTTGGCGTCGCGTTCGCTGACGCGGATGCCGCCCTTGACGCTGGTGAAGAAACCGCCCTGGCCGAGGGAGTATTCCAGGTCCGCCTTGAGCGCTTTCTGTTCGCTGGTCGAGTAGTCGTGATTGTCGAAGAGACCCCAGAGGAAATAATTATTTCCGTTGGTGATGTCCTGGCCGGTGATGAGCTGGTTGGCGCGGTCGTCGCCGTCGTTGAACGTCCACACGTAGCGGGCCGGGGACGGTGGTGCGAAGCGCGTGTCGATGATCATCACGCGGTGTTTCACGCTGTTCCAGTTGTAGATGAATTCGGCGTTCGTCTTGATCGCGCCGCTGTTCCATTTCGCGCCGACGACGCTTTGATAGCCGTCGGTCTTGTCGCGGAAGGCCTGCGTGCTGGTCAGGTGAAAATTGTTTTCCGTGGTCAGCGTGATCGGAATGTTCGTGCCGGGATAGGCCGTCGCGGCGAGGTTTCCGCCGAAACGGGGGAAGCCGATGTTGAAGTGAACCTGCCGCTCGTCGCGGTAGAGGGTTTTGAGGAAGTCCGTGTACAGCTCGAGATTGCTGTTCGGTTTCCACTGGACCGACGCGCTGTGGGCCTGACGCTCACGCTCGTTCGGGATGATCAGCGAGCCCTGGGTGAACGGGAGCTGCAGGCTGGTTTGCCCGGCAAGGACCGTGGTGGCGACCGGCTCGAAGTTGAAATTAAACACCGTCTGGTCGATCGCGTAGTGCTTGTTGTAGGAATAGGCGTAGAGCGCGCCGATCTCGCCACCGGTGCCGTCTTTCCAGCGTTTGCTGGCGAGGACGCTGCCCGTGAGGCCGGTCTTGTCGGCGTTTTCGCCGTAGCGGGTCGTGAGGCTGCCCGCGAGTTCCAGGTCCTTCAGGTCGAGCGGACGGCGGAGACGGATGTCGATCAAACCGGCGATGCCACCTTCCACCTGGTCGGGCACGTTCGATTTGTAGACGTCGACGCCGGCGACGAGTTCGGCCGGGATGTCCTGCAGCGCGATGCCGCGGCCGGTGCCGGTGAAGATTTCCTCGCTGTTGAGGGTGGTGGCGAAATTCGGCAAGCCGCGGATCAAAACCAGATCCACTTCGCCAGCGCCGCGTCCGACCTGGATGCCGGGAATGCGCTGGAGCGCATCGGCCACGGAATTGTCGGGGAGTTTGCCGACGTCCTGCGCGACGATCGAGTCGGTGAACTGCAGATTGTTCTGCTTCATTTCCTGGGCGCTGATCAGCGATCCGCGGACGCTGTTCACCTTGAACGCGTCCATCATGATCGTATCGGCCGTCACGGCGGCGACGGGGGCGGGGACTTCTCTTTCCGTTGGTGTGGCAGCCGACAGGGAACCTGTCGAAGCCAGCAACACCAGCGAGGTGGCGATAAGCGAAGCATAGCCGCTGCTTGTCGCAGGGGAACGCTTGCGGGATGCCGAAAGCGGCATCGGAGTCATCTGGGGGTTAGTCATGGTGTGATGGAAGACCCGGAACCTAGTATGGAGGGTAAGCTTCCATGACTAAATGCGCCAAATCGTCGGGAAACCCGACAGGCGGAAAGTCGATAGCTCAGTGCTGAGAGCTGAGTGCTGAGAGCCGAGAGCTGAGAGCCGAGAGCTAAGAGTCCAGAGCAAGAAGGGGCAGCCCACGACTGGCTTACCCGTTTGGACCAGATCGGGTCGGGGGGTTTGCTCTCAGCTCTCAGCTCTCAGCTCTTAGCTCTCGGCTCTGAGCTATCGACTCCTGCTTCCCCTCACCCCCGCGGAAGCTCCGCGGAGTGGATCAGCGCCGAGCTTTCGCGCACCAGGATCCGGGCAAAAATCCAATCGAACCAGAATCCCTGCACGGGGTCGCCGCGGTCCACCCGGTTCTTAAACCGACGGTCAACAGGATCTTGGGCGGCAATCAATTCGGCATTTGCCTCATCCGGCCGGGCGAGCCGGTGGTAGGACATCGCCATGATCGCGCGGGCGGTGGCGGCACGGGGCGCGTTGGATCCGGGATAGGCCAGACATCGCCGCGACCAGTCGAGCGCTTCGGCGAAGTTGCCGCGCCGGTAGGAATACAGGGCGAGCGACACGGACCGCCACGAGGCGGTAAAGACGTCCCCGCTCGAATCCGCCTCGGCCAGGGATTTTCCGGTGACCTGGGCAATCTGGTTGAGCGAATCGACGAACGCCTTGTTCGCGGGAAGGAGCAGGCTGATTTTCAGGATCCGGTCCGCAAAGGGGGAGGGGCTTTTCGCGTAGCGTGCGACGGCCTCCTGGCGAAAACGCTCGTAGAGCGCGGTGTCACCGAGCTCCACGAAAACGGGGCCGGCCCGCAAATAGTCCAGGGTCGCGCCGTCGGCGTTTTCGATCTGGTTCACGTGCAGGAGCGTGTCGAGGCGGTCGGCCGCCTGGCGCCAGCGGTTTTGGAGCGCGAGCCATTCGCCCACGGAACGAAGGACCGCCGCTCCGTCGACCGAGGGCTGCGTGAATGAAATGTCGGTCAGCAGGGAATCGGCCTCACCATAACGTTCCTCGCTGATGAGCAAAGCCGCTTGCGTGACTTTTTCCCGCACCTCGGCCTCGTGACGCAGACGCGCCTGCTGTTGTTCGGCGATTTCCGCGCGCTGGCGGGCTTCGCGTTCCCGGAGGAAAAGCCAGGTCGACGCGCCCATGCCGATGACGAGCGCCAGCGCAACGGCGCCGCCGGCGGCGAACACGATGCGGTTTCGCCGCACCAGTTTTTGGAAGCGATAAAGCCGGCTCGGTGGCCGGGCGACGACCGGCTCGTGATTGAGATGGCGCTGGATGTCCATCGCGAGGCCGTTGGCCGTTTCGTAGCGGCGGCCGCGCTCCTTCTCGAGCGCCTTCATGACGATCCAGTCGAGGTCGCCGCGGAGCGTTGAAATCAGTTTCGGCGGCTCCGCGTGGCGGTGCAGCGCGGTCCGGACGAGCTCGGGAATTTGCAGCGACGTCACGCGCGCGGAAGGGCGGGGCGGCTCCTTTTCGCGGAGCGTCCGCCGCATCTCGTCGAAGCCGAGGTCGAGCAGCGCTTTCGCATCGAATGGGGTTTTGCCCGTCAACAGTTCGTAGAGCAGGACCCCCAGGCTGTAGATGTCGCTGCGCGTATCGATATCGACGCTGCGCATCTCGGCCTGCTCCGGGCTCATGTAGGCGGGCGTGCCGACAAGCTGGCCCTGCGCGGTGACGAGCACGCGGTCGGCGAGCCGCGCCTCGGTGGCTTTCGAGATTCCGAAATCGATCACCTTCGGCACCGGGGTGCCGTCCTGCAGCGTGACCATGATGTTCGACGGCTTGATGTCGCCGTGGATGATTCCCTTTTGGTGGGCGTGCTGGATTGCGTGGCAGACCTGGATGAACAGATCGAGGCGGCGCCCGGTATCGAGGTGATGGCGGTCGCAGTACTCGGTGATCTTCACGCCGTGCACCAGTTCCATCACGAAATAGGGCGGGCCGCGGTCGGTGGCGCCGGCGTCGAACACGCGGGAAATGTTCGGATGATCCATCATCGCGAGCGCCTGCCGCTCGGCCTCGAAACGCGCGATGACGCTCTTCGTTTCCATGCCGAGCTTGATGATCTTCAGTGCGACGCGCCGCCGGACCGGTTCCTCCTGCTCCGCGAGATAGACGACGCCGCAGCCGCCCTCACCGATTTTTTCCAGGAGCTTGTAACGCCCGATCTTCGAACCGAGCGGTTCCTCGCCGGGCGGGTGGGGCGTCACAGATCCGATCGTGGCCAGACTGCCGCCGGCCATGGGCACGGCGAGCGCCGAGCTCACGACGGAACCGCCCTCTTCAAAAAAGCGCTCCGCCTCCTTCACCGTCTTCAACAAATCCTCGATGCGGGAGCGCATGGCGGGATCGCCGTCGCAGGCGCGCTCGAGAAATGCCTCGCGCGCCGCGGTGTCGGACATTTTCCGCGCGGTATCGAACAGTTCCTCTTCGTGCTGGGTGGCCGCATCCATGGATGGCTCAGGGGGTGGCGTCCTTCATGCGCGTTGCTGCGACAAAACCCGACAACGAAATTCGTTTTTCCGCCAGACTAGTTCTGGTTGCGGATGCTCTGGAACAGCCAGGCCTTGGCGTAGGCCCAGTGGCGTTCGATCGTGCGCTCGGTCACGCCCATGCTCTCGGCCGCCTCCTGGTTGGTGAGACCGCCGAAAAATTTCAGGGTGACGACGCGCGCCTTCTCCGGGTCCTGGGCTTCCAGGCGTTTCAGCGCGTCGTCGATCAGCAGCACTTTTTCGTCGGGGGTCGTGGCCGCGAGTTCAAGTTGCTCGATGTCGAGATGCAGCTGGTTGCCCCCGCGCTTGAGCCGGGATTTCCGGCGGGCGTTCTCGATCAGGATCCGGCGCATCGCCTCCGCGGCGGCGCCAAAGAAGTGCGCGCGGTTCTGCCAGATGCGGTTGCCGTCGAACAGGCGGAGCCACGCTTCATGAACCAGGGCGGTGGGTTGCAACGTGTGGCCGGCGGCTTCGCCCGCCATCCGCACCGACGCGTGCCGCCTCAACTCGGCGTAAACCAGCGGAAGCAGTTCCTCCGAGGCATGGCCTTCCCCCCGGCCGATCGCTTCGAGGACTTGGGTGATTTCGCTCATGACGTAAACGACGGCGCTGGGGTCTCAAACAGGGGTGGGGCAGGCAACGTTTCGGGGGGACGATGCGACCGCCCGGAAACCCCGGCAAGGTGCAAAACACAGGACCGTCATGTGAGCAGGAAGCTTCCGTCGGAACAGCCGTTTCGCCGGGGACGGAATTCGATCATTCGCCCTCTCGTTCCTGAGTAATTTCCAAGGCCGGCAGCGATTTCCTGCCGAAGCCCTATAGCCACGACCAGCTGGAGCAGAAAGTTCACGCCTGCGTGCACCTGTCTTCTTAAGAAGGAGAGGGGGCGGTGAGTCAGGTTTCAAACTGAGCCACCACCCTAGGGACTCAGGGCTTGACAGAGGGAAGGCCGGAAGGTGTTGTCCTCAACTTTTCCAAGTAAGAAACGCTCCGCAAATCATCCGTCATGGCTCTCAAAATTCGTCTCACCAAGGTTGGTTCAGTGCATCAGCCGCTTTATCGCGTGGTTGTCGCTGAAGCCCGTTCACGTCGCGATGGCGATGCGGTCGAAAACCTCGGCACCTACACGCCGAAGACCAAGGGCAACCCGATCAACCTGAAGCTCGACCGCGTCGATTACTGGCTCAGCAAGGGCGCGCTGCCGACGAACACGATGCACTCGATGATCAAGAAGGCCCGCCGCGCCGCGGCTGCGACCGCCTGAGACTCTCTTACGCAGAGACGCGGAGAACACGGAGTTCTTCCACCCAACCTCGGAACTGTTTCCGGGGTTTTTTATTTCTCCGTGTTCTCCGCGACTCCGGTGATCCATCACCTCCGCCATGCCCCTGAAGATCGACGTCCTCACGCTGTTTCCCCGGATGCTCGATGGCTTTCTGGCCGAGAGCATTCTGGGCAGGGGCATCGCGGCGCAGCATCTCGCGGTGAACGTGCATGACCTCCGCGCGTGGACGACCGACAAGCATCGCACCGCCGATGACCGGCCGTTTGGCGGCGGCGCCGGGATGGTCGTCAAACCGGAACCGGTCTTCGCCGCGATCGAGCAACTGCAAACCCCGGGGTGCCGGCGCATTTACCTGACGCCCGACGGCGTGCCGCTTTCGCCGGCCCTGGCCCTCGAACTTTCGCGGCAGTCGCACCTCATTTTTTTGAGCGGGCATTATGAGGGAATCGACCAGCGGATTCGCGATGGCGTGATCGATCAGGAGGTCAGCATCGGCGACTATGTGCTTACAAATGGCACGCTTGCCGCGGCGGTTGTGATCGATGCGCTCGCGCGTTTTATCCCGGGAGTTTTGGGCGAGGAAAAGTCATTGACGCACGAATCCTTCACCAGCAAGTTGCTCGACTTTCCTCAATACACGCGTCCCGCCGAATTTCGGGGCATGTCCGTTCCAGAGATTCTCCTCTCAGGAAACCATGCCGAAATCGAAAAATGGCGGCAGGCGAAACAGGTGGAAAAGACCCGCCAGGTCCGTCCCGATTTACTCAAATAATTCACTGCCATGAACCCGATTATCTCCGAAATCACCGCAGCCCAGGTGAAAAAAGACATCACGCCGTTTAAAGTCGGCGACGGTGTGCGCGTGCACACCAAAGTTCGCGAAGGCGACAAGGAGCGGATTCAGATTTATTCCGGCATTGTCATCGCCCGCAAAGGGCACGGCATCCACGAAACATTCACGGTCCGCCGCATCAGTTACGGCGAGGGCGTCGAGCGCGTGTTCCCGGTGAACTCCCCGAACATCGACAAGATCGAAGTCGAGCAGGAGTCCGAGGCGATGAAGGCGCGCCTTTATTATCTCCGCCGCCGCACCGGCAAGGCCGCGGTCGCGATCCGGAAGAAGGAAAACCGCACGCAGGAAGCCGCGGTTGCCGCGCCGGCCGCGAGCTGAGTTCCCTTTCGCTTGTTTTTCCCAGCGAGCCTTTCACGAGGCTCGCTTTTTTGTGCCCGGATGGGCGCCGCGGAAGAAACTCCCTGCCGTGAAGTAGCGTATTTCACCGGCCGGTCCACCCGTGCCCGCCTTCGGGAAAGTTGCTGAGAATCTGCTTCCCCGCGGGGCCGCCGCGGTCTACTCATCAGCGGATTTTTTTCTCATTTTTCTCATGACACTCCAGACCCTCCTCCTCGCGAAAGCCGCCAACCAGGCCCGCGGTCTCGCCATCGACGCCGTGCACGCATGCTCCTCCGGGCATCTCGGTCTCCCGCTCGGATGCGCCGAAATTGGCGCGCTGCTCTATGGTCACGCGCTCAATCACAATCCGGACCGCCCGCGCTGGCCCAACCGCGACCGCTTCGTGCTCTCGGCCGGCCATGGCAGCATGTTCCTTTACTCATGGCTGCATTTGAGCGGCTACGATCTGCCGCTCGAGGAGGTGAAGAAATTCCGCCAGCTGCACAGCAAAACCCCCGGTCACCCCGAGTTTCATGAGACCCCCGGCGTCGAGGCGACGACCGGTCCGCTCGGACAGGGCATCGGCAATGCCGTGGGCATGGCGGTTGCCGGCAAAATGGCGGAAGCGCGTTTCAACACCGCGGATCACGCCATCTTCGACTATCACGTGGTGTGTCTCGCGGGCGATGGCTGCATGCAGGAAGGCGTGGCGATGGAAGCCGTGTCGTTCGCCGGCCACCAGCAGCTCGATAATCTGATCCTGATCTACGATTCGAACGCCGTGACGCTCGATGCGATGGCGGACAAGACCCAGAGCGAAAACGCCGCGACCCGTTTCAAGTCCATCGGTTGGGAGGTGCAGACCGTCGACGGCCACGACCTCGCGCTCTTCCTGAAGGCCTTCAACCGCGCCAAGAAAACCAAGAGCGGAAAGCCGCAGCTCATCATCGCAAAGACGATCATCGGCAAGGGCATCGCCGAAGTGCAGGGCACCGCGAAGGGCCACGGCGAGGGTGGGGCGAAGTTCGCCGACTCCGCGCGCGCGAGCCTCGGGCTGCCGGCCGACCAGCACTTTTTCGTGAGCGACGATGTGCGCGCTTATTTTGCGGCGCACAAACAGCGCCTGATTCGCAGCTGCAACAAGTGGCACAAGACCTACAAGGCCTGGCGCGAAGCGAATCCGGAGAAAGCCGCGATGTTCGACACCGCGCAAAAAGCGCCGAGCGCCGCGCACCTGCTGGAAAAAATTCCGCTCTTCCCGGCCGATGCCAAGCTCGCGACCCGCGCCGCCGGCCGCGATGCCCTGCAACCCGTCGCCAGCGAAGTGCCGCTGCTGATCGGTGGCAGCGCCGACCTTTACGGTTCCACGCTCAACTACATCGCCGCCGACAAGGATTTCGATGCGGGCAACCGCACCGGCCGGAATATCCGCTTCGGCATTCGCGAGCACGCCATGGCCGCGATCGCGAACGGCGTCGCTTACGACGGACTGTTCCGGCCGAGCATCGCGACGTTCCTCGTGTTCGCCGACTACTCGCGTCCCTCGATGCGCATCGCCGCCCTTTCGAAACTCCCGGTCATCTATGTCTACACGCACGATTCCATCGGAGTCGGCGAAGATGGACCGACGCACCAGCCGGTCGAAACCGTTTCCGCCCTCCGCCTCATTCCCGGTCTCGATGTCATCCGTCCCGCGGATCCCGAGGAAACGGCGGGCGCATTTGCCGCCGCCCTCGAGCGCACGGATGGACCCACGCTTCTCGCGCTCACGCGCCAGGCGCTGCCGATGTTAAACGAGATCACACCGCACGCGCGTCGCGCGGGTGTCCTTAAGGGCGGTTATGTCGCGGTGCAGGAAACGGCGCCGCTCACCCACATCCTCCTCGCGGCGGGCAGCGAATTGCAGCTCGCGATCGGGGCCGCGAAGGAACTCGGCGCCGGCGCCCGCGTCGTGTCGATTCCCTCGTTCGAACGTTTCAACCGCCAGTCGTCCGAATACCGCGAGAGCATTCTGCCGTCGTCGTGCCGCGCGCGCGTGGCGGTCGAAGCCGGTGTCACGGCGCTCTGGCGCCAGTATGTCGGTCTCGACGGAAAGATCGTCGGCATCGATCGTTTCGGCCTCAGCGCTCCCGCGCCGCTCGCCTTCAAGGAACTCGGAATCACGGTCGCCGCCGTGGTGGCCGCTGCGCGGTCTTCCTAAGAACAGAACAAAAGTATATCCGGAAGTTTTCCTCTCCAAGGAGCGGCCTGACGGCCGCTCTTTTTTTGCCAGCTGTAGGAGCGGGTTTATCCCGCGACCGCCGAGCGGAGGGACCACACCGAGTCGCGGGATAAACCCGCTCCTACAGTTCCGCGAAGTGGTGTGAGCGGCTGATTTTGGTGGCAAAAAAATTCCGCGTTTTTTCCCAACCTCAGGCTTGCACTTATGATTAGCCGCCTAACTATCAGCCTCCTCACGGTTTTTCCGGACGTCCGATCACGATGCCTTTCCTCCTCTTAAAAGACCTTCCGCGCTACGAGTGTCTCCTCGAGGGTGCGAAGACCATCCCGGAACTCGACCCTTCCGCGTGTGAGGCGTTTCTCCATTTGTTGCGGACCAGCGACGAAGTATTCGGCGTGTCCGAGCGGTATCTGACGGAGAACAATATTTCCCAGGGCCGGTTCAGCGTGTTGATGTTGTTGTGGAATCCCGCCCGGCGCGGCGATTCAGCCCGCGCCGCCGATTGCGTTCCTGGTCCCCGCACCCCCGCCGAGCTGGCCGACGCCGCCGGCGTGACCCGCGCGACGATGACCGGACTGATCGACACCCTGGAACGCGACGGTCTGGTTCGCCGCGAACCCGATCCGGTCGACCGGCGCATGATGTCGGTGCGGCTGACCCCCAAAGCGGAGGCGTTCCTCAAGCAAATGTTGCCGGGACATTTTCAAACGATGGCCAAACTCATGGCTTCGCTTTCGGAAACCGAGCGCAAGACGCTCGTTCGTTTGCTCAATAAAGTCCTGCAACAGGCCACCACGCTCAGCGGATCGAAATCGCCCTTCGCGGCGCCGGTCTGAAATTTTTCCTCCCTTCACTTAACTCCTACTCGTCATGTTAAAAGCATTCGTCCGGTTCATCCTGTTTGTAGCGGTCATCGCCGTGTTCGTCATGGGGCCGCTCTTTCTCGTCAAAAAATCGCAGTTCGGCGCGATGGGCGCGGCCGCCGCGAACATGGTTCTGCCGCCGACGGTGGTAACCGCCACGCCGGCCAAGGCCGATAGTTGGGAAAACACGCTCAGCGCCACCGGTTCGTTTGTGGCGGTGCAAGGCGTGACGGTCGGGGCGGAGGTCCCCGGCAAGGTCGTGAAGATCGGGTTCGAGCCCGGCGCCACCGCCAACGCGGGCGACGTCCTGATCCAGCTCGATACCTCGATCGAGGAAGCGCAGCTCCAATCGGCCGAAGCGAACGCCGCCCTGGCCAAGGCCAACCTCGAGCGCACCCGGGAACTGCGGCAGAACAACACCAATTCCCCCGCCGAACTCGACGCCGCGGAGGCGCAATCCAAGCAGGCCAAGGCGCAAACCGACAACGCCCGCGCCCTCATCGAGAAAAAGACCATTCGCGCTCCGTTCACCGGCCGGCTCGGTCTCCGTTTGGTCAATCTCGGCCAGATATTGAAGGACGGGGAGCCGATCACGACGCTCCAGACCCTCGATCCCATCTACGTGAATTTCTCCGTGCCGCAGCAGCGGCTGTCGCAATTGTCGCCCGGCAATGACGTCCGCGTCACCAGCGATGCCTCGCCGGGTCACATCTTCGAGGGCAAGATCACGGCGATCAGTCCCGAGGTCGACGCTGCCACCCGCAACATCCGGGTGCAGGCCACGCTGGCCAACAAGGAGGAGAAATTGCGCGGCGGCATGTTCGCCAATGTCGACATCGTGCTGCCGAGCCACACGAAGGTGCTGATGATCCCGGTGACGTCCGTGCTCTACGCCCCGTACGGCGATTCCGTTTTCGTGGTCGACGAGAAGAAAAGCGCGGACGGCAAGGTGGAGAAAGTCCTCCGCCAGCAATTCGTCCGCCTCGCGGGTTCGCGGGGCGATTTCGTCAACGTCGTCGACGGACTGAAGCCCGGTGAGACGGTGGTTACCTCCGGGGTGTTCAAGCTGCGCCCCGGCATGGCCGTGACCATCGACAACAAACTCGCGCCGAACGCCCAGCTCGCGCCCAAGCCGAAGGATGCCTGATCCATGAAAAACTCCTCCTTTACCGATCTCTTCATTCGCCGGCCGGTCCTGGCGATTGTCGTCAATTTCGTCATCATCATCGCGGGCATTCAGTCGTGGCGCTCGCTCTCCGTCCGCCAGTATCCCCGCAGCGAAAACGCGTCGGTTTCCATCCAGACGGTGTACGTCGGAGCGAACGCGGAACTGGTGCGCGGCTTCGTCACGACACCGCTCGAGCGGGCCATCGCCTCGGCGGACGGCATCGACTACATCTCCTCGAACAGTCTCCAGGGTTTCTCCTCCATCAACGCGCGGCTCAAGCTCAACTACGACACCACCAAGGCGCTGGCGGACATCACCTCGAAGGTGAATCAGGTCCGCAACGAGCTGCCGCCGGAAGCGGAAATTCCCGCGATCAGCGTGCAGTCGGCCGACACGCAGAACGCCTCGGCCTATCTCGGCTTCAACTCGGATATCCTCTCGCAGAGCGAAATCACCGACTACCTCACGCGCGTCGTGCAGCCGCGCCTGTCGGCGGTCAACGGCGTGCAGCGCGCGGATATTCTCGGCGCCCGCACGTTTGCGATGCGGATCTGGCTCCAACCGGAAAAGATGGCCGCGCTCGGCATCGGGCCGGCCCAGGTCCGCCAGGCCTTGGCCGCCAATAATTACCTCGCCGCGATCGGCACGACCAAGGGCGCGCTTGTCCAGGTCAACCTGACCGCCAACACCGACCTCCACTCGGTCGAGGAATTCAAGCGCCTGGTCATCCACCGGCAGAACGACACCGTGGTCCGCATCGAGGACATCGCGAACGTCGTGCTCGGCGCCGAGGACTACGACACCGAGGTCCGCCAGTCGGGCCAGACCGCGGTGTTCATGGCGATCTTCCCGCTCCCGAATGCGAACACGATCGAAGTGATCAAGCGCGTCCGAGTCGAACTCGACGCGGTGAAGAAGGACATGCCCAGCGGTCTGGACGCGACGATCGGTTACGACTCTTCGGAATACATCAGCAACGCCATCAGCGAAGTCACCCACACCCTGATCGACACGCTGCTGATCGTCATCGCCGTGATCTTCCTGTTCCTCGGCTCCTGGCGCTCGGTGCTGGTGCCGGTCATGGCGATTCCCGTCTCGCTCATCGGCGGCGTGTTTTTGATGCAGGTGTTCGGGTTCACGCTGAATCTGCTCACGCTGCTCGCCATTGTGCTGTCGGTCGGCCTCGTCGTCGACGACGCCATCGTGATGGTCGAAAACGTGGAGCGACATCTCCGCGAAGGGCGTACGCCGTTCGACGCCGCGCTGCTTGGCGCGCGGGAGCTGGCGGGACCGGTCATTGCCATGACCGTGACCCTCGCGGCCGTCTACACGCCGCTCGGTTTGATGGGCGGGCTCACGGGCTCCTTGTTTCGCGAATTTGCCCTCACGCTCGCAGGTGCGGTCACGATTTCTGGCATCGTGGCGCTGACCTTGTCGCCGATGATGGCCGCCAAACTGCTGAAAAGCGCGGCGGACGAGGAAAAAGGATTCGCCGGCTGGGTGAACCACAAGTTCGACGGATTGCGGAAGGCTTACGGCCGCGGTCTCGACCGCACGCTGCAGATGAGGCCGGTCATGTACGCCATCTGGCTCGTTGTCTTTTTGTGCATGATCCCGATGTACATGTTTTCTCCGCAGGAGCTGGCGCCCGCCGAGGACCAGAGTGTCATTTTCGGCGGCATCAGCGCCCCGGCGAATGCGACGGCGGATCAGAAGAGCGTCTACGGCAAGGCCGTGGAGGATGCGTTTATGAGCACGCCCGAGCGCGATCTCACCTTCCAGATCATGTTTCCTCCCTCAATCGGCGCCGGCTTCGGCTTCGACGGTTTTGGCGGCGTGGTGGTTAAACCTTGGGAAAAGCGCGAGCGCTCGGTTTTCCAAATCCTGCCCGAGGTGCAGCAAAAACTGTCGGACGTGCCCGGCCTCGAGGTTTACGCGCTGACACCTCCGGCGCTGCCGGGCGGCAGCAACTTCCCGGTCGAATTCGTCATCGCGTCGACCGCGGATGCCCCGCAGCTGCTCGAGTTCGCGAATCAGATTGTCGCGAAAGCGATGACCCGCCCCGACCTGTTCTATTTCCCGCCGATGATCGATCTGAAGGTCGACCAGCCGCAGTCGGAGATCGTCATCGACCGCGAAAAAGTCGCGACGCTCGGACTCAACCTTTCGCAGGTTGGCGCCGATCTCGCCTCGGCGCTCGGCGGCAATTACGTCAACCGCTTCAACATCGCCGGCCGCAGCTACAAGGTCATCCCCCAGATCGAGCGCAGCGCCCGCCTCAATCCCGAGCAGCTGCGCGATCTCTATATCAGCGGGCCGCAGGGTGAGATGATTCCCGTGAGCTCGATCGCCACGATCCGCAATTCGACCGTGCCGCGCTCGTTGAACCGCTTCCAGCAGCTCAATGCCGTGAAGCTCTCCGGCGCCACCGGCCAGCTCGATGCCGCCCTGAAATTCCTCGAGGACACCTCGAAGGAAATCCTGCCTCCGGGCTACTCGATCGACTACACGGGCGAGTCGCGGCAATTCCGCCACGAGGGCGGCAAGTTCCTGCCGGCGCTGATTCTGTCGTTCGTCATGATCTTCCTCGCGCTCGCGGTGCAGTTTAACTCCTTCCGCGATCCGGTGGTGATCCTGTTCGGGTCGGTGCCGCTGGCCATGTTCGGGGCACTCTTGTTCACGTTCCTCAAGATCCCCGATCCGAACACGCCGTACTGGACCTCCGCCTGGACGACGACGATGAACATCTATTCGCAGGTGGGACTGGTGACGCTCGTGGGCCTGATCGCGAAGAACGGCATTCTCGTCGTCGAATTTGCGAACAAGCTTCAGGAGGAAGGCCGGTCGAAAATCGATGCGGTGCGCGAAGCCGCGCTGACGCGGTTGCGGCCGGTGTTGATGACGAGTGTCGCGACCATCGCGGGCCATTTCCCGCTCACGCTCGTGGACGGTCCTGGCGCTGCCGCCCGTAATTCCATCGGTCTCGTTCTGGTCGGCGGGATGACGATCGGCACGATCTTCACCCTGTTTGTTTTGCCTTCTATTTATGTCCTTATCGCGAAAGATCACCGGAAGGGCGCCGCTGCCGCCGCCACCCTCGGAACCGTTTCGACTCCCGCCGTACCTTCGTTCGCCAAATAATCCTCCCATGAAGCTTGTCCGTTTTTTTTACGTCCCGGTTGTTTCGCTGGCACTGGCGGCCAGTTCATTCGCCGCCGCCCCCGCAGCGCCGCTGCCGGTTCCCGACCAGCTCGATCTCCAGACCGCCATCGGTTTTGCAGTGGAGAACAACTTCGCGATCCGCCAGGCGCGCGAACGCATCCGCCAGCAGGAGGGCATCGTGCTCGAGGTGAAGGCCCGCGCGATTCCCAACGTCGCCGGCAGCGCCGACTACCAAATCAACCACCGCGAGATTTCGAACGGGTTTCCGCCCAGCCACACCGCCTGGGCGGTCACGGTGGCCGCGAGCCAGACGGTCTTCGCCGGCGGCGGCGTCCGCTCCTCGGTGAAAAGCTCCCGGCTCGCCCGCGAGGCCGCCGAGCTCGATCTCAAGGGCGTGATCAACGATGCGCTGCTGTCCGTGCGCACCGCGTTCTTCAACGTCCTGCTCAGCCGCGAGCAGATCAAGGTGCAGGAATCCAATCTCGAGCTGCTGCAGCAGCAGCTCAAGACCACCACGGATCGCTTTGAGGCCGGCACCGTGTCCAGCTTCGAACGCCTCCGCGCCGAGGTCGCCGTCGCCAACGCGAAGGTGCCCCTGATCACCGCCCGCAACGACTACCGTCTCGCGATCGAATCGCTGCGCCACGCTCTCGGCTTCACCACCGATCGCGCCTCGATCACGAAAATCCCGGATTTCATCGGCACGCTCGCCTACACGCCGGTCAACTTCGACCTCGTCTCGTCGTTCCAGGCCGCCCACATCAACCGGCCCGATCTTCAACGCCTCGAGAAACTTGTCGCCGCCCGCGAGCAACTCGTGACCGCCGCCCGCGCCGACTACTATCCGAATGTGGCGGTCGTCGCCGGCTGGCAGCTCCGCAAGGGATCGAGCACCAGCTTCAATGATTCCAACGAGGGCGCTTTCGCCGGTTTGCAGGGCCAGTGGGCGATCTTCGACGGTCGTGCGACCGCCGGCCGCGTCGTGCAGGCGAAATCGCTGCAGGAGCAGAGCCGTCTCGCGTTGAGCGAGGCGCAACTCGCCGCCGAGGTGGAGGTGCGCCGCGCATTTTCCTCGTGGCAGCAGGCCACCGAACTCGCCGATGCCTCCCAGAAAGTCGTCGCCCAGGCCGAGGAAGCGGTGCGCCTTGCCAATGCGCGCTACAGCGCGGGCACCAGCACGCAGCTCGATGTCCTGCAGGTGCAGGTCGAGCTGACCACCGCTCGCACCAACCAGATTCAGGCCTACTACAGCTACAATGTCGCGGTCGCCGCCCTCCGCCGTGCCACCGGCCTGGCGGACGAGTTCGTCACCCACTGACGCTTCGCTTCCTCAAACTGTAGGAGCGGCTTTACGCCGCGACCGTTTGGGCGGATGGACGTCCGGGTCGCGGCGTAAAGCCGCTCCTACAATTCTGAAATGCAGTGCGTGCGTCATTCACGTCGCGGAGCGGCGATTCACCGCTCTCACCCGAAATGATAATCGAGTTGAGAAGCGACGCGGGGTGACCGACGGTTTGCCGCTTCGTATTTTGCCGCCACAATTTCGCAACTTGCCTGAAATCGGAGTGTCCTGACCTCGCGCATGAAACTCGTTCGCCCCCTGCTTATTGGGCTCGCCGTCGTCACCGTCCTCGGAGTGATCGCGGTCTCGGTTGCATTCACCTCCGGCTTTCAAACGTGGGCAGCCCGCAAAGCGCTCGCCCGCCAGCCCGGGATGCAGGGAACGATCGGATCTGTTTCAGCCGGCTTGAGCCGCGTGGAGGCGAAGGACGTGCGCATCGTGCGCGATGGCGCGGTGCTCTCGCTGCCGGCCGTGGAAGCGAACCTGCCATTGGTTTCCGCCGGAATGAGCCAGAAGGTGACGATCACCCGGCTCGTCGCGAAAGGCTGGGTCCTCGATCTCACGAATGCCGATCCGGCCGTCAGGAAAGTGGTCGCCGCGCCGCTGCTGCCCTCGCTGGCTCCGCGGACGCGGGATTTTTCGCTCGTGAATTCCGCTTTCGCGGCCGATGCCACGAATCCTCCGCCGGCTTCGACCGCGCCGCTGGCGCGGATTTTTCGCGGGGTCTTCGCGCAGCTGCAGCTGCCCGTCGACCTCTCGCTCGATGGTGTCGAGCTTGAGGGCGAAGTGATTGTTGCCCCCGTTCCGGGCAAGCCAGCGGAACGGCTCAAGGTCATCGTGCGCGGGGGCGGGCTCGCGGCGGGCAAGGAAGGCACGTTCACGTTCAATTGTTCCGCGACCGCGGGCGCCGGGGTGGCGCCGATCAGCGCCCAGGCTCTGCAAGGCACGCTGACTGCGGCCATGGATACGCCGCGTACCTTCACGCGGCTGGCGGTCAAGGGCGAGGCCTCGGCGAGCGGCACGCAATTTCCGCGGGGCGTGAAGTTGAATGTCCAGCTTTCCGCCACGCGCGGGGCTTCCGGCGAAAGTTACGTGGTCTCGCTGGCCGGCGAGGGGAAACAACTCGCCGGTTTGAACGTCGAGTTTCCGTTTACGCCCGGCGGCATCACCGCGAATTCAAAATTAAGCGGGACGTGGAAGATCAATCTGCGCGATGCCGACCTGGCGCCGTTCGCCCTCGGTTTCCCGCTGCCGGTTTTCGAGACGGCAGGAGAGGGCGCCTTCGAGACCGATGCCGCGTTTGCCGCCATCCATGCCAGCGGAAAACTCAGCGCGACCGCCGACAAACTCGGCGTGGTGCGACCGGAACTCGCGGCGATGGGACAGGTGCGGATGAATTCCGCGTTCGATCTTGCGCGTCACGGCGACGCCCTGCGCGTCGAGCGGCTCACCCTCGATCTCGCCGGGGAAAAGCCGGTGGCGAGTGTGCGGGCGCTGCAGGCTTTCGATTTCAATCCCAAGACCGCCGAACTCACCGCCGATCCGACGCGGGATCTTTTCGGCGTCACGCTGGAAGGCGTGCCGCTCGCCTGGGCGCAGCCTTTCCTGACCGGCGTCAAGGTGAGCGGAGGCGACTTGAAAGGAGATTTTGTAGCCAGCGCCGGGGGCGGCGGACTGGCGCTGCGCCCCAAACAACCTCTCACGATTTCCAATCTCGGCGTGACGCAGGAGGGAAAACCGCTCGTCCAAGCCGTGGATCTTTCCGTCAATGCCTCGGCGGATTACACGCCGCAGGGTTGGCAAATGGTGATCGCCCCCTTCACCGCCAGGAGCGGTGCGGCCACGTTGCTCACGCTCGAAGCGAAGGCCGGGCAACTGGCCGGTCGCGACCGGTCGATCAAGGCCACGGGGAAACTCACCTCCAATTTCCCCGCCCTGCTGACGCAGCCCGCGACGGCCGGCGCAGCGCAGATCACGAGCGGCGATGCCTCCCTGGATTTTTCCGCCAGTCTCGGCGCGCGACAGGAAATTCAGGCCAGGCTCGCGATCGTGAATCTGGCCGCTGCCGCCAGGGACGCTTCCGTCAAACTGCCGGTGATCACGGCCGACCTCCGCGCCGACCGCGAAGCGGATGGAAAAATCACGATCGGTTTGCCGGTCCTCGTGGAGCGTGACGGACGCAAATCGGACCTGAACATCGCCGGGACGCTTTTGCCGGATAAAACGGGTTTCGCGATCGACGCCCACGTGACGAGCACGCTCCTCGTGGTCGAGGACGTGCAGATTCTCGCGTCGCCGTTCGGCGCTGCGTCAGCGGCGCCCGCAACTCCCGGCCAGCCTGCGCCCCGGGACACCACGCCGGCCTGGGCCGGGCTGAGCGGAAAACTGACGCTCGCCCTCAAGCGGCTGATTTATTCCGACACGTTTGAAGTCGCCGATGTTACCGGGACGCTGCGGCTCGAGGCCGGCGCGGTGAAACTCGAGGGGCTGCATGCCGGCCTGGGCGAGGGTGGCGAGGCGAAGGCGAACGGCGGCGTGATGTTCGATGCGAAGGCGACGGAGCCTTATTCGGTTAGAGCGGAACTCGTCGTGAATAATTTCGAGACCGGCCCCTTGTTTCGCGCGCTGGATGCCACGAAGGCCGCGACCGTCGAGGGAAAGTTCGATCTCAAGAGCCAGCTGGCTGGCTCCGGTGAAAACCTTCCCGCCCTCATGGCGCGGACGCACGGTGACCTCCACCTGATCAGCAAGAGCGGAATCTTTCGCGGGCTCCGGTCGGACGTGGTGGAAACCATCAAGGCTGCCCCGACGGCATTGTCGGGCCTCGTGACGGGGATCGGATCGTTGATCGGCTTGGAAAAGGAGGCGGCCGAAAAAGCCGAGAAGCTTGGGATCGATATCAACAAGCGCGGCAAACTCGTGGCGGAGATCGCGACGGCGCTCGCCGAAATTCCCTACGACCAGCTGAGCGTGTCGCTCGTGCGGTCGCCGACGCTGGATGTGAAGTTGCAGGAATTCACCTTGATCTCACCGGAGGTTCGTCTCGGCGGCACCGGGACGATCGCCTATCAAAAAAACGTGTCGTTGCTGGCCCAGGCGTTGGATCTCCGGCTGCAGCTCGGCGCCCGTGGCAAGGTCGCCGACCTCATGAAAAAAGTTTCCCTGCTCGGCGACACCCAGGACGATCTGGGCTACGCCGCCTTCGCGATTCCCGTGCATATCGGCGGTTCGCTGGCCCAGACCGACACCGGGGAGTTGAAGAAAGAGCTGATGAAGGCGACGGCGACTTCGCTCCTCAACAGCCTGATGGGGCGCTGACCGGCCCCGCGGGCGGAAATCCTATCTGGGCGCCACGTTGATTTCGCGGGGCTCGTCGAAAAACGTGTAGGGCTGTTTTTCCCGCGCATCGAAACACACGATGCGGATCAGCAGCGACCGCGGTCCCGGCTCGGAAAAGGCGATGGCGTGGTTGAAGTGCCACGTCTGGGTTTCGCTTTCTCCCGCCGACACGCGATCGATCACGCGACCCGCGGTGAGATCGATCACGTCGATGTAGTTGAGCTTGCCCGCGACATCGAAGACATCGCCGCGAATTTCCACGGGCGTGCCTGCGACGCAGGTGTCGGGCAGGTTGAGCAGCGCGAATCTCGGCGGCGACCTCACGTCAAAGCTCAGCTCGCTCGTGGCGGAGCCGAGCGAGTTCGTGGCGGTGATCGAGGCGGTGAAAAAACCGGAGCTGGGAAATTTTCCGCGAAGAACTCCGGTGCGCGGATCGACCCGAAACCCCGGAGGCAGCCCGGTGACACGATAGCTCGCCGGACTATAAGCGGCGGGGAAGCGCTGCACGTACTCTCCGGCGGCCGACGCGGGCTTGCGCGGGAACAGTGGAAACAGGGGTGGCGCGGGAGGCGGGTGGCTCCCACCTGCACCGGGAGAGGCCCGCGCCAGCAGGGCGGTGAGATTCACGGCACTGCCACCGCCCGGCCGGGCAAGAGTCGGGCGCTCGTAGATGGAGACCGCACCTCTCGCCAGCTCGACGCTGCTCACGTGGCGCAGGTGGGTTTCGCACCATGCGCGCATCTCCGGCAGGATCCCGATCATCTGGCGGTCGAACGGCCACATTGCCTCCTGACTCGTGACGAGACAGACGAAGTCACTGTCAGCGAGAAGCTGCATCGCCAGCGCCGGCGGCGTTTCGAACAACCCCGTTGGCAGCGACCCGAGGAACGGAAACAGGCGCTGATGTCGCTCGTAACCGAGGATCTGAAACGAGGCCGCGTTCAATTCGTCTGAAATCCGGGTGACGGAGATGCGGGCCGCGCTCAGCCCGCACTCTTCGGCGCGAAAATAAAAATAGTCCGCCAGGGCGTTCACCTTGCCCGCGTCCCCGATGATCTGCGGGGAAGGGCGGCGGGTGATTGTCGCGCCGAAAACCAGCATCCCCGCGGCAACCGCCGCCACACTCACCCGGGCGACCAGCGCGCCCCGGACAAAATGCGCGAGATGCAGCCAGCCAAGAACCACCAGCCATGCCACGGCGGGCAGCACGATGCTGACGGGTGGGGAGGAGTGGACCGTGTGCAACGACAGGACGACGAGGGGCGCGGCGAAAAAAATCAGCACGGTTTTCCAGGCATCGCGCAGGGACGGTTTTTCAGCGACGGCACCAACCGGAAGAGGGCGGAGCACGCGAAAGAGCCCGAGGGCCAGCAGCGCGATCGCGAAAAGAATCAGCGCGGCGATGCCGACATGTTGGAGGGTCAGTTCAGAAAGCACCCTTCGGGTGGCCGCGAGGGGACTTTGCTGGGATCCGCGCAATGCGCGCTCGGGCCCGTCGATGTGCCCGACCCAATAGTAGGCGAGGATCGCCTGCCGGTTGTGCCAGAAAAAAGGCGCGACGACGGCGAGGGCGACGAGCGCGGAAAGCAGCACATGCCCGCACCGCTTTCCTCGTTCCCGATCGAACAGCGTCGTCGCGAACAGCGCGGCGTAGATGAGAACAAAATAGGCCGCGGTCAGATAACGCGTGAGCACCACGAACCCAACCGCGAGGCCGAAGAGCAAAGCCGGGCGGGTGGAGCGGAATCCCCCGCTCGTCACGGCGGCGGCGAGCGCGATCCCGTAGGCACACGCCGCCATCCAGTCCAAACGGAAATCAATCACCGAGGCCGAACCGCCCGACCATGGACCGTGCAAGGCGGCGAGGAACGCGATCGCAACCCACGCGGCGGCTGTTGAGCCGCCGAGGCGCCGGACCGCGAAAAAAGTCGCGGCCTGCAGCGCGAAAAACGCCAGCAGGTTCAAGGCGAGGGCCGAGTCGCGTGACGGGCCAAGCACCGTGAAGCCCAGCAACGCCCAGAAATCATGGAGCGCTCCCTGGGCGGAAATGTTCGTGAGGGTCGCCGTGGCGCCGGCGATGAAGCCGTGTTCCTGCGCGTGTTCGTAGCCGGCATAGGCCTCATTGAGATACTGGAGCTGGTCATCCCAACGCGGAAACATCCACGCGTGGTCTCGTGACACCGTGGAGCGAAAGAGCAGGAGTTCGCCCAGCATGACCGCGAGCAGAAGGACGAGATGGACCGGCTTCACCGAAGCCGTGGCGGAACGGGGGGGCATGCGGGGTTCGTTTTTCGACCGTGCTTTTCACCTCCGAGGTGATCGCGGGACGAAAAATAGTCGAGCGTGGCGAGGCGCGGGATGACCTTGTCGCGGGGGAGGCACTCTGGTTGCGTGCAACCGTGATCGATTCCGTCGCTTTCCGGAACTTCAAGGCGCTCCGGGCCACCAGCCTCAAGCTCGCGCCGTTCAATCTCGTTGTGGGGCCGAACGGCAGCGGGAAAACGAGCCTGATCCAGGCGGTGCTGCAGTTGCGGACGCTGGCAAAACTGCCGCTCGCCGATCCGTCGACGCCCCTCTCCGGCAATCCGGAGGCGCCGGAGATCAATTTCAATTTTTCCCCGCCGTTCGATTCGATCGAGGCCCGGATGGGCTGCCGCTCCGAGATGGTTTGCGATCTGCTGCAGGTGAAAAGCCCGGCGCCCGCAGCGTGGGGCGAATTGAAGCAGCGGCTCGGGCGCATGCGCAGTTTTGTTTTCGACTCGATGGCGATGGCCCTGCCGGCCGCCCGGTCCAGCGGGGAGCTGCTGGTCTCCAACGGCGCCAATCTCTCCGCGGTGCTCGCGCTGCGGAAGACACGCGCGCCCGCGGATTTTGCGCGGTTCGCGGCGGAGGTGCTGCGCATCCTGCCGGAGTTCTCGGGTTTTGTTTTCGTGACCCTGCCGGACGACACGGTGGACCTGGCAATGACGCTCGCCGACGGCAGCGGCAATGTGCCCTCGGCCAATCTTTCGCAGGGGACGCTTTATCTGCTCGCGGTGCTGGCGCTGGCGTTCGATCCGGCGCCCCCGACGGTGCTGTGCATCGAGGAGATCGATCGCGGCATCCATCCGCGCATGCTGCGAGAAATCCGCGATGCGCTCTACCGGCTCAGCTACCCGGCGTCCTTTGGCGAAAAACACGAGCCGGTGCAGGTGATCGCGACCACGCATTCCCCGTATTTTCTCGATTTGTTTCGGGATCACCCGGAGGAAATCGTCATCACCCAGAAACACGGGAACGAGGCGCATTTCGCGCGGTTGTCCGACCGCGCCGACCTTCCCGAACTGCTCAGCGAAGGCTCGCTGGGTGACATGTGGTTCAGCGGCATCCTCGGCGGCGTGCCGGAGGAACCATGAAGATCGCTCTGCTGAGCGAATCGCCCGCTGACGAAGCCGTGTTGCGTGTGCTGGTGACCGCGGTGCTCGGGGCTCCGCCGAAATTTGTGCACGCCGGGCTGCGCGCCCGCGGCTGGCCCAATGTCGCGCAGCTTCTCCCTGCGGTGATCCGCCACCTGCATTTCAACACCGACACCGACGTGCTCGTCGTGAGTTGCGACTCGGACGATTCGACCGTGCACACCGCGGCGCACGATGCGCCGAACTATTTTCACCCGCAGTGCCGGATGTGCCAGCTCCGGGCGGTTTTTCGGCAGACGGCAAAAAAACTCCCGCCGTCGCATGGTCGCCCGCGGCTCCTGCGGGCCGTGGGGGTCGCCGTGCCGGCGCTCGAGGCGTGGCTTTTGTGCGGCCGCGACGAATCGGTCGGGGAGGCGGCGTGGGTCGCCGCCCGGCAGCAGGGGAGGGAGCCTTACTCCCGCCGCGAACTGAAGTGGCGCGTCTACGGCACGGACCGGCCCAGCCTCCCGCATGAAATCCGCTGCGCGTTGCACGAACTGGAGCGGCACCGGCGCGACACCCGGCGGCTCGAATACGATTTTCCCGGCTTCGAGGCCCTCGCGCGCGATCTGCGGGAAAACATGGTTAAAAAATAAACGGTTGACATATCAACTAGTGTGACCAGAACAGCGGCCATGAAAACCGACTACGGTTTCGAGCTGACGAAAACGGTGATGGCGACGGCGGACACTTTTCTCCGCGAAAGCGCGCGGCTCTTCCGCCCCTACGGGCTGACCGGCGCCCAGTACAATGTGTTGAACATCCTGGCCGACACCCCGAACGGAATCAGCCAGCGCGAGCTCGGCGACCTGCTGGTCGTCGATCGCTCGAATGTCACCGGGTTGCTCGACCGGCTCGAAAAAGCGGGTTGGGTGCAGCGTTCGGACCATCCGGAGGACCGGCGCGTTTACCAGGTCTCGCTCACTCCCGCCGGCCGCGCGCTGTGGGAGAAGGTTCACCCACGATACCTTGAAGTTGTCAGTCAGCTCACGCGCGGTCTCAGTCCGAAAAAAATGGAGAACTGCCTGGAGGTTCTGCACCAGCTCGAAGCGGGAGCGTCGACCTGGACTCCGCCGAGGGACTGATCCCTTCCGCTTCTTTCCTCTCCACCCCCCCCCATCGCCCCAAACCACGGTTTTCCGGTCATGACTCTTTTTCGCCGCCGCTCCTATTTTCCGCTTCTGCTGGAGTGGATCACGATCGTCCTCGCGCGCTTCCTCTACCGGGTGCGAATCACCGGGGCCGAAAACATTCCCGCCGCTGGCGGGGCCGTGGTGATTGCGAACCACCTTTCCTATGTCGATGTGATCGTGCTGCAGCTCGCGTGTCCGCGCCCGCTGCGCTTCATCGGCTACAAGGGACTCGGCGGGCACCGGTTTTTCGACTGGGTTTTCCGGATCAGCGGCGTGATTCCCATCACCTCGCGAAACCCGACCGAGGCCATCCGCCGCGCGGTGAAGGCGCTGGAGTCGGGCGAACTGGTCTGCGTTTTTCCGGAGGGGCACATTTCGCGCACCGGGCAGTTGATGGAGATCAAGAAGGGTTTCGAAGTCATGGCGCGGCTCGCGAAGGTCCCGGTGATTCCCGCGGCGCACGACGGACTCTGGGGCTCGGTCTTCTCGTTCGCGGGCAACAAGTATCTCTGGAAATCCCCGCGGCTGATGCCGACGCCGGTGTTCGTCGCCTTCGGCGCGCCGATTCCGCCGGCGCAGGCCGACGGTGCCGCGGCGCGCCGGGCGTTGCTCGACCTGGGGGCGCGGGCGTTCGAGGAGCGTCCGGTGTTGCGGCGAAATCTGGCGCGTGAAGTCGTCCGGGCGCTCGCGAAGCGCCCGGGCCGTTGCGTCGTGATCGATCGCACCGCCGAGCGGCGCGAGGTCACGGCGGCCCAGCTTCTCGCGGCGGCCGCCGTGCTGGCGAGGCGCCTCGAGGCGACGGTTCCCCAGCAGCGCGTCGGCATCGTGCTTCCGCCGGGTGCGGGTGCGTTCATCGCCAATCTGGCGGTGGCCTGTGCGGGCAAGGTGCCGGTGAATCTGAATTTCACGGCGGGTCGCTCCTCGCTCGAGGCGAGCATGCGCCTCGGAGGAATCGAGACGGTGATCTCGGCGGATGCGATGCGTGCGAAGATTCCCAATTTCCCCTGGCCGGAGCGGACCCTCGACCTGCGCAAGGAAATCGCGGCCTGCGGCGGCAAGCGGGCGATGGCGCCGTGGCTGCTCGCCGCCTGGGTGCTGCCGAACCAGCTGTTCGCGAATCTGCTCGGGCTGCCGCGCGTCGGCGACCGGCAGGAGGCCGGATTGCTGTTCACCAGCGGAAGCTCGGGCGAACCGAAGGGCGTGGTGCTCAGCCACCGCAACATCCTCGCGAACTGCGACCAGATTTCCTCGCTCTCGATTCTGCCGCGCAGCTGCACGATGGTCGGCTGCCTCCCGATTTTTCACAGTTTCGGTTTCACCGTCACGCTGTGGTATCCGCTGTTGCGCGGCTCGCTGGTCGTCACGGTGCCGAGTCCGCTGGAAACGCGAAAGATCATCGATGCGATCAGCGAGGAGCAAGCGACGACCCTCATCGGCGCACCGACGTTCATCCGGCCGTTTTTGAAAAAGGCGAAACCGGCGGAGCTGCGTTCGCTGGAGTTGGTGGTGACGGGCGCCGAAAAACTTCCCGACGATCTCTACCGCGCATTCCTCGAGGCGTTTCACATCGAGATCCTGCAGGGTTACGGGCTCACGGAGACCACGCCGGTCAGCAACGTCAACCAGCCGCATCCGCCGATCACGACCGACACCGCGGAGCGCCAGATCGGAAAAAAATCGGGCGCGGTCGGGCGGCTCTTGCCCGGCATGACGGCGCGGATCGTCAACCCGGACACGGGCGTCGAACTTCCGCAGACCGAGACAGGCATGGTCTGGCTGCGCGGTTCGAATGTCTTCGGCGGTTACCTCAACGATGAGGAAAAAACGCGGGGAGCTTTGCGCGACGGCTGGTTTGTCACGGGTGACCTGGGCCGCTTTGACCTCGATGGCTTTCTCTACATCGAAGGCCGGCTCTCGCGCTTCTCGAAAATCGGCGGGGAGATGGTGCCGCATGGCACCGTCGAAAATAAACTCATCGAGGTTTTCGACTGGTCATCCGAGGACGGACCGGTTGCGGCGGTCGTGGGCGTTCCCGATGCCCAGAAAGGCGAGGCGCTCGTGTTGCTGACCACCACCGACGTCAGCGTCGAGGACGTGCGCGAAAAACTGGCGGCGGGCGGCCTGCCGTCGCTGTGGATTCCGAAGGTAGTCCATCGCGTGGAAAAAATTCCGATGCTGGGCACCGGAAAAGTTGACCTGAAGGGCTGCAAGCAGAGCGCCCTCGAGGCCGTAAAGTGAGTGCGCCGCGGCGAATCGACTGTCACGTCCACGTCGTGGGCAACGGCACCGGCGGCACCGGCTGCTGGTATCGTCCCCGCGGACTGACGAGCTACGGCGCCCCTTTCATGCTGCGCGGCATGGGGCTTCCCGGCTCGACGCTGAAGGGCGATCTCGACGGGCTTTACGCGGAGCGGGTGCTGGCGTTCATCCGCGAGTCGTCGGTCGATGCCGCCGTCATTCTCGCGCAGGACGAACCGCACCGCGAAACCGGCGAGCCCATCGAGAACGTCGCATCCTTTTATGTGCCGAACGATTTTGTCCTCGGGCTCGCGCGCCGGCATCCGGAGTTTCTTCCCGCGGTTTCAATTCATCCGGCGCGCCGCGACGCCCTCGATGAACTGGAACGCTGCCTGGAAGCGGGCGCCGTGATGCTGAAGTGTCTGCCCAACTGCCAGAACATCGATTGGAACAACCGCCGGTACACCCGGTTCATCGAGCGCATGGCGGAGAGCGGGCTCATCCTGCTCGCGCACACCGGCAGCGAGCGCACGATGCCGGTGCTCGCTCCCGGGCTGGCGGATCCGCGGATGCTCACGCTGCCGCTCGAGATCGGTGTCACCTGCATCGCCGCGCACTGCGGCACCGGCACGATGGGACTCGACCGGGATTTCTTCGAGGTGTTCGTCGAAATGACGCGGCGCCACCCGCGGCTTTACGGCGACAACAGTGCGCTGGCGGCGCTGACGTTTCGCCTGCGTCCGCGGGCGTTGCGCCAGATGCTCGAGGGGGAACTGGCCGGGCGAATCCTGCATGGCAGCGATGTCCCGGTGCCGGTGAGCGGCGCGACGGCGTGGGCCTTTGGCATGCTCGGATGGGACGATTGGCGCACGAGCGCACGGATGAAAAATCCCATCGAGCGGGATGCGCAGCTGAAACGCGCCCTCGGTTTTCGCGACGAGACCTTCACGCGGCTTTCGGAATTGCTGCGCAAACGGTAGGTGATTTCCGGAAACCGGAAAGCGAAACGAATTCCAAGGTTTACGGTTTCTGAATTACCCGAACCCCCCGGCGATCGAACTGTCTTTGGGTGCCATCATGCGCCCCTATCAGAGCAGCGCCGCTTCCTATGGTCACCGCCGGCGGTCAGGTCTCCGCGGATGGAAACGGGTGCTGCTGATCGTCGCGCTGGTCATCGTGGGGTTGTGCGTGGTGGTTCGCTTCGTGGCTTCGCCGATCGCGAAATCGGTCATCAACAAAAAATTGGCGGCGCTGCCCGGTTACACCGGCAGGGTGGAAACGGTGAAGTTGTGGCTGTGGCGGGGTGGTGGGGAGATCGAAAACTTTGTGCTCTACGAGCGGGGACACGAGGACGACATCCCGGTCGTTCATGCGAAACGGGCCGGGCTCGTGGTGGCTCTCCGGGGCTTGTTGCGCGGCAAGCTGGGCGGCAATGCGACGGCCGAGGAGGTGGAAGTCACCGTGATCAAGCGGCACGCCACTCCGAAAAAAGGGGAGTCCGACGGGAAGCAAAAGAAGGACGAGGACAAGCAGGCGAAGGGTGAAAAAGTGGAGGAGAAGAAAGAGGAGGTGAGGCGCTGGCAGGAGACGCTCGAGGAGGCTTTCCCGATGGAAATCACCCGCCTTGAACTGTCCCGCGGCAAGGTGCGGTTCCTCGATCGCTCGGTGCAGCCGCAGGTCGACATCGCGCTTTCGGATTTGCAGGTGCTCGGCACGAACCTGGGAAATCGACCCGAGCCGGAGGACGGACCGATGCCGGCGAAAGTGGAGCTGACGGGAACGACAACGGGAAACGGCCGGCTCCGTGTCTCGGTCCAAGCCGATCCGCTCGCGAAGCAACCGCAGTTCAAAACCGAAATGGAGCTGCTCGGGATGGATCTGCCCGCGCTGAATAGTTTTCTCCTCGCCTATGCGAACGCCGACGTGGCGCGGGGCACCTTCGAAATTTTCACGGAGGTCAACGCGGCCGATGGTGCGTACGAGGGCTATGTGAAGCCGTTTTTCAAGGATCTCGATTTCAAGACCGCATCCGACAAGGACAAAAACGCCGCGCAGCTGCTCATGAAGAAAGCGGTGAGCGCGGTGACTTCGGTGCTGAAGAACGACGAAACCAACCAGGTCGCCACCAAGACGCCTTTCGCCGGAAATTTCACCGACAACAAAGTGGGCGTGTGGACGACGATCCAGAATCTCCTGCGGAATGCGTTCGTCCAGGCCTTGCGCGGCGGGTTCGAGGGTCAGCCGCCGCCCAAGGCGAATGCGGCTGCGGCTCCCACCCCGGGCTAGGTGGAAAAGGCGGGCGGGTTGTCCGCTCTTTTGCGTGAAGGGGAGGGCGGATGTTTTTCCGCACCGGGCACCCGGAAGGTTTCACCGACACTGACGGCGAGCAGCCGCTCCGGCTCGTGCGCGAAAGCAGCGCGCACGCGGGTCGCGGGTTCGTCCATCGGTTCGTGGCTGAGCTTGAACGTCTCGTGGTGGATCGGGACGAAATACTTCGCGCCGGCCTCGTTCGCCATGGCCACGGCCTGTTCGGGACTGCAGTGAACACGAATCCACGGATCGTAGGCGCCGACGGGCATGAGCATGAGCGCGAGCTCGACTGGTCGCTGGCGCAGTTGCGCGAAGGTCCCGGTGTAGGCCGTGTCGCCGGCGAAGCAAACGGCGCGTCCCGCGCGCTCCAGGAGATAGGCGTTATAACCGCGATGATCATCACGCATCATCCGCGCCCCCCAGTGCACGACGGGCAGCGCGGTGATCCGGATGGTCCGGCCCCGAGGCGCCAGGGTGATCGATTCGCCCCAGTCCAGTTCGTGAACGTGGTGAAACCGTTTCAACAAATCCGCTGTCGCCCGCGCGGTGACGACGGGCGTGTCGCGGGAAAATTTTCTGAGGCTGGCGCGGTCGAAGTGATCAAAGTGGGCGTGACTCAGCACGATCACGTCCGGCGGCGCAAACTCGTGCGGCCGCAGGGCCGGCTGCAGATATCGTTTCGGCCCGAGGATGAAGGGAGGGATCCCGGGACCGACGCGTTGGGAAAAAACCGGATCGGTGATGACGCGCACGCCGTGAAAATTCATCAGCACCGTCGAGTGGCCGAGGCAGCTTCCGGTGAGCGCGTCGTCCTTCCATTCGCCGGGAACCGGCCGCGTGGCGGGCGGAAGGGGAGCGCCGCGCCCGTCGAAAATCATGCGGCGCAAAAAAGTGAAGCTCGGCATGGCGGATGACGTCAACGGATCGCAGTTCGCAGCGGTGTCGAGTGCGAACGCGGTTTTGTCAGGCGGAGGAAGTGGCGCGGGAGGTTTGACGTGAGAAAATTTTCACGCACGGTGCGCGCGATGACACCGTCTGGATTGAGCGCCACGTTTCCCGACACAACGGCAGGTTTGAAAGCGACGGTGACGCTGAACGACGGGACTCGCATGCCGTGGGTGGGCCTCGGCGTCTGGCAGATCGCGGGCGACACTCAAACGGAGAAGTCGGTGCGGACCGGCATCGAGCTCGGGTATCGCAGCATCGACACGGCGCGAATCTACGGAAACGAGCGCGGGGTGGGGCAGGCCATCAAGCGTTGCGGCGTGCCGCGCGAGGAGTTGTTCATCACGACCAAGGTTTGGAATGACGACGTCCGGGCCGGCCGGGTTGAGGCCGCCTGCGAAAAGAGTCTCTCGCTGCTGGGGCTCGATTATCTCGATCTCTATCTCGTGCACTGGCCGATCGCCGGAAAAATTGTCGAGGCTTGGAAGGCGATGGAACGCCTGCAGCGCGGCGGACGCGTGCGGACGATTGGGGTGAGCAATCATCTGCGTCCGCATCTCGATGAGCTGCTCGGCGCCGCGGAAATCGCGCCGGCGGTCAACCAGATCGAGTTTCACCCGTATCTGCAGAGCAAACCGCTGGTGGAGTTCTGCGAGGCGAAAACTATCCGGGCCGAAGCGTGGAGCCCGCTGATGCAGGGTGGGGACGTTCTCAAGGACGCGACGCTCGTCGAGGTGGCAAAGCGCCACGGCAAAAGTGTCGCCCAGATTATTCTGCGCTGGGATGTGCAGCGTGGCGTCGTCACGATCCCGAAATCGACGAAACCGCACCGCCTCGCGGAGAACGCCGCGATTTTCGATTTCCAGCTAACCGAAAAGGAAATGTTCGCGGTCGACGCGCTTGATCGTAATCAACGTGTCGGTCCTGACCCGCTTAACTTCGGGTTTTAGTCACGCCCCTCGTCAAATTTCCCGTACAGAAAAACAAAAACCAAAGGAGAGAAATATGGCCAAGTCCCAAAACTCAAAGAAACAGACCAAAAAAGCTCCCGCCAAATCGGCGAAGGAAAAGAAACTCGCGAAGCGGGCAAAGAAGCAGTCCCGCTAAACCGGCCTTCCGCTTCGTCCGTTTTCCCCAGCACCGCGCGAACCGCGGTGCTGTTTTATTTTAGGCGTGAAGGCTCGATCTTCCGAAGCTCCGCCTGCCTTGGCTGTAGGAGCGGCTTTACGCCGCGACTGGAAGACCGACTCGATGAATCGCGGCGCAAAGCCGCTCCTACAGTTCGGTCAGATACCTCGGGCGGGCTTGGTTGCCGCGAAGAGCACGTTGCCGAACGGAGTGCCGCGACCCATCGGGTGCACGGCGACCGTGAAACCATGCCGCCGGAGCAGCTCCCTCCAGCCTTCAGCCGACCGGAAATGGCAGTGGTGATATCTCCCGCCGCCCAGCATCGCGCGGAATCGATTGGAAATCTGCACGCACTGAAAGCGCCAGCCGGCGGCCGCATCGGCCTCGCGCAGCAGCAGCGTGCCGCCCGGCGCGAGGGCGCGGGCGATGCGGGCGAGCAAAGCGTCCTGGTCCGCCGCGGGCAGGACGTGAAGCACGTCGAAAATGAAAACGGTCTCGCAGGAGGGAAGGGTGAACTCGCGCGCGTCGCCGGTGACGATTTCGGCGTGGGCCTGCAGCGCGACTCGCGCGATTTCCGCGGAACGCGCACGCATTTCGACCCCGATCAAGCGGCGCGGAATTTCCGATTCCCCCGGCGCAACGCCATCCGCTGATTCGCGCGCGGAAGCGAAGAGGGCGAGCATGAGCCCCTGGCCGCAGCCGAGATCCACCACGGTGCGGCCGGCAGTCCAGGGTCCGTCCCACACGGCGCGGAAAACCGGATCCCCGCGCAATTTTCCCCGGGCGACCTGCCACTGCGTGATTCCCGCGGCGCGATAACGCCCGCTGGCCCGGTCCACAATCGCGTCGAAGGTGACGCGGCGATCGGGCGCAGGCGATGGTGGTGTCGGCGAAAGGGAGGAGGTCACGAGGAGGCGCTGGAAAGAACCGTCACAGGACGATTCGTTCCCGACGGCACCTTTTGCGCCTGCAGCGAATCGCGCAAACTTTTCGCCGCAACCCTCCTTTCTTCCGTTCGTCAAACGCGCGTAGCAAACCCACCCACCCGCGCTGACGCCGTGACGCTGTGCCGTTGCATGGCGGAGGAGCGGGTTCGTTCATCGAACCACCCACCGCTTATGTTCATGTCTCGTCCCCGTTTTAATCCCAACCGGCTCACCGCCCTCGCTTTCAAATTTTTCGCCCTGGTGCTGTGTCTCCACGCGAACCCGGCATTCGCGCAAATCGGGAAGCGGTTTCCCTCGGAGCGGAAAGTCGTGCCGGATCCGGTGACGGGTATTCCGCTGACGTTTCTCACCAGCAAGCCGGTGGGTGATTCAAAAATTTATCCGACCCACCAGCAGTGGACCGCCGATGGCAAGTGGGTCATTTTCCGATCCCCTCAAGGACGGCGCGTCGCGGCACCAAATGAGCGGCTTCGCAGCGAAGCGATGGCGGTCAACGAGGAAACCGGCGATATCGTCCAGATCACGGAAGGTGGATTTTCCGGCATGCTCTGCGTGACGCGTCGGTCGATGAAGCTTTTCTTTCTCCGGGATACGAATCCTCCGCCGGTTCCCGTCGCTGAACAGGGTGCGCCGCCGCCCGCAGGTTTTGAGGACGCACGTCCTGCGAATGGGGCGAGCGGCGAAGCTCCGGCCGCAAGTGTCGCGGTTGAGCCACCGCGTCCACCGCGCTCCCGCGGCCCGTTTCAAGTGGTCGAAGTGAACTTGGAAAAAATTTTCGCCGACAGCGCTGCGGGAAGGATGAAGTCGGCGTCAGAGTACGAGCGAATTTGCGGGCTGATTCCTCCGGAAATGCAGGGCGGAGGCGACCTCGCGATCGATGCGAACGAGGACGTCGCGTATTTTCGCGTCAACGGCCCCGACCTCGCGGCCAAGCTGCCCGTGGGCACGAAAATCGAGGAGCGTTTCGGTCCGAGCAACATGGGCGCGGGTCCCACCGGAATCGGCCGCATGGATTTAAAGACGGGCGAATCGAAGCTGGTGGTCGCGGTGCCTTTTCAAGTCGGGCACATCCAGACCAACCCCTTTGTGCCCGGCGAAATCGTTTTCTGCTGGGAAACCGGCGGCAAGTCGCCGCAGCGCACCTGGACCGTGATGGCCGACGGCACGGGCCTGCGTCCGCTTTATCCGGAAGCGTCCTACGAGTGGATCACCCACGAGGCCATCATCACCAAGGACGAGGTGGCGCTCGGAATTCTCGGCCACCGCCGCGCCGGCCTCGCCGCCAATGCTCCGTGGGGAAACTCAGGAACGCCCGAACATCCGACCGGCCTCGGCATCGTGAATTTGCGGACCCACGAGATGCGCATTGTCGGGCAGGTGCCGATGGGCAACCCCGGGCGCTCGTTCTGGCATGTTCACGGGTCGCCGGACGCACGCTGGGCGGTCGGTGACGACTTCCAGTATCGTCTCTGGCTGATCGACCGCCACAGCGGCGAAATGATTCTGCTGACCGACAATGGCCACAAGACGACCGCGGCCGATCACCAGCACCCCACCTTCAGTGCGGACAGCACGCGGATCGAATTTCAATCCGCGATGCTTTCGGAAAACGGCCGCTCGCTGAACATCTGCGTCGTGCCGGTGCCGAAGTCGTGGCTGGCGCGCACGTATTCCGACAAGATCCAGTGAAGCGACTGTAGCGTTGTGTTCTAATTTGTCATGGCGAGGAGTCCCGCGAAGCGGGACGACCAAGCAAGCCAGCTGGATCGCCACGTCCCGCAGAGCGGGACCCGCGATGACAGATTCAAATGAGGACACTCCCAACGGTAGGAGCGGCTTTGCGCCGCGACTGAAGGCGGATGCGCTGAATCGCGGCGTAAAGCCGCTCCTGCAGCAGGCGCGGTCCATGGCTCACGAGAAGAGTGCGATGATGAGCTTCACCGCCCCGTAGACGGCGAGGCCGATGAACGTGAGCAGGACGACGGTGAAAATTCCGAGCGCGAGCCAGATGCTGCGGAAGGAACGCGGACGCAGCGTCGGCTGATAGTGACGTTCCACGAGCTGGAGGTTCCGCATGTTGGCCTGCCAGACGAAGTCGAACATATCGCCCGCCACCGGAATCGCGCCGATGAGCGCTTCGATCGCGATGTTTCCGGCGATGCGCGTCAGCACGGCGACCGGCAATCCCATCCGCGCCGCCTCGTACAGGACGTAGAGCGAGAGCACGGCTCCAAGCCAGTCGCCCGCGCCCGGCACCAAACCGATCAGCGGATCAATGCCGATGCGGCGTCCACCGCCGATTGGGATGGAACGATCCAGCACCCACGCGAGGTGACGAAGCCGCCGCAAACGCGCGGCCTGATCCGTTGGCGTCCCGTCAGGCGGCTCGTGAGCGGGGAGATCGCCCAGAATGGGAAGCGTTTTACCGGGAGTGGCCATGAAAGAAGGACTTCGCAGCAAGGACCGGACGCAGGAGGGAAGGTTCGATCTCGTGCTGCGCGACGTGCGCCGTGCACGTCAGTTCTTCGATGGCGCTGTGGGGCGGCCGTCGGTCAGCCACCACACGACGCCCAATCCGGAATAGAGGGCGATGAGACCCGCGGTTTCGTGCAGCGCGTGATAGTGAGCCGGGAAATGCGGGGCGAGCAGGACGATGGTCGTGATCCGGAGAAAATTAAAAACGAAGGCGATCGCCACGCAGAGGGGCAGGAGCGAAACGAACCAGGGCCATCTCGCCCGGTAATAAAGCAGCCGGATGAGACCGAGCAGGAGACTCGAGGTGATCAGGCCGAAACCGTTGCACTCCGTGGCCACCTCGAAGGTCTGGCGGCCGGCCACGAGCAGCAGCTTGAAGGGCGGATGGCTGGACAAGGTGAGTTGCGAAGCGAAGCCGAACGATTTCAGGAAGCGCGCCGATTCCATTCCCGCCATCTGGCGCAGCGGCCAGTCGAGGACGGGAAACAGCAGCACGCACAGAATCAACACTCCGAAAACACTGAGCAAAGGCAGCGTGCGGCGCAGCGCCTGCCGGCCGAAAACATAGTTCACCATGCCGCCGGCGGCCGCGACCATGCCGGTGATGAACAGCAACGGCGTCTTGAAGAGCAGCGCACCCGCCGCGAGCAGGTAGGACGTGAACAGCCAGCCGAGTGTGGCGTTCGAGACGCGCAGATCGATTCGCAGCGAGGAGCGCTTTTCCCACGCGATCCACGCCCCCGCCAGCATCACGAGGAGAAAGGATTGCTTCAATTGCTCGCGGGCGAACGCCTGCGTCGCCAGCCAGCGGCCCGCCGGCCAGAATACGACGGCGGTCAGCGCCAGCAGAGCCCAGGCGTAAAACCAGTCGGCGCGGCGCGACGGCGGGAGAGGGGAGGATTCAGGCGTTTCCACAAAGTGATTTGATTCAGCGTCTCGCCAGTGCGCGGGGCAGTGGCAGCCGGCGAAGATGGACAAAGCCCGGCGGGTTGTCACTGGGAGTTTGACCCCGGCGATTTGGGCGGCCCGTCACCGGATCTTAACCCGGGCTCAGTTGAAATTCCGCGCGGGGAGGGAAACTCTTTCCTTTTTCAGCGGACTGAAACTTCTCTCAAAACGTCACGTCACTAGCCCCCGTCATGAATACCCCGGAGTTGAGCGAGGAGACAGGAATCATCCTGCCGTTAACGGATGAACTCGCGCAGTGGGAATTGCGGATCGCGCAACGCGCCGATCAGCTCGCTGCTAAAACCGAACGCGGTCGGAATCACGATCTGGAAAACTGGCTGCAGGCGGAGCGCGAAGTGATGGGGGATTTCGCCAAACCACCCGTGGATTTCGCCTCCTGATCGGAATACGCCGCCAGGTCCGGCGCACGGGCAAACCGGCGGCGAAGCCCCACCGCGTTCACGGCAACCGGTAACGGCGGCCGTGGGATTGGTGTTGGGCCTTCTCGTCGTCGCGTGGCTTTTTATACTGGATGTAGATCTCGTGCCGCCAGGCCGTCGGAGAATCGCCTTTGAAGCGCTTGAACGCCCGGCAGAGATTGCTGGCGCTGGAAAATCCGCACTCCGCCGCGATGCTGTGCAGCTTCGCGTTGGAACTCCCCAGAATTTCCATGGCGCGATCCAGCTTGAGCTGGTTGAGCACCTGTTGCGGGCTCCGCTTGCGCACTTGTTGAAACAGCCGGTTGAGCTGGCTCGACGAGAGCCCCACTGCGCGGGCGGCATCGAGGATCGCGGGATTCTCGGCGAGGTGATCGCGCAGCCAGTTTTCGGCCGTGACAACCTTGCCCACGCGGTTGCCCGTGTGCAGCGGTTGTGACCGCTCATCGAAGTCCCGCAAAATCAGCAGGCAGAGATCCAGCATGGCGCGCTCCGTATGGATTTCGCTTTCGCGAACGGGGTGCCAGTAGTGCCGCTTCAGCGTCTTCGCGATCGACTGCAGCAGGTGCTTGTCGGCGGAGGTCAGGGAAATCGCGAGGGGGCCGCGCTCGGCGACGAGGCCGGTGACGAAGTTGGGGACCGAGTTGAAGTGAATCACGATCACCTCGCATTTTTTTCCCGGTTCCCCGATCCAGCCGTGCACATAGCCGGGAGGGAAAAGCCAGAAGGTGTCGGCGACGGGGATCGCTTCGCGCGGGGCGCTGGAGAACGGGGCGAGTTTCCCGCGCACCACGGCGATGAATTCCCAGTTGACCCGTTTATGGGCGGGCATCGGTCGGTCGCCGAAGGGTCGTCGGCCCAGGCCCAGATATCTCAGCATGGCGGTCGCGGGGTCAGAAAGAAAACGTGTCGCGACTACGGGTTAAAATCCGGGGCGGGGCAAGCATCGGTGCGCGATTTTGAATATCCTTTGCGCGACCCTGAAAACGCCGCTGCGTTGAGCTGGCGGCTCTAATCCACGCGGATGGCCGCCGTGAACCGCTCTTTCCAAAATCACGCGTTCACTTCCCAACCCCTCCATGAAAAACCACCAAGCCAGCCTCGGCGCCCTCGCACTCCTCAGTCTCGGAAGCCTGCTTCACGCGCAGACCCCGCCCGGACCGGGGCCGGACGAAGCCATTGTGCTCCCTTCCTTTGAAGTCAGTTCCGCAAAAGACACCGGCTATACCGGCAGAAGCGCGCTCAGCACCACCCGCACCGGGGTTGAGCTCGTGAACCTGTCTCAATCCGTGCAGGTGCTCACCCGCAGCTTCATCGACGACGTCAATCCCACGATGCTCGGCGACCTGCTCAAGTTCGTGGGCGGCGCCCAGACGGGAAATCTCAATTTTTCCGTCGACCGCTTCATGCTGCGCGGTTTCACGGGCGAGGGTGACTACCAGGATGGATTTCGCTCCAGCCATTCCGAAACCCAGGCGGACATGGCGACGGTTGAACGGTTGGAAATCATCAAAGGGCCGAGCGCCATCTTCGTCGCCAACGGACCGGTGGGCGGGGTCATCAACAAAATCTCCAAAAGCCCCACCTCCTATCGGGTCGCCTCCTTGAAGGTCCAAGCCGGGCTGTTTGATGCGAATCGCGCCGAGATCGATCTGGGCGGGCCCATCACCGCCGACAAAAAGCTGATGTATCGAGCCGTGGTCGCCGGACAATATTCGGACGGCTGGTATGACCGGACTTTCCTGCATCGCTTCCTGTTCGCTCCGTCGGCGACCTATGAATTCGCGCCGAACACCAAGCTCACGCTCAAATACCAGTACGTCAAAACGCGCTTCTCCTCCTACAACGGCATTCCGGTCGATCTTCGCACCGACAACGGCCAGCCGGGTCTCGCGCGGCGGGTGCAGGTCATCAAGGTCCCCGGCGAACGGCATTTCGGCGAAGACGATCCGCTCAACTGGCGCACGGACGAAGTCAGCAAGTTCATCGGTGAGTTCACCACCCGCCCCAGCGATCTCCTCGCCGTGCGCCTCGCGGTCCTTTGGTCGGATAACGACGCCAACCGCGTCGAGTCCACGCTCGCCGCGATTCCCGCGAGCTACACGGGCGGTCCGCTCGCCCGTGGCACCACCGTCGTCTACAACCAGTGGCCGCGCCGCACGGTCCAGAACGACTACGTGCTCACGTTTAAAACCGGCCCTGCTTCGCACACGCTGCTCACCGGGTTCGAGGTCACCGACAACACGACGAAGAACAAAACCTTCGCCGGCACCAGCAGCACGATCGATCCCTTCAATCCCACTTTTCCCGGCACCGTCACCGTAGGCGCGACGGCGTCGAGCGAGACGCGGACGGTGAACGAGTTTGGCAAGGTCTTCGCGCTCGAGACCGCCTCTTTTGCGAAGGACCGCCTGCTCGTCAGCGTGGGCGCGTCGCGCAACATCGTTCGCACCCAGGCCACCAACCTCATCACGAACACCGCGAACCCGCTCGCCCGCATCTTTAAAACGCTCAAGCAGGGCGGCGTGGTCTTCAAGCCGGTGGAGCACGTCTCGCTGTTTTACGGCTACAACGAAAATTTTTCGCCCAACGTGCAGAACAACCAGGTGCTCCCGAGCCAGAGCGGCAAACAGCACGAGTTCGGCGTGAAGGCGGAGCTGCTCCCGCAAAAGCTCAGCGTCAACCTCGCGTACTTCGACATCAAGCAGGTCAACCTCACGGCGCCCGCGTTCCCGCAGACCACTCCGCCCAGCTTCATCCTCATCTCGGGCGAAAACTCGAAGGGAATCGACGGCGACATCTCCTGGCACCCCACCAGCCAGATCGACGTCCTGGCGTCGTTCGCGGTCTTCAACGCCGAGGTGCCCAACACGCCCGCCGCCGTCGCGGGTGGCGCGCCTTCGATTCTCCCCGCCGGCAATGTGTCCGAAAAAACCTTCGGCGTCTGGACCCGCTACAAGTTCGCCGGCGCGCTCAAGGGTTTCTCCGCCGGCGTCGGCGTCAGCTACCAGGCGAAGAAGGCGATTACCGACAGCGCGAACTCCACGCTCTTCGGCTGGGTCGACGTTCGCTGGTCGATCTCAATTTCGCCTACGACACCGGCCGCCTGAAGTACGCCGTCAACGTCGATAACCTGCTCGACAAGGAATATATCTACGCCGCGCGCAACCAGGCGCTCATCATCCCGGGCACCGGCTTTAATGTGAAAGCTTCCGTCACGGTGAAATTCTGAAATCGGGCGCCCGGTTTTCCGGCGCGTCCCCGATCGGTCAGTCGAAGTGGCACGGCGTTGGGGTCAGGGGTCCGTGCCACTTCGAAGTTCATCGTCGCGGTCCGGCGAAGCACTGTCCGAAATCCTCCCCATGAGCACAGGCTTGCAAAGGCGCCCCAACGAGCTGAGACGAACCCTGTCTTACCCCATGAAGTTTTTCATCCCGATTCTGGCGGTCTTTCTCACGATGGGGGTGTCGGGCGCGGAATCCCCGCTCCTGACCCCCACACCCGGCGCGCAGGATTTCACCCTGGCCGCGCAGGGGCGGGCGGTGCCGGTGCTCACCGAGACGAAAGCGGATCAGGCTGTCGCGCGCGCCGCGGCGGATTTGCGGACCGATATCGCGCGCGTAAGCGGGGTTGCTCCCGCTAGCGTCGACGAACGTTCTCCTTTGCCGCGCGAATTTATCATCGCGGGAGTGGCGGGACAGAGCGCGCTGCTCGATCAGATGGCCGCGGCTGGGAAAATCGATCTGAGCGGTCTGTCCGGCGCGTGGGAAAGTTTTGTGATCCAGGTCGTCAACGCGCCGCTGCCGGGAGTGGACCGCGCGCTGGTGATTGCCGGCAGCGACCGGCGCGGCGCAATTTTCGGAATCTATGAAGTGTCCCAGGCGATCGGCGTGTCGCCGTGGCACTGGTGGGCCGACGTCGCTCCTGCTCGCAAGGACACGCTCGCCATCGCGGCCGGCCCGCGGCGCTTCGGTCCGCCTTCGGTGAAGTATCGCGGCATTTTTATCAACGACGAGGACTGGGCCCTGCAGCCGTGGGCCGCCCGGACGCATGAGCCGGAGAACGGCGACATCGGTCCGAAAACGTACGCGCGCGTCTTCGAGCTGTTGTTGCGCCTCAAAGCCAACCTGCTCTGGCCCGGCATGCATCCGAGCACGAAACCGTTCAACGGCTTTGCGGAGAACAAAGTTCTCGCCGACCGCTACGGCATCGTCATGGGGTCGTCGCACGCCGAGCCGATGCTCCGCAACAACGTCGGCGAATGGAAGGCGCCGGCGGCGGAGTACAACTTCATCGCGAATCGCGACGGTGTGATCGCGTACTGGGAGGAACGGATGCGGCAGAACGGGGCCTACGAAAACGTCTACACCATGGGAATGCGGGGAATTCACGACTCGAACATGGTCGGCCCGCGCACGGATGAAGAGCGGATCGCGGCGCTGGAGCGCATTTTCGCCGAGCAACGGACGCTGCTGAAAAAATACGCCCGGGGAGGGGAGGCGGCGCCCCAGATGTTTTGCGCGTACAAGGAGGTGCTGGAGCTGTATCGCAAGGGCCTGAAGGTGCCGGACGACGTCACGATCGTCTGGCCCGACGATAATTTTGGCTACGTCCGGAATTTTGCCACGAGCGAGGAACGCAAGCGCAGCGGCGGCTTCGGGGTCTATTATCACGTCTCGTATCTCGGCGCGCCGATGGCGTATCTCTGGCTGAACTCGACGCCGCCCGGCCTCATCTGGGAGGAAATGAACAAATCCTACGAGCAGGGCGCCGACCGGATGTGGATCGTCAACGTGGGCGACATCAAGCCGGCCGAAATCGCCACGGAGTTTTTTCTGCAGATGGCCTGGGACATCCGTCGCTGGAATGCCGGCAACCTCGACGATTTCCTTCCCGCCTGGGCCACGCGCGAGTTCGGTCCCGCCGCCGCGGGAAAGATCGCCGCCATCCAGGCCGAATATTACCGGCTAAATTTTGTGCGGAAACCCGAGCATCTTCAGTGGTGGCTGCCCGGGCAGCGCACGGCGGAAAGTCCGCTGACCCCGGCCCAGGCGGCAGCGCGGCTCGCCGATTTCCGGCGGATCGTCGCCCAGACGCTCGCGGTCGAGCAGGAAATTCCCGCGGCAGACCGGGACGCGTTTTTTCAACTCGTGAAGTATCCCGTGTTGGGAGCGAGTGCGGCGAACGAGCGCTACTTCCACGCCGAGGCGTACGGGCGCCTCTTCAACTACGATCTGGAGTCGGCGCGTCAGCACGCGCATCTGGCGCGGATGGCGGACCAAACGCTCACGCAGCTCACGCAGCATTTCAACGAAGGCGTCGCGGGCGGGAAATGGCGGTATTTCATGTCACTCGAACCGGCCGACAACCAATGGCGGTCGTTCCGTATTTCCCCGGCTGCGGTGCCCGCGGCCAGCATGGCGGCGATCTCCGCCGATCTCTCCAACTTGAAGTACGGCCGCACTCCGGCGCGTCCCGTGGCGACACCGGCGAGGATCGACTTGGATCCGGTCAAGTTCACCGCAAACCACGCGGCGGGCGGGGCGTCATGGACGCGACTTGGCGGGATCGCGCGAACGGGAGGAATGATCACCGTGTTGCCGACCACAATTCCGTCCGTGGATCCCGCGCAAAAGGATGCGAGCGCGCCGGTGGTGGAATATGCGGTGGAGCTTCCCGCGACCGGGAGCTATCGCGTCGTTCTGGGGACATTGCCCACGCACCCTTTGACCCGCGGCGGAAATAATTCGCGGCTCGCCGTCAGTCTCGGCGCCGCTCCGGCGCAGGTTTTGCCGGTTGGAACGCGCGATGGCGCGCCGGAATGGGCGCAGGGCGTGTTGAACAACACGACACCGGCGAGTGCGACGTTCGCGGACCAGGCCGCCGGTTTGAGTCGCCTGCGAATTCAGATGGTCGATCCGGGGGTGGTGGTTGAGTCGATCTTCATTGAACCGGTGGAGGCCGCTCCGGCCCCGGGGAAAAGTTCGCCCTGAGCGTTCTGCTTAGAAGCCGATTTGCTGCTTCGCTCCGCGCGCGCGACCGAAACAGTGCGGGCATGACTTGTCCGGCACGTAATGCGGATGATTCTGCTCCTCGGGTTTCAGCGGAATCTGGCAGTTGAAGCACAGCACCGAGCCCGTCTCGCGCAGGGCCGGGTCGACTCCGACGCGCCGGTCGAATACGAAGCATTCGCCGTCGTAGTGCGCCCCGCCGCAGGTTTCGAAATATTTCAGGATGCCGCCATCGAGCTGGAAAACATGCTTGAATCCTTCGCGCTCCATGAACGGACCGGCTTTCTCGCAGCGAATGCCGCCGGTGCAGAACATCACCACCGGCTGCTGCTTCAACTCCGCCGGCAATCGCTGCACGGCCTCGGGAAAATCGCGGAAATGCGCGATGCCGGCAGCCTGTGCCCCGCGAAAGGTTCCCATGCGCACTTCGTAGTCGTTGCGCGTGTCGAGCAGCGTCACGGGCCGTCCTTCGTCGAGCCATTGCTTGAGCGTGGCGGCGTCGAGCTTCGGGGCCGGATGACGCGCGGGATCGATCCCCTCGATGCCGAAGGCGATGATCTCCTTCTTGATTTTCACGAGCATGCGGTTGAACGGCTGCTCGTCGCTCTCGCTTTCCTTCGGCGCGAGTTTCTCGAGGCCTGGGATCGTGCGCAGGTCCTCGAGAAAAACCGCCACGCTGGCGCGGGTGCCGGCGACGAAGAGGTTGATGCCCTCCGTGCTGAGCAGGATCGTGCCCCTCAGGTGCGTCGTGTGACAAAGAGTCCGCAGGCGTTCGCGGAGCGCCGGCAGAGTGTCCGCCTCAAACGGAGTGAACTTGTAGGCGGAAAGATTGACGAACGCGGGCATGGATGGCGGGAGGAACGCACATTGAATCTAACCGCACCACCGTCCAGACGGAATGGCGGTGTCCTCATTTGAGTTGTCATCGTGAGTCCCGCTCTGCGGGACGTGGCGATCCAGCTGGATTGCTTCTTCGTCCCGCTTCGCGGGACTCCTCGCAATGACGAATCAGAACACTACCGACGGGATGGCGGCGTGCCGGGCTTACGCCGCCTGCAGGCGTTCGCGGGAGGAGCGCAGCAGGAAGATGCAGGCGGCCGCGAGCACGAGCGCGGACAAGAGATAGAGCAGGCGTGGCGCTTCCGCACCGAGACTTTTGCTCGTCAACACCCACGCAAAGCTCGCGATGGCGAAACCGGCCGGCACGACCCACAGCCATCCGGCGAGGCGCCGCGAGCGTGCCCACGGTGGAGCGGAGGCGCTTTTCCCATTGCCGCGGGCGGCCGGCAGCTCGGTGAAGCACACCTCGAGAATCTCGCTGCTGACGCCGAGGTCGCGATAAGCGCCCGCGAGGATTGCCGCGCGGCGACGGAGCAAAACCTGGCGGACGGCAAAGGTGCTCACAATCGCCGCGAGGATGACCGGATAAAAAATCACCAGGTCCTTCGGTTCGAGGGCGAGGACGGCGAGCGGCTTCGCGTAGCCGTCGATCAGGCCCTCCAGCGAAAGGGCGTGCTCCTGGAGTTGCTTGAGCTCGGTGTCGATCCGGGTGCCCTGTTCCTTCAGGGCGGCCAGAGCGGATTCCATTTTGCTGGCGAGCGATTTCAACTCCGTGTCAGGCCGGGAAAGCGCGGAGCGGGCTTCCCCGGCGATTTTTGCGGTGTCGAGCTTCGCGGCGTTCGCGAAGTTTTCCTTCGTCAGCGCGCTGGTCCACCAGTCGCTGGCCGCAGGCGGGCTGAACTTCAGATTCTTCGCCACGGCGGCCACCTGGTCGGCGTTTTTCAACCAGGCATCCACATCGGCTCCGGTGGCCTTCAACGCGGCGAGGGCCTCGGTGCGCTGTTTGAGGTCAGCGAGACCGGCGTCGAGCGGTGCGATGACGAGGGCGTCGGCGCGGGCATTCAGTTTTTCGAAGGCGGGACGGATGATCTTGGTCTCGACGATGGAGACGACACCGTCCCGGTAGAGCGGGCTGTTGATGTCGGCGTCGTGGAGCTTCGCGCTTTCCTCGAAATTCAGGTCCGCGAGAAAGGGGCTCTCGTTGCGGCCGAAGCGGCTACGGGGGGCGTTCGCGTTCAGATTGGCGTTGGGAAACGGGAGCGTCGATTGCGTGAACTGATCGTTCCGTGGCGGGGGAAAAGGCGCCTCGCGGAATTTCCCCAAATCTTCCGTCATGCGACCCAGCTCATTGCGGATTTCCTGCGGCAGGTTGCCGAGCGCGGTGGACAGTTCGTCGGTGCCGGTTTTCAGCGTGGCCTCGATTTTGTCCACGGCCCCGCGAATTTCGACGAGGGACTGATGGCTGGCCGTGGCCTGTTCCACCCTGGGTTTCAGCGCGAACTGCTCGTCGCTCAGCTTCGTGAAGCGGAAGAAGACGAAAAACTGGAAGGCGACCAGGAGGACGACGGCGACCTTGAGATCGCGGAAAAAATTGGCGCGTGCCGTCTCGTGTTCCTCCAGCGAGCGCTCGAGCAGCGTGAGGTTCAATTCATCCGCATCTTTCATGGGATTCTTCGGGGTGAATGCAGGCACCATGATCCGCGGCGCGAAGCCGCACAAGGGGTTTCCGCGGGGAACCGATTGCAAAAGCGGCTCTCCAAGACGCGTACCGCCAGTTTTTTATGGCCACCACCTCCACGACTGCAAAACGCGCCCCTTCGACCCGCGATGCCACCCGGCACATCGTCGTGGCCGTGGCAGTGCTCGGAATCGCTGCGATCATCTGGACGATTTCCGATGCCATGGTGATCGCCTTTGGCGGGGCGGTGATCGCGACGGTGCTGCTTTCCCTTTCGATTCCGCTGGCGCGGGTCACGGGCCTCGCCCGCCGCTGGAGCTTGCTGATCGTGGTCATCGGCCTGGTCGCGGTCACCGCGCTCTTTTGCTGGCTGTTTGGCAACGAGGTCGCCCACGAGATCGCCCAGTTTCAACAGCGCCTGCCGGAGGCGGTGAAAAAACTGGAGGCGTGGCTGAAAGGTTCGCCGGCGGGAGTACTCGTGGTGGATGCAGCCAAGCAGGCCGTGGCGGGCACCGAGGCCCTGAGCCAGGCGGGCGCGCTGGTCGGCGGATTACTTGGCGCGACGGGAAACCTTCTGCTGATTCTTTTCCTGGGAATTTATTTCGCGAGCGATCCGACGCTTTATCGCGATGGATTTGTGCGGTTGATGCCGGTGCCGCGGCGTCCCCAGGTGAAGCGGGCGCTCGACGATGCCGGTGCTGCCCTGCGGAAATGGCTCGTTGCCCAGGTGCTCGCGATGGTGGCGGTGGGCACGCTCACCGGAGTCGCCCTGGCGATCATGGGTGTGCCGATGGCGCTCTCGCTCGGTGTGCTGGCGGGGCTGTTGGAATTTATCCCGGTGGTGGGCCCGATCGTTTCCGCGGTGCCCGGCGTATTGCTGGCGTTTTCGCAGGGACCGCAGATGGCGTTCTATGCGACGGTGGTCTACATCGCGGTGCAGCAGGTCGAGAGCAACATCATCACTCCGCTCGTGCAGCGCTGGGCAGTGAAACTTCCGCCGGTGCTCGGCCTGCTCGCGATCGTGATCTGCGGGTTGTTGTTCGGGGTGCTGGGCGTGGTCTTCGCGGTTCCGATCGCGGTGGCGGTGATGGTTCTCGTGAAGGATCTCTATGTGGAGGACACGCTGGAACACCGCCATGCCGACGCGGCGGACTGAGCCACCGACGGATCGGCGGCGATCGCGAACGAGACCAACAGGAGCAGCAGCGCGATGTAGAGCAGGACGCGGTGCGGCTGGGAGTGGACGGATTTTTGAGTGCGCATGGTTTTGGTCACGCCGTTGCGCCCCGGTTTTCACCGGTCGAAAGTTCGCCTCCCGCACCGGAGGAGTGCGGGGGAGGGCGGACGATTGGCGTTGGCTCCCACGAGCACGCGTTGTGCCAGCGGACGGTCGTGATCGCCGGCCCGCTTCTGGGCTTGAACAAACCGCGGTGCGTTCCGCATCGTCGCGCGCCCCCCCCCCGTCGCTTTACGCGAACGTGTCCGTTCCCGCTCATGCCCCCCACCGATTCCGCCGTGCCGGCCGCCGCTCCGACTGAGTTTCAACCTGCTCCCACCTCGCTCAAGGGCTTGCTGCGCCAGCTCGGACCGGGGCTCATCATCACCGCAATCATCGTGGGATCGGGCGAACTGATCATCACGCCGAAGCTCGGGGCGGAGAGCGGATTCCGACTGCTGTGGTTCATCATCCTCGGCTGTCTCGTGAAAGTTTTTGTTCAGATCGAACTCGGGCGTTACGCGATCGTGCGGGGCCTGACGACGCTCGAGGCCCTCAACACGCTGCCGGGACCGCGGCTCGCGGTTTCATGGGTGCTCTGGCTCTGGCTCGCGATGTTTGTGTGTCTCGTGCCCCAGGTGGCCGGAATGGTCGGGGGCGTGGCGACGGCGGTAAAAATGGGCGGCACGGAAATCCCCGTGACCACGCTCGCGGTGGTTGTCGGTGCGAGCTGTGCGGTCCTGCTCGTGGTCGGCCGCTATCGGCTCGTCGAATCGGCCTCCACGGCGATGGTGGCGGCGTTTACGATCACGACCCTTGTCGCGGTGATCGCGATGCAATCGACGCCCTATGCTGTCACCGGCGCGCAACTCGCGAGCGGTTTCACGTTTCAACTGCCTCCGGATATCGCGACAGCCTTCGGGGCGTTCGGAATCATCGGGGTGGGGGCCTCGGAACTGATTTACTATCCGTACTGGTGCCTGGAAAAAGGCTACGCGCGGCAGGTCGGTCCCGACGATGGCAGTCCGGCCTGGCAGGCGCGCGCGGCGGCGTGGCTGCGCGTGATGCGCATCGATGCGTGGGTGTCGTTCACGCTCTATACGGCGACGACGATCGCGTTTTATTTGCTCGGTGCGGCGATCCTGCACGCGAAGCAGCTGCGCGTCGAAAGCCGCAACATGATCGAGACGCTCTCGTTCATGTATCGCGACACGTTTGGCGAATGGAGCCTCTGGATCTTTATCGTCGGCGCGATCGCGGTGCTGTACTCGACGATCTTCGGTGCGACCGCCTCCAACGCGCGGCTGCTCGCCGATGCGTGCAATCTTTTCGGCGTGAAACGCTACCGCGATCCCGAGGAGCGGATGCGCTGGGTGAAGGCCGGCTGCGTGCTGCTCCCGATTGCCTTCACCAGCGTTTTCCTGATCGTGGGCAATCCCGTGCAACTCGTGTTCTGGGGCGCGGTGGCGCAGGGCCTGATGCTGCCCTTCCTTGCGGGAGCGGCGCTGTATTTTCACTTCACGAATCCGCATCGCGGACTGCGCGCGCGTCCGCTTTCGCTCGCCGGATTGAGCATCGCGGCTGTGCTGATGACGGCGCTGGGGCTTTATCAGGTGGTCGCTGCGATCGCGCCGCGCTTCCGGTAGCCAAACGCGGCGGCTGCCTCAGCCGACCCGTTCCACGCGCACCGCCGGCTCATCGAGGATTTCGACGGGCGCTGTCGAGTCGCTGGAGACCTTTCCCGGGCCGGCGATGAGGTCGAGTTCCGACAGCTTGATCAGGTCCTGCAGATATTCCTTGAGCGCCATCATGATGAAAGCGGCTTCGGCGAAAACGAAGATGCCGAGGTAAAGGACCATCAGCGTAGTCCCGTTTGCAATCTGCCACGACTGCGCTCCCTCGAGGGCATCCGTCGCATTGGGGAAGAGCGATTTCGCCGCCGTCTCCCCTGAATCAGCGATGAGTTTAACGAACGAAGCGTCGAGCACGGCGTGGTAGAGGAAAACGCAGCAGAGCGAAAGGGAGATGAGTTGGGCTGGCAGCAGGCCGATGAAAAAAGGCACGGTGAAAAATCGGGGCCGGAGGCGGGACCGGCGGCCGGCTGCTTCAACGCTGGTCTTTCCAAACACCCCGGGAAACATCCACCGCGCGAGGGAATGGCGGCTGTAGAAAATAAAACCCAGGAGAAGAAAACAAAACAGGCTCGTGTAGGTGGAGAGGAGCGACGTGTGCGCCGTGTAGGTCGGAATCAACTTGAGGCTCGTCACCGGGATCGGCAGCGCGGCCGCGACCACCGCGGAAATGCTCATGTAATTCTTGAAGAACTTCGCGAAGGTTTTCACCCGCGTGGGCTCGGTGGGGACGCCGGTGCGATCCGCGGTTTTGGATTTTTCAGAAGGGAGGGTGGGCATGGGGTGAAGCGGCAGGGCGCACGTTATTGGCATCGCCCGTCCCGATTCAAGGCCGCGGTCGGGGGACAATCATTTCCCCGGGAACCGAAAGCGACGCGGGCGGACGAGTGAGGGATGCCTCGCTGGCTCAAGATCCTGATTGCCGCCGCCAAGAACTGGCAGGCCGACAATGCGTTCAAGCACTCGGCCGCGGTGAGTTTTTATACGCTGTTTTCGCTGGCCCCGATCACGATCATCGCGGTCGGGATCGCCGGCATCGTTTTCGGCAAGGAGATCGCGACGCAGCAATTCACCACGCAGATGTCGCAGCTCGTGGGCAAGTCGAGTTCGGAGGTCATCCAGCAGGCGGTGACCGCAAGCCAGGTCGAGGACAAAGGCTGGATGTCGACCGCGATCGGAATTGGGTTGCTGGTTCTGGGCGCAACGACGGTGTTCGGCCAGTTGCAGGACTCGCTGAATGCGATCTGGGGCGTGACGTCGAAACCGAGCCGCAGCGGCTGGATCGTCATGATTGTGCAGCGGCTGATCTCCTTCGCGATGGTGCTCACGGTGGGATTTCTCCTCCTCACTTCGCTGGTGTTGACGACCGCGCTCACCGCGATGGTGGAGCTGGCCAAGGGCTATTTTCCGGTTGCGCCGTGGTTGTTGCGCGGCACCGACCTCGTGATCGGGCTGGTGATCATCACCCTGCTGTTCGCGCTTTTGTTCAAAGTCCTGCCGGACGTCGTGGTGCGGTGGCGGGAAGTCTGGCTCGGCGCGTTTTTCACGGCGGTGCTTTTCAGCATCGGCCGGCTGCTGATCTCGCTTTATCTCGGGCACTCGACGATTGCGTCGACGTATGGGGCGGCGGGTTCGCTCGTCGCGCTGTTGATCTGGATCTACTACTCGTGCGCGATTCTATTTTACGGGGCGGAATTTGTGCGCGCCTACCGGATCGAACACGGGCAGCCGGTGAAACCGAAGGAGACCGCCGTGCGCGTGCGGCGGGAAATCATCGAGGAGCCGATTCCGAAAAAACGCGCAGCGTAGCAACCCGCGCACGGAACCGCGCGGGCACGGGCTGGCGGGATGGCTGTCTGGAGGACCATGCCTCATTCCTCTGCGCCCAAGAACGGTGGCTCGGTTAAGCCGGGGCCGCCCGGTTTCGCGCGATTTGCCAAAGCGACCGCGCAGACCTCGGGCCGGCCCTCGGCTTTTCTTCTCGCGGTATTCGTGATCCTGGCGTGGGCGGTGACGGGTCCGATGTTTCACTTCAGCGACACGTGGCAGCTGGTGATCAACACCGGCACGACGATCGTGACCTTCCTGATGGTTTTCCTGATTCAGAACACCCAGAACCGCGATTCGCAGGCCCTCCACATGAAGCTCGACGAATTGATCCGGGCCGTGTCGGGAGCTCGCAACTGTCTCATCGACCTCGACGAACTCACCGACGAGGAATTGACGCGGATTCAGAATCACTACGCGAAGCTCGCGAAGAAATCCAAGCATGAGCTGCGCGAGCTGCAGGAGGACCCGGTCACGATTGCAACCGTCGCAAAGAAGGGTTCGTAAACGGCTTGTTCTTTTTCTTCCACGGGGATCGGGTCTGCGGAATCGGCGGGCGGTTTGTCCACACCTCGCCCTCCGGGAACTGGAGGACGTGCCGTTTGTCCGTGTCCGAGCGTAAGCTACGCATTTCATTCATTCATCATCCTACCCCGATCGATTACTTCACTCGTCATGAACTCAAATTCTCCCACTCACGAACAGATCTCCGAGCGCGCCCAGCAACTGTGGCGGCAGCGTGGAAACCCGGAAGGCCAGGACAATGAGATCTGGCTCGAAGCCGAGCGGCAGTTGTCGGCGCCGGCGCGGGAAAACAACGCGCCGTCCAAGGTGCAGGGCCGCGGCAATGGCAACACGCAGGGCGGCGGTTCGACCCCCGCCGATCCTTCGACGGCGAATCGCGACTCGGGAAGCCCCTTCGCGACCGCCGGCTTGTCCACCACACCCGCCGGAGCCACGGCGAAAGTCACGCAGCAGAAAAAAGAAGCCCGCGCTCCGAAGGTATCGGCCAAGACGGCTCCGAAAACGATGCCGCCCGAGTCGGGCAAGCCGCTTTGGGACAAGCCGCATTCGTCCTGACACGGTCCGGACCCCGCCCTCATCCGTCGATTTCGACAGAGGAAAAGTAACCTATTGGGTTACTTTGTGGTCGGGCAGTTCGGTGGTCGTTAGGCGATGCCGTCGTGGGGGAAGCGCGGGAGTTTCAACCGCGGTCACGGGTGATCTTGCTTTGGCTGCATTGCGGTGGAAGTCTCCGCAACCCTGCCGCCACGCGGCCTTTTTCCCCATGTCTCATGACCCCAACGCGGAGTTTGATCACGCCATCCTCGACAAGATCGAGTTCAGTCCAAACGGAGTCCTGCCGGTCACCCCGGCTTATCAGGACGCATTAAACCGGCTCTACGCGTCGCATCAGGTCTACGCGAACGCCGATCACAAGGGCGGGCACGTCACCGTTCGTTCGCTGGCGCGGCTGCCCTTTTTTCACGCGCACAATCTCGACGCCTTTATCGCCGGCCAGATCGGCGAGGACGCGCTCGAGACCAATGCCAGCATCTACGATCGCTACGTGAAATCGCTGCCCGCGGCCCGGCGCGCGCCGGCGGAGGGCGGTCGCGTCATGGTCATTGGCAAGCCGGCGCAGCATCGCGCACATCATGGCACCGTCGTGCACGATCCGATGCACACACTTTTTCTCGTGCCCGGGGCGGGACCGAATCCGGGGCTGCCGGGAAATTACCTGCACGGTTCGGTGTTCCATGTCGGCCCCGACGAAGCGTCGGGCTCGTGGGTGGTGCACATCCACGACGCGGGCGACGGCGCCGCAGTGTTCAGCGCTCCGACGCTGCCCGAGGCGCTGGTGAAACTGCAGGAGGTGTTTGCGAGCGCGCCTTTTCACCTCAGCGAACTCGATGCGCTGGGTTTTAAGATGACCTAGCAGATCGAGCGCGCGGCTGCGCCGCTGCGACACTTACTTCCCGGCGGTCCAGCCGCTGTCGATCATCAGGGTGCTGCCCGTGACCATGACGGATTCGTCGGCGGCGAGATAGAGCGCCGCGGCGGCGATCTCCCCTGGCGTCGCCATGCGGCCGGCGAGTTGGGTCGACGCCATTTCGCGGCGCGCGGCGGCGGGATCGGAATACTCGGCGAGGCGTTTCTGCACCCATGGCGTCTCGACGCGGCCGGGGCAAATCGCGTTGAACCGCAGCCCGGTGTGCGAGTGGTCGAGCGCCAGAGCCTTCGTCAGGCCGACGATCGCGAATTTCGTCGTCGTGTACGCGAAGCGTTCGCGCACCGCGACGATCCCGGCAACCGAAGCGAGGTTGATCACGCTGCCGCGGCCGGCGGCGAGCATGGCGGGAAGAAACGCCTGCGTGACCAGAAACGTGCCGCGGACATTCACCCCCATGAGCCGGTCGAACTCCGACGGTGTCGTCTGCAGAATCGTCCCGACGCAACCGACGCCGGCGTTGTTCACCAGCACATCGAGGGGCCCGGCGGCGGCGACTGCGGCGGCGATGTCCGCTTCGCGCGTGATGTCGAGCCGGAGCGACCTGGCGGTGTGGCCGGCGGCGTTGATGCGGTCGGCCGTCGCCGCCGCGGCCTTCTCGTCGGCGTCGGTGGCGAAAACGCGGGCGCCGGCCTCGGCGAGGACCTCGGCGATTGCCGCGCCGATGCCGGAGCCGGCTCCGGTGACCAGGGCGGTTTTGTTTTTGAGGCTGAACATGGAGGCGGGATTACCGGAGGTTTTTTTTCTTCGGACGCAGCAGGTCGTCGTAGCCGTGGTCCATGATGCGGTGGGCTTCGAAACTGCGGCGGACCTGCAGGAAGGTTTTCACGAAGACGATCGCCGAAAGAATCGGGACGAAGGCATTCTGTCCGGTGAATTTCAGAATTGCATAGGGCAGCACCGCCGTGAGCAGGACGAGGAGCACGGCCCCCGGCAGAGTGATCAGCGCCATGACGCGGGACAGGTACGCGGCGGTCTGGCTGCCGGGTCGGAAGCCGGGGATAAAGGCCGAGCCGTTCGTCTTCAGGTAGTCCGCCAGCGATTGCTCCGAGTTCTCGTAGGGTTTCCACAGGAGCAGGTAGTTGTGGAAATAGGTGAAGACGACGATCAGGACGGCGAGAAGGGCCCAGTAGAGCTCGCGCTCCGGATCGGCGAGCGAGAGCAGGCCGTCGTGGAGTTGGGGGAATTTTCCGGGTGACACCCAGCCGAGGAACAACGCGCCGATTTGAAACAGCAGGAGAAACCCGATGGCCGAGGAAACGGGGGCGATGCCGCCGCGATTGAGCAGCAGTGGCAAATGGGGTGAGTAAACCGGCTGACGCGCGGCCCAGGGAGGCGGCGGCGCTCCCGCACGCTTTGCGAGGATCATCGGGATTTTTCGAACGGCGGTCGCGAGCGGGATTGCCAGCAGGATCACGAGCAATCCCACCGCGCCATGGATCGCGAGTGCCCGCAGCGCGCTGGCGGCATCGGCGGTTTGGTAGCGGATGTCGGAGACTTGGCTGACGAAGGCGAGACTCGAGCCCACGAGCAGGATCACGCTTTCCCCCGAAGCGATGCCGTGGTCGGTGATCCATTCCTTGATCTTTTCGGTGAGCCAGCTGCCGAGGGTCACCGCCGCGACAATCAGCAGCGTGGGAAGAAAACTCGATGAGCTGAACCACTTGAGTCCGTCAGGAAACAGGCCGGTCTGCAGCGAGAGGTAGCGGGTGATGCCCCAGCCGAGCAGAAAGGCGAGGGGGAGGGTGACGATCCTGGTGTAGAGTTTGAAACGCTCCGCTTCGCTCTCCTTCTCCAGGGAGCGCAGCGCGGGAACGAGCCGTGCCGCGAGTCCCACGAGGCCCGCCGCGAGCAGGTAGGGAAACAGCCCCACCGCGACGACGGAAAAATTGGAGAGCACCTCGCCGCCGGCGAACAAGTCGATCGCGCCGAGCAGCGGATTGGTTTTGAGCAGCTCCTGGAGTTTTTCCTCGTCGACGTTGGCGACCGGGATGTTCGCGAGAAACCGGAACAGCAGCAGAAACAGAATCGTGTTAAGGATCCGGCGGTGAAAGCTGGGCGGTGGTTGGAGGGGCATGGCCCAGGCCGCGGAAGGATTGCGACGAAAAAGAGCTTAGCGGCGCGACTGAAGACGGGCGCTCACGCAAACCAGCGCCATGCTGACGCTGACGATGAAGAGGCCGTACATTTCGCGGCCCGCGGTCATCGTCTCGTTCCTCATTTCCCATTCGTCGAAAAGAGCGGGAAACGAAACCCGCCAGTATCCTTGCATCAGATAAGGTGTCACCCACGCCAGGGCTACGATCAGGACCACCGCGGCGAGTCGCGGCTTGGGCCGGCCGGCCGCGGCGAGTCCGGTCACGAGCGCGGCAGCGAGATAGATGATCGCCCAGCGCAGGGGATTGAGATCGTTGTATTGGAGCGCGGCCGCGAAAACGAAGAGCCCGGCCATCAGCCCGTGGAAAATGCGGAGGGGAGTGCGCATGGGGAAGACGGGAAGGAACTGCGCAAGCGGAGGCAAGGGATAAGCGGTGCGGGTTCGCGATCGCAACTCCGGCTTTGCAATGGTGCGACGGGGTTGAAGAGTGGCGGCAATGAAACGACGAGTGCGCGAAGTCCGGTCGAAAAGCGCTGCCGGCGGCGAGATGAAGCGGTCGGCCGCGTCGCTGACCACGTGGGCGGAGAGTTGTCTCATGACGCTGAAGTTGCCGCGGAGCGACGCGCGGCAGATCGCGACGAGCCTCGTGCAGACGAGTCTGTGGGGGATCGATTCGCACGGGATTGCGCGGCTCGGCCACTACCTTTCGCGAATCGAGGCGGGCTCGATCGAGGCGCGGCCGAAAATCCGGGTGAAGCGGACCGGACCGTGCTCGGCCCAGGTCGATGGCGGCCATGGCCACGGCATCGTGATCTGTCACCGCGCCATCGAAACCGCGATCGCCCTGGCGAAAAAAAGCGGGATCGGTGCGGTGGGCGTGGCGAATTCGAGTCACTGCGGGGCGGCGGCGCTGTACGGGCGTCGCGTGGCCGCTGCGGGATTGATCGGCATCGCGTTCACCCATTCGGATGCGTTTGTGGCGCCGCACGGCGGCACGAAGAAATTTTTAGGGACCAACCCGATCTGCATCACGGTGCCGACGGGCGATCCGCAGCATCCCCTTTGCCTCGACATGGCGACGAGTGCGGTGCCCTACAATCGCGTCGTCAACTACCGGCGCGAGAACCGGCCGTTGCAGCCCGGATGGGCGCTCGATTCGCGCGGCCGGCCGACCCTCGACGCGCATGCCGTGGAATGTCTTTTGCCGCTGGCAGGTCACAAAGGCTACGCGTTCGCCTTCATGATCGACCTCCTGTGCGGCCCGCTGAACGGGATGCCGTTCGGGCCGCACATCCCGGAGATGTACCGGAAGCTGTCGCGGCGGCGGCGGCTCGGCTCCTTTTTCCTCGCGATCGATCCGGCTCGATTCGGCGGCGGAAAAAAACTCCCCGCCGTGGCGAAACGCATGGCGCGCGAAGCGAGAAACCAGCCGCGGGCAAATCCAGCGGAAGGTGTGCTCGCGCCGGGCGATCCCGAACATCGCTGCGCGGAACGGCGGGCGCGCGAAGGCATTCCCGTCGAAGCCGGCCTGCAAAAAGAAATCGAGCGCTGGTCGAAGCGCCTCGGGGTTCCGCTCCCCGAGTGACGGCGTGATTGGATCAACGACGGGGAAATCCTAGGCGCGGTGCGGGGCGACGTGTTTCTCGAGTTTCTCCATCATCTCCCGGACGATCGCGTTTCGATCCGCGAAAAGATCCCAGACCTGTCCGCTGACCGCCGGCCGGTCGGGAGCGGGAATTTTTGAAATCATGCGAAAACGATCCATCGGGCCCGGGTGGGTGTCGTCCTCGGTTGTCGGGCGGTTGATCGCCTCCTCGAACTCCTGCTGCTGGGAAAGGTGGTCCGAAGGCGCCGCCTCGTAGAGGTTTTGCAACGGGCGGCGTGTCTTGATCGCGTCCTCGATTTCGCGGTTGGCGCGGGCGTGGAAGGCGATGCCCTGGCGGATCACGTGGCGCAGCCCGCCTTCGAAGGCGAGCGGGCCGTAGGCTTGTGCGGCGACGCGGTCGGCGAGAATTTCCTGCAGGCGGGTCGCGCCATGGCTGATGCGGCGGAAAATGAAATTGTAGAGCCGGAGGAAATGAAACGCGACGTTCAGCCAGGTGGCCTGTCCGGCCTCGAGCATCGTGTAGTAGAATTTGAGCATGTCGTTCTGCACGCGCATCGCGATGTCGCCGCCGGCGGTGTCGCGGTTTGAAAAATGCCCGTACTCGTGGGCGAGCACGCTGCGAAAATCGTCCTGCTTGAAGCCGTCGAGCACCGCCGTGCCGAGAATGAGAATCCGCTTGGCCCGGTTCTCCATTTTTTCGCGCCACGATCCGCGCTCGTAGACGGCGAGGTCCGTGCCCTCGGTGATGCGGATTTCGTCGATCGGCCGGGTGTTCATGGCTTGCGCGACGTCGTCGGTGAGGCGCCACAGTCCCTCGGCTTCATGGCGGTCGAGCGGCCGGCCGGGATCGGTCGGGTTGACGCGGAGGAAGAGCGATTTTCCCATTGTCCAGATCGTGACGAGGGCGCCAATTCCCAGAATGAGGACGAGCTTGATGGGGATGTGGCCGATCAGCAGGAAGGCGTAAAAGATCGCGACGAAAATTCCGATGACGAGGACGAGGACGACGGGCAGCGAGATGTAGTAGTAAACACCCGCGACGTTCAGCAGTGAGCGATAGATGCGGCGAAGGCGCTGTTCGCCCGGGCTGCTGGGAACCGACACATCGGCCGCCGCCGCCTGGCGCAGCGTGAGCTTCGAAAGCAAAAACCCGAAACCAAAAAGCAGCACGAGCCCGACGGCCCAGAGTGCGACGGTGATTCCGATGCCGCCGGCCATCCGCCAGTTGGTCGCGTGGCTCCGCACGCCGGAGTCCAGGAAGTGTTTTGTCGTTTCGGCGGAGAGGCCGGCTTTTTGCGCGAGGAGAATTTCTTTTTCCGCCTTGATCCAGTGAGCGTCGACGGCCGCCACCACGGCTGCGCAATAGTGCGTCGCCAGCGAGTCGGGAAATCTACGCTCGAGCGCCGCAGTCGCTTCGCGGGCCGGGCCCATCTTTTCGAGGCGGAAGCCGAGCTGCGCTGTCAGGGCGAGAACGTCCTCTTCCTGGCCCTCCGGTAATTTCTGGCATTCGAGCGCCAGCGCCAGGGCGCGTTCCTGCTCGGCGCGGGTGGCCTCCCCGTTTTTGGGAAAGGCGAGAGTGGAGGCGAGCGTTACCAGATTCGCGTTGGAACGGTTGATCGCCACGGCCTGCTCGCAGCAGGCCAGGCCCTCGCGGCGTTTGCCTTGGTGAACGAGCGAAGCGCCCAGGCGGCGGAGGGCGGGATCGAATTTCGGAACGCGCTCGCAGACCAAGGCGAACAGTCGCGCCGACTCGGCGAAATCCTCCCGGTCGTAGGCGATGCGCGCGTTGCGGAAGTTCTCCAGCATCGAGGGGTCGAGCCGGGAGAGCTGCTGCTCGATCTCGCCTTCCTTGGCCATGTCGCGGCCCTTCGCGCCCATGGCGCTGGAAGTGAGGCCGAGCACTAGGAACAACACGGCATGAATCCATCGTTTCATCGGGACGGGGAGTTGAATTGCTGAACGGGTTGAAAAAATCCACGCCCAGCCGCGCCGGTGGCCTGGCCATCGGTATCGCGCCAAAACAGTTGGGGATCGCTGGAGTGAATCCGGTGGCTGGACATGCCGGAACGGGGTGCGCCTACCACAGCCGTTGCCAGCGCGGCGCGCAATCCGCTTCACGCCAGCAGCGCCAAAAAAAAACTCCCGGCCGGCAAGGCGCGGGAGGCAGGTTCGCGAGGAGTGTTTCTCAGCGGGCACTTAGCGCAGCAAACCACCCAGCAACGAGCCGGCGGTGACGATCGTGCCGGAGATGGTGATGGTGTCGGTCAGGCTTTCCTCGTCGATGCCATGAACCACGAGCGCGCCCGTCGCACCCTTGTAGCGACCCGTGCCGCCGGTGATCGTGAGCGTGCCGTCAAGAGTGCGTGGGTAGTCGGCGCCCAGTTCAACGATCGAAGCGGCGAGAAAAATTTTGTCCCCGTTGCCCGTCGTAAGCGTGCCGTTGCCGACGATCGCGATCGCCACCGGCGTGCCCACGGCGAGGTAGGAAAAATGCGCCGTGAATGCGCCAACATGTGAGAGATAGCCGGCTTGTTCGGACTCGATCGAAATCGTAATCCCATCGGGATGGAAAATGGCACTGGTGATCGTGGTGACGGCCGAGCCCTGGGTCAGGGTGATCAGCGGAGCGGCGTTTGCCTGGGGCGTCATCCCGAGCAACGCGATCGTCAGGGCGAAGACGGCGCCGCTGCGCAAAGCCGCCAGAAAACGAAACCGAACGAGGAGGGAGTTCATCATGGGGATTCTCACTGCGATTAGGTGTTCAGGCCGACGGGCGTGAACGTTCGTCCTCGGTCACGAACCGAAAGCGATGGTTCCAAGGTGTTGCAGATGCAAAAAAAACGCCCCTGCGACCAGAGGGCGTTTCGTTGTTTCACGGGTGGCAAGGCGCGGCGGAAAGCCGGTTTACGTTGAACGCGCGGCGCGTCGCCCGGACCGGATGCGGCGCACCGCCAGCCAGGCGAGGATCGCTGCGCCGCCCAGTGCGTACGTCGAAGGCTCGGGGACAGCGCCGGGAACCGCGAGGAGCTGTCCGCGAATTTCCCCGCCGGGGAAGGAGGTGGAGTGGATGTTCACGTAGTCCAGCCCCGCCACTAGGTCCGATACCTGTCCCGCGGTAAGAGTGAAAGTGTTCGAGTACGTTCCGAACGTGCTTCCGAGCGTGAGGCCTGGAAATGGAATCACCACCGGGCCGCTGACGCCGACGGGCGCGGTGTGGATGTGGCCATTGCTCGTGGCTGCGAGCAATCCGCTCCACGTGGTCGAAAAGGTCAGGACGCTCGTCGGAACGTCGAGGATGGCGTCAGCAAAACCGGTGCCGGGACTGGCGTTGGCCGGAACTTCCTGAGCGCCGGTCAGGTTCGCATGGAACACGAGCACCTGCGCCGAGGAAATCAGGGGCAGGGAAAAAACCAGCAGCAGAGCGAATAATTTTTTCATGGCGGGCGAAGGTAGCACCGAACGCCGCGGATTCCATCGGGGCTAACCTGAACGAGGCCGGGGAATGTAGCCGCGACCCGGACTTTTCCCGTTTCAAACGGGAACTTTCATCCCGGCATTCGCGCACCAAGCCAGCTTGGATGAAGACGCGTGCGAATTGCGACGCGGGCCGCCCGGTGGAATTTTTTGTCGCGCACGACCCATGCCGGGAACGAGGTTGCCGCGGAAAGCCGGAGAAAAAAATCGGGGAACGGCCCGGAAAATACTCCCGAATAGAAACCGGCACTTTCTTCCGCGGAAGGGGACAAACCCCGATATCGCCGCGTTGTTTTTTTCGCGCGGCAGACACCGCGGAGGGTCGTGCGTCGCGCGGCCCCGCTTTACCAAGCCTTCCTCCCTCCAAACTTTTTCACCGAATGCCTTTCGATCCTCTCGCACCAGCACTTGTCAGGGAAACGCAAATGATCATCCGACTCCAAGTCCCGTGGTACGAACCCTTCGAGGTCGACACGAAGTACTTTGGAAAATTTCGGATTCAGCTCGCGAGTGTTTCCGTGGAGGGATCGTCGATCATCCAGATTGCGGCGATCCCGGTAAAAACGAAGGAAAGCCTCCGCGGCTCGGCCGCGCGGGAGTCGTTCGGGCTGTCGGGTGCGTTCGAGACGCAGGAACAGGCCATCTCGGCGTGGGACACCGGTTTCGTGGTGCTTTCGCCCGCGCCGCTGGAGCTGCCGGGCGTACGCGACACCCTGATCAAGGCGCTGTTGAAAAAGCGCCAGGCCCAAGAGCTGAAAGTGGCGTAAGCGATCGCCCGGCTGAAATAAAAAGCCCGGGCGTGACGCCCGGGCTCGGTGATGAAAGCGGTTGTTCCGCGATCGAGGTTGCTCAGCGAACGACGCGCGCGCCGCCGCCGCCAATCGTTTTCTCGACCTCTTTGCGGGTGGCCATCGAGGTGTCGCCGGGAGTCGTCGAAGCCAGCGCGCCGTGGGCGGCGCCGTATTCCACGGCTTTCTGGGCGTCGTTGAACTCCATGAAACCAAACTGCACGCCGGAGGCGAAGCTGTCGCCGCCGCCGACGCGATCGAGGATCTCGAGGCCGGGATACTGGCGGCTCTCGTGGAACTTGCCGGCGTGCCAGAGGATCGCGCTCCAGTCGTTCTTCGTCGCGGTGATGACGTGACGGAGCGTGGTGGCGGCGACCTTGAAGTTGGGGAACTCCTTCACGGCGGACTCGATCATGGCCTTGAAGGCGTCGGTCTCGATGTGGCCGAGCGTTTCCTGGCCTTTGACCGCGAAGCCCAGCGAGGCGGTGAAGTCCTCCTCGTTGCCGATCATGACATCGACGTACTTCGCAATCTCGCGGTTGACCTCCTGGGCCTTCTTGAGTCCGCCGATCGTTTTCCAAAGGGAAGGACGGTAGTTGAGATCGTAGCTGACGATCGTGCCGTGCTTGTTGGCGGCTTTGACCGCCTCGACGGTGAGTTCCGCGGTCGTGGCGGAAAGGGCGGCGTAGATGCCACCGGTGTGGAACCAGCGGACACCGAGCTTGCCGAAGATGTGATCCCAATCGATGTCGCCGGGTTTCAGCTGCGAAGCGGCGGTGTTGCCACGGTCGGGATTGCCGACGGCGCCGCGGATGCCGAAGCCGCGCTCGGTGAAATTCAGGCCGTTGCGGACCGTGCGGCCGATGCCGTCGTCCTCGCGCCACTTGATGAAGTCGGTCGCGACGCCGCCCTGCATGATGAAGTCTTCGACGAGATGCCCGACCTCATTGTCGACGAACGCGGTGACAACGGCGGTTTTGTAGCCGAAGCATTTGCGGAGGCCGCGGGACGTGTTGTATTCGCCGCCGCCTTCCCAGACTTGGAAATTCCGCGCGGTGCGGATGCGGCCCTCGCCGGGATCGAGGCGAAGCATGACTTCGCCGAGGGAGATTTGGTCAAAGGCGCAGGATTTGGCGGGTTTGATTTGGAGGCTCATGGTGGGTGGGCAGAAAAGTTGAAAGTTGAAGGTTGAAAGTTGAAAGAACCCAGAGGGTGGAAAGAGCGGGGCGAAAGTTCAGTCGGTTTGGGCTTTCAACTTTCACCTCTCAACTTTCAACCCAAGGTCGCGGCTATTCCGCGACCTTGAGGTCGCTGAGTTTCCATTTCTGTTTGCGCGCCTCGGCGGCGAGTTCGTTGAAGGCGTTGATCTCGGCTTCGGAGAAGAGCAGGCCGCCATTTTTTGCGCAGCGGGCCGCCGCCTGGGCTTCGAGCTGGCCGGGGAGCATGCAGCCTTCGTTGCCGTGGCCGAGGATGTCGGCGATGACCGCCTTCACATTTTCCTGCTGGTTGCGGCCTTTTGCAAAGGCGCCGGAACTCATCGCCTCGGGCTTCCACACCTGGAAGAAAAACGCGCAGGTACCTTTGTCGTCGCCGACTTTGTCCCAGCGATTGCGGAGCGTCGGAAGCGAGCCGCCGATGAAGGCGCCGACAATCTCATTCATCAGCGCGAGGCCGTAGCCTTTGTGGGCGCCGAAGGGGATGAGGTATTTCGCTTTCGCCGGATCGGTCGTCGGAGCGCCGTTTTCGTCGACGGCCGCGTTGGGCGGAAGTTGTTTGCCCTCGCGCAGGAGCTGTTGGACCCGGCCCATCGCGACAACCGACGTCGCCCAGTCGATTACGATCGGATAGCCGATCGCATCCGTCGTGGGGAAGCCCCACGAATGCGGATTCGTGCCGAGGGTCGGAAACTTGCCGCCGAAGGGAACGACCTCCGCCAGTGCGGCGGTGCAGTTCGTGTACGCGATGTAGCCGCGCTTCGCTGCATCCATCACATAGCCGCCGCCCCAAAGGTAGTGGAACGCGTTGTCCACGGAGACCATTCCGACGCCGTATTTGTCGGCGAGCTTGATGGCCTGCTCGATCGCCGCGTAACCCGTGGCCTGCCCGAGTTTTTTATTGGCGTTCCACACCGCGGAAGCGCGGTAGGGCACCGGGACCTTTTCGATTTTCGCCTTCGGCACGCAGCCGCCGGAGCCGGAACCGAAGAGATGATCGAGATGGAGCGCCTTGAGGGCGTTGTGAGTGCGGATGCCGTGGCGGGTTGCCTCGGCGCAGAAACGCGCGCCGGCTTCGGCTTCCTGTCCGGAATAGCCGCGCTTCTTGTAGGCGGCGGTGACGAGCGTGTTGTGCTGTTCTTCGGGAACGACGTAGAAAATTTCGGCCATGTTAGGGGAGGTGAAGGTTGAAAGGTGAAAGTTGAAAGAGACAGTGATTGCAGGGCTGAGGGCTGAAGGCTCGGTCTTTCAACTTTCAACCTTCAACTCTCAACCGTTCGGTTGGCGCGCCGCGTCAGACGACCCTCTTGACCGGCACCTCGGGGTTGACCTGCGCGAGGGGTTTGTCGCCGTGCATGGCAAGGATGAGATTTTTCACGGCCGCAGTCGCCTGGCGGACCACGCTCTCGTAAGTGCGCGAGCCGATGTGCGGGGTGACGATGCAGTTCGGAAGTTTGAGCAGCGGATGGTTGGGAGTAGGCGGTTCTTCGTCGAGGACGTCGGTACCGTAGCCGCCAACCTGTCCGGATTTCAGCGCCTCAACCATATCGGCGGTGTGGACGATCTCGCCGCGGGCGCAGTTGAGGATGAGCACGCCCTTTTTCATTTTCGGGAAAGACTTCGCGCTGATCATGTCGCGCGTCTCCGGGGTGAGGTTGGTGTGCAGCGAAAGGTAGTCGGACGCGGCGTAAACTTCATCGAGCGAAGCGGCGCGCTTCACGTTGTTCGCGGCGGCGAATTTCTCATCCCAGTAAACGTCGAAGGCGATCACGTTCATGCCGAAGGCACGGGCGCGGATGGCGACTTCCTTGCCGATGCGGCCGAGGCCGATGATGCCGATGGTCTTCTCGAGGAGCTCGTGGCCGGTCTTGCGTTTCCAGCCGTTGGCGCGCGTCGAGTCGGTGTGGAAGAAGAAATTTTTCTCGAGGGCAAGCAGGAGCAGGAACGTGTGCTCGGCGACGGTGGTGTGGTTGACGCCCGGGGTGAAGAGGAGGGGGATGCCGAACTCGGTGCAGGACTTCACATCGATCTTGTCGACGCCGATGCCGTACTTGCTGATGACCTTCAGGCGGGGACCGGCTTTTTCCAAAACCTTCCGGGTGATCATGTCGTCACCGCAGATGTAGGCATCGATTTCACCCACGGCGGCGAGGGTGTCCGCCTCGTTGAGCGGTCCGCGGGCCGTGATAACTTCCCAGCCGGTGCCAGCCAGAAGTTGATGATGCCCGCCGGGGGTGTCTTGGAATGAGGTGGTGGTGAGGAGGACTCGGATCATGGGAGGGGCGACACTCGCACACCGGCGCCCCGAAAGTGAAGCGAAACTTTTCGAATGCGACACGTGTCCGCCGGCGTTATTCCGGCGCGGTTTCATCGCCCTGCTTGCACGACGCGGGCGCGGAGTCCATTTCCTGCGGACGATGAAGCCTTTTGTCGCCGCCACTGCCACGCTCAAGCGCCGTTTGGGCGCGGGCGTCGTTCGCACGGATGAGTTTGCCCGCGAGGCGGCCTCGTTCGACAGCAGCAAAATTCCGTTTCTGCCGGCGGCGGTGATTTTTCCGCGCCACAGCGCCGACCTGACCGAGGTGCTGACGCTCGCCAACACCCAGCGCGTCCCCGTCACGGTGCGGGGCCGCGGCACGACCTTAACCGGAGCGGCGGCGCCCGTGCGCGGCGGCTGGGTGGTGGACATGCTCGCCTGGAACCGCATTGCAATCGACGCCGAGGCCGGCATGGCGCAGGTGCAGGCCGGCGCTAAAGTGGCTGACATCCAGCGGGCCGCGGAAGCGAAGGGCTGGTTTTATCCCCCGGATCCGTCGTCGAAGGAATTCTGCACGATCGGCGGCAACATCGCGTGCAACGCCGGCGGCATGCACGGGGGCAAATACGGCGTGACGCGCGACTTCGTGCTGGCGCTCAAGGGGCATCTGCCGACCGGCGAATTTGTGGAGTGGGGCACCCCGACCAAAAAATTTTCCGCCGGTTTCAACCTGCGCGATCTCTGGATCGGCAGCGAGGGCATGCTCGGCATCGTGACTGAAGCCACGTTGAAACTGATTCCGCAGCCGGCGGCGCGCTGGACGCTGCTCGCGGCCTTCAAGACGGAGACGGACGTGTTTCGCTCGGTGCGGGATCTGTTCGCGCAACGCGTCCAGCCCGCGATCTGCGAATTTCTCGACCGTTACTCGGTGCTTTGTGCCGAGCGGGCCACGGGTGTGACGGTGTTCGCCGGCCAGCCCGGAAGACCCGTGCTGCTGATCGAACTGGCCGGCGGCGCGAGCGAGGTGCGGGAGCAAAAGCGCGTCGTGCTCGCCTGGGCCGCCAGGCACGCGCTCGCGCACCGCGCGGCCCGCAACCGTGATGAGGCCGAGGCGCTCTGGGCGGTGCGGCGGAAGTGTTCGGGAGCGATGTTCGAACTCGGCGACGCGAAGCTGAACGAGGATATCGTCGTGCCGATGCGGAACTACGAAAAGTTCGCCCGCTTTCTCGACCAGTTGCGGCGCGAATCGAAACTCGCGATCCCCACCTTCGGTCACCTGGGCGACGGAAATCTTCACGTGAACATCATGTACCACAAAGCCGTGCCCGCGGAATGTCGCGCGGCGGAGGCGGCGGTGCAGCGACTGATGGAAACTGTGGTGGCCTTGGGAGGCGCGATTTCCGGCGAACATGGAATCGGTTTGGCGAAATCGCCGTTTCTTCGCGTGCAGCATTCCCCGGCGCAGGTCGCGGCGATGCAGGCGGTCAAGCGGGCTCTCGATCCGAACGGGGTCTTGAATCCCGGCAAAATGTTCGAGGTGTTCGAGGTGTGGAAGCATCCGCGCCTCGTCGTGAAGCTGCCTTGGGATCACAAGTGACCGGGGATTCACGAGGGTAAGGAACCCTTCCCACCTCAGCCGGTCCCTCCGGACGGCCCGTGAACTGGTTTTCTCCAGGGGTCCTCCCTTCGATGAATACTTCGCCTGTTGTCCGGATTCGTGAACGCAAACGCGCAGTTATCCTTTTCCTGATCCTCGGCCTGGCCGGGACGGCATGGGCGGGCCCGGCGGACAAAATTTATTCCGCCGCGGTGTTGCGCGAGCTGACCGACGTTTCAATCGCGGGGATCAACAAGCGGCTCGGACCCGATTACGCCGCTTGCCATCCGGGTGGTGTCACGGAGACTTTTCCTGAAATCTATCTCGCACCTTCAAAGAAACTTCCGCCCGAGGCGGGTCAGGAAGCGACCCGCGAATGGCAGCTCGGCGGGCCTTATCGCCAGGACTCCGGCGACTACAGCTCCACCCAGGGCCAGGTCATCTACATGGCGGATCGTCCGCTCGCGATGGAGGGCGAGCCCAAGATGCCGAACGATGGAATCGGCGTGGATCGCGTCACGATCATCGAGATGTCGCATCATTGTTTTACCGAAAAGCCGCAGGCGCCGTGGTGGGGCGACGGTTTCCGTCCCGATCCCACGACGAAACGGTGGATCGATGTCGCCGGCGCGGACAAGATCGGCCGTCCCATCGCGACCGCCCGGGGCATGGGCAACTGGGCCAACTGTGGCCTGACGCTGTTTTCCTCCGGCTTTGTCGGCGTCGCGGGCACGGTGACAGCGCATCACACGAATCCCACGTTTCAGTTTCCCAAGACCAAGGTTCCGACTGCGATTTCGATCACCAATAAAAACGAAATGGCCCTCGTGACCGTGATCGATACGGAGACGATGAAAGGCCAGGTGGCGGTGTTCGCCCTGTCGGTGAACGGCAAAGTCACCGCCATGCCGCATGAATGGGGCGACGAACACGCGATGCTCCCCAACGTGGCGTCGTTTGTCGGGATCAAGCTCCTCGGTTATGTGGACTTGCCCGGCTTGGATCTTCCGACGGGAATTTGCGCCGTGGGCAACCGCATCGGGGGCCGGGTCAACGGACGCGACGGAAACGCCGGCATGCTCAGCGAATACAACCTGAGCGTTCAGTCGGACCGCGACCAGTTCTACACCGGCCACAACAAGGAATACACCTGCACCGCGGGGTTCGCGGTCGTTATTTCGAAACACGAGGCGAAGGTCGCGTTTCTCGACCTGCAGCCGCTCTTCACCGAGGTCCGCAACGCCTATTTTACGACTGAGGAAAATTTCCAGAAAACCCGCAATCGCGGCAGCGCACCCGACCAGTGGCCCTACACCTTCGAGTTTTATCCCGCCTGGAAACCGGTCGTCGTGAAAGTCCTCGATGTCCCTCATCCCACCGCCGTTCTGGCCACAATGAGTTGGGGGGAAGGCAACCGCGCCTTCGTTGCCTCTGTGGATGGGACCCTCACCACCTATCAACTCGGAGGTCTGTCCACGGAAGCTCCCGCCGATCCCAACGCGATCGTCGCGACCGGCACGGGAAAGATCGGCCGCAATCCCACCCAGCTTTTGTACGACAAATATGGCACCGCGCATTTTCTCGCGGTCTGCCGCGGCGACCGCGAGATCGACTGGGTTAACCTGGCGGCGGGCGACCGGGCGGTGGTCAGCCGGCGTTTGCGCGATTCGCGGCTGATCGATCCGGTGTACGCCGAAGTTTCCGACACGCACGGCATCGAAACCCCGATCCTGACCGTCGCGGACTACAACGGGCGCAAGATCCTCAATTACCGCTACGGCACGCTCACGTTTGCCACGCAGGGCGGCGAAAAGTTTGGGATGGGCCCGGCGGGTACCGACGAATTCGAATGTGGCGGGATACTGGAATTCCCCGGCCATCCGTTCGGAGTCAGCGCGACGAACGTGAATTGACCGCGGTTTCCGCACGGGAAGCGGCCGGAACGCGCCGCGTCAAGCGCACGCTTTCGGTCTGTCGGCAACGTGCGAAAGCGCTGTGAACAAGTCGGCGGGTTTTTCCATTGCGGCGCCAGAGTGCCGCCCTTCAATGGCCACTTTTAACCCGGCATGTATCTCAAGGCGCTCAAGCTTCACGGCTTCAAATCATTCGCTGACGCAACCACACTTCGCTTTGAGCCAGGGGTCACCGCGGTGGTCGGACCCAACGGTTGCGGGAAGTCGAACATCGCCGATGCCATCCGCTGGGTGCTCGGTGAACAGAGCGCCAAGGCGCTGCGCGGCGGAAAAATGCAGGACGTCATTTTCGAGGGCGCCGACACGCGCAAGCCCGCCCAGTTGTGCGAGGTCGGCCTGCTCCTGACGGACTGCGAGAAACAGCTCGGGAGCGAGTTTCACGAGATCGAGATCACCCGGCGCGTGCATCGCGACGGCCAGAGCGAATATTCCTTCAACGGCCAGACCTGCCGGCTGAAGGACATCCAAAAACTTTTCATGGACACCGGCATCGGCCGGACGAGCTACTCGATCATGGCACAAGGCCAGATCGACCAGATCCTTTCGTCGAAGCCCGAGGAGCGTCGCGCGGTGTTCGAGGAAGCCGCGGGCATCACGAAGTACAAGAGCGCCCGGCGCGAGGCGATGAACAAGCTGGCGCTGACCGACCAGAATCTCGCCCGCGTTGCCGATGTCGTCGCCGAGGTCTCGCGTCAGATCGGCAGCCTCCGGCGCCAGGCGGCGAAGGCGATGCGCTACAAACGCGTCAACCACCGTCTCCGCCATTTCGCGCTGGCGTGGAGCGGACACAGCTACGCGCAACTGCACGCGACGCTCGGCGAACTCGAGGCCAGGGTTGCGACGCTCCGGGCCGATGCCGACGCGCGCCGGGCGAATTTCGAGCAGCAGCAAGGCGCGCTCGACGAAAAGAAATCCTCCCGCAGCCGCCTCAACCAGCGTGTGCAGGACGCCCAGCAGTCCGTCTTCGACCTGCGTTCGCAAAAGGAAGCGGCGGAGAATGCGGCCAACCTCGCGCAGATCAAACGCAGCGGACTCGAGGACCGGCTGGCTTCCTCGCGCGACAATCTCGGCGAACTTGAAATGCAGCTCCGCGAAGTCGCGGCGCAAGTCGACACCGGTGCGCAGGACAAGCAGATGCAGCTCGGCCTGCTCGGCAGCAGCGACGCGGTGTTCCAGCAGCGCAATCGCGAGCTCGCGATCGTCGACGGCGAACTGAGCAAGCTGGAGCAGGAACTGCAGCAGGCGAAGTTTCACCTCCTGCAGCTCGAGAGCACGGTCGCGCGGTTGCGCACCGACTGCTCTGGTTACGAGGTCGACCAAAAGACCAGTGCGCACCGTCACAATGCGCTGGCGCAGGATCTCGACGGCGTGCGGCAGCAGCAGGCGGCGGCGTCGCAGGTCGCGGCGGAATTGGATCAACGCCTGGAGGAAGCGCTCGCGGAAAAAGCCCGGACGCACAGCGAGTCGGTGACGGCGCAACAGGCGATCACCGATCTCACGCGCGAATTCCGTGAGGCGCAGCGGAAACTTTCCGAGATCGATCGCGCGCTTGCTCAACGCACGGCGCGGCTGCGCCTGCTCCAGCAGTTGCAGGAGAAATGGGAGGGTTTCGGCGAGGGAGCGAAGGCGGTGCTGCAAGGCCGGCTCGATGCTGCGCTCGCTGGCACCAAGGCCTCACCGATCTTGCAGGGTCTCGAAGTGAAGCCGGAATTTGGCAAAGCGATCGAAGCGATCCTGGGCGCGGCTGCGGAAGCGATCAGTGTGAGCGATGTCGCCACCGCCCGGCGAATTCTCGCGCAGTTGGAAAGCGAGCAGATCGGTTCCGCGGTGCTCCGGATTTCCGAGGTTGGCGTTCGCGCCGACCAAAACGGCTCGGCGCTTCCGGCCGGCCTCGTGCCGGCCGTGGTGGCATTGAGCGACCCGAATGCCGCGCATCCCGTGCTCGGCGTGCTGGGCGAGTGCTACATTGCGGATGACCTCGGGGCGTTTCTGGAATTCTGGAAGGCGAACCCGGCATTTGGCTTTTTGGCGGTCGTGACCCGCAAGGGCGATCTCGTCGACCGGCGCGGGCTGGTTTACGGCGGGCACCACAGCAGCAAGAAATCCGCGAACAGCATCGTGCAGCGCGAAATCGACCTGCGGGAAACGGCGAAGGCGCTGGCCGAGGAACAGAAGGCGCACGACGACCAGAAGACAGTGATCGATGCGTTGAACACGCGGCTGGCGGACGCGGAGCAAACGTTGGAAAAGCGTCGCGCCGACGTGCTGACCTCGACGCAGACCCTGGCCTCCGTCCAATCCGAGCAGCGCAACGCGCAACGCGGACTCGAGGAAGTTTCCAACCGGCTGCGTCGCATGGAAGGCGAGCTTCAGTCGCTCGAGCACGCCCGGAACGAGGCGCACACGCGTTGGGAGAAAGCCCAGAAGGGTCTGGCCGAGGCCGATGCGGCCGCCGGCGCCCAGCGGGAGAAAATTCAAAAACTCGAAACGCGCATCGTGGAGGTGCGGACGGATCGCGACGTGAAGCGCGACACCCTTGCCCAGGCCCGCCTCGAGCTGGCCGAGCGCCGGCAAAAGGTGGAGGTGCTCGATCGCGGCCTCGGCGAAATGGAACGCCGCCGCCACCAGCTCGAAGACCTGCTCGTCCAGCGGCAAACCGAGATCGAGGCGTGGACCGAGCAAACCAACGAACTTGAAACGGAGACGACGCAGCAGCGCGGCCGGGGAAAACAGATCGCCGAAACGCTCGTCGTGGCGCAGGAGCAGGTGGAAAAAGTCCGCAATGAACTCTCCGGCCTCGAGCGCGAGATCGGCACACTGGAAACTGCGCAGGGTTCGATCCGCGCCGCGACCGACGCCGCGCATGACGAACTCAGCAAGAATGAGATCAAGCTCGCGGGCGACCGTCAGCGCGCGCAGTTCCTCACCGAGGAAGTGACCCGCGAATTTCAGGCGGACATCTCGACCCTCGACTGGAAACAGCTGCTCTGGCGGGCCGACGATGAACCAGAAGGCGTCAAGCCGCTCGATCTCGATGAAGACGAGGACGACGAGGCGCCGCCGTCAGACGCGGGGGAGAAACCCAAGCGCCGGAAAGCGAAAGCGGCGAAGGGCGAGGCCACGGAAGCGGATCTCGCGGCGCTCGATGCCACGAAGTGGGACGAAGTCAAAGTTGAGGTCGATGCCCTGCGCCAGCGCTTGAACAGCATGGGGGCGGTCAACCTCGTCGCGATCGAGGAATACGCGGAGCTGAAGCAGCGCCACGATTTCCTCCGCGGCCAGATTGACGATCTCACGAATGCCAAGACCGAGCTGGTCAAGGCGATCGACGAAATCAACCAGACCTCGCAGCAGCAGTTCCAGGTCACATTCGACCAGATCAAAAAGAACTTCGAGTACACCTTCCACACGCTGTTCGGCGGCGGCCGGGCCCATCTCGAGCTGGTGGCGGCCGAGGACATCCTCGAAAGCGGCATCGAAATTGTCGCGCAGCCGCCTGGCACGAAGCTGAAGGGGATCACGCTGCTCTCGGGCGGACAGAAAACGCTCACGGCGGTCGCTCTGCTCTTTGCCCTCTACATGGTGAAGCCGTCGCCCTTCTGTCTGCTCGACGAACTCGATGCGCCGCTGGACGAGTCGAACATCGGCCGGTTCACGGAGCTGTTGAAGAAGTTCGTGGACGAATCCCAGTTCATCATCATCACGCACAACAAGCGCACCGTCTCCGCGGCGAGCGCGATCTACGGCGTGACGATGGAGGAGCGCGGCGTTTCGAAAACCGTCTCGATGCGCTTCAATCACGAGCGCGGCGAGGCGGAGACGCACGCGCTCAACATCGCGGAGTCGGTGGTGGGCGCGAAAGCGGCCGGCGTCGGCGTCTAGGAATCTCCGGGCTGTAGGAGCGGCTTTACGCCGCGACTTTCCGGCGGTCGCGGGCCCGAACGGTCGCGGCGTAAAGCCGCTCCTACAGGTCAAACCAACCGAAGCTACTTCAGGAAATCCGGCGGCACGTTGCTGAGTGCCTCCTCCATCGTGGTGAGCCCGAGCTTCACCTTGAGCATCGAATCCTGGTGGAGCGACTTCATGCCGGTGCGCATCGCGATGCGTTTCAGATCGGCGGCCTCAACCTCCTTGTTGATCGCCTCGGTGAGCTCCTCGTTGTTCGTCATCAGCTCATGGATGCCGGCGCGGCCCTTGTAGCCCATGCCGCCGCAGGTCGGGCAGCCCTGGGGGTGAACCTTGAAGATTTCCCCGGACCAGCCGAGCGCCCGGTTCAGAATTTCCTCCTGCCGGCCCGTGGGCTTGTACGGTACCTTGCAGTTCTTGCAGAGCCGGCGGACCAGCCGTTGCGCACAAACACACACGAGCGAGGCGGAAAGATTGAATGCCTCGACGCCCATTTCGCCGATACGCGCGATCGTCGTGGCCGCGTCGTTGGTGTGGAGGGTTGAGACGAGCAAGTGGCCGGTGAGCGCGGCTTCGATCGCGATCTGCGCGGTTTCCTCGTCGCGAATTTCGCCGACGAGAATGATGTCGGGGTCCATGCGCAGGTAACACCGCAAGGCGCGGGCGAAGGTCAGCCCGATCACCCGGCTCATCTGCATTTGGTTGATGCCCGGCAGCGTGTACTCGATCGGGTCCTCCGCGGTCTGGATGTTGATGTCCGGCGTGTTCACCTCCGCCAGCGCGGAGTACAGGGTCATGGACTTGCCGGAGCCGGTCGGTCCGCAATGGAGAATCATGCCGTAGGGCTGGCGGATGCAGTCGCGGTACTTCGTGAGGTTTTCGTCGGAGAATCCCAGCGCGGTCAGGGGCAGCGTGCTCTTCTCCTTGTCGAGAATACGCATGACGACCTTCTCGCCGTGATTCATCGGCCCGGTCGCCATACGAAGATCGATATCGATGTTTTTCTTCGTGAATTTCTTGAACACGATGCGTCCGTCCTGGGGCAGGCGACGCTCGGAGATGTCGAGGTTGCCCATGATCTTGAGACGCGTGACCAGGCCGTTCGCGACCTGTTTCGGCAGGCGGAGTTTTTCCTGGCAGACGCCGTCAACGCGGTAGCGGATGATCAGGTCTTTCTCCATCGGCTCGATGTGAATGTCCGATGCGCCGCACACGTACGCGTCCTCGATGATGCGATTCGTCAGCTGAATGATCGGAGCCGAGTCCTCTTTCTCGAGTTCCTTCACCGTCACCTCGGTGCCGTCGGCGGTGTAGGCGCTGCTGATGACGTCGGCCACGGAGCCGATGTCGATGTCTCCGGATCCGGTGCCCTGTTTGGCCTTGGGATCGGCGAGGTCCTTGGAGTTTTTGAAATACTTCCGGACGAGCTGGTCGAAGAGGGTGGCGGAAACGACGCAGACTTCGTCGAGCGAAAGCCCGGTGGTCTGGGTGAATTCCTCGCGCTTGCCGTAGTCGAGCGGGTTGGTGGTGAGGACCGCGACGGAATTGGGGCCGAGGCGCCGGTTGGGGAAAATCCCCTCGCGCCGGATCACGGCGTCGCCGACCTGCTCCACGAGGTCGCGCTCGATGTCGACGTCGTCGGGGTGGGTGACGAGGGGAAGATCGGTGAACTTCGCCACGAACTTCGCCATGTCCTCCGGGTTCAGGACATATTTCGGATCGAGCATGCGCTGGATCAGCGCGGCGGAATATTCCGCGACTTCGAGGAGGAGCTGGAGATCCTTCTCGACGAACTCGCCGTTCGTGCCCGCGGACTTTTCCTTGTTGAGGATCTGGATGGCGCCGAGCGTGATGTTCGCCTTCAGCGGCACGGTGAGCATCGAGCGCACCTCGTAGCCGGTCGTCTGCATCACCGAGGCCATGAACGGCGCCTGACTCAGGCTGTTGCGGTAAAAGGCGGGTTCCCCGCTCTCGATTACCTTTCCGACGATGCCCTTGCCCAGCGGGAGCTTCATCTGGATCAGCTTGGCCGCGGTGCTCTGGAATTGTTTTTCGCGCGCCGGGTTGGCCGCCCAGAGGGTGGGAGAGTAGTAAACCTGCTTGAGTGCGATCTCGTTTCCCTCAACGAGATAAAACGTCATCGACTGCGCCTCGAGTGCCTCGACGACTTTGGCCGCCGTGAGCTCGATGATCGCACTGACGTCCTCCTTGCTCGGGGCGTGCTTCGAGATGACCTTGATTAGAAGCGAACGACGCAGGGTGCCTGCGATGGTGGTGGTGGGCATGAGTTGCTCTAAAACTTGGGGTTGGTGCGCGGATTGTCAGCGGGTGAATCTGCTCCCGCAATGAGAAACAACACGCACACGGCTCTGGCGGCGGGAGGCGGAAGATAGCATGGAAACTCACCGATGCTTCATTGGCTGCGAAAAATTCTCGGACTCCAGCGGCCGGCCAGCGCCGGCGAGCGCGCCGAACACCTCGCCGCCGCCTGGCTGGCGCGCGAGCGGGGATTTGTCGTCGTCGCGCGCAACTGGCGGAATCCGCGCGACCAGCGGGAGGAACTCGACCTGGTGTGCCAGGACGGCGAAGTGCTGGTTTTCGTCGAGGTGAAGGCTCGCGGGACCGGTGCGCTTGTGCCCGGTTACTACGCCGTCGATGCGCGCAAGAAACGTGTTCTGCGGCGCGCCATCAAAGCGTATCTTGCCCGGCTTCTCCGCAAACCTCCCGTGTTTCGCTTCGATATTGTCGAGGTGGGTTCGACGGCTCCGATTACCGGGGAACCGGAGCGCCCTTCCGGTGATCGGGTCGGAACGAACTCGGGCGAACCGCCCGTGCTGCATTTCGAAAACGTGCCGTTGTTCACCAAACATTTTCGGGCATGAACAAAATTTTTGGTTCGGATGCGATGGATTCACCGAGCATTTCCCTTGCATCGTCCGATCCCGTCCCGAAAACCCCTTGCTGCCATGGCTGATTCTCAGCGTCATCCTTTCCTTCACGGTTTAAGCAAGCATCGCGGCGCGCCGCCGACGGTCGTCGTTATTTTCGGCGCCTCGGGCGATCTGACCGCCCGGAAACTGATCCCGGCGGTCTACAATCTCTCCTTCGACAATCTGCTGCCGGCCGATTTCTTCCTCGTGGGCTACGGGCGGAAGGCGATCCCCGACGAGGAATTCCGGACGATGGCCGGCGACGCGATCAAGGAGTTTTCCCGCCGCGAGTTGAAGTCCGAGGTCTGGAACCGCGTGGCCGGGCACACCAGTTACGTCGCCGGTGGCTACGACGACAAAGCGGCGTTCGAAAAACTCGCCGCGCACATCGATGCGATCGAAAAGAAACTGGGACGCGCGGTGCAGCGGTTGTTCTACATCTCGACTCCGCCGTCGGTCTTCGCGCCGATTCTCCTCAATCTCGGGGCAAGCGGCCTCGCGGCGAAACATCTCGATCAGCCGCAACACTCGAAGGTCATCATCGAAAAGCCGTTTGGCAAAGACCTGGAATCCGCCCGGGCGCTGAACGAGACCATCCGCTCCGTCTTCGAGGAACACCAGGTTTACCGGATCGATCACTACCTCGGCAAAGAGACGGTGCAGGATTTGTTGGTGCAGCGTTTCGCCAACTCGATCTTCGAGCCGCTCTGGAACCGCAACTTCATCGACAGCGTGCAGATCACCGTCGCCGAGGAAGTCGGCGTCGGCACCCGCGGCGGCTATTACGAGCAAAGCGGCTGCCTGCGTGACATGATCCAGAATCACACGATGCAGCTCCTCGCGCTCACCGCGATGGAGCCGCCCGGTTCGCTCGACGGCGAATCGATCCGCGATGAGAAAGTGAAACTGCTCAACGCCATCCAGCCGCTGACGCTCGGACCCGGCGGCGACACGGCGCGCGCGCAATACGCCGCCGGCATGATGGCGGGCAAACCGGTGAAAGGTTACCTGGAAGAGGAGGGGATCAATCCCCAGTCGAACACCGAGACCTACGCGGCGCTGCGACTGTCGATCAACAACTGGCGCTGGCAGGGCGTGCCTTTCTACCTGCGCTCCGGAAAACGCATGGCGCGCCGCGTTTCGGAAATCGCGATCGCCTTCAAGCGTCCGCCCGGGACGTTGTTTGCCGAGGGCGGCCGCTTCGACCTCGCGGCGAATACGTTGTCGTTTCAGATCCAGCCCGACGAAGGGCTCAGCCTGATCCTCAACACGAAGGTGCCCGGCCTCGAAACGCGCACGCAGCCCGTGAAAATGAGCTTCCGTTACGCGACCACCTTCGGCTCCAACACGCCCGAGGCTTACGAGCGGCTCGTGCTGGATGCGATGATCGGAGACGGCACGCTCTTCATCCGGGGCGACGAAGCTCTGGCGTCGTGGAAACTTTGCACCCCGGTGCTCGAAGCGTGGGCGAAAGCCGGTCGCGACGGGATGGACACTTATCCCGCCGGCTCGTGGGGCCCGCCCGGTGGCGACGCCCTTCTGGCGAAAAATAACCACACTTGGCGCCAACCGTGACCCCGCAGTGCTCGACCTCTTTTGTCATTCTGAGCGCAGCGAAGAATCCACTCGGAGGTCCGCACATTCTCTGAGTTTCGAATGTCCTGCTGGATTCTTCGGTGCGCTCAGAATGACAAAAAGATTATTTAACCATGTCTGCCATTTTTGACGTCCTTCCGGGAATCGAGGTCCCTGTCGGCGAGATTGGAAAAAGTCTCGCGGCGATGTGGGCCGATACCGCCGCGAGCGGTGCGCCCTCCCTCGAGGCGGACGATGCGAAAGCCACGCAGGTGAACTTCGTGCTTCACCTCGGCCTGAACACCCCGGTGGACGATGCGTCCGCGCAATTCAAGAATGTGGTCGCGTTTTCCAAACGCTACCCGAGCCGCATCGTGGTGCTTTGTCCGCAGATCAAGGACACTGGCGGCACGGAAATCCGCGCGAAAATTTACGCGGAATGCCACCTGGGGAAATCGAAGAGCGACAAGCGCTGCGTCGAATTCGTGACGCTCAGCTACTCGCGGGCGGCCCGCCCGCACCTCGAGAACCAGGTGTCGATCTGCCTCTCGACCGATCTGCCGCTTTATTACTGGGCGCATCGTTTTTCCGCCACCGCGCGGCTGGCCGACTACCGTTATCTGCTCAGTCGGGCGAAACGCGTGATGATCGACAGCTCGATCGCGCCGGCTGACGCATTCAGCTTTCCGTGGCCGAATCCCAAGGCGCTGCGCGATCTTGTTTATTCCCGCCTTTTGCCCGTGCGGCAGACGATCGGTCAGTTTCTCGCGAGCTATCCGCCGGCGCAACTGATCGACGGGTTGAGAACGGTTCAGGTGTCGCACGCCGCTTCGCTCGGGGCGGAGGGCCGGGTTGCGCTCGAGTGGCTTCGCCGCCGGATCTGCGATTGCGGGGCGAAAAAAGACGCGGTGTCGTTCGCCATTGCGCCGCTGCCGAAAAACAGTCCGGGCAGCCTCGCCGTGCAGTTCGATTACGCCGATGCCGCGCGTCGCTTTCGCTGGTCCGGCGATCTTGCGACCGGTCAGGCGCTTTTCGAAGCCGACCTCGGCAACGGCCGCACCACGCTTCCCGCCGCCGTCAGCCTGCTCACGCCGGAAGTGGCGTTGAGCGAGGCAATGTTTTTCTGAGGAACGTCTTCGACGCCCGGCAGATTGGCTGTAGGAGCGGCTTTACGCGACGCCTGGTGTTCGATCCGCCCGGAAAGTCGCGGCGTAAAGCCGCTCCTACAGCTCCGGCCGCCGGTTTAAACCCGCAGCACCGCATACGTGCGCTTCCCTTTTCGGAGCAGGAGATATTTTCCGAAAAGCAGATCGGCCGTCGTGAGGCTGCGGGTGATTTCGCCGGCGCGGACGTTGTTCACGTAGATGCCGCCGCCTTCGATGTCTTTTTTCGCCTGGCCTTTTGAAGTAACCAGGCCGGCGTGCACGAGCGCGTCGGTCAACGCGAGGCCGCTGCCCTCGAGCCGGTTTTTTTCGAGTTCCTTCGTGGGGATTTCGCCGACGACATCCTGAAACACCGCCTCGCCGATCCCGTCGAGGCCGCCGCCAAACATGATTTCGCTCGCCCGGAGGGCGTCGTCGCAGGCGGACTGGCCGTGGACGAGCGTGGTGACTTCGCGGGCGAGGGATTTGTGCGCTTCGCGGGCGCCGGGATTCGCCGCGTGTTTCGCTTCGAGCGCCTCGATCTCGGCGCGGGAGAGCAGCGTGAATTTCCGGAGATAGGCCGGGACCATCACGTCCTCGGTATTGATGAAAAACTGGTAGAAGCGGTAGGGGCTGGTTTTCTTCGGATCGAGCCAGACCGCGCCGCCCTCGGTTTTGCCGAATTTCGTGCCGTCCGACTTCGTGATGAGAGGGAAGGTGAGACCCCAAGCAGGCACCCCGAGTTTTTTGCGGATGAGATCGGTGCCGGCGGTGATGTTGCCCCACTGGTCGCTGCCGCCGATCTGGAGCTCGCAGTGGTGCGTGTTGCGCAGGTGATAAAAATCATGCGCCTGCAGCAGCATGTAGCTGAACTCGGTGTAACTGATCCCGTTGTCGCCCTCCATGCGGGAGCGGACGCTGTCCTTGGCCACCATCACATTGACCGAAAAGTGTTTTCCGATGTCGCGGAGAAAATCCAGGTAACTGAGGCCGATCGTCCAGGTGGCGTTGTCGACGAGGCGCGCGGGGTTGGCCGGCGCATCGAAATCGAGAAGCCGCGAGAGCTGGACCTTGATGCACGCAAGATTGTGATCGAGCTGCTCGCGGGAGAGCAGGTTGCGTTCGGCGGATTTGCCGCCCGGATCGCCAATCATTCCCGTGGCGCCGCCGGCGAGCGGGAGGGGACGATGCCCCGCGAGTTGAAAGCGGCGCAGGGTGAGCTGGCCCATGAGGTGGCCGACATGGAGCGAGTCGCCGGTGGGATCGAAGCCGCAATAGAGCGTGATGGGCCCTTCGCTCAGGCGCTTGGCGAGCGCAGCAAGATCGGTGCAGTCGGCCACGAGGCCGCGCCACTGGAGGTCTTCGAGAAGGGTCATGATCGGGCCGGAGAGTTAACGGGTCCGCCGCGCGGGCGCGCAAGAGCGTTTCTAATGCCGGTGGTTGTGAAACCAACAACCGGACTACTGTCGGGAAAAACGGTTTGCCGCGCCGCCGCCGCCGGTCCAACGTCCGCATTCCTTTTCGCGCGGCGCCCCGCCGCCCGATCCACCCATCCTTTATCGCACCGCTTCCATGCCCATTGCCGTCGGCTCCAAAGCACCTGATTTCACCCTGAAGACCAAAACGGCCGAGGGACTGAAGGACGTGAAACTCAGCGACAGTTTCGGCAAGACCCAGACGGTGCTCCTTTTTTTCCCCGCGGCGTTCACCAGCAATTGCACCCTGGAGCTGTGTGAGGTGAGCGGCGGGCTCGGCGACTACACGAATCTCGGCGCCCAGGTTTACGGCATCAGCGTCGACGGCCCGGCGTCTCAGGAGGCCTGGGCGAAACAAAACAAGATCGGCATCACCCTGCTCAGCGACCTGAACAAGACGGTGATCAAGGCCTACGATATCGTTCTCCCCACGTTGCACGGGATGTACGAAGCCGCCGCGCGCGGGGCGTTCGTGATCGGCCGGGACGGCCTCGTGAAGTACGCGGAGCAGACGCCCACGCCGAAGGATCTGCCGAACTTCGCCGCCGTGAAGGCCGCGCTCGCCAGCTAAGTTCCCCCTCTTTCCCAAAGCGAAAATCCAAGTTCGAAAAGCGAAAATTCGATGAGCGTTCCCAGCCTTCCCAATCCCTTCCACACGCTGCAGTCGTTCTCCGTGAACGGCGCTTCGCACCAATTCTACTCGCTGCCCGCGCTCGAGAAAGCCGGCTTCAAGGTGTCGCGCCTGCCGGTTTCGATCCGGCTGGTGCTCGAGTCGCTGCTGCGCAACTGCGACGGCAAGCGCGTGGCCGAGCAGGCCGTGCGCGAGCTCGCCAGCTGGGGCGCGCGTGCTCCGCGCACGGAGGAGATTCCCTTCGTCGTCGCGCGGATCGTGTTGCAGGACTTCACCGGCGTGCCGCTGCTCGTCGACCTCGCGGCGATGCGCGCGGCCGTCGCCCGCATGGGCAAGAACCCGAAGATCATCGAGCCGCTCGTGCCCGTCGATCTCGTGGTCGACCACTCGGTGCAGGTGGATTTCGCCGGGACCGCCGACGCGCTCGCGAAAAATCTCACGCTCGAGTTCTCGCGCAACCGCGAGCGGTATGAATTTTTGAAGTGGGGCATGCAGGCGTTCGACACGTTCAAGGTCGTCCCGCCGGGCATCGGCATCGTGCACCAGGTGAATCTCGAGTTCCTCGCCAAGGGCGTGTTGAGCGACACCAACGGCGTCTACTATCCCGACACCCTCGTCGGCACCGATTCGCACACGACGATGATCAACGGCATCGGGATCGTCGGCTGGGGCGTCGGCGGCATCGAGGCCGAGGCGGGCATGCTCGGCCAGCCGGTTTATTTTCTCACGCCCGACGTCGTCGGCGTGCACCTCACGGGCGCGCTGCGCGAAGGCGTCACCGCCACCGATCTCGCGCTCACGCTCACCCAGATGCTCCGCAAGGCGAAGGTCGTCGGAAAATTCGTGGAGTTCTACGGACCCGGCACGACGGCGCTGCCGGTGGTGGATCGTGCCACGATCGCCAACATGGCCCCCGAATACGGCGCCACGATGGGCTTCTTCCCGATCGACGGCGAATGCTCGAATTATCTCCGCGCCACGGGCCGCGAAGAGAAGCACGTCGCGCTCTACGAAGCCTACTACAAGGCCCAGAATCTCTGGGGCGTGCCCGCCAAGGGCTCGATCGATTACTCGACCGATCTCGAACTCGATCTTTCGACCGTGGTGCCGAGCGTGGCGGGCCCGAAGCGTCCGCAGGATCGCATCGAGCTTCCGCGGCTCAAGCAGGAGTTCACCGCCGCGTTTTCAAAGCCGGTCACGGAAAATGGCTTTGGCAAAAAAGCCGAGGAATTCGCCATCCGCGCCCACGTGGAGAGCGGCGTGGCGCCCGTCGCCCCCGGCGGCGGCAGCCAGGAGCCGGTGACGTTGAAAAAGTCGGTCGCGCAAAACACGAACCCGACCACCGAGCTCGAAATGGCGAACAACCGCCCGACGCCCACCCCAGACATGGGTGCGGTTGAAACTTACAAGCCCGAGGGCTACATCGGACACGGCAGCGTGCTCATCGCCGCGATCACCAGCTGCACCAACACCTCGAATCCTTCCGTGATGCTCGCCGCCGGACTGCTCGCAAAGAAGGCGGTCGAGAAAGGCCTCCGCGTAAATCCGATGGTGAAATCGTCGCTGGCGCCGGGTTCGCGCGTCGTCACGGAATATCTGGAGAAGACCGGACTCGCGCCGTATCTCGACAAGCTCGGTTTCCAAACGGTGGGTTACGGCTGCACCACCTGCATCGGAAACTCGGGCCCGCTGGCCTCGGCGATCGAGGAAGCGGTCGTGAAGAATGACATCGTCGCCGCGTCCGTGCTTTCGGGAAACCGGAATTTCGAGGCGCGCGTGCACCAGAACATCAAGTCGAACTTCCTGATGTCGCCCCCGCTCGTCGTTGCGTTCGCGCTCGCGGGCCGGATCAACATCGACCTCACCACCGAGCCGATCGGACGCGGCAAGGCGGGCGAGGACGTTTTCCTCAAGGACATCTGGCCGTCGTTGCAGGAGGTCCGCGACCAGATGCAGGCGGCCTTGAAGCCCGAGGTCTTCCGCCGGCTCTACAGCAATTTCGCGGAGCAGAATCCGAAGTGGAACGAGATCCCGTCCACGGCGGGCAACGTTTACCGGTTCGCGCCCGCATCGACTTACATTCAAGAGCCGCCGTTCTTCGCCGGGTTCGGAATGGCTCCGGGCACGATCAGCGAAATCAAGAATGCGCGTGCGCTCGGAATTTTCGGTGACTCGGTGACGACCGACCACATCTCGCCGGCCGGCGCGATCAAGAAGAGCTCGCCCGCGGGCAAGTTCCTCCTGGAAAACGGCGTGGCCTACGAGGACTTCAACAGCTACGGCTCGCGCCGCGGCAATGACCGCATCATGACCCGCGGCACGTTTGCGAACGTGCGCATCAAGAACCTGATGCTCGGCGGCGAGGAAGGCGGAAACACGATCTACCAGCCCACGGGTGAAAAGGTTTCGATCTTCGATGCCGCCATGCTGCACATCGCCGCGAAGACGCCGCTGATCGTCATTGCCGGACAGGAATACGGCACCGGTTCCTCCCGCGACTGGGCGGCGAAGGGGACGAGCCTCCTCGGCGTGAAAGTCGTCGTGGCGCAGAGCTTCGAGCGCATTCACCGCAGCAATCTCGTCGGGATGGGCGTGCTGCCCTTGCAGTTCAAGGAAGGCACGACGGCGCAGACGCTGAAACTCGATGGCACGGAGACTTACGATGTCATCGGCCTCTCGATGGCGTTGAAGCCGCAGCAGGACCTGTCCCTGCGGATCACCCGACAGAACGGAGCGGTTGAGCACGTGCCGGTGCGCTGCCGCATCGATACGCCGACGGAGCTGGAGTATTTCCGCGCTGGTGGCGTGCTCAACTTCGTGCTGCGCAACCTGGCGC